>NZ_JAANTE010000003.1:0-613579 GCF_011291845.1 Actinopolyspora sp. BKK2 | reverse complement strand
CACAGGATACCATACTTGAGTATGGCTAACTTGGATGGGCTGGTTTCCGCTCCGCAAGCTGCTGAACTGCTGGGTATCAGCGTGAAGACGCTCTACCGCAACTCCTACGTCTATGACGACTTCCCTCAGCCGGTGAAGGTAGGCCGCACTGTGCTGTATGACCCCACCGCGCTACACGCCTGGCGTCACGAACACCCACCCCGACGCAGCACGAAATGACACACTCTGACACACAAAGACACAGAAACGCCAACAGTTAGATACCCCGGCACGAACTGGGTGTAGGAGTTGGCGATGGCCACGATCGGCTTGCCGAAGTCGTTGTCGGTCATGCCGGTGGCGCGCCACAGCGAGCGGGCGCCCGCGGCGTTGCGACCGTGCGTCGCAGTTCGGGAGCGCAACTCGGGCATGGTTCTAAGCTCTCACTTCATGGGATACCGCGCTGAGGTGGAAGAACGGGCCGCGCCTTGTGAGCGCCGGGCTTCAGCGGTGAGCACGAGCCTGCTCCGGCGCTCATCAGCCCGTGTAACGGCCCTGGTTGGAATCCCTTGCCCGAACAGTGAGAGCCAGTGGGTGGCTTTCGGGGTTCGGCGCGGGTTACTCCTCGCCGGAGTCGCCGGAGTCGTCGGCCGGAGTGAGCGGGTCGCGCAACCATCCTCCGCTCGCGGCGGCCAGCCGGGGAACGTCCCGAACCCGAACCACGGGCAGGGGGACTTCCCGGTCCGAGTGGGTGATCGCGCGGACCCAGCGGCGCTCGTCGAGCCGCAAGGCCTTGATCTCCGTCCACTGCAGGGATTCGCTCCGGAACAGCGAGCGGGTGGTCAGCCCGGAGGGGCCGGCGAGGGTCCGCATGCGGATCACCCAGTAGAGCAGGCCGAACGGCACCAGGTACAGCAGCGACAGCCAGGGGAGGGAGGCGGCGACCGGGCTGATGCAGACCGCCACGACCAGGAGCACGAGCAGGCTCACGCGGGTGAAGCGGAAAACCAGCCGTGGTGCTCGCCGGACGTCGCCCTCCGCGTCGTCTTCCGAGGAGGGGGAGGCCTCCGAGGTGGCTGCCTGTGGGGCCGACGCGGATGCGCCGACGGTGTCCCCCTCCGGTGATTCGGCGGGGGTGCTGCCGGTTCCGCCTCCGGCGGAGGGGGTGTGTTCGTCCGCTTCGTCCACCGTGCTGCCTCCGGAGGGAGTCGCGGTGTCCGGGTCCGTGGTCTCGTCGCGGGTCTCGCTCACCCCTCGATGCTCTCACCTGCGCAACGGATGTTCGCACCGGAGCGCGCGCGGTGGCGCTCCCGGCGCGCGACCGGGGAGTCACGCTTCCATCGGTCCACGATGCGGGAGCGTTTTCCCGTTGGTTTGACTTCCGGGGGCGGCGGGACTAGCCTTCGAACCATGCTGCGCATCAACGACATTCTCGTACTTCCCGGGCGCGTCGACGCCTGAGAAGTACGCAGCGTCGACGCGCCAACCCTCGTTCGGCTTGTAGCCGGCGGGGGTTTTTTCGTGCCCGGCCCCATTCATCGACCGCGAGGCAGAATCGATGACCAGCGCCAACACCAGGCAGAATCCGGCCCCGGAAACGTCCCCGGGGCAGCGTCCGAAGCCGGCCCCACCCAACGGAGCCCCGGTAAGAGCGACCGGTGCCCAAGCACTGGTCCGCTCGCTGGAGGCCGTGGGCTGCGAGGTGGTCTTCGGAATACCGGGCGGAACGATTCTTCCCACCTACGACCCACTCCTGGACTCGACCAAGGTGCGTCACGTGCTCGTGCGGCACGAGCAGGCCGCCGGTCACGCGGCGGTCGGATACGCGCAGGTCACGGGAAGAACCGGAGTCTGCATGGCCACCTCGGGACCGGGAGCGACCAACCTGGTCACCGCGCTGGCGGACGCGAGCATGGACTCGGTTCCGATGGTGGCGATCACGGGACAGCAGAGCACCGGTCTGATCGGCACCGACGCCTTCCAGGAAGCCGACATCTGCGGCATCACGCTTCCGGTGACCAAGCACAACTTCCTGGTCACCGATCCGGCCGAGATCCCGCGAACCATCGCCGAGGCCTTCTACATCGCGTCCAGCGGTCGGCCGGGACCGGTGCTGGTGGACATCCCCAAGGACGTTCAGCAGCTGAACATGTCCTTCTCCTGGCCACCGGAACAGCGGCTGCCCGGTTACCGACCCGTCGGCAAGCCGCACGGCAAGCAGGTCCGCGAAGCGGCGCGCCTGATGGGCGAGGCCAAGCGCCCGGTGCTCTACGTCGGCGGTGGGGTGCTCAAGGCCGAGGCCTCGGAGGAGCTGACCAGGCTCGCCGAGCACACCGGTATCCCGGTGGTCACCACGCTGATGGCCCGGGGCGCGTTCCCCGACTCGCATCCCTTGCACCTGGGGATGCCGGGCATGCACGGGACGGTTCCCGCGGTGGCCGCGATGCAGCGATCCGATCTGCTGATCGCGCTGGGAACCCGCTTCGACGACAGGGTCACCGGCAAGCTGTCGGGCTTCGCGCCGGAGGCCAAGGTCGTGCACGCCGACATCGATCCGGCCGAGATCTCCAAGAACAGGGTCGCCGACGTGCCGATCGTGGGCGACTGCAAGGAGGTGCTGACCGAGCTCCTCGAAGCCGTGGACGATTCCCCCGCCGATCGGCAGCGCGGTGGCCTGTCGGAGTGGTGGGAGCAGCTGGAGGACTGGCGCAGGCGCTTCCCCCTCGGGTACGACTGGCCCGCCGACGACACGCTCTCGCCCGAGTACGTGATCGAGCGGATCGGCAAGCTCGCGGGGCCGGAGGCGGTCTACAGCGCGGGAGTGGGGCAGCACCAGATGTGGGCGGCCCAGTTCATCGAGTACCAACGTCCGGGAAGCTGGCTCAACTCCGGTGGGCTCGGAACGATGGGCTACGCCGTTCCCGCGGCGATGGGTGCCAAGGCGGGAGCCCCCGACCGGCAGGTCTGGGCCATCGACGGGGACGGCTGCTTCCAGATGACCAATCAGGAACTGGCCACCTGCGCCATCGAGGGGTTGCCGATCAAGGTGGCGGTCATCAACAACGGCAACCTCGGTATGGTCCGGCAGTGGCAGAACCTCTTCTACGCCGAGCGTTACTCACAAAGTGATCTCGGCACCCACGGGCACCGCATCCCCGACTTCGCGCTGCTGGCCGAGGCGCTCGGCGGCGTGGGGATGAGGTGCGAGTCCGCCGCCGACGTGGACAGCGTCATCGAGCGGGCGATGGAGATCGACGACCGACCCGTGGTCATCGACTTCGTGGTGGGCAAGGACGCGCAGGTGTGGCCGATGGTGGCCGCCGGAACCGGAAACGACGAAATCATGGCGGCGCGCGGAATCCGCCCGCTGTTCGACGACGACGAGGGGTGAGCGCGTCGATGAGCCGACACACGCTCAGCGTGCTGGTGGAAAACGTTCCAGGGGTGCTGGCCAGGGTGTCGGGGTTGTTCTCCCGGCGCAGCTTCAACATCGAGTCCCTGGCCGTCGGTCCGACGGAACACCCCGAGATCTCGCGCATGACGATCGTGGTCTCGGTGGAGGAGCAGCCGCTGGAACAGGTGACCAAGCAGCTCAACAAGCTGGTCAACATCATCAAGATCGTCGAGCTGGACCCGGACTCGTCGGTGCAGCGCGAGCTGTTGCTGGTCAAGGTGCGGGCCGACGCCTCGGTGCGCAGCCAGGTTCTCGAGACGGTGCAGCTGTTCCGGGCGAAGGTGGTCGACGCCTCCCCTGAGGCGCTGACCATCGAGGCCACCGGCGACTCGGACAAGCTGGACGCGCTGCTGCGGATGCTCGAGCCCTACGGCGTCCGCGAGATGGTCCAGTCGGGGATGGTCGCCATCGGCCGAGGAGCACGTTCGATCACGGCAACCGCAGTGCGGTGACCCGCCCCGGCGGGCCCGCTACGGAAAGGAAAACGAGCAGCAATGGCAACCGAGATCTTCTACGAGTCCGATGCCGACCTCGGGCTGGTGCAGTCGCGCAAGGTCGCGATCATCGGTTACGGCAGCCAGGGGCACGCCCACGCCCTGTCCCTGCGGGACAGCGGTGTCGACGTCCGGATCGGACTGCCTGCCGGTTCCAAGTCGCGGGAGAAGGCAGCCGAGGAGGGGCTGCGCGTGGTCACGCCCTCCGAGGCCGCCGGGGAAGCGGATCTCATCATGATCCTCGCCCCGGACACCAAGCAGCGGCAGATCTACTCCGAGGACATCGCGCCCAACCTCAACAGCGGTGACGCGCTGTTCTTCGGCCACGGTTTCAACATCCGCTACGGCCTGATCCAGCCGCCCTCCGATGTGGACGTCGCCATGGTGGCCCCGAAGGGGCCGGGACACCTCGTGCGGCGCCAGTTCGTCGACGGCAAGGGCGTGCCGTGCCTGATCGCCGTGGAGCAGGACCCCACCGGCAACGCCCAGCAGCTCGCCCTCGCCTACGCGGCCGGGATCGGCGGAGCACGGGCCGGGGTCATCAAGACCACCTTCACCGAGGAGACCGAGACCGACCTCTTCGGTGAGCAGGCCGTCCTGTGCGGCGGGACCAGCGCCCTGGTGCAGAGCGGCTTCGAGGTGCTCGTCGAGGCCGGTTACCAGCCGGAGATCGCCTACTTCGAGGTGCTGCACGAGCTGAAGCTGATCGTCGACCTGATGTGGGAGGGCGGCATCGCCGGTCAGCGGTACTCCTGCAGCGACACCGCCGAGTACGGTGACCTAACCCGTGGCAAGCGGGTCATCGACGAGCACGTCAAGGACTCGATGCGGCAGGTGCTGTCCGAGATCCGCGACGACTCCTTCGCCAAGGAGTGGGTCGCCGAGGACGAGGCGGGCAGGCCCGAGTTCAACCGGCTGCAGGCCGAGGGCAACGAGCATCAGATCGAGGAGGTCGGCAAGCGGCTGCGCTCGCTGATGTCCTGGAGCAAGGGCTGAGCCCCAGCGGTCCGACGGGCCGTCCGTCCGGCTTCGTGCCGGGCGGGCGGCCCGTTTTTCGCCAGGGGAGAAACGCCCTTCCTGTCGGGGCGGGCCTCCGAATCGGTATTATTCGCTCCGTGAGCGAGGAAACGCAGCCGGTCGACGACAAGGCCCACATCAGGGATCAGCTCGACTTCAGCAACGCCGAGTGGATCACCAGTACCGACGATGATGACGAACCCGGGGTGGAGATCGCCTTCGTGGACGGCTACATAGGCATGCGCAACGGTGCGGACCCGGAGGGGCCGGTGCTCGTGTTCACTCCTGAGGAGTGGGACGCGTTCGTCGCAGGCGCCAAGGACGGCGAGTTCGACGAACCGTGAACCCTCAACCGTAACCTGCCCGTGATGGAAACGGGCAGGTGCACCGCACTGTCCGCGAAGCTGTGTGCGGCGGTTTCGTCGTTCGACGTCGTTTTCGTCCGGAAGTTCCGGATGTGGCGTTACGGTGATACGTCCAACACTTGTGTGAACGGATTCTCATATCAGCGTTAAACTGCTGCACCGTCCGGCACAATGGCGTGCCTTTGCTTCGACCCTGATCTCTGTTACTGGAGCGCGCCCGTGACCAACGCAAGCCGTCCTGTCGTCCTGATCGCTGAGAAGCTGGCTCCTTCGGTGCTGGAAGCATTCGGAGACGAGGTCGAGATCCGCCACGTCGACGGCACCGATCGTCCCGCCCTACTCGAGGCCGTCGCCGACGCCGACGCGCTGCTGGTCCGTTCGGCGACGAAGGTCGACACCGAGGTTTACTCCGCGAGCACGCGGTTGAAGATCGTCGCCCGTGCGGGTGTGGGGCTGGACAACGTCGAGGTTCCCGCCGCGACCGAACGCGGCATCATGGTGGTCAACGCCCCGACCTCCAACATCGTTTCGGCCGCCGAGCACGCCATCGCGCTGCTGCTCGCCGTCGCCCGCAACGTCGCAGCCGCGGACGCGAGCCTGCGCGGGGGCGAGTGGAAGCGCAGCGCCTTCAGCGGTGTGGAGCTCAACGGCAAGACCTTCGGTGTCATCGGTCTCGGCAAGATCGGTCAGCTCGTCGCGCAGCGGCTCGAGGCCTTCGGTGCGAAGCTGATCGCCTACGACCCCTACGTCTCCGCGGCTCGCGCGGCCCAGCTCGGCATCGAGCTGGTCAGCCTCGACGAGCTGCTGCAGCGTGCCGACGCGATGTCCATCCACCTGCCCAAGACCGCGGAGACCCTCGGGCTCATCGGTGCCGAGGAGCTCAAGAAGTGCAAGCAGGGCGCCATCGTCATCAACGCCGCCCGCGGTGGACTCATCGACGAGGACGCGTTGGCCGATGCCCTGCGCAGCGGTCACCTCGGTGGTGCGGGCATCGACGTCTACAGCACCGAGCCCAACACCTCCAGCCCGCTGTTCGAGCTCTCCAACGTGGTCGCCACCCCGCACCTCGGGGCCTCCACGGTCGAGGCCCAGGACCGCGCGGGCACCGATGTCGCCCACTCCACGCTGCAGGCGCTGCGCGGCGAGTTCGTCCCCGACGCGGTCAACGTCCAGGGCGGGGCTGTCGGCGAGGAGGTGCGCCCGTACCTGCCGCTGACGCAGAAGCTCGGTTCCCTGCTGGCGGCCGTGCTGGGGTCGACCCCGACCTCGGTCACCGTCGAGGCCCGCGGCGAGCTCGCCGAGGAGGACGTGTCCGTGCTGCCGCTGGCGGCGCTGCGCGGGGTCTTCGCCGGTGCGGTCGAGAGCCAGGTCACCTTCGTGAACGCTCCGCAGCTGGCCGAGGACCTCGGTGTGGACATCGACGTGAAGACCTCCACGGAGAGCGCCAGCCACCGCAGCGTCGTGTCGGTGCGCGCGGTGCTGTCCGACGGCCGCACCGGTGTGGTCTCGGGTGCCCTGGACGGGCCGGAGCAGATCGAGAAGCTGGTCGAGGTCAACGGCAGGCACTTCGACCTGAGGGCCGAGGGCAGCGTCCTGCTGCTCGAGTACCCGGATCGCCCGGGCGTCATGGGCAAGGTCGGCACGCTGCTCGGCGAGGTCGGGATCAACATCGAGGCCGCGCAGATCAGCCAGACCTACGACGGCTCGGACGCGATCATGCTGCTGCGGGTGGATCGCCCGGTGGACGCGGGCGTCCTCGAGCCCATCGGAGCCGCGGTCGGTGCCAAGACGGTGCGCACCGTCAGCTTCGAGTGAGTCCGCGGGTGTGATTCCGGTGGGATTCGCACCGTTCCTCGGCGGAGGGGTCGTCGCGTGCAGCGGCGACCCCTCCTTCTTTTCCGGAACGGGGTCGGTCACTCCTGGTGTCCGTTCGACCACCGAAGGGTGGGGCAGGGGCGTTGCCCTCGCTTGAACGGTGGACACTCACCCATTCGGGTGTCCCACTGGGCGGGAAGTGCTGTCCATTTGAAGGGTCCGGCGTGCCGTGACGTGATCGAGGGACGGTAGTCTGCGGGACGACGTTTCAGTCCCAAGTCGGGGCAGTACTCGGGAGGTGTGTGCATGCGGCTCGCTGTGATCCCAGGTGACGGGATCGGGCCGGAAGTGGTGGCCGAGGCTCTGAAGGTACTCGGGGAAGTGGTGCCCGAAACGGAGATCACGCGGTATGATCTGGGCGCTGCTCGCTGGCACAACACCGGGGAGCTACTGCCCGAATCCGTGCTGGGGGAGATGCGGGAGCAGGACGGCATCCTGCTCGGCGCGGTGGGAGATCCATCGGTGCCCAGCGGAATACTCGAGCGCGGGTTGTTGCTGCGGTTGCGCTTCGAGCTCGACCACCACGTGAACCTGCGTCCCGCGCGGTTGTACCCGGGAGTGCAGAGCCCGATCGCCGATCCGGGCGACGTCGACATGGTGGTCGTGCGCGAGGGGACCGAGGGGCCCTACGCGGGCAACGGTGGTCTGCTGCGCAAGGACACCCCCCAGGAGGTCGCCACCGAGGTGAGCCTGAACACCGCGTTCGGGGTCGAGCGCGTGGTCAGGGACGCTTTCGCCAGGGCCTCGGCCCGTCCGCGCAAGCACCTGACCCTGGTGCACAAGACCAACGTGCTCAGCCACGCCGGCTCCCTGTGGTCGCGTGTCGTCGAGGAGCTCTCGCTGCAGTACCCGGACGTCACCGTGGCCTACGAGCACGTCGACGCGACGACGATCCACCTGGTCCAGGACCCGAGCAGGTTCGACGTGATCGTCACCGACAATCTGTTCGGCGACATCATCACCGATCTCGCGGGGGCGGTAACGGGCGGTATCGGCCGGGCCGCCAGCGGCAACATCGACGCCACGAGGCGGAACCCGAGCATGTTCGAGCCCGTGCACGGCAGCGCTCCCGACATCGCCGGGCAGGGGACGGCCGATCCGACCGCGGCCGTGCTCTCCGTGGCCCTGCTGCTCGATCACGTGGGCTACACCGAGGCGGCGCGCCGGGTCCAGGCCTCCGTGTCGTTCGATCTGGCGACCCGGGATCATTCCGCCCCCGGCGCCACGCACGCCATCGGGGACCGGTTGGCCGCGCTCGTCTCCTCCAGGGAGGTCGTGCAGCAGACCTGACCGGGCAGGGGTTCGCGGGAACGTGGACGCGCCTCCGTGTCCGGATCATGGGAAAGAGGGCCCAGTGGGTGGAGCGGAAGCGGTGTGTGCGAACATGACGTCGTGTTCCGCCACGTGAAGGACATTATTGGCAAGCGCGTCGGGTGACTCGGCTCTCTGCCCGCCCGACGCGCAGACCTCTCGCATCCGCGAGGGGTCTTTTTTTGTTTCCCAGTGGATCCGCCAAGCGTCCACCGCACGTTCCGGACCAACCGAACATCGTCCTTTGGAGGGACAGTGACCCGCACCAGCCCGGCAGGAACTCCGTCCGCGGACACCTTTCACGTCTACGACACCACCTTGCGTGACGGAGCCCAACGTGAAGGCATCTCCTACTCGGTGTCGGACAAGCTCGCCGTGGCGAGCACGTTGGACTCCCTGGGCGTGGGGTTCATCGAGGGCGGCTGGCCCGGGGCGCTGCCCAAGGACACCGAGTTCTTCCAGCGAGCGGCCCAGGGCGAGCTCGAGCTCAGGCACTCCGTGCTCACCGCCTTCGGTTCCACGCGCAGGCCCGGCGCCTCCGTGCGGGAGGACGCTCAGGTGGCGGCGCTGCTCGAGTCCCGGGCGCCCGTGGTGACCCTGGTCGCGAAGGCCGACAGCAGGCACATCGAGCACGCCCTGCGCACCGATGTGGCGGAGAACTGCGCGATGGTGGCGGACACCGTGCGCCACCTCGTCGAGCACGGCCGGCGCGTGTTCCTGGACGCCGAGCACTTCTTCGACGGGTACGCCCACGACCCCGACACGGCGCTGCGCGTGCTGGAATCGGCCGTGTACGCGGGGGCTGACCTGGTCTGCCTCTGCGACACCAACGGTGGTCAGCTGCCCACCGGATTGGCGCGAACGGTCGAGGAGGTCATCCGGCGCACGGGTTTCCGGGTGGGAATCCACTGCCAGGACGACACCGGGTGTGCCGTGGCGAACACGGTGGCCGCGGTCCAGGCCGGCGCGAGCCACGTCCAGTGCACGGCCAACGGGTACGGTGAGCGCGCGGGCAACGCCGACCTGTTCTCCGTGATCGGCAATCTGGAGACCAAGCTCGACATCCCGGTGCTCCCCGAGGGCAACCTGACCGAGCTCAGCCGCGTCTCGCACGCCCTGGCCGAGATCGCCAACCTCGCCCCGGACACGCACCAGGCCTACGTGGGCACCTCCACCTTCGCCCACAAGGCGGGGCTGCACGCCAGCGCGATCAAGGTGGATCCGGAACTGTACAACCACATCAACCCGGAGCGGGTGGGCAACGGAATGCGCGTGCTGGTCACCGAGATGGCCGGACGCGCGAGCCTGGAGCTCAAGGCGGCCGAGCTGGGGCTGGACCTGAGCGGTTCGCCCGAAGCGGTCAACGGCGCGGTGCGCAGGGTCAAGGAGCTGGAAGCCCACGGCTGGTCGTTCGAGGGGGCCGACGCGTCACTGGAGCTGCTGCTGCGTCGTGAGCTGGCGCTCGCCGAGGGGGCCGGCCACGAGGGGGCGGCGGAGAACTCGGTCGGGGCCTCGTTCGGAGCCCCCTTCGAGCTGGAGTCCTACCGGGTCTCGCTCGATCACCGCCCGGACGGGCAGGTCGTGTCCGAAGTGACGGTCAAGTTGCACGTGGACGGTGAGCGGGTCATCGCCACGGCCGAGGGCAACGGGCCGGTCAACGCGTTGGACGCCGCGCTCCGCGCCGGGCTCGTGCCGCGGCTTCCCTGGCTCGACGAGGTCGAGCTGGTGGATTACAAGGTGCGGATCCTCACCGACACCTCGGGAACGGACGCGGTCACCCGGGTGCTCGTCGAGTCGCGGGACGAGTTCCTCGAGTGGAACACCGTGGGAGTCCACGGCAACATCGTCGAGGCCAGCTGGTACGCGCTGCGTGACGCGTTCGCCCACAAAGCGATACGGCGGGCCGGGATCAGCGAGGCCAGTCTGCCGGGAAGCGGGTGACCAGGCGAGTTGTTCGAGCAGGTGGCACGTAGGCTGTCCGGGGAAAGTAGATAACGGAGGTTTCGCTTGCGCCTGGCACGTGTTGCTCAACCCGAAGGGGTCTCGTTCGTCGCTCTGGAGCCGGATCCCAAGTCCCCCGGTGAGAAGGTGCTCGCCGTCGAGATCGACCAGCACCCGTTCGGGGAGCCGACGTTCACCGGCCGCAAGTGGCCGATGGCCGACGTGCGGCTGCTGGCGCCGATCCTGCCGACCAAGGTGATCTGCGTGGGCAAGAACTACGCCGAGCACGCACGGGAGATGGGCTCGGAGGTGCCGCCGAACCCGGTTCTGTTCATGAAGCCGTCCACGGCTGTCGTCGGTCCGAGCGCGCCGATCAAGATGCCCCCCAACTCCGAGCGGGTGGACTACGAGGGCGAACTCGCGGCGGTGATCGGACAGCCCTGCAAGGACGTTCCGGAGGCCCGCGGCACCGAGGTCGTGCTCGGTTACACGATCGCCAACGACGTGACCGCGCGGGACCAGCAGCAGGCTGACGGGCAGTGGACGCGCTCCAAGAGCTACGACACCTTCTGCCCGCTCGGACCGTGGATCGACACGGGCACGGACGCCTCGGATCTGGCGCTGCGCACGGAAGTGGACCGCGAACCGGTGCAGGAGTCGCGGACCTCCCTGCTGGTGCACGACGTGGCCGGTCTGGTTTCGTACGTCTCCCGCGTCATGACCCTGCTGCCCGGCGACGTGATCCTGACCGGAACTCCTTCGGGGGTCGGTCCGCTGCAGCCGGGGCAGAAGGTCTCGGTTTCCATCGACGGGTTGGGAACGCTCACCAACCCGGTGCAGCAGGCCTGAGTCGGCCCGGACCCGGCCGGTGACCGAAAGCGGGGATCGGCCACCCGCGGGCGTCAGCGAACGGCGCTTCGCGGGGGCCGTTCCCGCACGGCTCCGTAGGCGAAGACGTACGGCGGTATCGCTCGCAGCCACGGGACCTTCGGCGCCAGCCTCAGCGGCAGCGGCAGCCTCGTCCGGTCCCGGAAGTCGATGCTTCCGCGCAGGGCGGGTTCGATCACGTTGTCGTGGACGGTGCGCTGGACCCGCTGCAGCAGCGCGGTGACCGGTTTCCTGCGGCGCTGAACCGCGGCCACGTGGTGTCTGCGCAGCCTTCCCGCGCGCAGGGAACCGGCGAGCTGTCGCGCCGTGGCCACGGCGTCCTGAACCGCGAGATTGATCCCGATTCCCCCCACCGGTGACATCGCGTGCGCGGCGTCACCGATGCAGAGCAGCCCGGGGACGTGCCACTTGCGCATCCGGTCCAGGCTGACGTGCAGCAGCTTCACGTCCTCCCAGCTCCGCACGAGCTCTCTCCCGTCGTCCAGCCAGGGCAGGCGCCGCCGCAGGTCGCGGTTGAAGTTCTCGACGTCCCTGGTTCTTTCGGCCGCGTCAGCGCCCTTGGCGATTATCGAGGCGACCTGGTAGTAGTCCCCCCGGTCGAGCAGGGCGGTGAACGAGCCGCTGCGGATCGTTCCGAAGGCTCCGGCCGGGTCCCGCGCCGTTTTCGGGATCCGGAACCACTGGACGTCCATGGGGGTGGGGAACTCGCGCGGAGTCAGCTCGGGGATTCCGCGAGCGAAGGAGTTCCTCCCGTCGCAGGCGACGGTTATCGGGGCCAGCAATCGTTCCGTCCCCCCGTCCGGGGAGCGGTACTCGACACCGTTCACCCTGCCGTGCTCCCGGATCGGGGCCGTCACCTCGGCGTCCATCAGCAGTGTGAAGTTCGGTTCCCGCCGTCCCTCGTTCGCGAGCAGGTCGAGCAGGTCCCACTGCGGGACCATGGCGATGTAGTTGTACTTGATCGGCAGCCGGCGGAAGTCGCCCACGGTGTGGAGCTCGCCCTCGGGGCCGACGGGGAGTCGCACCGTGTCGAGCCTGTTCTGCGGGAGCTCCGCGAAGCGTTCGGCCAGGCCCAACTCGTCCAGCAGGGCCATGGTCGTGGGGTGCACCGTGTCACCCCTGAAGTCACGCAGGAAGTCGGAGTGCTTTTCCAGCACGGTCACGCTCACCCCGGAGCGTGCCAGCAGCAGACCGAGGACCATGCCCGCGTGGCCGCCCCCGACGATGCAGCAGGTGGTTCGCCTCATCACGATCCTCCAGAATAATTCAACAAGCGTTGAATAACTTCAGCATGCGCGGAGCGGACGCGCCGGTCAACCCGTGGAACGGGGTGGATAAGCTGAACCTGTCATGAGCACGCCAGATGTCACCACAGCCGCCGAGTCCGACCGCCCCGTGCGCGCCCGCTTCTGCCCGTCGCCCACGGGGACGCCGCATGTCGGACTGATCCGCACCGCCCTGTTCAACTGGGCGTTCGCCAGACACAACAACGGGTCCCTGATCTTTCGGCTCGAGGACACCGATGCGAGCAGGGACAGCGAGGACTCCTACCAGGCGCTGCTGGAAGCGCTCCGCTGGTTGGGGCTCGACTGGGACGAGGGGCCCGACGTGGGCGGAGCCCACGGGCCCTACCGGCAGAGCCAGCGCAGTGAGATCTACGCCGATGTGGCGCGCAAGCTCCTGGAATCCGGAGAGCTGTACGAGTCGTTCTCCACGCCCCAGGAGGTCGAGCAGCGGCACAGGGACGCGGGACGCGACCCCAAGCTGGGCTACGACAACGCGGACCGCGAGCTGACCGAACAGCGCAAGTCCGAACTGCGCGCGGAGGGGCGCAGTCCGGTGCTGCGGTTGCGCATGCCGGACCGGGACATAGGGTTCACCGACCTCATCCGCGGCGAGGTCACCTTCCCCGCGGGCAGTGTGCCGGATCCGGTGCTGGTGCGCGGCAGCGGTGATGCGCTGTACACGTTGACCAATCCGGTCGACGACGCCCTGATGGGGATCACGCACGTGCTGCGCGGTGAGGACCTGCTGTCCTCCACCCCGCGTCAGATCGCGCTCTACGAGGCGCTGCAGCGCGTCGGCATCACCGATTCCACTCCGCACTTCGGGCACCTGCCCTTCGTGATGGGGGAGGGCAACAAGAAGCTGTCCAAGCGCGATCCGCAGTCCGACGTGTTCCACCACAGGCAGCGCGGTTTCGTTCCCGAGGGACTGCTCAACTATCTGGCCCTGCTCGGTTGGTCCATCGCGGAGGACCGGGACGTGTTCGACATCGACGAGATGGTGCGTTCCTTCGACGTCGGCAGGGTCAGCGCCAACCCGGCCCGGTTCGACCAGAAGAAGGCGGACGCCATCAACGCCGCCCACCTGCGTGCCCTCGCGCTGGACGACTTCGTCGAGCGGGTCATCCCCTACCTGGTGGACGGCGGGGTGCTGCCCGAGCAGCCCAGTGCGGAGCAGCGGGAGCTCGTGCGGCAGGCCGCGCCGCTGGTGCAGGAAAGGGTAGTGGTCCTGTCGGACGCCGTGGGCATGATGGGCTTCCTGTTCGCGGGCTCCGAGTTCGCTCCGGAGCAGGCGGCGGCGGACAAGGCCCTCGGCGCGGATGCGACCCCGGTGCTCTCCGCGGCCGTCGAAGCGGCCGAGGGCGTCACCGAGTGGGTGAGTTCGGAACTCGAGAGCGCGTTGAAGGCGGCGATCGTGGAGGGGCTGGGAATCAAGCCCCGGAAGGCCTTCACGCCGGTGCGCGTGGCCATCACCGGCCGCACCGTCTCACCGCCGCTGTTCGAGTCCATGGAGCTGCTCGGCAGGGAGACCAGCCTCCGCAGGTTGCGCGCCGCTCTGGAGTACGACTCCGAGGGGTGAGCCCCGAAAGCGCGTGCTCTCGGCGGGAAGCGGTGCACGAGAGACCGGACCGTGTCGGTTTCGTCCGGCGAAACCGACACGGTGGTCGGGTTCATGTGCTGATGCACGCGCGAGCTGAATCGGGAAAGTGATTTAAGTATCACCAAATTGGCCGAGTCGGCCACTCCGGGTGGGGGCCTAGCCTCACGGGGTGACATCCGCACGTGAGGTATCGATACCCGGTGAATTTCGCAGGATCAAAGCCGTCTGCCTGGACATCGACGACACCCTGCTGGACAGTCAGCGATCCGCCAGACGCGCCTTCATGGCGCTGACCGGCAATGACGCCGCGTGGCCGATGTGGCAGCGGATAACGGCCGAGTACCACGAGCGCATGATGGCGGGGGAGATCGACTTCGAGACGATGTGCCTCAGCCGGACTCGTGACTTCTTCGCGGCCTTCGGCGAGCACTTGGACGCGGCCGAGCTCCGCGCTCGTGAGCGGCGGCGCATGAACGCGATGCGGAAGTCCTGGGAACTCTTCGACGACGTCGCGGACTGCCTGGACTGGTTGCGGGCCAGCGGTCTGGCGGTGGCGGTCATAACCAACGCCCCGGGTGCGTACCAGCGGCACAAACTCGCTGCCGTGGGGTTGGCGGACACGTTCGACACGATGTTGATCTCGGGTGAGTGCGGTGTCTCCAAACCCTCGGAGGGGATCTTCTACGCCGCCTGCGCGGAACTGGACCTCGCTCCGCACGAAGTGGCGCACGTGGGCAACAGCCTGGACGTGGACGCGCAAGGAGCCGCCCGGGCCGGGCTGCACGGCGTGTGGTTGGACAGGGAGGCCCGCGCGAGCCCCGGGGTCTCCGCCTCCGGTGCTCCGGTCTCGGTGATCGCGAATCTGTACGAGCTGCCGGAGCTGCTGGTCTGTGACCTGCCTTACCTCGAAGGTGGAGCGGAGGCGTCCGCGCGGTGTGACAGCCTCGCCGGGTCCGGCTGATCGACGAGTGCGGCGGGACCGTTCCCGACTTCGGAGGCCCCGCCGCTTTCACCTGCGAAAACAATGTGATCGGGGGGTGGTTACAAAGGGCTCGCGAGCATGGTCTAGTATATTCACCAACGCGATGAACAGAGGACATCAACGAGGAACCCCCGGGGTTCGGGGCGAACTTCGAAGATGATACGATGTTCAGCGGTGCCGATGGGGTATGGTGTAATCGGCAGCACGACTGATTCTGGTTCAGTTAGTCTAGGTTCGAATCCTGGTACCCCAGCTGGAAGACCCGCATCAGTGATGATGCGGGAGTCTTCTCCTGGTCCCGTCGTCTAGTGGCCTAGGACGCCGCCCTCTCAAGGCGGTAACGTGGGTTCGAATCCCATCGGGACTACGAAATCGGAGGGAACTCCGCGAGTTATCCTCCGTGCGACCGCGGAGCCGTGCGATGGTTCCCGGGTTTAGTAGAATAATCATTCGAAAAGTGCGGTCCCGTCGTCTAGTGGCCTAGGACGCCGCCCTCTCAAGGCGGTAACGTGGGTTCGAATCCCATCGGGACTACTCGATGACAAGCCGATGTGCCAGCGCACATCGGCTTTTTCTTTTTCTACTGTGCTTTTGCGGCGAACCGTGCCGGGCCGGTCCGTCCCGCGACAGCGGGAGCGCCCCGGAAGTCAGCGGCAGTGGTGGGAGGCGGTGCCGTCGGACGGCCGTCTCGTGGCGGGGTTTTCGCTCCGCCCCGCAGGTTCGGAAACGGTGGGGGCGGGCACCACGTGAACAGCGCGCTCGCATGGTGAACATGTGACGTGCCCGTCTTCCCGGACAGGTCCGCACCGTCCTCGTTCGGTGAGCGCTCGTGGATTTCCTGGTGAGCGCGGGTGCTCTTCCGCGGAGTACCGCGTGGTGGGCGGAATCGGTCGAGGCGGACCCCGTTTTCGGCTCTTGATTTCCGAGGGGAAGTACCTAGCGTTCCTCCGGGCGCCGTGCAGGAGCGCCGAACGTGGAATCGACGAGCGAGAGGTGCGGGACATGACCGCCGATGCGGGAACGACGCGGGACGAGCGGGAATCCGTGATGCTGGATCAGCAGGTGTTCGGCGACAATCCGACCGAGGTGCGCGACACCGACCACTACACCAGGGAATACGTCGGTGGCCTCGTGGAGAAGTGGGACGATCTGATCGACTGGAGCAAGCGCTCCGAGACGGAGGGGCGCTTCTTCACCGAACAGCTGCGCTCCCGCTCGGTGCGCACCGTGCTGGACGTGGCGACCGGTACCGGCTTCCACTCCGTGCGCCTGCTCGAGGAGGGCTTCGACACCGTGAGCGCGGACGGAAGTCCGCAGATGTTGGCGCGGGCCTTCCGGAACGGGTTCGACTACGGTGGCCACGTCCTGCGCGTGGTCAACGCCGACTGGCGCTGGCTCAACAGGGACGTCCACGGTGAGTTCGACGCGATCATCTGCCTCGGGAACTCCTTCACGCATCTGTTCTCCGAGCACGACCGCCGCAAGGCGTTGGCCGAGTTCTACGCCAAGCTGCGCTACAACGGCGTTCTGATCATCGATCAGCGCAATTACGACGCCCTGCTCGACGGCGCGTCCTCCAACAGCCACACCTATTACTACTGTGGCGCCCAGGTCTCCGCCGAGCCCGATCACGTCGATCAGGGGCTCGCCCGGTACAAGTACACCTTTCCGGACGAAAGCGAGTACTTCCTGAACATGTACCCGCTGCGCAAGAACTACATGCGTGGTCTGCTGCGGGACGTGGGCTTCCAGCGCCTGGAGACCTTCGGGGACTTCCAGTCGAGCTACGCCGACTCGGAACCGGACTTCTTCATCCACGTGGCGGAGAAGCTGTACCGGGAGGAAGAGGAGCTCGACGCGGTCGACGCGTGACGGCTCGCATCGCTGATCCGCCTTCGCGGGCCGGAGGGGACCCGGCTCGCGAAGGCGGGGCCGCGCACGGGAGCAGCGTCAGCCCCCGCTCTTCAACCGCAGATCGGACTCCACGCGTTCGGCCGTCGTGAGCAGCGGGGGCACGATCCGCTCTCGCGCCGCCTCGGGCGTGGTGCCGCGCGCGTCCAGCGAGACGTTGACGGCCGCGTGGACCTCGCCCGCGGCGTCCCGCAGCGGGACGGCAACTCCCCGCAGTCCCGCTTCTAGTTCGTCGTCGCACACGACGAATCCCTGGTTGCGGATCTCGGTCAACTCGGCGCGCAGGGCCTGCCTGGAGGTGGTCGTGCTCTCGGTGAGCCTGTGCAGCGTCATGGCCCCGAGACGCGCCTCCAGCTGCTCGGGTGGGAGTCCGGCCAGCAGCACTTTGCCCATCGACGTGGCGTGAGCGGGGAAACGGGTCCCCACCGGAATCGCGACCGAGAGCAGCTTCGGGCTCGGGACTCGCAGGACGTAGCGGATGTCGTCGCCGTCGAGCACGGCCACCGCGGTCATCTCCCCCAGGCGCTCGGTGAGCTTGCGCAGGTGGGGACGTGCCAGTTCGGGCAGGGACCTTCCGGACAGGTAGGAGTACCCGAACTCGAGGACTCGGGGTGTCAACGTGAACAGCCGCCCGTCGTGGGAGACGTATCCGAGGTCCACGAGGGTGAGCAGAAAGCGGCGGGCCCCGGAGCGGTCGAGACCGGTGCGTTGGACGACCTCGCTGAGGGTCAGTTCCTGGTGCTCGGGAGTGAAGGCGCGCAGCACGGCCAGCGTCTTCTCGGCCGATCGGACGAAGTGCGTTCCGTGTGGCTCACTCATCGCTGCTCTGTTGATCCGGTTCGCGTGGGTGCTCGCTCCGGTGCCGTCGGGGCGCGGAGCGCGGGCCGGCGGCGTCGCGGCCGAGCGGGAGCAACGGGTCCGGCGGAGTCCGGTCACGGGCGTGGTTCGAGCGCGCTCCCGCGCCGGATCCTACCGGCACGGGAGCGTCGTCGAGCTCCGCAGCGGACGCGAGCCCGCTCACAGCCTGTTCTGCAGCCCCTCGGCCGCGGCGAGCAGGTCGGCGGCCCACCTGCTTCCCGGACGGCGTCCCATGCGGTCGATGGGACCGGAGACCGAGATGGCCGCCACCACGGTTCCGGCGGAGTCCCGCACCGGGGCGGACACGCTCGCCACCCCGGACTCGCGCTCGGCGACGCTCTGCGCCCAGCCCCGGCGGCGCACCTCCATCAGGGTTCGTTCCCCGAAGACGGCTTCGGCAAGCACGGCTCGCTGCGTGGCCGAATCGGCCCATGAGGCGAGCACCTTCGCTCCGGAACCCGCCGTCATGGGAAGTGCCGTGTTGACGGGGACGGTGTCGCGCAGCCCGCTGGGGGGTTCCGCCGTGGCCACGCAGGTGCGCTGCATGCCGTCGCGCCGGTAGAGTTGCACGCTCTCCCCGGTGATGTCGCGGAGTTTGGGCAACACGGCAGCGGCCGCTTCCAGGAGCGGGTCGACGGCGCCGCCGGCGAGTTCCCCGAGGGCGGGACCGGAGCGCCAGCGACCGTCCGACCCCCGTCTCAGCATTCGGTGCGTTTCAAGTCCCACTGCCAGCCTGTGTGCCGTTGCCCTGGGCAAACCCGTACGCTCGCAGAGCTCGGCGAGGCCGCACGGTTCCTCGGCGGCCGCCTGCAGGACGGCCACTGCTTTGTCCAGAACACCTATACCGCTATGCTCTCCCACGGGGCGATATTAACGTCCCGCAATATGGGATGTCCACGAAGTGGGAGCCGTGCCACTCGGGTCCCACGTCCACGAGGGGAGGAGCGATGGGTAGCACGCTCGCCGAGAAGGTATGGAACGAGCACCTGGTGCGGCGCGGGACCGGGGACGAGCCGGATCTGCTCTACATCGACCTTCACCTCGTGCACGAGGTGACCAGTCCCCAGGCGTTCGAGGGACTGCGACTCGCGGGGCGCGAAGTGCGCCGCCCCGATCTGACCCTGGCCACCGAGGACCACAACGTTCCCACGGAGGGGGCCGAGCTCCCCATCGCGGATCCGGTCTCCCGCACCCAGGTGGACACCCTGCGCAAGAACTGCGCCGAGTTCGGGGTTCGCCTGCACTCGATGGGCGACACCGAACAGGGCATCGTCCACGTCGTGGGGCCACAGCTCGGGCTGACCCAGCCGGGAACCACCGTGGTCTGCGGGGACAGCCACACTTCCACGCACGGGGCGTTCGGAGCGCTGGCCTTCGGCATCGGCACTTCTGAGGTCGAGCACGTGCTCGCCACCCAGACGCTGCCGCTGCGCCCCTTCCGCACCATGGCCATCAATGTGGAGGGAACGCTGCGCCCCGGCGTGACCAGCAAGGACGTCATCCTCGCCGTCATCTCCCGGATCGGCACCGGCGGCGGACAGGGCTACGTGCTCGAGTACCGCGGTTCCGCGGTGGAGTCCATGAGCATGGAAGCCAGGATGACCATGTGCAACATGTCGATCGAGGCTGGCGCGCGTGCGGGGATGATCGCGCCGGACGAGACGACCTTCGAGTACCTCGAGGGCAGGTCCCACGCTCCGCGGGGCGCGGACTGGGACGCGGCCGTCGAGTACTGGAAGTCGCTGCGCACCGACTCCGACGCCGTCTACGATGCCGAGGTGACGATCGACGCCGACGCGCTCACCCCCTTCGTGACCTGGGGGACGAATCCGGGGCAGGGAGTTCCGCTCGGGGAGCGGGTGCCCGATCCCGCGGAGATCGCCGACGAGGAGTCGAGGGCGGCCACGGAGAAGGCCCTGGAGTACATGGACCTCACCGCGGGGACGCCGCTGCGCGACGTGTCCGTGGACACGGTCTTCCTCGGCTCCTGCACCAACGGCAGGATCGAGGACCTGCGCAGTGCCGCAGAGATCCTGCGGGAGCGCCCGGTCTCCTCGGAGGTGCGGATGCTCGTGGTGCCCGGATCGATGCGGGTTCGCCAGCAGGCGGAGGAAGAAGGGCTGGACGAGGTGTTCACCGCCGCGGGAGCCGAGTGGCGTTCAGCGGGGTGCTCCATGTGCCTGGGCATGAACCCAGACCAGCTGAGTCCGGGGGAGCGCGCGGCCTCGACGTCCAACCGCAACTTCGAGGGGCGCCAGGGCAAGGGGGGACGCACTCATCTGGTCTCGCCCGTGGTCGCGGCCGCGACAGCGGTGCGGGGCACGCTGTCCTCGCCGGAGGACCTCTGAGGAGGCCTTTCCGGAGTTTGCCGGACGAGGTGGCCGCTCGGCAGGGGCTCTCGCGGCCCCGTGAGCGGGCGCTCCGGCGTTGCGGACCTCCACACGGAGGAATCGCGCACGGCCGGTCCGGGCACGTGGCCGTTTCGGCGCTGCCCGCGTCGAAGCACCACACCGATCACCAGCACGACGGGGAACCCCGGTGAGTGACCGGGTGAGACCCGGCCCCGGTGCGGGGGCCGGGGCCGGGATCGTGGCGGTGCGGATGCGCCGCCCCGTCCCGTCGAGCTCGAGAACGTCCCCGAGAAGTCCTCCGACCGCGTAGTTCGCGGTCTCGCGACACAGGGAGCCAAACATGGAACCGTTCACCACGCACACCGGTATCGGCGTGCCGCTGCGTCGATCCAACGTGGACACGGATCAGATCATTCCGGCCGTTTACCTCAAGCGGGTCGCGCGTACCGGATTCGAGGACGCGTTGTTCGCCGCCTGGCGCTCCGATGAGAATTTCATTCTGAACACCGCGCCGTTCGATCGGGGAAGCGTGCTGGTCGCCGGCCCCGACTTCGGCACCGGTTCGTCACGGGAACACGCCGTCTGGGCGTTGAAGGACTATGGGTTCCGCGTGATCATTTCTTCGCGGTTCGCCGATATATTCCGCGGCAACGCGGGCAAGCAGGGATTGTTGGCGGCGCAGTGCGAACAGTCCGATGTGGAGTTGCTGTGGAAGCTGCTCGAATCCGAGCCCGGGACCGAGGTCACGGTGGATTTGAGCGCTCGGACGGTGCAGGCCAAGGACCTGACCATCGGTTTCGAGGTGGACGACTACACGCGCTGGCGCCTGCTGGAGGGGCTGGACGACATCGGTCTGACGATGCGTTCGGAGGAGACCATCGAGGCCTTCGAGCGTTCCAGGCCGGGCTTTCTGCCGCGCACTCTGTCCACCCCGCCGGAGTGATCCATTCGCGTGGGCGCGTTTTCGGCGGTGCTTTCCGGGAAAACGCGTCCACGAGGAGCAGGAGCGCGGACACCTCGTTGTCGGCTTCTCCCGGGGGACAACGGCGCGGCGCCGCGGGGAAAGCGGGCGTGGCGAATGGCATCGGTCGGTGCGGAGATTTACCGTGGCCCTTGAGTCGGCCCGACGGGCCGTAGTTGTCCTGGGAGGGACTGACGTGAACAAGGCGCAACTAATCGAGGCACTGGCCGAACGCCTCGGTGACAAAAAGACCGCGAGTCAGGCAGTGGACAACGTCGTCGACCTTATCGTCCGCAACGTGAACAAGGGCGAGAAGGTGAACATCACCGGTTTCGGCGTTTTCGAGAAGCGCGCCCGTGCCGCCCGTACGGCGCGTAACCCCCGCACCGGGGAGACGGTGCGGGTCAAGAAGACGAACGTGCCGGCTTTCCGGGCGGGGACCCAGTTCAAGGAAGTCGTGGGAGGACAGCGGAAACTTCCCCGGGCCGGTTCCGCCAGGGCCGGTACCACCGCGAGCCGCGGGACTTCCAGCACCGCGAAGAGCGACTCCGCAAGCACGCGCACGACTGCGACGGGGGGCGGCCGCACCACCGCGAAGTCGACGACCCCCGCGGCCGGGACGAAGTCGCGCACTTCGCGGTCGACGACCGGTACCGCCTCCAAGTCCGGTGGTGCGGCGACCAAGTCGACCACCACGACGTCGAAGTCGGGCGGAACGGCCGCCAAGTCGAGCGGGACGGCCGCCAAGTCGGGGACGAGCAAGTCGACCTCATCGAAGACGAGCACCGGCGGCACCTCACGCAGCACGGGCAAGACGGCCGCCGCGAGTACCACCACGAGCCGTGCCACGGCCTCAGCCGGGACGAAGTCGCGCACTTCGCGGTCGACGACCGGTACCGCCTCCAAGTCCGGTGGTGCGGCGACCAAGTCGACCACCACGACGTCGAAGTCGGGCGGAACGGCCGCCAAGTCGGGCGGGACGGCCGCCAAGTCGGGCGGGACGGCCGCCAAGTCGGGCGGGACGGCCGCCAAGTCGGGCGGGACGGCCGCCAAGTCGGGCGGAACGGCCGCCAAGTCGAGCGGAACGGCCGCCAAGTCGGGCGGAACGGCCGCCAAGTCGGGGACGAGCAAGTCGACCTCGTCGAAGACGAGCACCGGCGGCACCGGCAAGAGCGGAACGAGCAAGTCGACGAGCGGCAAGAGCTCCACCGCTTCGACCACCCGCAAGTCCACCACGGGGCGGGGCACCAAGAAGTGACGCCGCGGACCGTCCAGCCGGTCGCGGCAAGCTACCCCTCCGGGGAGTTCGGAGACGATACGAGTCGGTGGCCGTCGATCAGTGGGGCCGCACCCGCGGTTGTCGTGCTCAGCAGGGAGCCGGGGCCGGCTCGGGGAAGTAGTCCGCCGCGACCAGCCGTGGTGTGGGACCGGTTCCCTCGTCCTCGTGCGTTCCGGGAAGGAAGGAGAGCACCCAGACGCTGGCCTTGCGGCTGTTGACCTCACCGGGATCGACGCCGGCCGATTTGGCCAGTCGGCCGATCAGATCGGGAATCACACCGCCCTGGCTGCACACGACGGCGGTCTCGTGCGTGGAAGCGATCCGCAGCAGGCGTTGCCTCCCGGCTTCCGGGTCGGCGCGATAGGCGTCCTCGGACAGCGTGGGCTCGGGCTCCACGTGCCCTCCGAGCTCCTCGGCGATGGAGGCCACGGTCTGTTCGCACCGGACTCGTGGAGCGGAGTGCACCCTCTCGGGGCCGAACAGCGACAACAGGGTGTGCAACGCCGGCTGCTGGGCCCACCCCTGACTGCTGAGCGGCCTCAGGTCGTCGTCCCCCGCGAAGTCCGCGCGCTTGCCCGCCTTGGCGTGTCGTACCAACAACACGGTGCTCAACGAGCGGGGAAGGCTCCGGAAGGAGTCCAACACGCTGTTGTCGTCAGTGTAGGTGAGCCATTCGTGGGCCCGAGTGACGGGGACCCAGTGCATCCGGTCCACTTCTTCGTTGGCGACGAATTCGCCGGGGCGGGCTCGCGCGGCGAAGTAGTGGACGAACTTGCGGGCCCTACCGCCCTCGGGAGTGGGGACCGTGTAACTGATTCGGCGCAGGTGCCGGGAGAGCACGCAGTCCAACCCGGTCTCCTCGGAGACCTCGCGCGCCGCGGCGTGGGCCAGCGTTTCACCCGGATCGAGCTTGCCCTTCGGCAGCGACCAGTCCCCGTGACGGGGGCGGTGCACCACGGCGACCTCCGGTTCCCCCTCCTGCGTCGCACGCCACAGCACCGCCCCGGCCGCATGGATCGTAGGAGCCCCTTCGTCGACGAGGTGGTCGGCCGGAGCCGCCTCCGGAGCCTCGTTCACGGTGTCGGCCGCGGAAGTCGTCGGCACCGTCGAAAAACTCACGAACCCGGTGTTCGAGTCCGAGTCGCCGCGGGACATCTCACCTCACACCTTCGCGCCGTGCTGTCGGATCATTTCCACCTGGTGGTCCTTGACGTGCTGATCCTGCCGGGGGGAGGCCTCCCAGTCGCCCTTCTCGTTGAGCACCCAGCAGCGGGTTTGCGGGTGCAGCGCGGAATCCAGCAACGCGTCCAACTCAGCGGTCAACTTGGGATCGGTCACCTGCACCTGGGCCTCGATGCGTCGATCGAGGTTCCGGTGCATCATATCGGCGCTGCCGATCCAGTGTTCGCCCGTCCCCTGGAAGTGGAACACCCGCGAATGCTCCAGGAAGCGGCCGAGGATCGACCTGACCTCGATGTTCTCGCTGAGTCCGCGCACCCCCGCCTGCAGGGCGCAGATCCCGCGGACCACGATCCGGACCCGCACGCCCGCTAGTGAAGCCCGGTAGAGCGCATCGATGATCTGCTCGTCGACCAGCGAGTTCACCTTCATCCGGATGCCCGCGGACTCGCCTGCCCTGGCCAGGGCCGTCTCCGCCTCGATCCGCTCGACGATCCCGGTGCGGATCCCCTGGGGGGAGACCAGGATGCGGCGGTAGGTGTCGTGCCTGGCGTATCCGGTCAGCACGTTGAACAGGTCGGTGAGGTCGGCACCTATGTCGTCGTCGGCGGTGAGCAGACCGAGGTCCTCGTACATGCGGGCTGTTTTCGGGTTGTAGTTGCCCGTCCCGAGGTGGCAGTAGCGGCGCAGCGTGGAGCCCTCCTGACGCACCACCAACGCGGTTTTGCAGTGCGTCTTCAGGCCCACCAGGCCGTAGACCACGTGGACGCCGGAACGTTCCAGCGCGCGCGCCCACTGGATGTTGGCCTGCTCGTCGAAGCGGGCCTTGAGCTCGACCAGCGCCACCACCTGCTTGCCCGCTTCGGCCGCGTCTATCAGCGAGTTGACGATGGGCGAGTCCCCCGAGGTGCGGTAGAGGGTCTGCTTGATCGCCAGCACCTGCGGGTCCAGCGCCGCCTGCTCGATGAACTTCTGCACCGAGGTGGAGAAGGCGTGGTACGGGTGGTGCACCAGCACGTCCCCTTCGCGCAGGGTGGCGAAGATGCTCTTGGAAGTGTTGCCCTCGCTGAAGGCCGGATGCGTGGCGGGGACGAACGCGCCCCCCTTCAGGTCGGGGCGCTGCAGCTTCTCGAGCTGGAACAGGCAGGACACGTCGAGCAGTCCGCGCACCTCGACCACGTCGTGGGGATCGACGTCGAGTTCGCGCAGCAGCAGTTCGAGCATGGTGCGGCTCATCGTGTCGGCTATCTCGAGCCGCACCGGAGGGCCGAACCGACGACGGGAGAGCTCACGCTCCATCGCCTGGAGCAGGTCCTCGTCGCGGTCCTCCTCGACCTCGAGGTCGGCATTGCGCGTCACCCGGAAGATGTGGTGCTCGCTGACCTCCATTCCGGGGAAGAGCTTGTCCAGGTGGGCGGCTATGATCTCCTCGAGCGGCACGAACGTGCTGCGCTGCTGATCGCGCTCCTCTTCCACGCGGATCAGCCGGACCACGTTGTCCGGGACCTTGACCCGTGCGAAGCGTTTGATCCCGGCGTCCGGGTCGGTGACCATCACCGCGAGATTCAGCGACAGCCCGGAGATGTAGGGGAACGGGTGCGCGGGATCGACCGCCAGCGGGGTCAGCACGGGGAAGACGTGGTCCTGGAAGTAGCGGGTGAGCTTGGCCTTGTCCGCCTCACCGAGCTGTGCCCAGCGCAGGATCCGGATGCCGTTGGCCTCGAGCTCGGGAAGCAGCTCGTCCAACAGCACGCGGTCGAGCTTTTCCACCAGGTCCTGGTTCCGCGCCGAGATGCGCGCGAGCTGTTCGTGCGGAGTGAGCCCGTCGGTGCTGCGCACGGACAGGCCGGTTTCCTCACGCCTTTTGAGGCCGGCCACGCGCACCATGTAGAACTCGTCCAGGTTCGAGGCGAAGATGGCCAGGAACTTGGCCCTGTCCAGGGGTGGCTGGGAGTGGTCCTCGGCCACGGCGAGGACGCGCGCGTTGAAGTCCAGCCAGGACAACTCGCGGTTGAGGTACCGGTTCTCCGGCAGATCGGTGCTCGCGGCGGCTCTGGTCACCGCGGGTGGAGCCGCGGGAACGCGCGCTCCTTCCGGCTCGCCGTCCGCGCGAGTGCGCTGCTCGGCCGATTCGGTGCGGGCCTCCGGAGCGGTGGAGGAGTGTCGGGAATCCTCCGCGCTCCAGTCGGACGGCCCTTGTTGCCGCGGCCGATTGGGGCTGTCTTCATTGCCTTGCTGCGGGACCGTCCCGAAAAGCCGATCGTCGCCGTCCGTGCTCACGGCCCCATTCTCACCCATGAAGCAGGTGAAACGCTCACCCGATCGGATGTCGACTGTGTGAATTTCGTTTGTCCGCCGCCCGGTTGCTGGTACAGGGGAGCGGCTCCGGAACGGGGCATGCGCACTGGTGCGGGAGCTGCGCGCTCGGTCGTTCGGAGGTGCTCGGGTTCGTCCCGTCGAGGTGGTCGCTTCCCGGAGCGGGAGGTCCCGAGGAAGCGGAGGGAGGACTCGGCCGGCCCGCTGTTGCCTCGAACGGGGGCTTCGATCAGGCGGGACCGCGCACCGACTCCGGGCCCTCGGCCGCGCGGACGTGCGTGCTCGTGTGCGCGCCCAGGCCCAGCGCAGCCGCCGCCTCCAGGTCGGCGGGCAGGTCCACATCGCGGCGCAGGGACTCCAGGGGAGCACGCAGTTCGCGGGCACCGCCGTTCCGGTGCGCCCGCGCCGAGCCGGGACCGAACTCCGGGCGCAACGCGCTTCCCCGCCGCGCGAGCAGCAGGGTGGTTCCGGTGCCCTGCCCGTCGGAGCAGAAGACCCGGTCGGCGCCGGCTTCGGTGATCGCCGCGTCCAGGTCCTCGGGTCTCAGCGCGGGGAGGTCGGCCTGCAGGGCGCCCACCCGTGCTTCGGGGTTCCGCTGCCGCAGCACCCGGTCGCCGTACCGCAGGGCCGCGTTGAGCCCGGAGGCGGGGGAGTCGTCGAGCACTTCCACGCCGTTGTCGCGGAACAGGGCGGTCAGGTGGGGGTCCGAGGTGACTACGATCACCTCCACCGCGTAAGTCGTGGAGCGCGCGGCCACGACCGTGTCCGAAGCCAGCGCAGCCACCAGTCCGGAATGGCGGTCCGCGGGTTCGCTCGCGCCACGCAGGCGGGTCTTGGCCAGGTGCAGCGGTTTGATCGGAACGAGCAGCTGAACTCCGGAGGTCACTCCACCATGTTGCGCCTCGGGAACGATGTTTTGCCACGCTGCCGGTCGTTCCCGGCCGAATCACGGCAACGGGTATGTTGGCTGCCGCCGGAAACGAAAAGGAGTTGGGGTGTCCGATCCGAAGAGCCTGCGGCGTTCCCGCAGGGGAACCAAGGAACGCGGACGTGGTGTACTGGGCAAGCTCTGGCTGCTGACAGCCGTGGCCGTGTTCTACCCGATCAAGACGCTGCTGGCCCGCACGCGCCTGGTCGGGTTGCACAACGTCCCGGCCGAGGGATCCGCGCTGTTGGTGTTGAACCACGTGTCGCATCTCGACCCGGTCTACGACGCCGTGGCGGTGCACCGCGCGGGAAGACTCCCGCGGTTTCTCGCCAAGAGCACGCTCTGGAACGTTCCGGTGTTGCGCGGTGTCCTGCGCGGGGTCGAGCAGATACCAGTCTACCGGGGGACGGTGGACGCGCAGAAGAGCCTGCGCGAGGCGCACGAGGCCCTGGACAACGACAAGGTCGTGCTGATCTACCCGGACGGGACCATCACCAAGGACCCCGACGGTTGGCCCATGACCCCCAAGATCGGCGTGGCGCGGCTGGCGCTGGAGCACGACGTTCCGGTGATTCCGGTGGCCCGTTGGGGGACCAGGGAGATCTACGACGGTTACAACAAGCGCTTCCGCCCCCTGCCGCGCAAACAGGTCACCCTGAGCTTCGGCGAGCCGATCGACCTGTCCGAGTACCGCGAGCGCGAGGTGGACAACCGGACGCTGCGGGAAGTGACCGAACTGGTCATGTCGCGCGTGCGCGACCAGCTCGGACAGGTGCGGGGCGAGCAGCCGCCCGTCTCGTTCTACTCGGGGCAGAAGCGGGTGAGCGGGAAAGAGGACCATGGCTGAGCGAGTCGTCGCGGAGTCCGGGGAGCGGAGGATCGACAGGGTCGCCGTGCTGGGGGCGGGCTCCTGGGGAACCACCTTCGCGAAGGTGCTGGCCGACGCGGGCACTCAGGTGTGCCTCTGGGCCAGGCGGGCGCACGTGGCCGAGACGGTGGAGCGGAAGCGGGTCAACGAGGAGTACCTGCCCGGGGTCACCCTTCCCGGGACGCTCAAGGCCACGGACGACTCCGCCGAGGCGCTCAGCGGCGTCGATGCCGTCGTGCTCGCGGTACCCAGCCAGACGCTGCGGGAGAACCTCGCGAGCTGGCGGACGTTGCTCCCGGAGGGGGTGACTCTGGTCAGCCTCGCCAAGGGGGTGGAGCTGAGCACGCTGAAGCGGATGAGTCAGGTGATCGCGGAAGTGGCCGATGTGGCCGCCGACCGGGTGGCCGTGGTTTCCGGGCCCAACCTCGCCAAGGAGATAGCCCTCGAGCAGCCCACGGCCACGGTCCTCGCGTGTTCCGACCACGACAGGGCCGTGGCGCTGCAGCGGGCCTGCTCGACCGGATATTTCCGGCCGTACACCAACACCGATCTCGTCGGTGTCGAGGTTGCCGGTGCCTGCAAGAACGTGATCGCCCTCGCCTGCGGCGTGGCTTCCGGCCTGGGGTACGGCTCCAACACGATGTCCACCCTGATCACCAGGGGGCTGGCCGAGACGGGCAGGTTGGGGGCGGCTCTCGGTGCGGATCCCATGACCTTCGCGGGGTTGGCCGGCATGGGGGACCTGGCGGCCACCTGCATCTCCCCGCTGTCGCGCAACCGCACGTTCGGGGAGCGACTGGGGCGGGGGGAATCCCTGGCCGAGGCGCAGCGGGCCGCGCACGGGCAGGTCGCGGAAGGGGTCAAGTCCTGCACCGCGCTGCGTGAGCTCGCGAAGAGGCACGGGGTGGAGATGCCGATAGCCGAGGTCGTCCACCGCGTGTGCCACGAGGACCTGGACCCCGTGCCCGCCGCCGCCGAGCTGCTGGGGCGGGAGCCCAAGCCCGAGTGAGCGGCGTCGGTGCCCGCACCTCGTGCTGCGGGACGGGGCGCGCGGATGCGACTTGCGGGTCCTGAGCGGTGCTTCCCGGAAGTGGCAGGAACGAACGGATCGCGAAAAGGAGAACTCCCTTGCTCGGTGACGGTACGCGTTGCGTGCACGGCGGTGAATCGGATCCGGCCGTGGCCGAACCGCTCATGCCGGGGCCGGTGTTCGCCGCGCCGTACCACCTGGGTGGTGCCGACCGGGTGGGGGACGCGGATTTCTACGGACGGGCGGGCAATCCGGGGTGGCGTGCTCTGGAGGGGGCCCTCGGTGAGCTGGACGGCGGCAGTTGCGTGCTGCTGCCGTCCGGAATGGCCGCCATCGGCACGTTGCTGCGGACGGTGCTGCACGCGGGGGACGCGCTCGTGCTGCCCGCGGACGGCTACTACGCCACGCGGGACCTCGTGCGCACGGAGCTGTCCGAACTGAACCTCGACGTCCGCGAGGTGCCCACTCCTGGCCCGTTCCCGCAGGAGACGTTCGAGGGCGCGCGCCTGGTGCTGTTGGAGACCCCGTCCAATCCCGGCTTGGACGTCTGCGACATCGCGGAGCTGGCCGAACGCGCCCATGCCGCGGGTGCGCTGCTCGCCGTGGACAACACGACGGCGACACCGCTCGGGCAGCGTCCGCTGGAACTGGGTGCCGACGCGGTGGTCGCCAGCGACACCAAGGCGGTTTGCGGGCACAGCGACCTGCTGCTCGGGCACGTCAGCACCGCGGACGAGGAACTGGCGGCACGGCTGACCAGGTCCCGCACTCTCTCGGGGGCCGTGCCCGCCCCGTTCGAAACCTGGCTGGCCCACCGGAGTCTGGCCACTCTGGACCTCCGACTGGAGCGGCAGGCCGCCAACGCGGCAGCGCTGGCCGAGGCGCTGGCCGAGCACCCCTCGGTCTCGGGACTGCGCTGGCCGGGACTGCCTTCCGACCCCGCTCGCGAGCTGGCGAGCCGCCAGATGCGGCGCTGGGGAGGGGTGCTGCGGTTCGAGCTGCGGGACGCGGAAGCGGTGCGCCGGTTGCTCGAGCGCAGCCGGCTGGTTTCGGGGGCTACCAGTTTCGGCGGGGTGCACAGCACGGCCGACCGGCGGGCGCAGTGGGGCGACTCGGTGCCCGAGGGGTTCGTGCGGTTCTCCGCGGGCTGCGAGGACACCGCCGATCTGGTGGCGGACGTTCTCGCCGCCCTGGACTGAGCGAGTGCGCGGATCGGTTTGCTCGGCGGTGCCGACCGCCTAGGCGGGGCGAGCGGCGCAGCCGCTTGCCCGCCGACCGAGCAGACCGCTCGCCCTCCAAACATCGGTGAGTGCGCTCGACCGGGGTGGTGCGGTGAGCACCTGCGCAGCGTCCCTCGTGGCGGTGACCACGGCCGTGTGAGATCTTGCTCCCCCGCAGGGACTGGCCTTGACGGTGCCGAGCGGGGTTGCTTGACTCGAAATCGTGTTGTTGCGCGCTGTGAAGACTTTGTCGGCGACGGTCCGGGCCTGTGGCGGTCCCCGTCGTCACGTCGAACTGCGCTTGGTGGCCAGCGCGTTGTGTCCTTCGTGTTGAAGGTTCTTCCGATCGGCGGCTGTCAGGGCCGTTGATCGCTTCCGTCGCGTGTCGTTTTCCGCTCTATCGATAACGAAGGACTGTTCCACCGTTGTTCGCCGTGCCACCCAATACTGTCGCGAACGCGTCCGACCTGACTCGGGCGCATCCCGTGCGAATCGCCCGCGAGACGGCGGCCGCCCGCCGTTCCTGGGCTCATCTGGTGCGTTACGACCGTGAGCGGCGCTGGGCCCTGCTGTTGCGGCGCACCGCCGAGCACGAGGTCTGGATACTGAGCTGGCTGCCGGGCCAGCACACCGAGCTGCACGACCACGGCGGCGCCGACGGGGCCTTCACCGTGGTCTCGGGTGTGCTGAACGAACGAGCCGTGCGCTCCGATTCGGGGCAGCACTCCGCCGAGGCGCTGCACACCCTCGTCGCCGGGCAGTCCCGGGTCTTCGGGCCGAACTACGCCCACCAGGTGCACAACGAGGGGCCAGACCCGGCGATAAGCATTCACGTGTACCGGCCGTGGCGCGCGGTCAGCCCGTCCTCCTGAGAATCCGGAGAATCCGGCCGAGGTTGTTGAAGGTCGTGAGGGCCGGGAGGGGCTGCTGTCGGAGTCCTCTCCCGGCTCTGCTGCCCCCCACCGGAGTGCTCACTCGCGTGCAGGCCGGGAAGAGCTGACGGCGACCAGGACCGCCGAGAGCACCAGCAGCACGGCCAGTCCCAGCAGGAGCGTGCCGTAACCGGCTTCGAGACCGGCCACGAGCGGCCCCGCCGAGGCGCCGAGGAACAACGCCAGCCCGTAGAGACCGAGTCCGCCGGCGCGGGCCTGGCCGGAACGGGCTCCGACGAGGCTGATGAGGGAGGGGACCGTCGTGGCGATGCCTGCGACGAACACCGCGCTGCTGAGCACGAGGGCCCACAGCGTGGCTGCGCTCAGCGCTGTCAGCACCAGGCCTGCCGCGGCCACGAGAAATCCCGCGGAGGCGAGGCGGACTGCTCCGAACCGTCCCGCGAGACCACCGGCCAGCGGTGCCAGCACCATCCCGGGAAGTCCGGCCAGCCGCACCAGCAGGACGGCGTCGGAGTCGAGCCCGAAACGTGCCTGCAGCAGGGGGCCGAGAGCGGAGTACAGCGCCACGAAAGCCAGCAGCACGGTCATTGCCGCCAGGTACGGCAGGATCAGCTCGCGGCGGATCACCAACCCGGCCAGCTGCGCGAACCGCTGACCCAGACCGGTCGAGGAGCTCGTGCGGTCCGGCTCGGCCAGAACCGTTCCCATGAGTACCGCGATGACGGTGAACGCCGCGGCAGCGAGGACGAACACCCAGCGCCAGCCCAGCAGCAGAGCGGTCGCTTGGGCGTAGACCTGGCCGACGATTCCGGCGGCCAGGAACGCCGTGGACACCGCTCCGATACCGGTCGAGCGCCAGCGCGGCGGCAACGCCTCCCCGACATAGGCCAACGCGACTCCGGCGAAGCTGGCGGCCAGGAACCCCTGCGCCGCTCGAAGGACGCCGAGCACGGTCAATGAAGGTGCGGCGGCCAGGCCCGCGGTCACGACCGTGAGCGCGCTCATGCCGGGTATCAGCACCGCCTTGCGACCGTAGCGATCGGAGATCGGCCCCCACAGCACGAAGCCCACCGCGTAAGCGAGGCTGTAGGACGTGCTCAGCGCGGTCGAGCCCGTACCTCCGAACGCCTCGCCCACCACCGGGGCCAGGGGAATCGCCAAGTACAGCTGCATCAGCACCAGAAGGGCGGCAGTCACCACTACGGCCAGCGGAGCCGCCCAGGGCGCTTCATCGGCCGTTCCGGATGCGGAGGTCCTCCTCGGGTGTGTCATCCGATCTCTCCCATTGGCTTGACGTAGACGTAAACGTAAAAGTTATGGCGAAAAAACGGTCGTTCTCGGGGGCTCTGCGCGGTGCGAGCGGGACCGCGCGCGGCGAAGGTCCCGGGGTTCCGGTGGGAGAGGAGTGCCGTCTTGCGTGCCGGTGCTCACCCCGGCGGAACGCGAGCTCCGCCGAGCCCCTATCTCCCGGTTCCTTCGATCTCGGTCAGCCGCCGTTCGACCTTGGCGATGTTGTCCTGCAGTTCGCTCTCGAAGCGTTCCAGGCCTTCGCGGCGCCGCCGCGTCTCGTTCAGGTGGCCGCGCAGGATCTCCAGAACTTTGCGCTTGCCCTGCGCACCGCTGGGGTCCTCGAAGTACAGGTCGATCACCGAGGTGATCTCGTCCAAGGTCAGCCCCAGCTCCTTGAGCTGACCGATCTTGTTCAGGCGAGCGAACTCGTGCTCGGTGTAATAGCGGTACCCGGAAGAGGCGCGTTCGTACGGACGCAGCAACCCCAGCTGCTCGTAGTGGCGAACCGTGCGCGTGGTCACACCCGCCGCGGAGGCCAACTCGCCGATTCGCATCTCGCCGCTCGCCTGCTCGGACATGCACTCGCCGTTCCTCGGAAACCTTGACGTCCACGTCAAACTAGCGGACGGTCCGAGCAGCGGGCAACAGCATCCCCTCGCTCGGTGCGCCGCGTCATCGTCCCGGTCGTTGCTCGGCTCGCCTCCGGGGCGGAGTCCGCTCAGAGCTTCTTGGCGAAGTGCAGCGAGGGCGTGGTGAACCCGGCGCTCGCGTAGAGCCGGTGCGCGGAACGGCGTTCCAACCCCGAGTCGAGGTGGAGCTGCCGTGCTCCGAGCCGGACGGCTTCGTGCTCGACCCGTTCCAGCAGGAGGGTGGCGTAGCCGTTGCCGCGGGCGCTCGGAAGGGTGCACAGGTCGTCGACGTACAGATGACGTCCCCAGGCCAGGCAGTCGGCGACGCGGAAACCGACCGCCGCGAGGGCCTCGTCGTCCGGATCGAGTGCGCAGATCAGCCGGTAGCCCTGGTCGAGCTGGGGATCCAGTGCTTCGAGGAAGCGCTTCACCGAGGTCAGGTGCGGGCGCAGCTCGCGCAGCACCGGATGGGCCTTCCGGAGCTCGTCCCGCTCGAGTTCCCGTACGTTCAAAGTGGTCTCCGTGCGCTCGCGTGGTCGGGGCCGGAGCACCCGGCGGGACGTCCGGCAGCCACGCCGCGTTCGTCCCGGCGAAGGGGTGTCTCCGCGGGTCGCACGTTCATGATCGCTCCCGAAGTGGCAGTATTGAAGGTCCAATCAGGGAGTGTTTCGAGATGCCACCCAGTATTCCCGGCCCGGCTTCCCCGCTGCTGGAGCTGGCGATCGAACTCGATCGAACGGATTCCAGGCCCCTGGCAGCGCAGCTCGCGGACGCGTTGCGGCTCGCCGCCACGCGCGGACAGCTGCGCAGCGGCGACCGGCTGCCCTCCACGCGTGCGCTGGCGCGGCACCTGGCCGTCAGCCGCACGGTCACCGCGGCCGCCTACGAGCAGCTGCACGCCGAGGGGTGGATAGCGGGCCGTCACGGTTCCGGGACCTACGTGACGGCGGCCCCGCCCGGGGCCGAGGGGGTCTCCAGGGGCGGCGAAGTGCACGAGGAGGAATCGAGCTCCTTCCAGGGGACGCTGCTGACCCCGGGCGCGCCCTGGGCCGAGGGCATCGACCGGGCGGCGTGGCGGCGTGCCTGGCGTGCCGCGGGGGACAACGCTCCGGCGACCCTGCCCCACCGCGCCGGGGTTCCCGAGTACCGGGCGACCGTGGTCGAACACCTGCTGCGGCACCGCGGACTGGTCGTCGAGGGGCCCGCGGAGAACTCGGTGCTGGCCACGGGCGGAACCACGAGCGCCCTGGCCGAGCTCGCCGCCTCCGTGCTGCCGCGGGGAGCCGCTGTGGCGGTGGAGGAGCCGGGATACCAGCGTGCAGTGGAGGCGTTGCACGCCTCCGGGCTCGAGGTCGTCCCCGCGCCGGTGGACTGCTCCGGAGTCCTGGTGGACAGCATCCCCGAGCACGTCAGCGCCCTGTACTGCTCACCGGCACACCAGTACCCGATCGGTGGCCGGTTGCCCGCCCAACGCCGGATCGCGTTGGTCGAACGCGCGCGTGCGGCGGGCTGGTTGATCGTGGAGGACGACTACGACGGGGAACTGCGCTACGACGTGGCCCCGTTGCCGGTGCTGGCCTCGATGGCTCCCGACGTGGTGGTCCACCTCGGAACCACCAGCAAGATCCTCACCCCCACCCTCGGGGTGGGCTGGCTGCTGGCCCCCGAGCGGGTCAGCCGAGCGATCCTGGAGTATCGCGAGCTCACGGGGACCCGTCCGGCGCCCGCGGGGCAGTTGTTGCTCACCGAGCTCGCCAGGAACGGGGACCTGGGGCGGCACCTGCGCAGGCTGCGCCGCGAGCTCTCCGGACGCAGGGAACTGCTCGTGACGGCCCTGACCGAGGCGGGCATCGAAACGGCCGGTGACCGGGCCGGTGCGCACGTCCTGGTCCCGCTGGACGACGCCGACTCCGAACGCGGAGCGCTGACGAGGCTGCGCGCCCGCGGAGTGCTGGCCGACGGCCTGAGCAGGCACCACCGCTTCGAGCAGCAGTGGTACGGGGTGGCGCTCGGTTACGCGGCGTGCTCCCGGGAAGAACTGCGCGCGACGCTTCCGACGCTGGTGCGGGAGCTGGGCGGAGGGTGATCGGCCGCCCGCCGCGTGAGCGGTGCTGAGGAGGTATCGTCTGCGTATGGCAGAGCGCAAGATCCGGGTGGCCGTCGTTTTCGGCGGGCGGAACAACGAGCACGGCATCTCCTGCGTGTCCGGGGGGAGCGCGTTGGCCCATCTGGATCGAGAGCGCTTCGAGGTGGTCCCGGTGGGGATCACCCGCGAGGGCAGCTGGGTGCTGGGCCCGGCGGACTCCGAGCAGCTGCGGATCCGGGACAGGCAGGAGCCCGAGATCACGGAAGGCGCGGCTCTGACGCTGCCCGCGGACCCTGGACGCAACGAACTGGTCTCCCTGCAGGAAGGCAGCACGGGGGAGGTGCTGTCCGCGGTCGACGTGGTGCTGCCGATGCTGCACGGCGCCTACGGCGAGGACGGCACCATCCAGGGGCTGCTGGAGATGGCCGGGCTGCCCTACGCGGGATCCGGGGTGCTGTCGAGCTCGGTGGCCATGGACAAGGAGTTCGCGAAGAAGCTCCTCGCCGCCGAGGGGCTGACCGTGGGCGACTACGAGGTGCTCCGCCGTGACGAGGCGACCCTGGACGAGGCGCGCAGGCAGCGGCTCGGCCTGCCCCTGTTCGTCAAACCGGCCCGTGCCGGTTCCTCGCTCGGGATCACGAAGGTAACCGACTTCGCCGACCTCGACGAGGCCATCGCCGAGGCGCGGAAGGTCGACCCCAAGGTGCTGGTCGAGTCGGCGGTTTCCGGCCGCGAGATCGAGTGCGGCGTGCTGGAGTTCCCCGACGGCGGCGTCGCGGCCTCCGAGCCCGCGGAACTCCGCGTCGAGGGCGGAACCGGGTGGTACGACTTCGAGTCGAAGTACCTCGACGACGTCACCGAGTTCGACATCCCGGCCAAGACCTCCGACGAGGAGGCGGAGCGACTGCGCGAGGCCGCGGTGACGGCCTTCCGCGCGTTGGACTGCCAGGGGTTGGCCAGGGTGGACGTCTTCCTCACGGAGCAGGGTCGAGTGATCGTCAACGAGGTCAACACCATGCCGGGATTCACCCCGAGCTCGCTGTACCCGAGGATGTGGGCCCACTCGGGAATCGAGTACCCCGAACTGCTGGCTACGTTGATCGACACGGCCCTGGCGCGCGGTACCGGACTGCGCTGAGCGGGTGAGCCGCTCCGGTCAGGGGGAGACCTCCCGCTTGGGAAGCGTGCCGCGCAGCGCCTCGGACAGCTTCTGCACGGGGCCGAGCCCGATCCGGTCCGAGGCGGTGAGCGCCACGTACACGGGACGGTCGACCGCTATCCAGCTCGTGTTCCCACCGCTGCTGACCGGCAACCAGTCCACTCCGGAGACGTTCATCAGCTCGGAGGTCTTGGTCAACTCAGCCGGCGCCGTGATTCCGCAGCGCACGGTGATCGGGCTGTGCTCGTCGTCGCCCCAGGCCACTGCCCCGGCGGGGGCGGGACGAGCCAGTTCGCGGCGCGGCACGGAAGCGTCGTCGACGCTCAGCTCGGCGGGCAGGGCGTCGAGGACCTTCCGGCACGCGGCGGACTCGGCCTCCGGCGCCTCGACCGGTGGCAGGGCCAGCGGTCCGCTCCCGGCCCGCGGACTGCTCGACGAGGCACCAGCGTCGGCCCGCCCGGTTTCGGACGTGGTTCCGCCGCGGAGCACGCCGAGGGCGGCCACCCCGACCGCCAGCAGGACGCCCAGTGAGACGGCCACGATCAGCACGCCCTTGGGCAGGCCTCCTGAACCGGATTGTTTCTGCACGTCACCAACTACAGCACGGACGGATTCCGCAGCGGCAACGGGCCCGGCCCGCCAGGTGATCCCCCACGAGGGGGAGAGCGGAGGGCACCGCTCATAGGTGCACGACGGGACAGGTGAGCGTGCGGGTGATCCCCTCGACATTCTGGATGTTGGCCACCACCATCTTCCCCAGCTGGTCCACGTTCTCGGCTTCGGCACGCACGATGACGTCGTACGGCCCCGTCACGTCCTCGGCGCTGATGATTCCGGTACCGCCGGAGATCTCACCGGCGACGGCTGCCGCCTTGCCGACTTCGGTCTGGATGAGGATGTAAGCCTGAACCACGGGGATCGCCCCTTCGTCTGGTCGAGTGTGCCCGACATAGGAAACTAACCGGGCAAGTTACCGCATTGTCCCGGACTGACGCTGAAGGAAAGGAAGTTCCATTGGATCCCGAGCAGGGACAGGACGAACGAACCGTCTCCGAGCTCGGTGAGTTCGGTCTCATTCGGCGGGTCACCGAAGGCGGTTCCCGGGCGAGGAGCACACTGCTCGGGCCGGGGGACGATGCGGCCGTTCTCTCGGCACCGGACAACCGGGTGGTGGCGACCACCGATGTCCTCGTCCAGGATGTGCACTTCCGGCTGGACTGGTCCAGCCCCCACCAGGTGGGGCGCAAGGCGGTGGCGGTGAACCTCTCCGACATAGCGGCCATGGGCGCGGTGCCCACCGGCCTGCTCGTCGGGCTGGGATGCGCGCCCGATGCCTCCACCGAGCTGGTCGACGGTTTGGCCGCGGGAATGTGGGCGGAGGCCGAAACGGTCGGGATCGACCTGGTCGGCGGTGACATGGCGACCTCACCGACCCTGACGATCTCCGTGACGGCGCTGGGCGACCTCCAGGGGCGACCCCCGGTGACCAGGTCCGGGGCGTGCCCGGGGGACATCGTGGCTTGTGCGGGCCGACTGGGGTGGTCGGCCGCCGGGTTGGCCGTGCTCGCTCGTGGTTTTCGGTCCCCGCTGGCCGTGGTCGGGGCGCACCGGGTGCCCGAACCGCCCTACGCGGCGGGGCCGGAAGCGGCCGAGGCCGGGGCCACCGCGATGATCGACGTCTCGGACGGCTTGCTGGCCGACCTCGGCCACATCGCCGAGGCCTCCGGGGTTTCCGTCGACGTGCGCACCGACTGGGTGGAGGTGCCCCAGCGGCTCTCGGAGGTCGCCTCCGCGCTCGGGGCGAACCCCTGGCAGTGGGTGCTGACCGGAGGGGAGGACCAGGCGCTGGTGGCGACCTTCCCGGAGGGGGCCGTGCCCGCGGGATGGAGCGCGGTGGGCCGGGTGGGCGAGGGTTCCGGGGTCACCGTGGACGGAGCCGAGTACGAACAGCAGTCCGGCTGGCAGCACTGGAGGCAGTGATCCGGGCGGCCCGGACCCGACCGGGCCGCGTGCAGCGCACCGTCCTCCGGTCAGGGGGTCGGTGGAGTTGATCAAGGCGGTAGCTAGGGTCATGGTCCGTGACCAGGAGCCCGTTGAATGAGATTGTGGAACCAGGCTGGGCCGAAGCGCTCGCGCCGGTGGAGGACCAGATAGCCACCATGGGTGACTTTCTGCGTTCGGAAGTCGCCGAGGGACGCGAGTACTTGCCTGCTGGAGAGCACGTGCTGCGCGCGTTTCAGCAGCCGTTCGAGGACGTGCGGGTGCTCATAGTCGGCCAGGATCCGTACCCCACGCCGGGACACCCCGTCGGGTTGAGTTTCTCGGTGGCTCCGGACGTCGACCCTGTTCCGCGGAGTTTGACCAACATCTTCCGGGAGTACAGCGACGACCTCGGGCTTCCGCAACCGTCGAACGGTGATCTGACCCCGTGGGCCGAGCGCGGGGTGCTGCTGCTGAACCGCGTGCTCACGGTGCAGCCGGGCAAATCGGCCTCGCACCGCGGCAAGGGCTGGGAAGTGATCACGGACCAGGCCATCAGGGCGCTGGCCCAGCGCTCCCAGCCCATGGTGGCGATCCTGTGGGGGAGGGACGCTCGGAGTCTGCGTCAGTTGATGCCCGGGGTGGGATGCGTCGAATCGCCCCACCCGAGTCCGATGTCGGCGGATCGCGGCTTCTTCGGCTCGCGCCCCTTCAGCAAGACGAACGAGATGCTGCGCGAGCGAGGTGCGGAACCGATCGACTGGAAACTGCCCTGACCGGCCGGTCGGCCGACGACATCACCGGGGACGAGCTCCACGCGGCGGCTCGCCCCGGTTCTTCTCTTCCGCGCACCCGGTGGTGCGGGACGGTCCCCTCGAACACGAGCGCTCGGCCGGGTGGTCCCGGCCGAGCGCTCGTGGGGTCACGGGGACCCGTCGGCTGGTAGGGCCGACTCAGCCACGTGCGACCTTGCCCGCCTTCAGGCAGGAGGTGCACACATTCAGCCGCTTGCGCTGGGTCGCGCTGACCTTGGCGCGCACGGTCTGGATGTTCGGATTCCACCGGCGCTTGGTACGCCGATGCGAGTGCGAGACAGCCATACCGAAACCCGGTCCCTTGTTGCAGACGTCGCAGACGGCAGCCACGTCAGACACCCCTAACTTCGCTCGAATGTCCACCCCGCGCCGCCCGGCGCGGGCCATGCTCGTGCGGTGACAGCGCTGAGAGGCCACGCGGCGACCCCACGTTGGTGAAGCCGTCCACCCAGGGGTGACTGCGTGCCTGTGCACCGCTCTTCCGGCGGCACCCACCGACCCGGCGAATCGGTACACGACCTCCGGGAACCGCCTCAGTCTAACCCACCGAGTGTGACAGGCCGCGCTCACCTCGGGTGCCGCTCCCGCGCGGGACCTGTCGGGGGCGGGGACTATTCTCGACGGCACTCGCGGCGAGGCGGCCGAGTCATTGGAGGAACCGTGCTGCATGCGCTGGACGGATCCGCCGTACGCAGGTGGGGCGAGGTGTCCGTGCTCGCGTTGACAGCGAACCGCGCGGCGATCGACCGCATCAACGTGTACCCCGTCGCGGACAACGACACCGGCACGAACCTGCTGCAGACCACGCGTTCCGCGCTGGAGGCGGCCGACCGGGTGCGCGCGGCGGAACCGCACGTCGTGCTGAACGCGCTCTCCGAGGGGGCGCTGCACGGTGCCGCGGGCAATTCGGGGCTGCTGCTGTCCCAACTGCTGCGCGGCATGGCCCAGTACGCGGGCACCCGGTGCGCGGGCGCGCAGCAGCGCATGACCGGACGGCACTTCGGGGGCGCGCTGGAACGCGGGTGCGAGCTGGCCGCGGGCGCGGTCGCCGAACCGGCCGAGGGGACCATGCTCACGGTTCTGCGGGCGGCGGCCCGTGCCTGCCGCGAGCGGGAGGAGCTCGCCGACGCCGTGCACGCCGCCACGCTCGCGGCCGTGACGGCCCTGAGCGCGACCACGGCGCAGCGCCCCGAACTGACCTCGGCCGGTGTGGTGGATGCGGGTGGGCGCGGCGTGGTGTTGATACTGGACGCGCTGTACGCCGTGGTCTGCGACGGCCGGCGACTCGTCCCCGAGGTCCCGGAGGAGGCGGAAGCCGGGAGTGTGCCGTTCCCGCGGCACGACTCCGGCTACGCCTACGAGGTCATGTACCTGCTGTCGGCAGCGCCCTCCTCGGGCGCCCGCGAACTGCGGGAACGGCTGGTCGGCATCGGTGACTGCGTCTCGGTCGCGGATGCGGGCGAGGACGACCGGGAGGCGGCTGAGACCACCTGGGTGGTGCACGTGCACTGCGATGATGTCGGCGCCGCGATCGAGTCCGGGATCGAGGTGGGGCGGGTCCACGGGATCCGGGTCACCCGTTTCGCCGACCAGCTCGACGGGGGACGACGGGAACGGGAGGAGCTTCCGCAGCACGGGGCGGAGAGCTCCGTGCCCGCCCGTCGGGCGGTGCTCGCCCTCGCGGGGGGAACCGAACTCGCGGAGCTGTTCCACGCGGAGGGAGCCGGGGTCCTCACCGTCGACGGGACGGAACCTCCCGGTGCGCGGGAGATGCTGGAGGCCGTCCTGGGGACCGGTTGCCGGGAGGTGCTGTTGCTGCCCAACGACGAGCGACTCGTGGAGGAGGCCGACAACGCCGCTGCCGCCGCCGTCCGGGCCGGCATCGACGCCGTGGTGATCCCGACCGCCGCTCCCGTGCAGGGGCTGGCCGCCTTGGCCGTGCACGACCCGACGAGGCGCACCGCGGAGGACACGGTCGCCCTCGCGGAGGCGGCCGCGGCGACGCGGCGCGGTGAGCTGGTCGTGGCTTCGGAGGAGGCGCTCACGTGGGTCGGGCGCTGCCGTGGCGGTGATGTGCTGGGGATGCTCGACGGCGAGGTGGTGCTGATCGGCAGTGACCGCGTGAAAGCCGCTCGCGAGCTCGTCGACCGCATGCTCGCGGCCGGTGGTGAGTTGGTGACGGCGCTCGTGCCGAAGCACGCCCCGGCTGCGTTGTCCGAGAGCCTGGCCGAGCACCTGCGGCGCACTCATCCCGAGGTGGAGCTGGCCTGCTATTCCTGCGGGGACTCGGCCACCGAGCTGATGCTGGGCGTGGAGTGACCCGTTCGTGTGAGTCACGTGCCCGGCACCTACCCGGAACGGGACGGTCGGAGGGGTCGGATAACTTGACCCCGAGCCTTTCGACCACCGGTGTGCCCGCGGTCCGGTGGGGGACGCCCCCTCCGGGGCGGGAGGCGGTGGACAACGGCGGTGCGGAGGGCTCGCCCGATGTCGACGAACAGCGACCACACCGCCGTGGCGCGACTGGTGAAGCGATGACCGGCTGGGACAGCGAACTCGACCGAGTGCTCGGGGCCAAGACGGCCAAGGCGCTCAACGGCGCATTCGGCATGACCACAGCAGGCGACCTGCTGCGGCACTACCCGCGGCGCTACGCCGAGCGCGGTGAGCTCACCCCGATCGGCGGACTGGAGATCGGCGAGCACGCCACGGTGCTCGCCCGCGTGGAGCGCGTGAGCAAGCGCAAGATGCGTTCGCGGAAGGGCACGATCCTGCAGGCGCGCATCACCGACGGAACGCGCTCCATGTCCTGCACGTTCTTCAACCAGGCCTGGCGCGAGCGCGAGCTGCTGCCCGGGCGGAGGGGGATGTTCGCGGGCAAGGTGACCGCTTACCGCAGCGAGCTGCAACTGGCGCACCCCGAGTACCAGCTGTTCACCGAGGAGGATTCCGACGAACAGGGCGCCGCGCGCGAGTTCGCCAGCGCGCTCATCCCGGTTTACCCGGCTTCCCAGGGGGTGCCCTCGTGGTCGCTGGCCCGTTGCGTCGATCAGGTTCTGAGCGGCTGGGACGGGGTGGTAGACCCGCTGCCCGAGTCGCTGCGCGAGCGGATCGGCGTGCTCGGGCTGGACGCGGCGTTGCGCCGCATCCACCAGCCGGAGGACCTCGCCCAGGTGGAACAGGCCAAGTACCGGCTGAAGTGGGACGAGGCCCTGGGGGTGCAGTTGTCGCTGGCGCAGTCGCGGGAGCAGCGCGGCGCGCGCCCGGCCCCGGCCTGCCCGCCCAGGCAGGACGGTCTGGCCGCGGCCTTCGAGGCCGAGCTGCCCTTCACGCTGACGGCGGGACAGCTCGAGGTGGGGGAGCGGATCGCGGAGGACCTGGCCCACGAGCATCCGATGAACCGACTGGTGCAGGGCGAGGTCGGTTCGGGCAAGACCGTGGTCGCGCTCCGGGCGATGTTGCAGGTGATCGACTCGGGCAGGCAGGCGGCGATGCTCGCTCCCACCGAGGTGCTGGCGGCGCAGCACGCGCGGTCGCTGCGGGAACTGCTGGGGGAGTTCTCCGGGGCCGGTGAACTGGGGGCCTCCGACCGGGCGACGAAGGTCACCCTGCTGACCGGATCGCTTTCCGCGGCGCAGCGCAAACAGGCCCTGCTGGACGCGGCCTCCGGTTCCGCGGGCATCGTCGTCGGTACGCACGCCCTGATCCAGGACGGGGTCTCGTTCGCGGACCTCGGGATGGTGGTGGTGGACGAGCAGCACAGGTTCGGCGTCGAGCAGCGGGACGCGCTGCGCGTTCGCGCCGGGGAGCGAAGCTGTCCACATCTGCTGGTGATGACGGCCACTCCCATACCGCGCACGGTGGCCATGACGGTTTTCGGGGATCTGCGCACCTCCGCGCTGCGCGAGCTGCCCAACGGGCGCTCCCCGATCGGCACCACGGTGGTGCCCACCGCGGAGAAGCCGAGCTGGCTGGAACGGGCCTGGCAGCGCGTTCGCGAGGAGGTCGAGGCGGGGCACCAGGTCTACGTCGTCTGCTCGAGAGTGGGCGACGAGTCGGGCTCGGGCGCTCGGGAGACCACGAGCGGGGAGGACGGCGAGCAGCGGTCCCCGGTGACGGTTCTGGAGCTCGCCGAGGAGCTGGGGGCGGGCCCCCTCGAGGGGCTCCGTCTCGGCGTGCTGCACGGCAGGCTCGCCTCCGAGGACAAGGACTCGGTCATGCGCAGCTTCGCCGCGGGCGAGATCGACGTGCTGGTCGCCACGACCGTCGTGGAGGTCGGGGTGGACGTCCCCAACGCCACGATGATGGTGATCATGGACGCGGACCGCTTCGGCACGAGTCAGCTGCACCAGCTGCGGGGCAGGGTCGGACGTGGCGCCTCCCCGGGGCTGTGTTTGCTGGTCAGCGAGGCCGTGTCGCAGACACCGGCGCGGAACCGGCTCGAAGCGGTCGCCTCCACCACGGACGGTTTCGAGCTTGCTCGGCTCGACCTGCAGCAACGCAGGGAGGGGGACGTGCTCGGGGCGGCGCAGTCCGGGAAGAAGTCCACGCTGCGCGTGCTGTCCCTGGTGCACGACGAGGAGCTGATCGCCGAGGCGAGGGCTGAGGCCGAGGAGTTCGTTCGGCAGGATCCCGAACTGAGCTCGCATCCGGGTCTGGCCGCGATGGTCGCCGAGCTGGTGGCCGAGGAACGGGCCGAGTTCCTGGAGAAGGCCTGATCGAGCCTTTCCCGGATTGTGGGAAAACTTTTGCGCATGTTGGGAAGTGGCGCCTAGCTTCCCGAGCATGGGACGAGACGAGGCGGTGTACGCGCAGGGGCACGCGGAGAGCGTGGTGCGCTCGCAGTACTGGCGTTCGGTGGACAACTCGGCGGCTTATCTGGCGCCCCACCTGCGGCCGGGTCTCGAAGTGCTCGACGTCGGGTGCGGACCGGGAACGATCACCGTCGACCTGGCGCGGCGCGTCAGCCCCGGTTCGGTCACCGGAGTGGACCCGGCCGAGTCGGCGCTGCGGCGGGCGAGGGCCACCGCCGCCGAATCCGGGGTGCACAACGTCGTCCTCTCCCGGGGGGACGTCTTCGAACTGCGGGCGGAAGCGGACTCCTTCGACGTCACGCACGCCCACCAGGTGCTGCTGCACCTGCCCGATCCGGTGGCCGCGCTGCGCGAGATGCTGCGCGTGACCCGCCCCGGTGGAATCGTCGCCGTGCGCGACACCGACTACGCGGCCGCGACGTGGTGGCCCGCGGATCCCAGGCTGGAGCGGTGGTTGGAGATCTACCGCGCGGTCGCGCGGGCGAGCGGGGGCGAACCCGACGCCGGACGGCGGCTGTTGGCGTGGGCGCACGAGGCCGGAGCCGCGCAGGTGACCCCGAGCGCCTCGGTGTGGTGCCACGCGACTCCCGAGGAGCGCGCCTGGTGGGGCGAGATGTGGGCCGAGCGCATCACGGACTCGCGGATCGCCGAGCAGGCGGTCGGCGGTGGGCACGCCACTGCGGGGGAACTGGGTGAGATCGCCGAGGCCTGGCGGGAGTGGTCCCGGAATCCGGACGGTTGGCTCGTGCTGCTGCACGGCGAGGTGCTGTGCCGTGTGTGACACTGCTCATGTGCGCCGGAGGTGAGCTCGGCGGCACCCCTCCGCCGGGCGGAACGAGCTCCGACAGATCGTCGAAAAAAATCGACTGAACCCCACTTTTGTGAATTTTTGTATTATTTCTTTTGGTCGATCCTTGTCGCGAACCTTCGAACCACCAGGTCATCCACGCCTCATTGGGTGATCATGAGTTCCATCACGCGGGAGGTGCTCCCGGAGAGGAGAATTTTCGGGGTAGTGTTCACAGGCGATCCGACACCTGCCCCAGGAGGTAGCCGGCATGTTCCGCAAGGTCCTCGTCGCCAACCGCGGCGAGATCGCGATCCGCGCGTTCCGCGCCGGATACGAACTCGGCGCGAAAACCGTCGCCGTGTTCCCCCACGAGGATCGCAACTCACTGCACCGGCTAAAGGCGGACGAGTCCTACGAGATCGGCGAACCGGGGCACCCGGTCCGCGCCTACCTGTCCGTCGAGGAAATCATTCGGGCGGCCAGAACGGCCGGTGCCGACGCGATCTACCCCGGGTACGGCTTTCTCTCCGAGAACCCCGATCTCGCCGAGGCGTGCCAGCAGGCGGGCATCACGTTCATCGGCCCCTCGCACGAGATCCTCCAGCTCACCGGGAACAAGGCCAGCGCCGTCCAGGCCGCCCGCTCCGCGGGAGTGCCGGTGCTGGAGTCCTCGGCTCCGTCCAGCGACATCGACGAGCTGTTGGCGACCGCGGCGGAGATGACCTTCCCCGTGTTCGTCAAGGCCGTGGCCGGGGGAGGCGGCCGCGGTATGCGCAGGGTCAACGAGCTCGAATCGCTGCGCGAGGCCCTCGAGGCGGCGATGCGCGAGGCGGAGTCGGCCTTCGGCGACCCCACGGTCTTCCTGGAACAGGCCGTGGTCAATCCGCGCCACATCGAGGTGCAGATCCTCGCGGACTCGACGGGCAACGTCGTGCACCTCTACGAGCGCGACTGCTCGCTGCAGCGCAGGCACCAGAAGGTCATCGAGATCGCCCCGGCCCCGAGCCTGGACTCGGAGCTGCGCGAGCGGATCTGCGCCGACGCCGTCGCGTTCGCCGAGCAGATCGGCTACGCCAACGCGGGGACGGTGGAGTTCCTCGTCGACGAGAACGGCAACCACGTCTTCATCGAGATGAACCCGCGCATCCAGGTGGAGCACACGGTCACCGAGGAGGTCACCGACGCCGACCTGGTCCAGTCCCAGGTGCGCATCGCGGCGGGGGAGACGCTCGGCGAGCTCGGCATGTCCCAGGACAACATCGGGCTGCGCGGTGCCGCTCTGCAGTGCCGCATCACCACCGAGGACCCGGCCAACGGTTTCCGGCCGGACACCGGGATGATCAGCGCCTACCGCTCTCCCGGGGGCGCGGGGGTCCGGCTGGACGGGGGCACCTCCTTCGCCGGGACCAGCGTCAGCGCCCACTTCGACTCGATGCTGGTCAAGCTCACCTGCCGCGGACGTGACTTCGGGACGGCCGTGGCGCGGGCACGGCGTGCCGTGGCCGAGTTCCGCATTCGAGGGGTCGCCACGAACATCCCCTTCCTGCAGGCCGTGCTCGACGATCCCGACTTCGGCGCGGGAAGGATCACCACCTCCTTCATCGACGAGCGCCCGCAGCTGCTGACGGCGCGGCACTCGGCCGACCGGGGGACCCGGCTGCTGAGCTACCTCGCCGACGTGACCGTCAACCGCCCCTACGGGGAGCGCCCCGCGACGCCCGAGCCGCGGGCGAAGCTGCCCTCCACCGATCTCAGCACCCCGCCACCGGCCGGATCCAAGGACAGGTTGGACCGGCTGGGTCCGGAAGGGTTCGCGAGCTGGTTGCGCGAGTCCGATGCGGTCGGAGTGACCGAGACCACCTTCCGGGACGCGCACCAGTCCCTGCTGGCTACCAGGGTGCGCACCAAGGACCTCACCGCGGTCGCGCCGCACGTGGCCCGCACCACTCCGGAGATGCTGTCCCTGGAGTGCTGGGGCGGGGCGACCTACGACGTGGCGCTGCGCTTCCTGGCCGAGGACCCGTGGGAGCGGCTGGCCGCGCTCCGGGCCGCCGTGCCGAACATCTGCCTGCAGATGCTGCTGCGCGGACGCAACACCGTCGGCTACACCCCCTATCCCACCGAGGTGACCGAGCACTTCGTCGCTGAGGCCACCGACACCGGCATCGACATCTTCCGCATCTTCGACGCGCTCAACGACGTCGAGCAGATGCGTCCGGCCATCGAGGCCGTCCGGAACACCGGCCGTTCGGTGGCCGAAGTGGCGCTCTGCTACACGGGTGATCTGTCCGATCCGAACGAGCAGGTGTACACGCTGGACTACTACCTGCGCCTGGCGGAACGGATCGTCGACGCGGGGGCGCACGTGCTGGCCATCAAGGACATGGCCGGGTTGCTGCGGCCACCGGCCGCCGAGCGGCTCGTCTCCGCCCTGCGGAGCGAGTTCGACCTGCCCGTGCACCTGCACACCCACGACACCCCCGGCGGGCAGCTGGCGACCTACCACGCCGCGATCGGGGCCGGAGTGGACGCCGTGGACGGGGCCTCCGCCTCACTGGCCGGAACCACCTCGCAGCCCGCGCTCTCCTCGATCGTCGCGGCCACCGATCACACCGAGCGGGAGACCGGGCTCGACCTGGACTCCGTCTGCGCCCTGGAGCCCTACTGGGAGTCGGTCCGCAAGATCTACAAGCCCTTCGAGGCGGGGCTCGCGGCTCCCACCGGGCGGGTCTACCGGCACGAGATCCCGGGGGGACAGCTGTCCAACCTGCGAACCCAGGCCGTGGCTCTCGGACTCGGCGAGAAGTTCGAGGAGATCGAGGCGATGTACGCCGCGGCGGACCGGATGCTGGGACGGTTGGTCAAGGTGACCCCCTCCTCGAAGGTGGTCGGTGACCTCGCGCTGCACCTGGTCGGTGCGGGCGTGGACCCGGCCGAGTTCGAGGCCGAGCCGCACAAGTTCGACATCCCGGACTCGGTCATCGGCTTCCTGCAGGGCGAGCTCGGTGATCCGCCTGCAGGCTGGCCGGAGCCGTTCCGCACTCGCGCGTTGCAGGGACGTTCCGCGGGAAGGCAGCTGGTCGACCTCTCCGAGGAGGACCGCAAGGGGCTGGTCACGGAGCGGCGCGCCACGTTGAACCGCCTGCTGTTCGCCAAACCGACCAAGGACTTCGCCGAGCACCGCCACGCCTACGGCGACACCTCGCTGCTGAGCAGCAAGGACTTCTTCTACGGGCTGCGCCCCGGCGAGGAGTACGCGGTGGACCTGGATCAGGGCGTTCGGTTGCTGATCGGGCTGGAGGCCATCAGCGAGGCCGACGAACGCGGCGTACGCACCGTCATGGCCGTGCTGAACGGTCAGATGCGTCCGATCCAGGTGCGGGACAGGTCGGTGGCCTCCGAGCTGCCCGTCGCGGAGAAGGCCGAGCGCACGAACCCGGATCACGTGGCGGCCCCCTTCTCCGGGGTGGTCACGCTGTCCGCCTCCGAGGGCGAATCGGTCGAGAGCGGACAGACGGTCGCCACGATCGAGGCGATGAAGATGGAGGCCGCGATCACCGCGCAGCGGAGTGGGACGGTCAAGCGCGTGGCGATCGGCTCGGTCCAGCAGGTCGAGGGCGGTGACCTGATCATCGAGATCGGCTGAACGGGTCCTTCTCGAACGGCTCCGCGCGGGGGCCGGGCGGTCGGTGCGGGAACCGCAGCCCGGCTTCCGCGCGCGGCCTTCCCCTCCCGGGGTGCTGCGGGCCGGTCGGAAGCGCGTACACCGGCCCATTCCCACCCTCCGCGTTCGCGGTGCGCCCGAATGGGCGAGGATGGAGCGGTGACCAGAATCGTTGCGGGAAGTGCCGGTGGGCGTCGGATCGAGGTTCCGCAGCGCGGGACGAGGCCGGTCACCGAACGGGTGCGGGAGGCCTTGTTCAGCGCGCTCGAGGCGATGACCGAGCTGTCCGGCATGCGTGTGCTGGACCTGTTCTCCGGGTCCGGTGGGTTCGGCTTCGAAGCCCTCTCGCGGGGGGCCGCGCACACCACGTTCGTCGAATCGGACCGGAAGGCCGCCGCGGTGCTGCGGCGCAACGCCGCGGGGCTGGGGTTCGAGTCCCTCGACGTACGCCAGGCTCAGGTGCGCTCGGTGCTGTCCGGTGCGCCACGTGAACCCTATGACCTGGTTTTCGCCGACCCGCCCTTCGCGATGGATCCGGCCGAGCTGGACGAGTGCTGGACGGCGCTGGTGCTCAACCAGTGGTTGAGCGCGGACGCGCTGGTCGTGGTCGAGCGGTTCTGGAACACCCCGGCCCCGGAGTGGCCGCGGGGACTGGAGCCGCTGCGGAGCAAGCGGTACGGCGATGCGGCCGTGTACTGGGCCGAGCGCGTCGTGGGGCAGTGAGCCGCGACGTCCGCGCGGGCGGTGGGCGCTGCTCGGCGGGCGCGGTGAATCACACCACCTCGACCTGAGTTCTTCCGGAGGATGCTGCTAAGTTGCCGCTCATGAGGCGTGCCGTTTGTCCAGGCTCTTATGATCCGGTCACCAATGGCCATTTGGACATAATCGAGCGAGCTGCCGGTCTGTTCGACGAGGTGACCGTCGCCGTCCTCGTGAACAAGAGCAAGAAGAGCCTGTTCGACGTCGACGAGCGAATCGAGATGCTGCGCGAGGTCAGCAAGCCGTGGCCCAACGTGGTCGTGGATTCCTGGCACGGCCTGCTGGTGGACTACTGCAAGGCGAACGGCATCGGCGCCATCGTCAAGGGACTGCGTGCCGTCAGCGACTTCGACTACGAGTTGCAGATGGCTCAGATGAACCAGCGGCTCTCGGGAGTCGAGACGCTTTTCATGTCGACCAACCCGCTGTACAGCTTCCTGGCCAGCTCCCTGGTCAAGGAGGTGGCCACCTACGGCGGCGACGTCTCCAATCTGCTTCCGCCCCAGATCGAGCGGCGCTTGCTGGACCGGTTGGCCGAAACGGGCGAGTGAGTCCCCACTTCGCGCCGTCGCGCGGCGATGCGCGGCGAAGAGGTGCGGGCGGAGTCCGGGAGAGTCAGTCCAGGTGCATCTTCATGCCCACGTGCGTGGCGCTGAACCCGAGTCGCTCGTAGAAGCGGTGCGCGTCTTCGCGGCCGCTGTCGGAGGTCAGCTGGAGCTGCCCGGCACCGCGCTGCCGTGCCGCGGAGATCGCCCATTCGCACATGCGCTTGCCGACTCCCAGGCCGCGCAGGTCCGAACGCACCCGAACCGCCTCGAGCTGGGCCCGTTTGGTGCCGAGGTGGGACAGGCCCGCGAGCAGACTCAGCTGCAGGGTTCCGACGATCTCCCCGGCTCGCTCCGCGACGATCAGCAGCTGGTTCGGATCGGCGTCGATCTCGGCGAACGCCGCGCGGTAGGCGGGGTCGCCCGGCTGCTCCCTGCCCCTGCCCAGCTCGTCGTCGGCGAGCAGGGAGACCACCGCGTCCACGTCCCGCGACGTCGCGCGGCGGAAACTCACTTCCTCGTCCACATCGTCCATCGGAGGAGCAGTGTAGTCGGGCGGTGAGCGGAGCGGTTCCCGTTGCCTCGGTGTGGAACCGCTCGCCACCGGAGTTTAACGAGAACGCTATCCCGGGGCCATGTGCCGAATTTAACGTGAAGCTCATGCGCAAACACACTGCGAATGCTCCGAGGGTGTTGCTGGCGGGACTGTTCGCCGTGCTGGGGCTGCTGGTGCCCGCCACGGTCGCCTCGGCGGAGCCCGCCCCGGCGCACTCGGCGGGGAGCTCGGCTGCCGTGTCCGCCGCGTGCGGCAACACCTCCGGTTTCGAACAGGTCGCACTGTCCGATCTTCCCCCCGAGGCGACCGACACCGTGCGGTTGATCCAGCAGGGAGGCCCCTATCCGTATCCGGAGGACGGCGGGGTCTTCCACAACTGGGAGGGGATTCTGCCCGACTGCCCTGAGGGCTACTACCACGAGTACACCGTCGACACTCCCGGCGTCGATCACAGGGGCGCCCGGCGCTTCGTGGTCGGTTCCGAGGGCGAGTACTTCTACACCGACGACCATTACGAGAGCTTCCGGCTGACCGACATCAACTCCTGAGCGGGGAGTGCGTTCCTGATCAGCGGGCCGCTCGCCGGCCGGTTCCTCCGCGGTGGGAGCGGTGTCTCCACCACCGGTCCCATCGCGGGGGGGACGACCGGGGCGAGGCGGTCACGCCTTCTCCGCCTCGCGGATCGCGCGGGCGAGCCCGTCCGGGGAGACCCGTTGCCTGGCGATGTAGTACAGCGTGCTGCCCGCGGGCAGCCGGGTCTCCCACTCCGGGCTGACCAGCAGGTCGCTTCGGGTGCGCACGGCCAGTGCAGTCGCGCCGTAACGCCTGCCCAGGGCGAGCTGGCACGCACCGTAGCTGGTCTGGTCGAGCGAGTCGGGCAGCCTGCACGAGTAGGTGTTCCCACCGCCGTGGGTGACGAGCTCGGCGTAAACCTGGGTGATCCCCGGGTCCAGCAGCTCCTCGCTGATCATCTGCGGGGTGTGCCACTGGACGCACCGGATGGAGCTGTTCACGTAGCGCAGGTGCTCGGCCCTGCTCATGTCCCGCAGAGCGACCACGGGGGCCAGCTCGGGGTTGACGTGGTCGACGGTGACGGCCACGGCGAGCGCCTCGTTGTCGTCGTGGGCGTCGATGAGGACCGAACGGGCTCGGTGCAGCCCCGCTCGGCGCAGCACCTCCTCCGAGCTGAGATCGCCGCGGACGAAGCCGATACCGCGGTCCGGAACGGGGTTCCTGTCCACTTCGTCCCAGGCGGCGAGCACGACCGAGTGACGTCCGTCGGCCAGCAGTTCGTCGAGGATGCGTTCGGTGCGCCCCGAGTGATATCCCAGCATCAGCACGTGCTCGGACACGTGCAGTGCGGCGGTCCCGCTCATTCGCTTGCCCCTAGCCGTTTCCAGTTTCGTCGCCAGATGCGTGAACAGAGTCGTCAACGTAGCGATCCCCCCGAGGATCACGTACACGCCGACGACGTGCCCTCCGGTCGTTTCCGGGTAGAAGTCCCCGTAGCCCACGGTGGACGTGGTGACCAGGAACCACCACCAGTAGTTGGCCGGTTGTACGAGCTCGCTGCCCGCGGACTCGAACAGCGCCATCAGCGGCCAGCTCGTGAAGAACACGAAAACGATCACCACGGCTGGGGTAGCCCACGAGCGGAGGCCGACGAAGCGCTGAAGCAGGCGGAACAGCACGGTGTACAAGCCGACCTCCGGGATCAGTGATCCTCATCGGGCAACGGTGCGATGCGGTGGGCCGGGGGTGCCCCTCGGAGCGGGTCCGGTCCGGGAGAGGACGATACCCGCGACCGTGGACACGCGGTGGCCCACATCCCGCGTACCGGGCGCTGCACCGGGCAGACTGGAACGCGTGTCGGGACCCGCGGTGACCGGTTCGAAACGCCCGGTTGCGGGGTGATCCACGACAGGTGCCGCTTGCTCTGAGAAGCTGACCCGGCCGGGCAAGTATCCTTCGGGTGAACACAACTGCAGGGAGATCGACGTGTACCGGGTGTTCGAGGCGCTCGACGAGCTCGTCACGATCGTTGAGGAAGCGCGAAGTGTTCCGATGACCTCTGGATGCGTCGTGCCGCGTGGCGACGTCCTGGAGCTGCTCGATGAGGTGCGGGATTCGTACCCCTCCGAGCTCGACGACGCTCAGGACGTGCTCGATCACCGGGACGAGCTGGTCAACAAGGCCAAGACAGAGGCCGATCAGAGTTTGAGCAGCGCGCGTTCGGAGGCCGACAAGACCTCCTCCGAGGCGCGCGCCGAGGCGGAGAAGATGCTCGCCGACGCGCGGGAGCGTGCCGACGAGATCCTCGCGCAGGCCCGTTCCGAGGCCGAGCAGACCATCAACAACGCGCGACGCGAGTACGAGGAGTACGTGGCCAAGGCTCAGTCCGAGTCCGACCGCATGGTTCAGGCCGGACGCGCCGCCTACGACCAGTCGTTGCACGAGGGGCGCTCGGAGCAGGCGCGGCTGGTTTCCGAGACCGAGGTGGTGCAGCAGTCCCAGCAGGAGGCCAGTCGCCTGATCGAGGAGGCCAAGGAGGAAGCGGAGCGTCTGCGCGGTGACTGCGACGCCTACGTCGACTCGCGGCTGGCCGATTTCGAGGAGCTGCTCGGTCGGACGCTGCGCACCGTGGGCAAGGGCAGGCAGCAGTTGCGTCGCCCCATCAGCGCGCCGTTCGACTACGAGGAGTGGCAACCCTCGGAGAACGGTTCGCCCGCCAGCGAGCACTGACCGTGCCGGCCGCGTGGCCGCGTTCCGCGTCGGGGAGTCGCGGCGCGGTTTCGCCAACCTCCCGGTGGTGGCGTACCCTGGGCGGGGTGGCCTGCCTGGTTCCGTACTCGTCGGCGTGCAGGAGCCGCGAAGTGCGATCACGTGATGCACTGCCGTCCGTTCGTCGGGACCGTTGCGGCGGGCGGCCGGTGGTGTGAACCTTCCGGCCGGGTGTGCAGGCCCCGTCAACCGTGGAATGCCGAGCCGAAACCACAGATGTCTCAGAACCAAGAAGTTGCGCAGCCTTCCGGGGACAGTCCCTGGGTGATCGACACTCGCGAGTTCGGTCGCAGTCCGGGCAGCAGCCGCAGCTACACACTCCACCCTCCGGCTCCCGCCGGTTTCGGTCTCGATATGATCCGGGTGTCCGAGGGTGAGCCGCTCGAACTCGATCTGCTGCTGGAGGCAGTGGTCGAGGGTGTGCTGGTATCCGGTACCGTCAGGGCGAAAGCCAGTGGTGAGTGCGCGCGGTGTCTCGACCCGGTTTCCGAGGAGGCCGACGTCGAGTTTCGGGAGTTGTTCGCCTATCCGGACAGCGCTACCGACAGCAGTACCGACGAGGACGAGGTCAGCCGTGTTTCCGGCGATCTGATCGATCTCGAACCGGTGGTTCGGGATACGGTGCTGACGTCGTTGTCCACCGCTCCGCTGTGCTCACCGGATTGTCCGGGACTGTGTCCCGGGTGCGGTGCCAAGTGGGTCGAGCTCGACCCTGAGCACCATCATGAGATGATTGACCCTCGCTGGGCCGCGTTGCGTGAGCGGTTCGGTGGGACCGAGGAGGAGAAGTAGTCGTGGCTGTCCCCAAGCACAAGGTTTCCCGGTCGAACACCCGTACGCGCCGTTCGCAGTGGAAGGCGTCCGCGCCGACACTGGTGGCGTGCCCCAACCGGGCCTGCAGTGAGAAGAAGCCGCCGCACGTGGTCTGCCCCTCTTGCGGCCAGTACGGCGGTCGTCAGATCGTCAGCCCTGCCTGATAGGCGTCGGCCGTGGGGGGAAAGCAACAGTCCCGGGGCCGCACGTCGGACCGGTCTGCGTTGGTTGAGGCACTCGGCGTCGACTTCGACGCCGAGATGCTCACGCTCGCTCTGACGCACCGCTCGTACGCCTACGAGAACGGTGGACTCGAGCCCAACGAGCGGCTGGAGTTCCTCGGTGACGCCGTGCTCGGGCTGGTCGTGACCGATCGCCTCTACCGGGACCATCCGGACCTGCCGGAGGGGCAACTCGCGAAGCTGCGGGCGAGCGTGGTCAACATGCACGCTCTGGCCGGAGTGGCTCGTGAACTGGGCGAGGGCGGACTCGGCCAGTATCTGCTGCTCGGTCGCGGGGAGGAGCTCACCGGTGGTCGGGACAAGGCCAGCATCCTGGCCGACTCGCTCGAGGCCGTTCTCGGTGCCGTCTATCTGCAGCACGGGGTGGAAACGGCCAGTTGGGTGATTCACCGGCTGTTCGACTCGTTGCTCACCGAGGCGCCGATGCTCGGCGCGGGTCTGGACTGGAAGACGAGCCTGCAGGAACTGACCGCTTCGGCCGGACTCGGTGTGCCCGATTACCGCGTCGAGGAGCAGGGGCCGGATCACCGCAAGGAGTTCAGCGCCTACGCCGTCATCAACGGTGAGGTCTTCGGTCAGGGCGACGGCGGCACGAAGAAGGACGCGGAGCAGAAGGCCGCGCAGACGGCTTGGCGGGCTCTCTCCGACCAGATCAACAACGGTTCCACCGGTTCGGGGGACTCCACTTCCGCGGAGTGACTCCGCGGGTGGCCCCGTGCACGCCTTCAGTGAAGCGTGTTCGAAGATGGTCCGGTGCCCGAACTACCCGAAGTCGAGGTAATCCGTAGCGGTCTGGTCGAGTACGTGCGTGGCCGTACTCTCTCGAAGGTCGAAGTGCTGCACCCGCGCGCCGTGCGCAAGCACGATCGCGGGGTCGAGCACTTCGAGTCCGAGTTGCGCGGGCGAACGCTGCTGGACGTCCGCAGGCGGGGGAAGTACCTGTGGTTGGACCTGGGGGAGGCGCACTCCGCGGATGTCTCCCGTTCCGACGGTGAGTCGGTCCGTGCGGGGCAGGCGGTGCTCGCGCATCTCGGGATGAGCGGCCAGTTGCTGGTGCAGCCTCCCTCGACCCCGGACGAGAAGCACCTGCGGGTCAGGTTCGTGTTCGACGACGGCGGCCCCGAGCTTCGCTTCGTCGATCAGCGCACTTTCGGAGGGTTGAACCTCACCGGGCTCGTGCGCTCCGGCGGGACCCTGGTGCCCGAGCCCATCGGGCACATAGCCGCCGATCCCATGGAACAGGCCTTCGATCGGGATGCCGTGGTCGAGCTCGTACGTTCCCGCAGGACCGGGATAAAGCGGGCGCTGCTCGACCAGAGCCTGATCTCCGGGATCGGGAACATCTACGCGGACGAGGCGCTCTGGCGGGCCGGGCTGCACTGGGCGCGGTCCACGGGCGAACTCGCCCGCGATGACGGCAACGCCCTGCTGGAGGCAGTCGGTGAGGTCATGCGGGACGCCCTCGAGGCGGGTGGAACCTCCTTCGACGCGCTCTACGTGAACGTCAACGGGCAGTCCGGTTACTTCGGTCGTTCGCTGGCGGTGTACGGGCGGGCCGGCGCGCCCTGCTCGCGCTGTGGCACCGCGATTCACAGGGACGTGTTCATGAAGCGCTCGGCGTACTCCTGCCCCGCTTGTCAGCCCCTTCCCGCCGAGCCGCACTGGTGACGGCCCCGAAGGCGGGCCCCGGCAGCGCCGGGAGCCCCGCCCCGGGACGGAACGGTCCCGTCAGACCTTGATCGCCGGATTGTGCTGCTGCATCCAGATCGAGACGTCCAGCAGCCGCTCCAGGGCGTTGCGCATGGTCGTGTCCACCTGTTCTGCGGGCCGCTCCACGATCTTTTTGAGCCACTCCCCGTTGAGCAGCTCAGCCGCGGGGTCGTTCGCGGTGAGCAGCTCCTTGGACTGGCGTTGCAGTTCGGCCGCGTAATTCGGGTCCTGAGTGGACGGGTAAGGGCTCTTCACCCGTTCGGAGACCGAGCGCGGCAGCACGTCGGAGGTGGCCCGCCGCAGCAGGCTCTTCTCCCTGCCGTCGTGGGTCTTGAGCGACCAGGGCGCGTTGAACACGTACTCGACCAGTCGGTGGTCGCAGAACGGCACGCGGACCTCGAGACCGACCGCCATGCTCATCCGGTCCTTGCGGTCCAGGAGCATGCGCACGAACCGGGTCAGGTGCAGGTAGTTCATCTCGCGCATCTTGCGTTCGAACGAGCTCTCCCCGGCGAGCTCCGGGAGGTCGCGCACGGCGTTCCGGTACTCCGCGTCGACGTACCCGGGCAGGTCGAGGCTCTTGGCCAGGGCGGGGTCGAGCACGCTCTCCCCGCTGGTGTGCTCCTCGCCGAGCGCTGCCAGCCACGGGAAGGTGTCGGCCTCGCGAGCCCGCTGGTCGAAGAACCACTTGTAGCCCCCGAAGATCTCGTCCGCCGACTCACCGGACAGGGCGACAGTGGAGTGCTCCCTGATGGACTTGAACAGCAGGTACAGCGAGTTGTCCATGTCGCCGAGGCCGAGCGGGACGTCCCGCGCGCCGACCGCCGCGCGCCGCACGGCCGGATCGGCCAGCGTCCGGGGGTCCAGCACGATGTCCTGGTGCTGCGAGTTCACGTGCTGGGCGACGTCGTGCACGTAGGGACCGTCGGGCGTGTCCCGCAGCGAGTCGGCGACGAAGTTCTCGGTCTGCCCCAGGAAGTCCACGGCGAAGCTGCGAACCCGCTCTCCGGACGACTCGAGCTGCTTGGCCGCGAGCGCGGTTATGGCACTCGAATCGAGTCCTCCGGACAACAGCACACAGCGCGGAACGTCCGAGATCAGCTGGCGGGAGACGATGTCGTCGAGCAGTTCGCGAACGTGCCCGCTGGTCTCCGCCGCGTCGGCGGTGTGCTCCCTGGCCTCGAGCTTCCAGTAGGTGTGCTGGTGCGTGCCGTCGCGGTCGACGGTCAGCACGGTACCGGGCTCCACCTCGGCCATGCCCGACCAGATCGCGTGCCCAGGTTTCTTGGTCAGGGCGAACATCTCGCGCAGACCGTCGACCCCGACGACCTTCTCGGCCAGCGGGTTGGCCAGGATGGCCTTCGGCTCGGAGCCGAACAGCACGCCGTGCTCGGTCGGGTAGTAGTACAGCGGTTTGATGCCCATCCTGTCCCGGACCAGGACGAGCTTGTCCACCCGTGCGTCCCAGATGGCGAAGGCGTACATGCCGTTGAGCCGCTCGGCGACGCCTTCACCCCACTCGAGGTAGCCGTTCAGCACCACTTCGGTGTCGCTGTCGGTCTCGAAGCGGTGCCCGCGTGTGCGCAGTTCGCTGCGCAGCTCGGTGAAGTTGTAGGACTCACCGCTGTAGACCAGGGAGACCTTCCCGTCGGGCGTCTCGGTGGTCATGGGCTGGTTCCCGCCGGGGAGGTCGATGATCGCCAGCCTGCGGTGCGCCAGGGCGGCGTTGCGGTGGAAGCTCGTTCCGCCCGCGTCGGGTCCCCGGCAGGCCATGGTTTCGCACATCGCGTCGAGGGTTTCGCGCTGTTGGTCCAGGTTGCCCCGGAAGTCCACCCAGCCGCAGATACCGCACATGGTCTGCTCCGTCCGTCGGAAACATTTCCTTAGACAAATTAACTATTTTGTTGCACAGCTGAAATGAAACAACGAGGTGAGGTCTCTCACTGAGGGAGTTCGAATGAACACGAAACGGGATGAATGTGATATTCGGTGCTTTCGTGCGGAATCCGGTTTTCGGTCCGGGCGGAGTGCGGCGAGCGGCGCTATGCTGATCAACACGGGCTCGTGATTCCGGAAGGGCCGGCACGACTCGAAGGGGCGGGCTCTCGACTCGGGAGGTTGTGTGTCAGAGCGGGAGGGACGTGCGTGTGCCGGAACGGCACGGGAACCCGCCGTCCACGAGGGCGGTCTGGACGAACTGGCGGAGCGGGCACTCGCTCTGGTCTCCGACGGACGGCGCCGGATCCTCGGGATCGCCGGTCCGCCCGCCGCCGGGAAGGGCAGGGTCGCCGACCTGCTGATCGAACGGCTGGGCGAACAGGCCGTGCTCGTTCCGATGGACGGTTTCCACCTCGCCGGAGCGGAGCTGCGCAGACTGGGTATCCAGCACCGCAAGGGAGCCCCGGACACCTTCGACGCGGAGGGGTACGTGGCCCTGCTGCGCAGACTGCGCGCCGCCGAGGACGAAGTGGTCTACGCCCCCGAGTTCCACCGCGAGGTGGAGGAGTCCTACGCGGGAGCCGTCGCGGTCGGCCGGGAGGTGCCTCTCGTGATCACCGAGGGGAACTACCTGCTGCTCGACCGGGGCCCCTGGGGAAGGGTTCGCGGCCTGTTGGACGAGTGCTGGTTCCTGGAACCGGATGACCGCAAACGGGTGAATCGCCTGATCGGGCGGCACGTGCGCCACGGCATGTCGCGTAGCCGGGCGCGGGAGTGGGTGCAGCGCAGCGATGAGCGCAATGCGGCCCTGGTGGCGGACACCAGGAACAGCGCCGACCTGGTGATTCGGGGAGACCCCGAGTAGTGCGGGCGCCGCGGCGGGCTCGCGGCCCGCTCCGGGAACCGCTCAGGCCGTGGGCTCCCGCTCGGTGCTTTCCCGCGTCGAGCTGAGCCCGGACGAGACCGCTCGCGAGGAGGGGTCCGAGGAGGAGCTGTCCGAAGGGGTTGGTGCGGGCTCGCTTTCCGAGCTCGACGACTCGGAGGACGTGCTCGGCTCCGAGGACTCTTCGGGCGGAGGCTGTTCGCCGGAATCCTCCGGAGGGCCGGTTCCGGTGGGGTTCGGGGATTCCTGATCCCCGGAGGAGTCATCGGAGTTCCCGCCGTCGTCACTCCCGCCGCCGTTGCCGTCGTCGCCACCGGACCCGTCGTCGCCGCCCTCGGAGTCCCCGGGGGCGGGCTGGTCCTCCGGTGCCTCGGTGTCTCCCCGGGGGCCGGTGGGGGAGTTCTCCCGCACCGGGACGTCCCCTCCGGAGCTTTCCGCGGGCGAGTCCCGGGACGACTCCGGACGGGAAGCGCCGGAGGCGGCGCCGTCCGCAGTGCGGAAGTCAGCGGAGCTGCCGGGCGGGGTGCTGCTGCTCGTCGTGATGACGGAGTCGGGCAGCGCGGTGTCCTGCTGGTTCTGCCCGTCGTCGAGAGCCATCGCCGCGATCGTGGCGAAACCGGTCGCCACGATTATGCCGAAACCGGCGAGCACGGCCAGCCGTCTCGGTCTGGCGTCCGGGTCGTCGTACAGAGGATCCATGGAACACCCACTCGTCTCGCGAATCCGCACGGGACGCCGTGGTCGGGGTGACGCGACTGGCGCGCTATGCGCGCGAGCCCTCCTCCCGGCCGCCCGCGTCGGCATTACGGTAGCGACCGACGCCCGTGAGGCGGGGCCCGGGGGTTGGGCGTTTTGTCCGTGCGCGCTTACGCGTTCCGGAGTAGCGAGCACCCCGAGGTGGCGAGAGCATCCCCGGCGAAGCGGGGACGAACGAGAAAGGGGTCGCGTGAACATGTCCGACGAGGCAAACGCCGAGCACACACGTCTGACAGCATGGGTGCGCGGGCACGTGCAGGGTGTGGGGTTCCGCTGGTGGACCCGTTCGCGAGCCCTGGAACTGGGGCTGGCCGGCAGTGCCACGAACCTGCGCGGCGGCAAGGTCGAAGTGGTGGCGGAGGGCCCCGAACCGGCCTGTGCGAAGTTGTTGGAAATCCTACGTTCGGGTGACACGCCGGGAACTGTCGAGCACGTCGCCGAACAGTGGTCGCAACCGCGTGGTCTGACGGACTTCGTCGAGAGGTGACCGGTCCCGCCCCGCGGAGCCCCGGTGCCCCCGCCTCCGTTCGTGGTGCGGGTAAGCTCCTCCGGACGGTTCAGTAGCAGTGTGTAGTCGATGCTCCGTGGGAAGGTCGTTGAGCGCTAGTGCACTTGAAAAGCCTGACGCTGAAGGGGTTCAAATCCTTCGTGTCGACCACGACCCTGCGATTCGAATCGGGGATCACCTGTGTGGTCGGGCCGAACGGCTCGGGCAAGTCCAACGTGCTGGACGCGCTGACCTGGGTCATGGGTGAGCAGGGGGCCAAGGCGCTCCGCGGCGGCAAGATGGAGGACGTCATCTTCGCCGGGACCTCGGGGCGGGCCCCGCTCGGGCGCGCCGAGGTCAACCTGACCATCGACAACACCGACGGTGCACTGCCGATCGACTACACCGAGGTCTCCATCACCCGGCGCATGTTCCGCGACGGGGCGAGCGAGTACGAGCTCAACGGCAGCGCCTGCAGGTTGCGCGATCTGCAGGAGCTGCTCTCGGACTCCGGTATCGGACGTGAAATGCACGTCATAGTCGGTCAGGGACAGCTCTCCAGCATCCTGCAGGCCAAGCCGGAGGACCATCGCAGGCTCATCGAAGAGGCCGCGGGCGTGCTCAAGCACCGCAAGCGCAAGGAAAAGGCGCTGCGCAAGCTCGACGCGATGCAGGCCAACCTGACCAGGCTCACCGATCTCACCGGGGAGCTGCGCAAACAGCTGAAGCCGCTGGGCAAGCAGGCCGAGGTCGCACGCAAGGCGCAGACCATCCAGGCCGAGCTGCGGGACGCGCGCCTGCGCCTGCTGGCCGACGACCTGGTCACCGCGCGCTCCGAACTCGCCAGGGACGAGGCCAACGAGGAGGCCGCGCGGAACAAGCGGGCCGAGGCGGAGAAAGCGCTGCAACAGGCCCAGGAGCAGGAAAAAGCCCTGCAGGAGCACGTGGACGCGGACGCCCCTAGGCTCGCGCGGCTCCAGGACACCTGGTACCGGCTCTCGGCCCTGCAGGAGCGGTTGAACGGGACCCTCCGCCTGGCCGAGGAGCGGTACAAGCACCTCAGCACGGAGCAGGAGCAGCACAGCGGCGAGCGGGACCCCGCGGAGCTGGAGGCCGAGGCCGAGGAGATCGCCGAGCGGGAGGAGACCGCGAACGAGGAAGTCGAACGTGTCCGCGAGGAGCTGTCCGAGGTCGTGCGGCGCCGTTCGGAGCTGGAGTCCTCCCTGCAGGAGGCCGAACGCGCGCACATGGAGGCGGTGCGCGCGATAGCCGACCGCAGGGAGGGCGCCGCGCGCCTCTCGGGACAGGTCGAGTCCATGCGCAGCAAGGTCTCGGCCACGGACGAGGAGATCGAGCGGCTCGCCTCCTCGGTCACGGAGGCCGAGCAGCGCGCGGCCGCCGCGCAGCAGGCCTACGACGAGGCCGTTTCCGAGGGCGGTGGGCAGGACGACACCGGTGAGTCCGACGCGCAGCAGCGTTACGACACCGCGGTGCGGGCCAGGGACACCGCGCAGGAGCGGGTGAACGAGCTCGTCGCGACCGAACGCGCGACCGAGCGCGAGATCGCCTCGTGGCAGGCGAGGGTGGACGCGCTGTCGATCGGCCTGTCGCGCAAGGACGGGGCGGGGGCGCTGCTCGAGGCCGGTGAGCGGGTTCCGGGGCTGATCGGCTCCGTCGCCGCCCTGCTGTCCGTGGAGCCGGGCTTCGAAGTGGCGCTGGCCACCGCGCTCGGAGCCGTCGCCGAGGCCGTCGTGGTTCGCGGCGTCTCCGACGCTGCCACCGCCCTGCGCGTGCTCAAGAACGACGAGGCGGGCAGCAGTGGGCTGCTCGTCTGCTCGACCGAGGAGCCCGCGGGCGATCCCTGGCCGGAGCTGGACGGAACGGCGCGTTGGGCCGTCGAGCTGATCCGCGCTCCGGAGGAGCTGCTTCCCACGTTGACCGCGTTGCTGGACAGGGTCGCCGTGGTGGACGACCTCGACCGAGCCGAGGCCCTGGTGTCCGCGCACCCCGAGGTGCGCGCGGTGACGGGGGAGGGCGATCTGCTCGGGGGCAACTGGTCCTCGGGCGGGGCCACCGAGCGCAGCGGAGGTCTCATCGAGACCCGGGCGGCCGTGGACGAGGCCGAGTCCGAGTTGGCGGCGGCGCGCGAGAGGCTCGATACCTACGGTGCCACCCTCGAGGGGGCCAGGTCCGAGCTCGAGGCCAGGCAGGAGGAGGTGCGCACCGCGCAGGAGCAGCTCAACGAAGCGCGGGTGCAGCGCGCGCGCAGTTCCGAGCGGCTTTCCTCCCTGAAGGAGGCGGCGCGTTCGGCGGCGGACGAGGTCGAGCGGATCCGGAAGCAGCGTTCCGAGGTGGAGCGCTCCCGCCAGGAGTCGGTCGACAAGCTGGCCGAGCTGCAGGAACGCCTCGAGGTGGTCGAGTCCGAGCAGCAGGACCAGCAGGAGCCGGACACCGCGGAACGGGACCGGCTCGCCTCGGAGCTCGACGACGTGCGTCAGCGGGAGATGGACGCGCGGTTGGCCGTGCGCAGCGCGGAGGAACGTGCGCGCGCCCTCCAGGGGAAGGCGGAACAACTGCGCCGTTCCGCGCGGCAGGAACGCGAACGACGCGAACGGGCCGAGGCGGCACGTCGGGCCAGGCAGCGTGGTGCCCTGGTGGCCGAGACCGTGGTGAACAACAGCCGCACCGCGCTCGAGCGCATCGCCGGATCACTGCGCTCGGCCGGCGTTCAGCGCGACGAGCTGCAGACCAGGCAGTCCGAGAACCAGCGACAGCTGGAAACCGTGCGCAACCGGGTGCGGGAGCTCTCCGGGGAGCTGGAGAAGCTCACCGACGCCGTGCACAAGGACGAGGTGGCCCGAGCCGAACAGCGGCTGCGGATCGAGCAGCTCGAGACGAAGGTCGTCGAGGAGTTCGGGGTGGGGCTCGACGACCTGGTCGCGGAGTACGGGCCTGACGTGGCTGTGCCGCCGAGCCCGGCGGAGATGGCCGAGTACGAGGCGGCCAAGGAACGCGGCGAGCAGGTGTCCGAACCCCCGGCCCTGCCCTACGATCGCGATACCCAGCAGCGTCGTGCCGACCGGGCCGAGAAGGACCTGGCCTCGCTCGGCAAGGTCAATCCGCTCGCGCTGGAGGAGTACGCGGCTCTGGAGGAGCGCTACAAGTACCTCTCCGGTCAGCTGGAGGACCTCAAGGCCACGCGCAAGGACCTGCTCGACGTGGTCAAGGAGGTCGACGAGAAGATCCTGGAGGTGTTCTCCTCGGCCTTCCAGGACGTGGCCGCGGAGTTCGAGAAGGTCTTCTCAGTTCTGTTCCCGGGTGGTTCGGGCAAGCTGGTGCTCACCGATCCGGACGACATGCTCAGCACCGGCGTCGAGGTGGAGGCGCGGCCGCCGGGGAAGAAGGTCAAGCGGCTCTCGCTGCTGTCCGGTGGTGAGAAGTCCCTGACGGCCGTGGCCATGCTGGTCGCGATCTTCCGCGCCCGCCCTTCCCCCTTCTACGTGCTGGACGAGGTCGAGGCGGCGCTGGACGAGACCAACCTGCGCAGGCTCATCGGTCTGCTGGATCAGCTGCGGCGCACCTCGCAACTGATCATCATCACGCACCAGAAGCCGACCATGGAGATCGCCGACGCGTTGTACGGGGTGAGCATGCGCGGTGACGGGATCACCACGGTGATATCGCAACGCATGGGCGGTTCCGCGGACGATCCCGCGGTGGAGGAGCCCGCGCTCTCGGCCGGTTCGGAGAGCTGAGCCCCGGACGTCCGGTGGCAGCTCGCGGTGCCGGGCCGGTGGCGCCGCGGACCGGGTGAACGGAAGGACTTACGATCAGCCCGGATCGGACGGCCCGGAGATCCGTTCCGGGGTCGGCTCGGTCGTGCTCGTCCGGTCGTGACCGCTGTGCCGCAGCGAGAGCAGCCCGCCCACGACCAGGGTCGTCACCACCCCGATCGGGGTGTACCAGGGGAAGGCCAGCGGCTGGCTTCCGTCCTCTCCGGTCGGGAAGGTCACGCCGAGCGCCAGGTACAGCACCCCGACCAGCGTGGTGAGGAAGGCCACGACCGCATCGCTCTGCCGGGCACGTCCGACGAGCAGCCCGAGCAGGAACGCGCCCAGCAGGGCGCCGTAGGTGTAGGAGGCTATTCCCAGGCCGATCTCGACCACGGGGTTGTCGGTGGTGGTGAACACGGCGGCGAACCCGACGAAGACCAGCGCCCAGCCCACGGTCGCCAACCGTGCCGAGCGCAGCAGTTTCGCCTCGTCCGGGCGGCGCTTGGTGATGCGCTGGTACAGATCGCTGATGGTCGATGTGGACAGCGAGTTCAGTGAGGAGGACAGGGTGCTCATGGCGGCGGCGAGGATCCCGGCTATCAGCACGCCGGACAGGCCGGGCGGGAGTTCGTTCACGATGAAGCTGGGGAACAGTTCGTCGGCACTGCTCATCCCCATCCGCTCCGGTGAGGTCCCGGAGAAGAAGACCCACAGCATCGAACCGATGAACAGGAACAACGCGAACTGCAACAGCACGACGAAACCGCTGCCGATCACCGCGCGGCGGCTGTCGGCGAGACTGCGGCACGCGAGCAGCCGCTGCACCATCAGCTGATCGGCTCCGTGCGAGGCCATGGCGAAGAACGCGCCCCCCACCACGGCGGTCACCGTCGAGTACTGGCTGGTGAGCACGGGCGAGCTCGAGTCGAACACCTCGAACTTGCCCGCCTCCAGGGCGCGCCCGAACCAGTCCGGGGGGAGTTGGCCCATCAGGATCAGCCCCGCCACCACGGAGCCGACCACGTAGACCCCCATCTGCACCACGTCCACCCACACCACGGCCCGGATACCGCCGAAGTAGGTGTAGACGACCGTCAGCGTCGACAGCGCCAGGATGATCTGCCAGTACGAGATCGACAGCCCGAAGGAGCCGAGCATGACCTTGACCGGGATGGCGGTGGCGAACAGGCGGAGGCCGTCGGCGAGCAGCCTGGTTACCAGGAAGGTGACCGATGCGGTGGCCTGCAGCCCCTGTCCGAAGCGCTTCCCGAGGAACGCGTAGGCGCTGACCAGGTCGCCCGCGTAGTAGCGCGGCAGGAGGACGAGGGCGACGAGGACGCGGCCGATCAGGTACCCGAGCGCGAGCTGCAGGTAGGTGAACGAGCCGAGATAGGCGACCGTGGGAACGCTGATCACGGTCAGCGTGGACGTCTCGGTGGCCACCACGGACAGGCACACCGCCCACCAGGGCAGTGTTCGGTTGCCCAGGAAGTAGTCCCTGGTCCCGCGCTGCCTGCCCGCGAGGAGGACGCCAAGCGCGGGGACGGTGAGCAGGTAGATCCCGATTATCGCGAGGTCGACGGCGCGCATGCGGGCTCCTGATCCTTCTCGGCGAGCACGTTCTCCCGCGGAAGTACCCGCAGTGCGTTGACCGGTGCGTCGGCGGGAGCGGGGAGTCGGAGCGGCTCGTGCCCCGGGGTGATGCTGCCCAGCACTCGCGGCCCCGCCGCTCCCGTGGCTGCGGGGTGGTTGCCCGCGACACCGTGCATCGCGAGAAACCCCAGCACAGCTGTCAGGTAGGCCTCCTTGCCCCCGCTGGGTATGCCGTGGTGGTCGCTGGTGCGGAGCTCGACGTCGCGGTGGGCGAGTTCGGTGCGCAGGGCGGCCAGCAGCACCGGGTTGGCGATGCCTCCTCCCGAGGCGATGACGAACCTCGGGGCGTGTCCCGCGCACTCCTGAGCCACGGTTCGTGCCGTCAGGGCGGTAACCGTGGCCAGCAGGTCCTGCCCGTCGATCGGTGGCAGCCCGGAGAGCCGGGTGCGCAAGTACTCGGCGTTGAACCGCTCCTTGCCCGTGGACTTGGGGGGTGGGGTCGAGTAGTACTCATCGGCGAGCAGCGCTCCGAGCAGGTCCTCGCGGACCCGTCCCGCCGCGGCGAGCTCCCCGTCGACGTCGCTGGTCCGCTCGTCGGTGACCATCGCCGCCGCGGCGTCGATGAGGGCGTTGCCCGGACCGGTGTCGTAGGCGAGCACCCCGCGGGGGCCGTCCACCGTAATGTTGGCGATCCCGCCGATGTTGAGCGTGGTCGCCGTCGAAGGTGCTTCCCGCTCGGTCCCGCTCGCGTCGAGCAGGTCCCGGTGGAGCCCGCGCAGCCAGAGGGCGTCGAACAGGGCTGCCAGCGGTGCGCCCTGCCCTCCCGCTGCGATGTCCCGGGAGCGCAGGTCGGACACCACGGGAAGTCCGGTTTCCTCGGCGATCCAGGCGGGCTGACCCAGCTGGAGCGTTCCGCGAGCGCGACCGTGGTCGTCGACCAGGTGGTGGGCGGTCTGCCCCAGTGAGACCACGAGGTCGGCCCTCCCGTTCGCGAGCTCGGCGATGCCGTGTCGTGCCGCATCGGCCAGGGCGCGTCCCAGACCGGTGTCGATTCGGCACCACGCTTCCGGACCCGCTCCGCGTGATCGGCCCGGATCCGCGAGTTCCGCCCGAAGCCGCTCGGGGTAGGCGAGCTCGTCGTGGCCCAGCGGTTCCAGCTCGATCTCGTCGCCGTGCAGCCGCAGCTCGGCCGCGGCGACGTCCAGGGCGTCCATGGACGTGCCGGAGTGCAGACCGATCACGCGACACTTCGCCATACTGGTGGTGTAGATCACTCTTTGAAAAAAAGCAAGCGTGACACGTCGATTTCCGGTGAATTCTCCACGAGGGTCGAGTCGGGAGAACGTCGCGGGTAGTGCGACGATGGACGCGTGTCCACCACGAACGTGATCCTGATCATTGTTGCCGCACTGATCGTGCTGGCGGTGCTCGTCGCTACGGGCGTGTTGCTCGCCCGGCGCAGACGGGTCAGTCTCGGCCGGGGTGAGCGGGAGGAAGCCGCGCCCGGTCAGGGCGGTGGTTACCGCGCGGGCAGTGGCATCAGTCTCTCCAGTGGCGGGGACACCGCTGTTTCGGAGCATCCCGTCGAGGAGCGCACGGAGACGGAGGGACAGCCCGGAGTCGGCGATGATGCCGCCGTTCCCAGGGAAAGCGCGCGCCGCGACATAGTGGACGTCCCGCTTCCGCCCTCGGCCGAGGGCGAGTCCACCGCCGAGGCCGAGGACGTCTCCGACACCGCCCCCGCGGAGTCCCGCCCCCGGGAGGAGCCGGAGCGCACGGAGACCCCGTCCGTTCCGGAGCAGCAGCCTCCCGCGGAACCGGAGTCCGAAACCGCTCCGAGCGGTGAGCACACCGCGCCCCCGGAGGAGGCGGAGAGCTCCGCCACCGAGGAGGCGGTGGCGGAGAGCACCGCGGCCGAGCCCGCGCAGGCAGAGGCCGCCCCGGCAGAGCCCGCGCAGGCAGAAACCGCCCCGGCAGAGTCCGCGCCGGCCGAGGCCGAATCGGCCGGCGCGGAGGTCGAGGCCGAACCGATCGAGCCGTCCACCGGCAGGCTCGAACGGCTGCGCGGCAGGCTTTCGCGCTCGCGGTCGATGTTCGGCCAGAGCGTGCTCGGGCTGCTCGGCGCGGGGGACCTCGACGAGGACTCCTGGGAGGAGATCGAGGACACGCTGCTGATGGCCGACATAGGTGCGGCCACCTCCTCCGAGATCATCCAGCGGCTGCGCACCGAGGTGGCGGCGCGGGCGGTACGCACCCCCGAGCAGGCCAGGAGTCTGCTGCGCGAAGTGCTGATCGACGCTCTCGGCCCGCAGCTTTCGCGGGACGTGCAGGCGCTGCCGCACGGTGATCCCTCCGACGGGGGAAAGCCCGCCGTCCTGCTGGTCGTCGGGGTCAACGGGACCGGCAAGACGACCACAACGGGCAAGCTAGCGCGCGTGCTGGTCTCCGAAGGACGTTCGGTGCTGCTCGGCGCGGCCGACACGTTCAGGGCAGCCGCCGTGGAGCAACTCGCGACCTGGGGTGAGCGGGTCGGTGCCGAGGTCGTTCGCGGCGATGAGGGAGCGGACCCGGCCAGCGTGGCCTTCGAGGCCGTGCAGCGCGGAGCCGATTCGGGCGTGGACGCGATCCTCGTCGACACGGCGGGCAGGCTGCACACCAAGACCGGCCTGATGGACGAGCTGGGCAAGGTCAAGCGTGTGGTGGAGAAGCGTGCCCAGGTCGACGAGGTGCTGCTGGTGCTCGACGCCACCACCGGCCAGAACGGTCTCGCCCAGGCGAGGGTGTTCGCCGACGTGGTGGACGTGACAGGGATCGTCCTCACGAAGTTGGACGGCACGGCCAAGGGCGGCATCGTCTTCCAGGTGCAGCGTGAGCTCGGCGTCCCGGTCAAGCTGGTGGGTCTTGGTGAAGGGGCCGACCACCTCGCCCCGTTCGAGCCGGAGGCCTTCGTCGACGCCCTGCTCGAATGAGCGCTTCCCGAACGAGCCGCTTCCCGAACGAGAGCTGTTCCCCGGGCGAGCGCTGCTGAGGTCAGTGCCGCCTGGGCTCGGGTGAGCACCGGTGCCGATCCGACGTCGGATTCCCGTGCGGTTCGGGGCCTTCGCGGGAAGGCTCGGTCGGCGATTTCCCCGGGCCCGCGGACCGCTTCCGGTTCGCGGGCCCGGTTAACACGGCGGTGATGTCGCAAACCCCCGCTTAACCGGACAGCGGGATGATTTCATCGAGCGGACACGCTCGTATTCACGTCGGGAAACACAGGTCTCCGAGGATGCGGTCTCAACCTGGACCGCTGGCTCGTACTGGAGGCGATGTGAATTCGGGTGACACCGCCTGGGTGCTCGTGTGTGCTGCTCTCGTCATGCTCATGACACCCGGCTTGGCTTTGTTCTACGGCGGGATGGTCCGCTCCCGCGGCGTGCTCAACATGCTGATGATGAGCCTGGCGAGCCTGGGTGTGGTCGGTGTGCTCTGGGTGCTGTACGGATATTCCGCAGCGTTCGGCAGCGATCTCGGCGAAGTCGGACTGCTCGGTTCCCCGCTGGAGTTCTTCGGGCTGTCCCGGCTCGTGGGGGCCGAGGACATGTCCGACACGATCCCCACCTTCGCTTTCGTGGCGTTCCAAGCCATGTTCGCGATCCTCACCGTGGCTCTCATATCCGGTGCCGTGGCCGACCGCGCTCGTTTCGGTCCGTGGGTGCTCTTCGCCGGGCTCTGGGCCACCCTGGTGTACTTCCCCGTGGCCCACTGGGTGTTCGCCTTCGACGAGACGAGCGCCTCCGGTGAGATCACCGCTGTGGGCGGCTGGATCGCCAACAGGGTGGCCGCGATCGACTTCGCGGGCGGGACCGCCGTGCACATCAACGCGGGTGCTGCCGCCTTGGCCCTGGTGTTCGTGCTGGGGCCCCGGACGGGCTGGCCCCGGGGGACGGGCAAGCCGCACAACCTGCCGCTCGTGGTGCTCGGCGCCGGTCTGCTGTGGTTCGGCTGGTTCGGCTTCAACGCGGGTTCCGCCCTGACCGCGGGCACCACGGCGGCCGTGGTCTTCGTCAACACGCTCGTCGGAGCCAGCGCGGCCATGCTGGCGTGGATGCTCGTCGAGCGGATCCGGCACGGCAAACCGACCACGCTGGGGGCCGTGTCCGGAATAGTCGCCGGACTGGTGGCCATCACTCCGGCGTGCTCGGCGGTCACCCCGCTCGGTGCCATCGCGATCGGTGCCGTGGCCGGAGCCGGGTGCGCCCTGGCCGTGGAGCTCAAGTACCGACTGCGCTTCGACGACTCGCTGGACGTGGTCGGAGTCCACCTGGTGGGTGGTCTCATCGGGACGCTGCTGGTCGGGTTCTTCGCCTCGGAGAGCGCCCCCGCCGGGGTGGCCGGGCTCTTCTACGGGGGCGGCGTGGACCAGCTGTGGCGTCAGGCCGTCGGAGCCGTCGCGGTGTTCGCGTACTCGCTGGTGCTGAGCTGGGTCATCGCGTGGGTGCTGCAGAAAACGATCGGCTTCCGGCTCGACGAGCGCGACGAGTACGTCGGTATCGACGAGACCGAGCACGCCGAGGCCGGGTACCACTTCGGTGATGCGGGCAGTACGCTGCGCAAATCAGCGGCGGGCGAGCGTGGTTCCGTCGAGGAGCTGGAGGGAAGCGTCCGATGAAGTTGCTCACGGCGGTCGTTCAGCAGCACAAGGTGGACGAGGTGCGCAACTCGTTGACCGAGCTCGGGGTCCGTGGCATGACCATCGCCGATGTCCAGGGCTACGGCAGGCAACGTGGGCACACCGAGATCTACCGGGGTGCCGAGTACGAAGTGGATGTCGTGGAAAAGACCAGGATCGAGGTCCTGGTCAACGACGACGATGCCGACGACGTGCTGCGGGCGGTGGTTTCCTCCGCGCGCAGCGGACGAGTCGGGGACGGCAAGGTGTGGATGACGCCGGTCGAGTCGGTGGTGCGGGTGCGCACCGGCGAAACGGGTGAGCAGGCGGTCTGATCAGGTTCCCGTTCCGGGGATGGCGGGTTCGTCGGGGCGGAGCGTTCCGCGGTGGCCGGGATCGCTCGGGTGAGCGTTCCGGCACATCACGGCCCGGTCATCGCCGCGACGGGAAACACCGGTGGTCCCCTCCTTCGCGTTGTCCTCCGCGGTCGTCGTCGGTTCCGGTGCCCCCGGAACCGACGACGACCGTTTTTCTTGGGCACCGCCGGCGAGCGCGGATCAGCCCCGGGCTCGGCCCTGGAGCGGTCGGTCCGACCGGTCCGGCCCGGGCAGGAGCCGGTCGCAGGTGGGGCTGCGTAATAGCGGGCAGACGCGACGGTGCTTTTCTGCGTAGCAATACGCAGTCGCATTCAGGGGGTCTCACGGTCTCGCGTGCGAGGTCGTTCCGGCCAGAATGCCGGTGTGACGCGTTGGACGGCCTCGATGAGGGGGAAACAGCCCCGCCCGTTCTGGGGGTCGGGCGGGGAGGCATCGCGGCTGTCCACGCGTCGGAGAGCGGCCTCCGGACGGCCCGTTGAGGGGGCGGGCCGTCCGTACGGCCGTTTCCCGGGGTGGAGTTCGAGCCGCGCTTGCGCACTTGCCGCGTAGAGTGAGCGCGCAGTGAGCACGTGGTGCCGGTTCGAGGTGGGTGAGGAGCGCGGGCGAACCGCGTCGAGCGGGGACACGGGGCGCCGTTCTCCCGTGGAGATCGGGGTGGGAGCTCGTGAACTGGTCGTTTTCGGCGGGTTGCCGGGGGCGGGCAAGAGCACGGCCCTTCGCTCGCTCCGGTCCGCGCTTCCCGTGACGGTGCTGGACTCCGATCAGGTCTACGAGGCCCTGCTCTCCTGCACGGAGTTTGCCCGCCCGGGGGCCTCCCGCGCGGGAGGACGTGTTCCGTATCACCTGATCAGAGGTGTGGTGCACCCGGTGCACCACCTCCGGGTCGTGCTCGCCTGCGCGCGGTTTCCGGGGGTTGTGGTCGTGCACATGCCGGTAACCAGGGGGGTGGCGCGAGTGCTGCTGGCGCTGCTCGCCGCGGTGACCGGCCGGAGCGCGCTGCTCCTCTGGCTGGACGTGTCCCCCGGAAGTGCGTTGGAGGGGCAGTGTGCTCGTGGTAGGGTGATCAAGGCACGAACGTTCGTACGACATGTGCGACGTGCTCGTCGGGCCCGGCGGGTGATGCATACCTTCGACGCCTTGTTCGGATGGCGGCGAGTGCATGTACTCACACGTGCGGAGATCGCCAATGGGATTCAGCTGATTCCACCAGGGTGAGGTTGCTCCCCATCGGCCAGACGGGTGCCTAGGCAGACGTGATCGCCCGTTATCCTGAATCAGTACGCACCGGAAACGGAGCCGGTGCTGCCGGCTGAGATACATCGAGCTGCGAGTGACTGGCAACAGAGTGTGCGTTGCGGGTGTGCGCGGCCCGAGATGCGTAGGCGCCGGTGCGCTCAACAGTGCCGTCGTCACGCGGACCTGATTCGTGCGATCCGTCCGCGAATGCCGCTGTGGGTCCGTTCCACAGTGCTTCAGCCGCCCCGACCACACGAGGAGACTCCAGACTTACATGCCCACATTCGATGAGCTCGAACTCGACGACCGCGTCTTCAGTGCGCTGACCGAACTCGGTTACGAGACTCCCTCGGACATCCAGTCCGAGACCATTCCCTCCCTGCTGCAGGGACGGGACGTCACGGGACAGGCCCAAACGGGAACGGGCAAGACCGCGGCCTTCGCCCTTCCGATCCTGTCGAGGATCCAGCTCGACAAGAAGCAGAAGCCGCAGGCCCTGATCCTCGCGCCCACCCGCGAGCTCGCCATCCAGGTGGCCGAGGCCTTCCGGACCTACGCCTCCCACATGCCCGGACTCCGTGTGCTGCCCATTTACGGTGGGCAGAGCTACGGTCCCCAGCTGGGTGGGCTCCGCGAGGGAGCCCACATCGTCGTCGGCACGCCGGGGCGGCTTATCGACCACCTGGACCGGGGGTCTCTCGATCTTTCCGGGATCAGTCACCTCGTGCTGGACGAGGCGGACGAGATGCTGCGCATGGGATTCATCGAAGACGTCGAGCGGATCCTCAAGTCGGCACCCACGGACCGGCAGGTCGCCCTGTTCTCCGCGACCATGCCGAACGCCGTGCGCAAGATCAGCCAGTCCTACTTGAACAACCCCGTCGAGATCGCGGTGCGCAGCGCCACGAAGACGGGGGCCAACATTCGGCAGCGCTACTGGCCCGTCCGCGGCGTGCGCAAGCTGGACGCCCTCTCCCGGCTGCTCGAGGTCGAGCCGATCGACGCCGCCATCGTGTTCGCCAGGACCAAGCAGCTGACCGAGGAACTCACCGAGCAGCTGCGCGTGCGCGGGTTCAACGCCGCGGCGATCAACGGTGACATCGCTCAGGCGCAGCGTGAGCGGACCATCGATCAGCTGCGTCAGGGACGCGTCGACATTCTGGTGGCCACGGACGTGGCCGCCCGTGGGCTGGACGTTGACCGCGTTTCCCACGTGCTCAACTACGACGCCCCCCACGACAGCGAGTCCTACGTGCACCGCATCGGTCGTACCGGCCGGGCGGGGCGCAGTGGTGAGGCGATCCTGTTCGTCACCTCGAGGGAACGGCAGCTGCTGCGTTCCATCGAGCGCGCCACCGGGCAGTCCATCGAGCGCATGGACCTGCCGACGATCGAAGCGGTCAACGAGCGCAGGCTCGAGCGGTTCCGCCAGCGGATCACGGACACCTTGGAAAACGGTGATCTGGAAGTCTTCGAGCAGCTGGTGCGCGACTATGAGCAGAGCAGCGAGGTGCCCGCCGCCCGCGTCGCGGCCGCGCTGGCGAGCATGACCCAGGGTGACCGTCCGCTGCTGCTGCAGCCGGAGCCCGAGCCCGAGAACAGCAAGCCCAAGCGCAACGGCTCGCGTTCCTCGGACTTCTCCTCGAACGACTCGGATACGGCGATGTTCCGGGTGGAGGTGGGTCGGCGCAACCGGGTCACCCCCAGTGCGCTGGTCGGTGCCCTGGCCAACGAGGGCGGCCTGTCCAGCAAGCGCATCGGTCACATAGACATCCGTGACGAGCACAGCCTGGTCGAGCTTCCCGCCGAGTTGTCGGAGGACCTGCTGCACAAGCTGCGCAAGACGCAGGTGGCCGGACGTGGGCTGCGGATCAGCCGTGCCGAGGGGGAGACCCCCAAGCGCTCCGGTTCCGGCGGTGGTTGGTCCAGGAGGCCGACTCGGGAACGTTCGAGTTCGCGCCGGAGGGGCCGGACGGGGTCCACGGGGTCCCGCTCCGACAAGCGCCCGGCTGCCGAGCGGGGCTGAGCGTCTCCGCGGCGGGCGAGACGGGGTCTCGTCCGCCGCGGTTTCGGACCAAGCTCTCTCCCGCGTACCGTCCGGCGTCGAGTATCGCCGGTGAGCGGTTATCCTCGGCATAGGAACATCGACGACTCTGGAGCCCGTGACCCCGTGTTCGACACTCTTTCCGACCGGCTCACTTCGGTCCTGAAGAACCTGCGCGGCAAGGGGCGGCTGTCCGAGGCGGACATCGACGCCACCGCGCGCGAGATTCGTATCGCGTTGCTGGAAGCCGACGTGGCACTGCCCGTGGTGCGCAGTTTCATCTCGGGTGTCAAGGAACGTGCCAAGGGCACCGAGGTGTCCCAGGCGCTGAACCCGGCCCAGCAAGTAATCAAGATCGTCAACGAGGAACTCGTCGGCATCCTCGGCGGTGAGAAGCGTGATCTGGCTCTCGCGAAGAAACCGCCGACCGTGATCCTGCTGGCCGGGCTGCAGGGCTCGGGCAAGACCACGCTGGCGGGCAAGCTCGCGCGTTGGCTCTCCGGACAGGGGCACACCCCACTGCTGGTGGCCTGTGACCTGCAACGGCCCAATGCCGTCACGCAGCTGCAGGTCGTCGGGGAGCGTGCGGGAAGCGCCGTGTTCGCCCCCGAGCCGGGAAACGGCGTCGGAGACCCCGTTGATGTCGCCCGCCGGGGCGTGGCCGAAGCGCAGCGCGCCCAGCACGACATCGTCCTCGTCGACACCGCCGGTAGGCTGGGTGTCGACGAGGAGATGATGCAGCAGGCCTCGGACATCAGGGACGCCGTCGAGCCGAACGAGACCCTGTTCGTCGTCGACGCCATGATCGGTCAGGACGCCGTGAGCACGGCGGAAGCCTTCCGTGACGGCGTCGGTTTCAGCGGGGTCGTGCTCACCAAGCTCGACGGCGACGCGCGCGGCGGTGCCGCGCTCTCGGTTCGCCAGGTCACCGGCCAGCCGATCATGTTCGCCTCGAACGGCGAGAAGATCGAGGACTTCGACGTGTTCCATCCGGACCGGATGGCCAGTCGGATCCTCGGCATGGGCGACGTGCTGACTCTGATCGAGCAGGCCGAGCAGGCGTTCGACGCCGACCGTGCGGAGCAGGCCGCCGAGAAGCTCGGCTCCGGTGAGCTCACCCTCGAGGACTTCCTGGAGCAGATGCAGGCCGTCCGCAAGATGGGGCCGCTGCAGAACCTGGTGGGCATGTTGCCGGGTGCCAACCAGATGAAGGATCAGCTCTCCAACTTCGACGAGGGGCACCTCGACAGGGTGCAGGCGATCATCCGCGGTATGACCCCCGCGGAGCGGGCCGATCCGAAGATCATCAATGCGTCCCGCAGGCAGCGCATCGCGAACGGCTCCGGTGTGCGGGTCAGCGACATCAACGACCTGGTCGACAGGTTCTTCGAGGCCCGCAAGATGATGCAGCAGATGGCGGGTCAGTTCGGTGGTGGCGGCGGAGGGGGCCGCAAGGCCACCAAGAAGGTCAAGAAGGGCAGGAAGGGCAAGAACAAGGGCCAGGGGCAGTCGAAGGCCGCACGTGGCGGTGGAATGCCCGCCGGGCTGCCCGGAATGCCCGGCGGAGGTCAGGGCGGAGACGCCGGCCAGCAGCTGCCCGGCGGTCTCAACCAGCTTCCCCCCGGATTCGATCCTTCCAAGCTCGATTTCGGCAAGAACAAGAAGAAGAAGTGAGTCGTTGTGACCGCTCTTCACTTGCGGGGCCGAGTACTCCCCGAAGGGCGAACACGTGACCTCTGGGTGCGGGACGGGGTGCTCAGCACCTCTCCCGTCCCGGACGCCGTGACGGTTTTCGACGGCGGCTACCTGCTCCCCGGCCCCGTGGACGCGCACTGTCACGTCGGAGTGGGCGAGCAGGGCCCCGTCGAGCTGTCCGAGGCCGAGGCCCAGGCGGAGACGGACAGGGACGCGGGAACCCTGTTGTTGCGCGACTGCGGGGCTCCCGTGGACACGCGTCCGTTGCAGGAGCGCGCGGACCTGCCCCGAATAGTGCGTGCGGGGCGACACCTGGCCCGACCGAAGCGCTACATACCGCACCTGGCCGAACAGCTCGACGATCCCGAAGAACTCCCCGCAGCCGTCGAGCGACAGGCGAAGAACGGCGACGGCTGGGTGAAGCTGGTCGGGGACTGGATCGACCGCTCGGTGGGCGACCTGGCGCCGTTGTGGCCGGACGAGGTTCTCGAGCGCGCCATCGCGGCTGCCCACGAGAACGGGGCGCGCGTCACCGCGCACGTCTTCGGGCCGGACGCGTTGCCCGGTCTGCTCAACGCCGGGATCGACTGCATCGAGCACGGCACCGGCCTCGACGACGCGAGCATCGAACTGATGGCGCGACGTCGTGTCGCCCTGGTCCCGACACTGATCAACATCGAGAACTTCCCCTCCTTCGCGGCGGCGGCGACCAAGTACCCTGATTACGCCGCGCACATGAACAAGCTGTACCACGAGTCCGAACGCACCGTGGGCAAGGCGATCGAAGCCGGTGTCGCGGTGTACGCAGGCACCGACGCCGGAGGCGGTATCGCGCACGGGAGGCTGGTCGACGAGGTGCTCGCCCTGAACCGGGTGGGGATGTCTGCCGAACAGGCGGTGGCCTCCGCTACCTGGGACGCCAGAAGCTGGCTCGGTTTCTCCGGGTTGGAGGACGGGGCCGCCGCGGACCTGGTTGGTTACGAGGCCGATCCGCGCGGAAACCTGGAAGTGCTGCGGAACCCGAAGCGGATAGTGCTGCGTGGTCGGGTGGTGGCTTAGCACCGTTCGAGGGGCAGTCCCTGACCGGTCCGCGCCTCGAAGGGGCGTCGAGTGTTACCGGGTCGAGTGGCGCAATCGGGATGCTCGAGTGCGGGAAGCACCGTTAGGCTGGCGGTTCCCCCGATGACCGGATCCGGAGCCTCGGGGGCGACGTTGGGCAGAACGTACGGAGGTGCTCGTGGCCGCACCGCAACCTCCCGGAACCGGCGGTGGTGCGGATCCGGAACGTTGCCAGCACGATCACACGGCCCCGGACGTCGCGCGTTCCGGTGAACGCGCTCCCCGATGGGGGTTCGGTGCCTTCTTCCTCGCCGAAGCCGTTTTCGTCCTGGTCTCGGTGGGTTTGGCGACGTTTTTCGGTGATTTCGGAAGCGGGAGCTGGGTCGGTCCCGTCTTCGTGCTGATCCTGATGGCTCCCACCGTGCTGGCCGGTGCGGTGGCCGTCGTGGCCACGCTCGTCCGGGGGAACGGTCCCGTGCGGGACTTCGGGCTGCGCTGGAGACGTTCCGATGTGCGCACCGGCCTGGGCATAGGTATGTGCGGTCTGGTGCTGAGCACCGTGGCCTCGATGATCTGGACCAGGTGGGTCGGCACGGAGCAGGCGAACTCGGCAGTGGGAAGTCTGCTCGAACAGGTGCGACTCCCCCCGGTGCTCGCCGTGGTCATTTTTCTGCATGTGTGGTTGGTCGCCCCGATCTGCGAGGAGTTGCTCTACCGCGGACTCCTCTGGGGGGCGATGGAAAAGCTCAGGTTCAGCCAGGTCACGGTGTTTCTGCTCACCACGGCGATATTCGCCATCGGGCACTTCGAGCCCGCGCGTACCGTGCTGTTGCTCGTGATAGCCCTGCCGATCGGGTTGGCGCGACTCATCACGGGAAGGTTGACTGCTAGCGTCGTGGCACACCAGGTGAACAACTTCCTGCCCGCGCTGGGTCTGTTGCTCATGTCGCTGGGTCTGCTGCCTGCCTGAGAGCCAGGTCGATTCGTCGACAAGAGGCACGCCGTGAGGCTGTCACGGGCTTTTCGGAGGACTCCTTCGAGGCCACTCGCAGGTGGTCTGGCACAATAGGAAGCTGTTCGCCACGAGCGGGCTCTCTCACCGCTTCGTGGCTGGTCGAAGTATGAGCATCTGTAGCGCCCGACGCTGTTTGTTCGAGATGCTCACCGGAGCACGAACGAGAGTTTGAGGAGCACCACCACCCGTGGCAGTAAAGATCAAATTGATGCGGCTGGGTAAGATCCGCGAGCCGCACTACCGCATTGTCGTCGCCGATGCCAAGACTCGCCGGGACGGGCGGGACATCGAGACGATCGGCCAGTACCACCCGAAGCAGCAGCCGAGTCACATCCAGGTGGACTCCGAGCGTGCGCAGTACTGGTTGAGCGTCGGAGCCCAGCCCACCGAGCGGGTGCAGCACCTGCTGAAGGTGACTGGGGACTGGCAGAAGTTCAAGGGGTTGCCCGGAGCGGAGGGCACCCTGAAGGAGCCGCAGGGCAAGAAGTCCAAGCAGGAGATGTTCGAGGCTGCTCTCTCGGCCGCCGAGGAGGAGTCCGGTGCCGACGCCACAACGCCCAAGAAGAAGGGCGGCAAGAAGGCTGAGGCAGCGGCCGACGACGAGGAGAGCAAGGAGCAGTCCGAGGAAGGCCAGGCGTGACTGTCCTCGCGGACGCCTTGGAACATCTCGTGCGGGGGATCGTGGACAATCCCGACGAGGTGCGCGTCGAATCGTCGTCGACCCGTCGCGGTCGCACTCTCGAGGTGCACGTCAATCCCGATGACCTCGGCAAGGTCATCGGAAGGGGCGGGCGTACCGCGACTGCGCTGCGCACTGTCGTTTCCGGCGTCGGTGGGCGCGGTATCCGCGTCGACGTGGTAGACACCGATCGCTGAGCGGCGGTTATGGCTGAACAACAGGCTGCTCCACTGGTCGTCGGTCGTGTGGTCAAACCGCACGGTGTGCGCGGCGAGTTCGTCGTGGAGGTTCGCTCGGACAGTCCGGACCGCCGCTTCGTCGCGGGAGCCGTCCTGGGAGTCGTACGCAAGTCCGGGGGCGGTGATCCCGAGTCGTCGCTCGAGCTGGTAGCCGCCCGGTGGCACGCCGGGCGGCTACTGGTGGAAGCCGAAGGGATTTCCTCGCGTGATGCGGCGGAGCGGTTGCGCGGAGCTCTGCTCACCGTGAACCGGGACGAGCTGGAAGCGCTGGACGATCCCGACGAGTTCCACGACTACCAGCTGGAGGGGTTGTCGGTCCGACGGCCGGACGACACCGTGCTGGGAAGCGTGGTCGGAGTGGTGCACACCCCTGCCGGAGAACTGCTGAGCATCTCCCTCGAGCAGGAGCAGCACGAGGCGCTGGTTCCCTTCGTCAACGACATCGTCGTCGAGGTGAGCGTCGAGCGGGGAGTCCTGGTCGTCGATCCCCCGGAAGGACTGCTTGACCGGTTCTGAGGGGATGCCCGCCGATTTGGTCCGGCGACTGGGGCGCCGAGGGCCTGTCCCGAAGGTCGTTCCTCCCGGGCCGAGCGGCCGGGACGGACCTGTTCCACACGGATCGGAGTTGGAGTTCGGTAGCGATGCGGATCGATGTTCTGACGATCTTTCCCGACTACCTCGCTCCGGTGCGTGAAGCCCTGCTGGGCAAGGCGATAGATCGCGGCAGGATCTCCGTGGGAGTGCACGATCTGCGGGACTGGACGCACGACGTCCACCGCTCCGTCGATGACAGCCCCTACGGGGGCGGGCCCGGCATGGTGATGAAACCGAGCGTGTGGGGGGAGGCCCTCGACAGCGTCTGCGCCGATGCCGTCGAGCAGCCACGGCTCGTGATTCCGACCCCGGCCGGGGTTCCCTTCGATCAGCCGACGGCTAGGCGTTGGTCGGAGGAACAGCACCTGGTGTTCGCCTGCGGGCGTTACGAGGGCATAGATCAGCGTGTGATCGACGACGCGGCTCGGCGTATGTCGGTGGAGGAGGTCTCCATCGGAGACTACGTCCTCGTCGGCGGCGAGGTCGCGACGTTGACCATGATCGAGGCCGTGGTGCGGTTGTTGCCCGGCGTGCTCGGCAATCCCGCCTCCGCCGAGCAGGACTCGTTCTCGGACGGGCTGCTGGAGGGGCCGTGCTACACGCGCCCGGAAACCTGGCGCGGCCTGTCCGTGCCCGAGGTGTTGCGTTCGGGGGACCACGCCGCTGTCGATCGCTGGCAGCGGGATCGTGCGCTCGAACGCACCGCGTCGCGGCGTCCGGACCTGATCAACGCGCTGGCGCCCGAGCAGTTGGACGACCGCGATCGGGCCCTGCTCGCCCGCCTGGCGGACTCCGAGGCGGAAGGTCCGCCCGCGGGGGCCGAGAGCGCGGAGGAACCTCCGGAGGCTCCCGGGAGCGGTACCTCGGAGATGTAGGCTTCGTGCTCGCCGCCCCTGCGGGGTTTGCTCAGCCTCCACCCGGCAGGCTCACCTCGGACGAGGCGGGGCTGGTTCGGGGACGCTGAGCGCGGCTGATAGGCTAACGGAAGAAGTAATGCGGCCGGTGCGGTCGACGACCCACCGGTATCCGCGGATTTCCTGCTCCGGCAGGCGTCTTCCTCGTGGGACGAGGTGACGATAAACGGCTCGATGACGACCCGGATCGCTCGGACAAGCGGTGCCGGGCCCGCCACGGGTAGATCCGAGCGGCCCCTCGCGGGGCTGCTGAGCGGATCATCGGCCGCGGCAGGAGTCGCGGCTCACCTGAACAGATTTCACTGTCGTGAGTGAACGTTCAACGACACGGATGAGGACGGACCACCGATGAACAAGCTGGACGCGCTGGACGCCCAGTCGATGCGTTCCGACATCCCAGACTTCCGGCCCGGCGACACGCTGAAGGTCCACGTCCGCGTCATCGAGGGTTCGCGCGAGCGTGTCCAGGTCTTCCAGGGCGTGGTTATCCGCCGGCAGGGCGGCGGCATCCGGGAGACCTTCACCGTGCGCAAGGTCTCCTTCGGTGTCGGCGTGGAGCGCACCTTCCCGGTACACAGCCCGAACATCGCCAAGATCGAGGTCGCCACCCGTGGCGACGTCCGGCGAGCCAAGCTGTACTACCTGCGTAACCGGGTTGGTAAGGCTGCGCGGGTCAAGGAGAAGAAGCCCGTCAAGAACGCCTGACGCGGACTGGTGTCGGTAGTGTGATCGACTGCCGGACGGAACAGTGGATCGACGGTGCACGATCCCGGCCAAGAGCCGGGGTCGTGCACTTTTACGCTCCCCGGCGGGCACTTCTCCGCGGCCGGATTCGGGGAACGTGCCGTTCTCGGCCGGGAGGGATCGAAGTGTTTCCTTCGATTGAGTGAAATATTTCGGTTCTGGACGTTGTCGAGAATCCGACCTCGTCTTTCCCCGGATGTCACGGGAGGTCACCCCGCCCCTGTCCTCGGGAGGAACAGCACCGCACGGCTTTTCGCGAGCCCTCGGTTCTGCCCGCTCGGAGGTGGGGAACTCGGCGGGGTGAAGGGGAGGCCCCGTCGCTGGTCCAGTACGCTGGCCGGGTGGCCGATGTCATGCGTTCTCCAGGACCGGATGAAGATCCCGCAGAGGAGCACCCGAACGAGGAAGCAGGCGCCGAGCGTGGTGACCAGCCGCGTTCAGGGGAGCACGACTCCTCGAAACGGGAGAAAAAGGGAAAAAAGGGATCTTTCTGGTGGGAACTGTTCGTCCTGGTCGGCACGGCGTTGCTGCTGACCGTGCTTTTGCAGATGTTCGTGGCGCGAGTATTCGTCATTCCCTCCGAATCCATGATGAATACGCTGCAGGGATGCCCCGGCTGTACCAAGGACCGGATTCTCGTCGACAAGATCACCTACCGCTTCAGCGAGCCGCAGCCCGGGGACGTGGTCGTCTTCAGCGGGCCCACCACCTGGATGGAGGGGCAGAGCGGGGACGCCGCCGCCCCGTCCAATCCGGTGGCCGGCTTCTTCCTGCGCGCGGGGTCGATGCTGCACCTCGTCGATTCCGGTGAGAAGGATTTCGTCAAGCGGGTCATCGCTACCGGCGGCCAAACGGTCGAGTGTTGCGACGAACGCAACAGAGTCCTGGTCGACGGCGAACCCCTGGAGGAGCCCTACATTCATTGGAGCGGCCCCTCGAAGAAGCAGGAGGAGTTCGGGCCGGTGCGGGTTCCGCAGGATCACCTGTGGGTGATGGGCGACAACAGGAACAACTCCTTGGACTCCCGATACCAGGGTGGCGGAGGCCGCGCGGGCGCCGTGCCCGTCGACGACGTGATCGGCAAGGCGCAGTTCATCGTGCTGCCACCGACGAGGTGGCAGGGCATCGACGAGGAGAACCCGCAGGCGATGGCCCTGGGGGCGGAGTCGGTCCGTGAAGAGGGGGACCGCTTGCCCGGTGAGCTCGGTTACCTGACGGTTATCCCCGCGTTCTGGGCGTACAGGCGTACTGTTTCCCCGGTGGTCAGGACGGACTCGCGGGAGCATCACTGAGCGTGCGTGTAGGAAGCGCCGATCTGGAACTGCCGCGCACCGTGGTCCGGAGGGACTCCGGTAGTTGGGCGCTGCAGAACGCTTTGGAGCGTCGGGGGCTCGGTCCGGTCGCCGGGGTTGACGAGGCGGGACGCGGTGCGTGTGCCGGCCCCATGGTGGTGGCCGCGTGTGCGCTGCGCCGGGCGGACATGAAGCGTTTCGACGGTCTGACCGACTCCAAACTGCTCACGGAGCGCAGCCGCGAGTGGTGGTTCGGCCGGATCAGGGAACTCGCGGTCGGTTACTGCGTGGTTTCGGTCGAATCCGGTGAGATCGACGCCCTGGGAGTGCACGCGGCGAACCTGGAGGGGATGCGGCGCGCGGTCGCCGGGCTCCGGACGCATCCGGGGTACGTGCTCACGGACGGGTTCGGGGCAGGAGGGCTGGCGGCACCGAGCGTGGCCGTTCGGAAGGGGGACCGAGCGGTCGCCTGTGTCGCGGCGGCCTCGGTGCTGGCGAAGGTGAGCAGGGACCGGATGATGACCGAGCTGCACGCTCGGTTCCCGGTTTACGGTTTCTCCGGGCACAAGGGCTACTCGACGCAGGCGCATCAGAACGCCCTGCACACGTACGGTCCGAGCGTGCACCACCGGTGGAGCTACTCGAACGTCGTCAGGTCGGCGAGTGTGCACGGTATGCGTTCACCCCGGCGGAGCAGTGGTAATCCCGGATTGTTCGATGCTTTTGATCAAGGTGTGATGGACAATGGAGGCACCGACGTTGGGTACCCGTAGGCCGACCAGTGACAGGGAAGGGCTCACACAGCCATGAGCGCCGAGGATCTCGAGAAGTACGAGACCGAGATGGAGCTGCAGCTCTACAAGGAGTATCGCGACATCGTCGGCCAGTTCACCTACGTGGTGGAGACCGAGCGGCGTTTCTACCTGGCCAACGGGGTGGACGTGCAGGTGCGCAACTCGGACACCGAGGTCTACTTCGAAGTGGCGATGTCGGATGCCTGGGTCTGGGACATGTACCGCCCGGCCCGGTTCGTCAAGAACGTGCGGGTGATCACGTTCAAGGACGTCAACGTGGAGGAACTCGACAAGCCCGAGCTGCGCCTGCCGGACAGCGGTCCTCCGTTCAACTGACCGGGCTCTCCCCGCACCCGGCAACGTCCCCGTGCGACTTCTCCGCCGGGGCGGTCAATCGCGCGCTCTCGTCGCACGAGCCGTGCGGGCACTGCTCGTGCTCGCCCAGTCGTCCTCCTCGCCTTGAGCCGCCCCGGCGGATTTTGCGCCGCTCCCGCGCGCTGCTCTCCTGCCGAGCCTCCGCACCCGTGAAGAACTGTGGTTGTCCACAACCCCTCGAACCTTCCCCAACTGGGTAGATCGACTCTGGTGCGGAGCTGACGGAGTGGGCAGTTTGGAGCCGTCGAATCAGATCGAGTTCGGAGGCTCCATGACGTCGAATCCGATTACGGGCGCCCTGTCCGACGACGACACGCACGGTCGTAGGCACGCGCTCGGCAGAGCGGGGGAACGGTTGGCTGCCGAGTACCTGCGGCAGCGGGGACTGGTGGTGCTCGAACGCAACTGGACCTGTCCGCAGGGAGAGCTGGACATCGTCTGCACCGACGGGGAGAGCGTGGTGATCTGCGAGGTCAAAACGCGTTCGGGCGTCGATTACGGTTCACCGGTCGAGGCGGTCGGCCCGCACAAGGCGCGCAAGTTGCGGGAACTGGCCACTGCCTGGTTGCGAGCTCGTGACGTGCACAACTGTCCGGTTCGCTTCGACGTGCTCTCCGTGCTGTGGCCCCCGGGGGAACCGGTCCGCATCGAGCATTACCAGGAGGTGTGCTGAAGTGGGATTGCGGACCACACGTGCGGTGGCCCTGTTCGGGGTGGACGGGGTGCTGGTGGAGATCGAGGCCGACGTTCGTTCCGGCGGGGTCCCGAGCGTTCAGTTGCTGGGATTGCCGGACGCCGCGCTGCAGGAGTCGAAGAACCGGGTACGTGCCGCCATCAGGAACAGCGGGGAGGACTGGCCGCAGTCCAACATCACCTTGGCGCTCTCTCCGGCTGCCCTACCCAAGACGGGGACGTCCTTCGACACGGCGTTGGCCATGGCGGTGCTGACTGCTTCCGAACGGGTTCCGTACCACCGGATCGAGGGCACGGTCTTCTTCGGGGAACTGGCGCTGGACGGGCGCATTCGCTCGGTCCCCGGCCTGCTTCCCGGGCTGTTGGCGGCCGTCGAGGGTGGAGCCGAGCGTGCCGTCGTGCCCGCGAGCGGGTTGGCCGAGGCACGTTTGGTTGAGGGGATCGAAGTGCTGGGGGCCGAGCATCTCGGTGAAGTGGTTTCCTGGGCCCGCGGGCAGGGGGAGCTGCTCGGATGCCCGAGCGGGGGAACCGAAACCGAGCACGCGGCCGGGGAGGAGCTCGACCTGGCCGACGTCAAGGGACAACCGGACGCCCGGCGAGCTCTCGAGATCGCCGCTGCCGGTGGGCACCACCTTCTGATGATCGGTCCACCGGGGACGGGCAAAACCATGCTGGCGCGTCGCCTGTGCGGTCTGTTGCCCGAGCTCTCGGCGGAGGAATCCCTGGAAACCACGGCGGTTCACTCCGTGGCCGGCGTGCTGTCCGAGAACACCTCGCTCGTGCGCAGGGCTCCGTTCGTGGCTCCGCACCATTCGGTCTCGGTAGCGGGACTGATCGGCGGTGGTTCGGGCCTTGCCGTCCCGGGCGCGGTCAGCCGTGCTCACCGCGGGGTGCTGCTCATCGACGAGGCCTGCGAGTTCGGGGCGCAGCGGCTGGAGTCGCTGCGCACAGCTCTGGAGGAGGGTGAGGTGCGGCTTTCCCGGAAGGACGGGACGCTGCGATACCCGGCGCGCTTCCAACTGGTCCTGGCCACGAACCCCTGTCCGTGCGCTCCCGCACGGGAGTCCGACTGCCACTGCACACCGCACGCACGCAGGCGCTATCTCGGCAAGTTGTCGGGCCCGCTGCTCGATCGCACTGATCTGCGCGTCCGGATGCGTCCGCTGACGACGGTGGATCTGCACGTCGACCAGGAACGGGAGTCCTCCGAAGAGGTTCGTGCTCGTGTGCTCCGGGCGCGGGAGGCCGCCGCCGCGCGCTGGCGGGAGCACGGCTGGCGGTCGAACTCCGAAGTGCCCGGGCCGGTGCTGCGGCGTGAGTTCGCTCTCCCGCGCAAGGTGACCGCCCTGCTGGACCGCGGGTTGGACACCGGAGCGCTGACCGCACGGGGAGCAGATCGCTGCCTGCGGGTGGCCTGGACGCTGAGCGATTTGGACGGTTCCGAGCGTCCTGACGCCGATCATGTGGCCACGGCTCTGCAGTTCAGGGAAAGGACGGTGGTATGACCCATTCGTCCGGTCCTGACGAGAAGGTGCTGCTCGCCAGGGCGTACCTGTCCGCTGTGGTGGAACCGCCCGCCCCCGCAGTGATCCGGTTGATCGAGGAGCACGGTGCGGTAGCGGCTGCCGAACTCGTGGCCGAAGGCGAATTCCCCCGGGACGTGGCCGAGGAAGTGGAGGCACGACGCAGCCACGTCTCGGGTGCGCGGCTGCTCGAACACGCGCAACGCTGCGGGGTCCGGTTGCTCGGACCGGAGCACGACGCATGGCCGGGCCGACACATGGCAGCGTTGGCCAGGGCGACGGACCTGGGGATGGAAAAGCTCGTGGCACCGGTGGCGCTGTGGTGTCGCGGTACGGCCACCGAGATCTTCGCGGAGCCCTCAGTCGCGCTCGTGGGGACCCGTGCGGCCACGGGCTACGGGGAGAACGTGGCCGCGGAACTCGGCTACGGACTCGGGACAGCCGGAGTCGGTGTGCTCTCCGGCGCGGCCTACGGAATCGACGGTGCGGCTCACCGGGGGGCGCTGGCCGGGGGCGGGGCCACGGTGGCCGTGCTCGCGTGCGGACCGGACAGGGACTACCCGGCGGGCCACGCCCGACTGCTCGGCGAGATCGCCGAGCGCGGTCTGGTCCTCAGCGAGTACGCGCCGGGGACGCCTCCGCGCAAGCACCGCTTTCTGGTTCGCAACCGTTTGATCGCGGCCCTGGCCGAGGGCACCGTGGTCGTCGAGGCGGGGCTGCGAAGCGGTGCGGCCAACACGGCAGCTACCACGGACAGCCTGGGGAATCCGGTCATGGCGATTCCGGGGCCGGTGAGCTCGGCGAACTCGGCGGGCTGTCACGAGCTGATCCGCTCGAACGGCGGGATCCTGGTGACCGGTGTCAACGAGGTGCTGGAAGCCGTTCTCGGAGTGGGGAAGACTCCCGAGGCGGGTGGTGGGACACCGCAGCGGTCCACGGACGGCCTCGACGGGAACGCCAAGCGCGTGTGCGACTCGCTTCACTTCGGTCGAGCCCGTCACGTGGAACAGCTCGTTCTCGAGACGGGACTGCCCGAGCGGACGGTGCTCAGCTGCCTGACGGAACTCGAAATGTCCGGTTTGGCCGCGTTCGGGGACGAGGGATGGACACGATGCAAGCAGTGATAAATCAAGCGCGTATCGTGGCGATGTGTTACTTGACCCCGGTGGAGCCACCCAGCAATGTCACCTGGCATGAATCAGAAACGATCGGATCACGCGCAGCGACCGGATCTGCTCGCGGCGCGTGAGCGACTCCCGGAGCGGCTCGCGACGGAGCTCGACCGGTTCGAACGGCACCTGTGCTGGGAACGCGGCATGTCCGATCACACAGTGCGTGCTTATGTCGCCGATGTCGTGTCCCTGCTCGAGCAGCTCGTCGGCGACGACGAGGTGGAACACGGCATCGAGGAGATCGACATCGCGCTGCTGCGCGCTTGGTTGGCCGCCGAGCACGAGCGCGGGACCAGCAGGTCCACGCTCGCCCGCAGGGCGGCCTCGGCGCGGGCCTTCACCAGCTGGGCACACGCCAGGGGGTACTTGTCCGGTGATCCCGGTCCGCGGCTCCGGATCCCGCGGAAGCAGCGCCAACTGCCTTCCGTGCTGCGCAGAGATCAAGCCGAATCCGTACTGCGCTCCTCCGAAGCGGGCAGCGAGCAGGAGGATCCGGTCGCCCTGCGCGATCACGCAGTGCTCGAGCTGCTCTACGCCACGGGAGTACGGGTGTCGGAGCTGTGCAGGCTCGATCGCGGGGACGTCGACCACGAGAGCCTCGTGCTGCGAGTGGTGGGCAAGGGGGACAGGCAGCGCGCAGTGCCTTTCGGCACACCCGCGGATCGCGCGTTGCGCCGCTGGCTGGACAGTGGGCGTTCGAGGCTGGAGCGTTCCGCTTCGGGGGACGCCCTGTTCCTCGGCGCGCGAGGAGGGAGGTTGAACCCACGCAGCGCCCGGCGGATCGTGTACGAGTCCGTCGGCACCGTGCAGGACGCGGCGAGGATCGGTCCGCACGGATTACGGCATTCAGCCGCTACACACCTTCTGGAAGGTGGAGCCGATCTGCGTAGCGTCCAGGAGTTGCTCGGTCACGCTACGCTTTCAACGACGCAGCTCTACACTCACGTGACCGTCGAACGGTTGAAGGCGATCCATGAGCGAACCCACCCCCGTTCCTGACGATGCCGGGGGCGAAGCCCGATCGGCGAGCGCACGATCCGGCCTCGGACCGGCCATCGAGGCAGGAAAATCGGAACAGCGTTTCCGGAGCGGCGGATCCTCCAACGGGGGAGTTTCCCAACTCGATCCCATGCTTCGGGGCGCACGCTGGCAGCAGAACGAGACCTCTTCGGAGCACTGTCCGGAGCGCGATGGTGAGGACGTCGAAGCCGGTATAACCGCTCTGTGGCACGCCTTCGGCCAGAACCGCGATCAGGAGCTTCGTGATCGGCTGGTACTGCACTACGCACCCCTGGTGAAGTACGTGGCCGGACGCGTCGGAACGGGGCTGCCCGCCCACGTGGAGGTCTCCGACCTGATCCAGTCCGGAGTGTTCGGCCTCGTCGACGCGATCGAGAAGTTCGAACCGGAGCGCGGTCTGAAGTTCGAGACCTACGCGATGCAGCGTATCCGCGGAGCGATACTCGACGATCTCCGCGCCCAGGACTGGGTCCCGCGCTCGGTGCGTAGCCGAGCCAGGGACGTCGAACGCGCGCTGGAGCGGTTGGAAGCCAAGTTGCAGCGCACCGCCACCGACGCAGAACTGGCGGAGGAGCTGTCGCTGAGCACCGAGGAGCTGCGGGAGCTCTTCGCGCAGTTGCAGATGACCAGCGTCGTCGCGTTGGACGACCTCATCGGAGTGGGGCGTGGCACTGCCTCCCTGGCGGAGACATTGCCGGACGATCGGGCCGAGGACCCGGTCAACACGCTCGTGAACAGGGACAGCAGGCGGCAGTTGGCCGAGGCGGTGGAACGTCTCAGCGACCGGGATCGCATCGTCGTGACGCTTTACTACTTCGAGAACCTGACGCTGGCGGAGATCGGCAAAGTGCTCGGCGTGACGGAGTCCCGCGTGTGTCAGCTGCACACCCGGGCCGTGCTGCGCCTGCGCGGCAAGCTCACCGAAGCGAACCACTGATTCACCCCGTGCGGGGTCCGCGCCGCGCGCTCACCAAGGCAGCAGACGTGTCCCTCCCGCGGGCGATTCGAGCCGCTCCAGCGGATCGAGGTACTTCGCACCGTTGCGCAGTCCCCAGTGCAGGCAGGCGTGCGGCGGGGTGCGTGCGCAGTCGGGATGCCCGGCCACGAGGGTTCCGATGAGCTGGCCGCGCCGTACCGCTTGGCCCTCGACCACCTGAGGGCTGACCGGCTCGTAAGTCGTGCGCAGCCCGTTGTCGTGTTCGACGGAGACCACGGGACGGTCCACCACGACTCCGGCGTGGACGACGGTGCCTGCTGCCGCGGCGCGGACGGGTTGCCCCTCGCGTCCGAGGAGGTCGACTCCTCTGTGCCCGGCTTCGTAGGGGGAGTTCGGCACGTGGAAGGGGGTGGTCACCTCGGTGCGCGTCCCCAGCGGGGGAGACAGCACGAGCCATGGCGGGGCCGTGGCTCTCGCGCCGGGGGACTCGGGGACGTGTCCGGAGTGGGCCCGCCCGAGGAACTCGCCGACCACGAGGCCGCAGAACACCGTCGAAAGGACCGTGAGCACGAGCACGCGAGTACGCATGTGATCGACGGTGCTGTGGTGCTTCGCCACGTGCCATCCCCGAGCCCGCGCGCGGTGGACAACCGGGGCACCTGTGGAAATCGTTACCACGCTTCTGACGTCCGGGGCCGTGGAGTACACTCGTACCTGCGGCTCATGAGAAGCGAGTCGACTTCGCGTGCGCGCGTATCGACCTGATCACGACGGTGCTCGAATGCCGTCCGGAGTTCGATCCGCCGGCGGCTCTCGTTCGCATCGGTACGGATCGCCCCGGGGGGGTGATCCGGGGTTTACCCGGCGCAGCCGGTGTTACGGCCGGTAACAACGGTCGTCCGGTGGGATTTCGAGGGCAGTGGTGAATCGGTCGTGCGGTTCCGTCAACGGTCCCGGGGTTCGTTCTGCTGGAACTTCTTCGGGCGATGGTCCCGGCGCGTACCAGGGTGGTGGATCGCCCGATCCATCGCGGCAACCGAAATCGCGCGTCGGATCCCGACGCGCCCGACATGTGAGGTGCGAACCAGGCTATGGCCGTCGTCACCATGAAGCAGCTGCTCGACAGTGGCGTGCATTTCGGGCACCAGACCCGCCGCTGGAACCCGAAGATGAAGCGCTACATCTTCACCGAGCGCAACGGCATCTACATCATCGACCTGCAGAAGACCCTGTCCTACATCGACGGGGCCTACGACTTCGTCAAGCAGACTGTCGCCCACGGCGGAACCGTTCTCTTCGTGGGGACGAAGAAGCAGGCGCAGGAAGCCATCGCCGAGCAGGCGCAGCGGGTCGGCATGCCGTTCGTCAACCAGCGTTGGCTGGGTGGCATGCTCACCAACTTCCAGACCGTGCACCGCAGGCTGCAGCGTCTCAAGGAGCTGGAGACGATGGAGCAGACCGGCGGTTTCGAGGGTCGCACCAAGAAGGAGATCTTGATGCTGACCCGCGAGAAGGAGAAGCTGGAGCGGACCCTGGGCGGTATCCGCGACATGTCCAAGGTCCCGAGCGCGATCTGGATCGTGGACACCAAGAAGGAACACATCGCGGTCGGCGAGGCCAAGAAGCTGGGCATCCCGATCGTGGCTATCCTCGACACCAACTGTGACCCGGACGAGGTGGACTACCCCATCCCCGGTAACGACGACGCGATCCGGTCCGCGGCCATGCTGACCAGGGTCGTCGCCGACGGTGTCGCGGAGGGCCTGATGGCCCGCAGCGGACGCGGGGACAGCGCCGAGGCCGGCGAGGGCAAGCAGGAGAGCTCCGAGGAGCCGCTCGCCGAGTGGGAGAAGGAGCTGCTGACCGGTTCCGGTGAGTCGGAAGCGGCGACGAACTCCGAGGCGACTGAGCAACCCGCGCAGTCGTGATCTGTGAGGCGTGCCCGGGCACGGGGTGCTCGGGCACGCCTCCTCCATTCCCATTTCCCCCGCCAGACATTCCAACGAGGATGGACGACGCACGATGGCGAATTACAGTGCGGCCGACGTGAAGCGCCTTCGCGAAATCACCGGCTCCGGCATGATGGATTGCAAGAAGGCGCTCGAGGAGACCGAGGGCGACTTCGACAAGGCGATCGAGAACCTGCGCATCAAGGGCGCCAAGGACGTGGGCAAGCGTGCCGAGCGTTCCACGGCGGAAGGTCTGGTCGCAGGCGGCGACGGAGTGCTGCTCGAGCTGAACAGCGAGACCGACTTCGTGGCCAAGAACGAGGAGTTCGTCGAGCTCGCGGACAAGATCGTTGCCGCGGTCAAGGACGTCAACTCCACCGATGTGGAGACCGTGAAGGAGACCCCGCTCGGGGACACCACGGTCGGCAACGCGATCCACGACCTCGCCGCGAAGATCGGTGAGAAGCTGGAACTGCGCAGGGTCAGCATCTTCGAGGGGCAGGTCGCGACCTACCTGCACCGGCGTGCCGCGGGGCTCCCGCCCGCCGTGGGGGTGCAGGTCGAGTACACCGGCTCTGACGAGGAAGCCGCCCGCGGTGCCGCGATGCAGATCGCGGCCCTGAAGCCGCAGTACCTGTCCAAGGACGACGTGCCCGAGGACGTCGTCGCCAACGAGCGCAGGATCGCCGAGGAGACCGCCCGTTCCGAGGGCAAGCCGGAGCAGGCCATGCCCAAGATCATCGAGGGGCGGCTCAACGGCTTCTACAAGGACAACGTGCTGCTCGAGCAGCCCTCGGTCCAGGACAACAAGAGGACTGTCCGGGATCTGCTCGACGAGGCCGGCGTCAGCATCACCCGTTTCACGAGGTTTGAGGTCGGCCAGTCCTGATCGTTCCGTGACGGATCCGCTCCAGCCTGCCGTGCACGCTGCGGATCCGGCAGCCAGGATGTGAACCGGAGCAACCCGGGTGTGTCCGGAGCGGTCCGCGAGAATCGATGTTCGCGCCCCGCCTTCGTCTTCCGAGGGCGGGGCGTTTTCTCAGGAGGAACGAGTGACTGACGGCGTATCCGTTGGGCAGGCGGGTGAGAGCGGCTACCGGAGGGTATTGCTCAAGCTCGGTGGGGAGATGTTCGGCGGCGGCAGTGTGGGAGTCGATCCCGACGTCGTTGGTACGATCGCGCGTCAGCTCGCCGAGGTGGTCGCCAATGGAGTCGAGGTCGCGGTCGTCATCGGTGGCGGCAATTTCTTCCGCGGTGCGGAATTGCAGCAGCGCGGCATGGAGCGGGCGCGCGGCGACTACATGGCGATGCTGGGCACCACGATGAACTGCCTGGCGTTGCAGGACTTCCTGGAGCGCGAGCACGGGATCGACACTCGTGTGATGACCTCCATCAGCATGGGGCAGGTCGCCGAGCCGTACATCCCGCGGCGTGCCAGTCGGCACCTGGAGAAGGGGCGGGTCGTGATCTTCGGTGCGGGTACGGGGATGCCGTACTTCTCCACCGACACGGCGGCCGCCCAGCGTGCACTGGAGATCGGCGCGGAAGTCGTGCTGATGGCCAAGGGCGTGGACGGCGTCTACTCCGCGGACCCGAGGACAACGCCCTCCGCGGAACTGTTCGAGAGCATCACGCACCGTGAGGTTCTGGAACGCGGTCTCAAAGTGGCCGATGCGACGGCGTTCAGCCTGTGCATGGACAATCACATGCGCATTCTGGTCTTCAATCTTCTCGAGGAAGGCAACATCGCGCGCGCTGCCAGCGGTGCGAAAATCGGGACGCTGGTCAGTACCCCCGGGTAACGGACTGGCGAGGGTCGATTTGGGATCCTGTCCGTGAATCGGTCCGGTACTCGTCGGGTCGAGTGAGTACGACCTGTATCGACCGTCGGAGTCTGCCGGCCCCACACCGAAGGAGCAGCCGTGATTGACGAGACTCTTCTCGAAGCCGAAGAGAAGATGCAGAAAGCGGTGGAGGTGGCCAAGGACGACTTGGCCACCGTTCGCACCGGCCGTGCGAATCCGGCGATGTTCTCCGGCATCGTCGTCGACTACTACGGTTCGCCGACGCCGTTGAACCAGTTGGCGAGCATAAACGTGCCGGAGGGCCGGCTCGTGGTCATCAAACCCTATGACGCCAGTCAGCTCGGCGCCATGGAACGGGCGGTCCGCAACTCGAACCTGGGAGTCAACCCCAGCAACGACGGCAAGGTCATCCGGGTGCAGGTTCCGCAGTTGACCGAGGAGCGCCGCAAGGAGATGGCCAAGCTCGCCAAGCAGAAGGGTGAGGACGCCCGCATCACCCTGCGCAGCCTGCGGCGCAAGGCCAAGGAGGAGATCGACCGAACCGTCAAGGACGGGGAAGTCGGCGAGGACGAGGGCGTGCGTGGTGAGAAGGAACTGGAAAACATCACCCAGCGCCACGTTTCGCAGGTTGACGAACTGGTCAAGAACAAGGAATCGGAACTGCTCGAGGTCTGACGGCGTGGTGACGACTGGCCAGCGCGAAGGTGAGTCCGGAATGTCGACCGACGTGCCGGACGGATCCGCACGTTCTTCGCGTGCGGGCCGCAACCTGCCCGCCGCGCTGGCGGTTGGCTTGTTGCTCGGCGCGGGGATCGTCACCGCGCTGTTGACCTATCGGCACTCGTTCATCGGGATCGTGGCAGTGGCCGCCGCGCTCTCCACCGTCGAACTGGCCGGGGCGTTGCGCCGGGGTTCGGGGATCCGGTTGGCCCTGCCGCCGGTTCTGGTGGGCGGTCAGGCGATGATCTGGTTGTCCTGGCCGTTCGGTTTTTCCGGTGTTCTGGTGGCCTTCGCGCTCACCACGCTGGTGTGCCTGGCCTGGCGTGTTCGGCTGGGCGTGGACGGCTATCTGCGTGACGTGACGGCGTCGGTGTTCACCAGCTCCTACGTCTCGATGTTCGCCGCTTTCGCGGCGATGCTGGTGGTGCCTCCCGACGGGGGGCTGCGGGCGTTGTGCTTCATGATCGGGGTGGTCGCCTCCGACACGGCGGGCTACGCCTCGGGCGTGTTCCTCGGACGTCACCCGATGGCGCCCCGGGTGAGTCCGAACAAGTCCTGGGAAGGGTTCGCCGGCTCGCTGTCCGCGGGCGTGGTGGCGGGCGCGCTCTCGGTGAGTCTGCTGCTGGGGGGCACGTGGTGGGCCGGAGTGCTCTTCGGCATCGCCGTCGTGTGCAGCTCCACCCTCGGGGACCTGATGGAATCGTTGATCAAGCGCGATCTCGACATCAAGGACATGGGGACCCTGTTGCCCGGCCACGGCGGTCTCATGGACCGGATGGACTCATTGCTTCCCTCCGCCGTCGTCGCGTGGGGGACCCTGTTCTGGTTGATTCCCAGCTGAATCGGGGCTTCCCCGCGCGGAGGCCCCGGTTCGTGCGCCGCCGTGAGCTGCGCGTCCAGCAGTCTCGTTCGTTCCACGAGCTCGTTCACGGGTGCGTGTGGTATCTGCGCGGGATCCGGGACCGAAGGCCTCCTCGAGTGGTGTGCCGCGTTCTCCCGCCGGCGTTCGGTCGATTCGGATCCCGCGATCGCCCGCTTCCGGGAACGGATCGTGCAGGAGGCGAAGCTCCCCCGAATGCAGCCTTGTCCCGCCGGGCGTTTCATGATCGACTGAGTTGTGGTCGTTGAACGAGAACGATCGGATTTTCGGCAGGGGATCGGTTCCGGCTGGCGAGGGTAGTTTGTTGATTTCTGGGGGATCCGGTAAGGCGATCAGCGCGAGCCTGGACGAGATCGCCCGCATGGAACGCGCCGAGCGCGTTCGGGCGGAACGCTATTTACGCAGGCACTATCCGCTGTATCGCGCTTTGTCGACGAGGGTCGCGCTGGCACGGGCGCTGGGGTTCGCCGCGGGGCTGGCGCTGGCGGTGTCGGTCGTGCTGTTGGCGCAGGGAGCCGGGCTGCTCTGGGTGGCCGGGCTGGTGCTGTTGGGATTGCTCCTCTTCGGGTACGTGGTGGTGCGGCTCACCGACAGCAGGTTCGATCTGCTGCTCGCGGCCCTCGGAGCCCATCGCGCGGAGGAGGGGCGCACGTTTCCGGACGAGCACGGTTCCGGAGCGGATGCCGAGGGGCAGGCGCGGTTCGGAACCTCGGGGGTGTTCCGGCAGTGACGATCACGTGAGCCGTACCGGGTAGTGCTTCGCCGGACGTGCTTCTGACGTCTTCCGCGTGTCGTCGGCGCGGGACAGCGCCGTTCGGGAAGTGGTTCGAGAAGTGGTGCCGCGGTGTCCCTAGGGAAAACCGGGCAGGCCGGTGCCCTCCTGCCGGTGCTGCCTAGTGCTGCACGGTTATGGACAGGGTCTGGGCGATCTCGGAACCGAGGAAGTGCGTCTCGGCCTCCTCAGCCGAACCGACCCGCACCACCAGCGGGCCGCCGAAGGGCTTGCGCTCGACGACCTCGATCCGATTGCCCAGGGTCATCCCGTGGTCGGTGAGATAGCGGAGCAGTTCCGAGTCGGTGTCCCAGACCCGGGCTATGGTGCCCACCGTTCCGGGGGCCAGTTGGTCGAGCAGCTTCGTGGTCGGTTTCTCCACCACGCCCTCGGCGGTGGGGATCGGATCACCGTGCGGATCGTGGGTCGGGTGACCGAGTTTGCTCGCGATGTGCTCGATGAGCTCGTCGGAGACGGCGTGCTCCAGTGCGTCGGCCTCCTGGTGCACCTCGTCCCAGGTGTAGTCGAGCACCTCGACGAGGAACTGCTCCAGCAGCCGGTGCCTGCGCAGGACGTCGCAGGCGAGTCTGCGGCCCGTGGTGGTCAACTCCACGCTGCGGTACCTCTCGTGCGTGACCAACCCGAGCTGCGCGAGCTTGGTGATCATGCCCGACACGGAGGAGGGGCTCAGTCCGAGTCGGCTCGTGAGCGTCGTGTTGGTGACCGAGGATCCGCGTTCGCTGAGGCCGTAGATGGTTCGGACGTAGTCCTCCACGGAGGCTGAGTGGCGCTCGACCGTGCCAGTCATGACTTCACCATAAGAGGTAGTTCTCCGCGAGTCCCCGACCTGTGGGACGAATCCCGTGCGGTGATCGGGTTCGGCTCTTCCGCGGGGCTGCCCGGGGAGGAGTCACCGGCGGAGAGCCGCCCCTCGCGGTGTCCGCGTGTGGCCGCTGAGCTCCTGCGGGCGGCTCCGTGGGACAATGGGGTCGTTATGAGCTCGACGTCTCTTCCTCTCGTCTTCGACGCTCCCAAACGGGGCATGCCACCAAGACATCTCGCGGACCTTTCCGGAGAGCAGCGTCGTGCTGCCGTCACGGAGCTCGGCGAGAAGCCGTTTCGTGCTCGCCAGCTCGCGCAACACTACTTCGGCAGGCTCACAGCCGATGCGCAGGACATGAGCGATGTTCCTGCCGCAAGCAGGGATCGGCTGGCCAACGAACTGCTGCCCACCCTGCTCACTCCCGTCCACAATCTTGACACGGATGAGGGGGAAACCCGCAAGACGCTTTGGCGGGCCCACGACGGGACCACGCTCGAAAGCGTTCTGATGCGCTACCCCGACCGGGCGACCGTGTGCATCTCCAGCCAGGCCGGTTGCGGCATGGCCTGCCCGTTCTGCGCCACTGGCCAGGGAGGGCTGCAGCGCAACCTGTCCACCGCGGAGATCGTGGACCAGGTCCGCCAGGCCGCCGCGATGATGCGGGACGGCGAGGTGCCCGGTGGTCCGGGCAGGTTGTCCAACGTCGTCTTCATGGGCATGGGCGAACCGCTGGCCAACTACCGCAGGGTCATCGACGCGGTGCACCGCATCTGCGATCCCGCTCCGGACGGACTGGGGCTCTCGCAGCGTTCGGTCACCATCTCGACCGTCGGTCTGGCCCCGGCCATCCGGAAGATGACCCAGGAGGGGCTGCAGGTGACGCTGGCCGTGTCGCTGCACACCCCGGACGACGAACTCAGGGACACCCTGGTTCCGGTCAACAACCGGTGGAAGGTCGAGGAGGTGCTCGAGGCCGCCCGCGGCTACGCGGAGCACACCGGCAGGCGCGTTTCGATCGAGTACGCGTTGATCCGCGACATGAACGACCACCCGTGGCGGGCCGATCTGCTCGGGAAGCTGCTGCACAAGCAGCTCGGAAGGTTCGCCCACGTCAACGTCATCCCGCTGAACCCGACTCCGGGAAGCAAGTGGGACGCGAGCCCGAAACCCGTGGAGCGGGAGTTCGTGCGCCGGGTGCAGGACGCGGGCGTTTCCTGCACGGTGCGGGACACGCGCGGCCAGGAGATCGCGGCGGCCTGCGGTCAGCTGGCCGCGGAGAACCTCTGAGCCGCGTGACCGGTTTTCGCGCTGCTGGGGCACGGGTGGAACCGGCGCGGTCGGTGTGGTGACAGCGCTGGAGGACCCGCGGGCAGCAGTGCTGCCGCCGAGCGCCCTGCTGCTGCCGCGCAGCGCGGCCGGCTCACGCGCCGGAGCCGGCCGAGCTCACGAGTGCCGATGATTCGAGGGGCGGTCGATCGGGGAACTCCCACGACGACCGCCCCTCGGCTCGTTGCTCCGTTCGTGCGGAGGTGCTTCACCGCCGCCAAGAGGTCCTGCGCCGCCGCAGGTCGTAGAGCAGTGCGACCGCCATCACGGCGGCGATGGCGATCAACCAGATGTCGGCGCTGATGAAGTGCCCGCCGCCGCTGAGTATTCCCTGGTGATTGCCGATCAGCATCATCACCATCGCGAACGTGCTGAACCAACCGGCGATCTGGATGCCCTTCGGGAACGAGCCGTGCCACCCCCACTCGACCGAGGGTTCCTCGGCGGGATCGACGGCCTGGGTCGGCGCCTGTTCGTGATGGGTCTGCTCCAGCTCCGTGTTTGCCACGTTCCCCTCCTGTGCCCGTCGCGGAATCGAGGTGAAACCGCGGACGCCGGTTCCTTCACATCGCGGAGCTCGCCTTCCGGCGCAGGCCGCTCGGGCCGCGCAGCACACGAAGCAGCACGCGAACCCGCCGATGCGCGACCATCTTCGCACACCCGTGCCACGGTTCTGGGTGGACCGCTGGTGCGTTACGCCATACGCGCACGGCCGCGACGGCCCGCGGCGTCGCTTCCGGGAGGGAATCGGCAATAATGAGCACGATGGTCTCCGCCCAACCAGGCAAGGACAGGCAGGAAAACGACCGCGGCTCACCGTGCGGTGTGACGTTGCTGGGCTCGACCGGCTCGATCGGTACCCAGGCTCTCGAGGTGATCCGGCGCAACCCGGGCGCCTTCCGGGTGCTCGGCATCGCCGCTGGGGGCAACGATCCGGCGACCCTGGCGGCCCAGGCCCTCGAGTTCGAGGTCGAAGCCGTCGCGGTGGCCCGGGGCACGGCGGTGGAGGACGTGCAGCTGGCCCTGTACGCCGAGGCGCAGCGCCTCGGCTACGCGGAGGGGCGGTTCCGGCTGCCGCGGCTGTTCGCCGGGCCGGACGCGGCCACCGAGCTGGTCCGGGACACCGAGGCCGACGTCGTGCTCAACGGTATGGACGGTTCGCGTGGGTTGCGTCCCACGCTGGCCGCGCTGGAGTCCGGCTCGCGGCTGGCCCTGGCGAACAAGGAGTCGTTGATCGCGGGCGGTCCGCTGGTGCAGCGCGCGGCCGCTCCGGGGCAGATCACTCCGGTGGACTCGGAGCACTCCGCGTTGGCGCAGTGCCTGCGCGCGGGGGACGCGGACGAGGTCCAGCGCTTGGTGCTGACCGCCTCGGGAGGACCGTTCCGCGGTTACTCCGAGGAGGAGTTGCACGAGGTCACGGTCGATCAGGCCTTGGCGCACCCCACCTGGTCGATGGGTACGGTGGTGACCATCAATTCGGCCACCATGGTGAACAAGAGCCTGGAGCTGATCGAGGCCCACCTCCTGTTCGGGGTGGATTACGACCGCATCGACGTGGTGGTGCACCCGCAGTCGATCGTGCACTCGATGGTCACCTACGCGGACGGGGCCACCATGGCGCAGGCCAGCCCCCCGGACATGCGGTTGCCGATCGCACTGGGGCTGGGCTGGCCGCGTCGGGTGGACGGTGGCACTCCGCGGCTCGACTTCGCGCAGGCTTCCTCGTGGACGTTCGAGCCCTTGGACGACGCGGCGTTCCCCGCGGTCGGGCTGGCACGCCACGCCGGAAAGGAGGGCGGCTGTCTGCCCGCCGTATACAATGCGGCGAACGAGGAGGCTGTTGCGGCGTTCGTCGCGGGTAACAGCCGTTTCACCAGTATCGTGCAGACTGTCGAGAGGGTGCTGGCCGAGGCCGACGCGTGGCGTGCCGAGCCGGCCAGCGTGGACGAGATTTTCGAATCCGAGGAGTGGGCCCGCTCCCGAGCCCGCGAACTCGCCGGTATGGAAAGAGCGCATTGATGCTTGTCGTGCTCGGCATCCTGATTTTCTTCCTCGGGCTGCTGTTTTCGATCGCTTGGCACGAACTCGGTCACCTGACGACGGCGAAGATGTTCGGCGTCAAGGTGACGCAGTACATGGTCGGGTTCGGTCGGACGATCTTCTCCAGGAAGAAGGGTGAGACCGAGTACGGGGTCAAGGCCGTTCCGTTCGGCGGTTTCATCCGGATGATCGGAATGTTCCCGCCGCAGAAGGAGCAGGAGTACGGTCGGACCGCTTCCTCCGCGCCCTGGCGGGCGATGGTCGAGGACGCCAGGCAGGCGGTTGCCGAGGAGGTGCGCCCCGAGGACTCGCACCGGCAGTTCTACCAGCGCAAGCCGTGGAAGCGGATCATCGTGATGGCCGCTGGGCCGTTCATGAACCTGATCCTCGCGGTAGGCATCTTCACGACCGTGCTGATGGCCTACGGCGTGGCCCAGCCCACCACGACGGTCAGCTCGGTCAGCGAGTGCGTGGTCTCGGCGAAGGCCCAGAACGTCAGCGAGTGCCCGGAAGGGGCCCCGAAGTCCCCCGCGGCCCAGGCGGGATTCCGACCCGACGACGAGATCGTGAGCTTCAACGGCGAGCGGGTCGAGTCCTGGCAGGAGCTGCGCGGCTCGATCCGGAACTCCACGGGCACCGCGACGGTGGTGGTGGAGCGGGACGGACGGACGCTGACCCTGCACCCCGATCTGATTCCCAACACCCAGCCGAAGATCAATGATTCGGACGAGTACGTGGAGGTCGGTTTCCTCGGGATCACCCCGACCCAGCACCTGGTCCGGCAGAGCTTCGGGGACGTGGTCACGCGGATCGGTTCCATGATCGGCATGACGGCGCAGAAGGTGGTCGAACTGCCCAGCAAGGTCCCGGACCTGGTCGCCGCGATCGGTGGGCAGGAGAGGGAGTCCGACTCCCCGGTCGGCGTGGTCGGTGCCAGTCGGCTTGGTGGTGAGGTGCTCTCCTACGACGAGCTCTCGGTCGGCGCGCGGATGATCACCATGGTCCAGCTCCTCGCCGGGGTGAACCTCTCGCTGTTTCTGATCAACATGCTGCCGATCCTGCCGCTGGACGGCGGGCACATAGCCGGAGCGCTGTGGGAGTCCCTGCGGCGCAAGCTCGCCAGGCTGGTGCGCAGGCCCGATCCGGGACCTTTCGACACCGCGAAGCTGATGCCGGTGGCGTACGTGGTCAGCCTCGTGTTCATCGCCTATTCCCTGCTGGTGCTGGTCGCGGATATTGTGAACCCGGTCACACTGACCTGAGTGGCTGTTGCCGCGATCCGGCGAGCGGTTCGTGCTTTCCGCGCCTCTCGTGGAGTGAACCGTTTCGGTTGGGTGAGTGACGGTGCGATCCCGATCGAGCGATCCGGTGGGGGATTCCCGGACTGAGCGCCACTTGCCGTGCCGGTATTGTGGGCGGCGGTCCGGGGATGCGACCTCGGCGCCACCCCTTCGAAAGTTCCGCGATCCAGCGGCCCTGACAACTCAATCCGCATTGTGAAAGTGGAGAGGACGCGATGACCGTCGATCTGGGTATGCCCGCCGCCGCGCCCGACCCGGTGCTCGCCGAGCGGCGCAAGACCCGGCAGCTACAGGTCGGACCGGTCGGAGTGGGAAGTGACCACCCGATTTCGGTTCAGACGATGACCACCACGAACACGACGGACATCAACGGCACCCTGCAGCAGATCGCGGAGCTCACCGCATCAGGGTGCGACATCGTGCGCGTGGCGTGTCCGACCGCCGATGACGCCGCGGCGTTGCCGACCATCGCGCAGAAGTCCCAGATACCGGTCATCGCCGATATCCATTTCCAGCCCAAGTACGTCTTCGCCGCGATGGAGGCGGGCTGCGCCGGAGTGCGGGTGAACCCGGGCAACATTCGCAAGTTCGACGACAAGGTCAAGGAGATCTCCCAGGCGGCGAAGGACACGGGCACTCCGATCCGGATCGGGGTGAACGCCGGTTCGCTCGACCCGAGGATGATGGAGAAGTACGGCAAGGCCGTCCCGGAGGCGCTGGCCGAGTCGGCGCTGTGGGAGGCCGGGCTGTTCGCCGAGCACGACTTCCACGACGTGAAGATCTCGGTCAAGCACAACGATCCCGTGGTGATGGTGCGCGCCTACGAGATCCTCGCGGAGAGGTGCGACTACCCGCTGCATCTCGGCGTGACCGAGGCGGGTCCCGCCTTCCAGGGGACGATCAAGTCCTCGGTCGCCTTCGGGAGCCTGCTGCGTCAGGGAATCGGCGACACGATCAGGGTCTCGTTGTCCGCCCCTCCGGTGGAGGAGGTCAAGGTCGGGACCCAGATCCTGCAGTCGTTGAATCTGCGCCCGCGCAAGCTGGAGATCGTCTCCTGCCCCTCCTGCGGACGTGCCCAGGTCGATGTCTACAAGCTCGCCGACGAGGTGACCGCGGGACTGGAGGGCATGGAGGTCCCGCTGCGGGTCGCTGTCATGGGGTGCGTGGTGAACGGCCCCGGTGAGGCCCGCGAGGCGGATCTTGGTGTCGCCTCCGGCAACGGCAAGGGGCAGATCTTCGTTCGGGGCGAGGTCATCAAGACGGTCCCGGAGAGCCAGATCGTGGAGACCCTCATCGAGGAGGCGGGACGTCTCGCCGAGGAGATGGGGGAGACGGGTTCGGGTGACCCCACCGTCTCCGTGGGGTGATTTTCGTCCGCTCGTGCGCGCCCGCCCCGCGACTCCGCGCCGGGTGAGCCTGCCGTGCGGCGGTGCTGGCTCATCCGAACGGGTGAGTGGTGGGGCGGGATCAATCACGTCGTGCGTGGTCCGCTCGGCACGTGGCGGGGTTTTTCTGGCAGGCTTGTCCCGTGCTCAAGCTCGCGGGCGCGCGATTGTTGCAGGGGCGGGACCTGGAGAACGTCCGCTCGTTGCTGGAAGCGGACCCGGTGGCGGCCTGCATGGTCCTGTCCCGGATCGAAGCCGCTCGGAAGAATCCGATGTATCTCGGCGGCGAGTTGTGGGGATACGGCGGTGACCTGCAGGGGATCTGCTATGCCGGGCCGAACCTCATCCCGCTGCGGGGCGGGCGTGACGCGATGCGTGCCTTCGCCGAGCGGGCGCGGAAGGGACGTGCTTCCTCCTCGCTCGTCGGCCCGGCTCGACAGGTTATGGCGCTGTGGGCCGAATTGGCGCACGCCTGGGGCCCCGCGCGCGAGGTGCGCCCCGAGCAACCGCTGCTGGTGATGTCCGAACCCCCCACCGGTTGGGTGGATCCCGCGGTGCGCCAGGTTCGCCCCGAGGAGCTCGACCGCTACGTTCCCGCGGCGATCTCCATGTTCCGCGAGGAGGTGGGGGTGGATCCGCGGAGCGGAGGGGGAGCGGCGAACTACCGGGCTCGAATCGCCGATCTGATCGCGAGTGGACGGGCGTTCGCGCGTTTCGAGAACGGTCAGGTGGTGTTCAAGGCCGAGATCGGTGCGCTCTCCGGCACAGTGGGGCAGATCCAGGGGGTCTGGGTCCATCCGGAGCGTCGTGGCAGCGGGCTCGGCACGGCGGGTACGGCCGCCGTGGTGGAGCACGTCGTTCGCGTCATGGGGCGAACGGCGAGTCTGTACGTCAACGACTACAACGTGGCCGCGCGGACCGCGTACCGCAAGATCGGCTTCCGCCGTGCCGGTACCTTCAGCACGGTGCTGCTCTGATCCCGCTCGTTTCCGCCCGAGCGCTCCGGTTTCGTCGGCGCGACCGGCCGCGCGCTCACCGCTTCGCGAACCAGCCGGGAGCTCGGTGCGACCCGTGGTGCCCGGACGTCCGCGCGTGGGGAACCGGCCGGGCCCGTACCGGTTCCCGGGTTCGTTTCGCGGTGGGGCTTCCGTCCGATGGGAACAAACCGGGCAGTCGGGTCCGCCGGGCGTCGATTTGTGATTTCAAACACGTATATACTTCGTGTTTTGTCGCGTCTCGCGAGCTCGCCCCCGTACAACGGGGTTTCCGCTCGACGACGACGCCGTGTGGCGCCGGGACGGATCCGGGACAGTCGAACACCGAGGGTTCGGTGTTCGGCATACTGCAGGATGTGCGTACAGCTCGTGCTTTTACCGCCCTGGCGGGGCTCCTCGTCACGGTGCCGATCGCTTCCTGCGGCGTGTTCGATTCCGGGCCCTCGGCGAAGGACGCGGCCACGGCTTACGTCCGCGCGTTCGCCTCGGGCGACAACGCGGCGGCGGCCCAGCGCACCGACGCTCCGGAAACGGCAAGGAAGGCCCTGGACAAGACCAGGAAGAACCTCTCCCCGGAGAAGGTGGACGCCTCGGTGACCGATGTGTCCTCGGGCGAGTCGGGGGAGTCGGCCGAGGCGAGCTTCGACGTTTCCTGGAACTTCGGTTCGGAGCGCACCTGGGAGTACGAGGGGAAGCTGAACCTGACCCGGCAGGACGGGGACTGGAAGGTGCACTGGCAGCCCTCGGCCCTGCATCCCGACCTGGGAGCCAGGCAGACCTTGCACTACGAGCAGGACCCCGCCACACCGGCGCCGGTGCTCGGCAGGGACGGTACGCGCCTGATGGGGCCGAAGCGGTTGGTGCGCGTGACGCTGATCCCGGGGCAGGTCGACGATCTGGCGAGCGTCGCGGGATCGCTGGCGGAGGGGCTGAGTCCCGTCGCCCCGGGAGTGACCGAGCAGGGGATCGTGTCCGGAGCGGAGAAGACCGAGGACGATCAGGCCTACACCGTCGTCACCCTGCGCTGGGCCGACTACCAGCGCGTGAAGTCGGAGATCTACGAGCTGCCCGGGGTTCGCTTCCCGGGGAGAACCGAGCTGGTTCCCACTGAGAAGAACTACGCCTCGCAGGTGCTGCCCGCCGTGGCCGAGGAGAAGAAGAAGCGGCTGAACGGAAGTGCCGGTTGGCGGGTGTTCACCAGCGACGCCTCCGGTGCCGAGGTCAAGACGCTGCACCGGGTGAAGCCGAAACCGACGGAAGCGCTTTCCACCACGTTGAGCGACAAGGTGCAGCGCGCCGCCGAGGAGGCGATCGACCCGGTGGAGAAACCGGGCATGATCGTGGCGATGCGCCCCTCCAACGGGGACGTGCTCGCGGTGGCGCAGAACTCCGCGGCCGACGGCAAGGGTGCGCTCGCGCTGACCGGGCAGTACCCGCCGGGGTCCACCTTCAAGATGTCCACGGGGCTCGCCGCGCTGGAGCGAGGCAAGGCCGGCATCGACACTCAGGTCGAGTGCCCGGCCGAGAAGACGTTCAACGGGAAGACGCTGCCCAACGCCCACGACTTCGACCTCGGAACCGTTCCGCTGCGGAAGGCCTTCGCCGAGTCCTGCAACACCACCTTCGCCCAGCTGGCCACGGACATGCCCGCCGACGCGCTGCCCGAGGCGGCCGAGAAGCTGGGCATCGGCGCTGATTTCGCCATCCCGGGGCTGACCACGATCACGGGCGACGTTCCTGCGGGGCAGGGCGAGGTCGCTCGTGCCGTGAACGGCATCGGACAGGGCAAGGTGCTGGCGAGCCCGTTCGGCATGGCATTGGCGAGCGCGTCCGTGGCCAACGGCGAGATGCCGGTTCCCGGAATCGTCGAGGGAGACGAGACCGAGGTCAACAAGGGACCGTCGAAAAAGCCCTCCGGCGAGGCGGTCGAACAGCTGCGCGAGATGATGCGCGAGGTCGTCCGCTCCGGTACGGCCACCGAGCTGTCCGGGATGGGGAAGGTCGCGGGCAAGACGGGAACGGCCCAGTTCGGCGACGGCAGCAGGGCGCACGGTTGGTTCACCGGTTACCGGGGGGATCTGTCCTTCGCGGTGCTGTTGACCGATTCGGGGACCTCCGAGCGGGCGGTTTCGGTGACCCGGGACTTTCTGGAGCGTGTGGAGTGAGTCCGGTGTGTTAGGTTGTCGCACATCTCGCGCGCCCTCACGCAGGGTGTTGTCCGCCGTCGACGGGAGTGCACGTGATCTACTTCGATTCTTCGGCACTGAAGAAGTTGATTGCCGCGGAACCGGAAAGCGCGGCGCTGAGCACGTGGATCCGCAACAACTGGGAGCAGCCGCGCGCCACGAGCGCCGTATCCAAAGTGGATATCATTCGTAGTTTTCGCACGGCCGGACCGGCGGTCGAGGACCTCGCCTCGATCGTCGTCTCCAAGATCGACCACCTTCCGGTCGAGCAGGAAGTTCTCGACGAGGCCAGCGGGATGGACTCCCCGCTGAGTCTCGCCGAGGCGATCCACCTGGCCTCCGCCTACCGGGAGCGCGCGGAGTTGCGCGCCTTCGTGTCCTACGAGCCCGCCGTGCTCCGGGCGGCCCAGCGCTCCGGTCTGGTCACCGTCTCGCCCGGCAACGACCTCGACGGGATCAACGAGGAGCGCCGCTGAACGTGAGCGAGCGCTCCGGAGGGGAGGCCGCTGCGTGGTCGCTCGCCCCGGAACCGTGTGGTGACCCCGGCGACGGCCTGCCTGCGGTTTCCGGTCGTGAGCAACGTTCTAGAGTGAGGGTATGCCGGTACGAAGCCCGTTGCAGCCAGGAGAGCAAACCCCGCGCCGTCCGGTCCCCTCGACCATCGAGCGGCCCGAGTACGTGGACAAACCCGCCCCGAAACCCAACACGGATCCCGACGTCCAGCCCCCCGAAGTGATCGAGGCCATGCGCGTGGCGTGCAAGCTTTCCGCGCAGGCGCTGGAGGAGGCGGGCAAGGCGGTACGCCCGGGAGCCACCACCGACGACATCGACGCGGTGGTGCACGAGTTCTTCGTCGACAACGGGGTGTATCCCTCCACGCTCGGGTACCGCAACTTCCCCAAGTCCTGCTGCACGTCGCTGAACGAGGTCATCTGCCACGGAATCCCCGACTCGACGGTGATCGAGGAGGGGGACATCGTCAACGTCGACGTGACCGGCTACATCGGCGGTGTGCACGGGGACAACAACGCGACTTTCTGCGCGGGCGAGGTCTCCGAGGAAGCGCGGTTGCTCGTCGAGCGCACTTACGAGGCCACGATGCGCGGGATCCGCGCCGCCAAGCCGGGACGTCAGCTCAACGTGATCGGCCGGGTCATCGAGTCCTACGCCAAGCGCTTCGGTTACGGCGTGGTCCGTGATTTCACCGGGCACGGCATCGGTCGCTCGTTCCACAGCGGGCTGGTGGTGCTGCACTACGACGAGCCCTCGGTGCAGACGGTGATCGAACCGGGGATGACGTTCACCATCGAACCGATGATCACGCTGGGGACCCACGAGTACGACATCTGGGAAGACGAGTGGACGGTCACTACGCGGGACAAGAGCTGGACCGCCCAGTTCGAGCACACCATTCTGATCACCGAGGACGGCAACGAGATCCTCACTCAGCCGTGAGCTGACCGGTGTTTCGCTTCCGCCCGTGGCGGAGGAGCCGAACCGGAAGCTCCCGCCGGGCGTGAGCGGGAGCCCGACATCGGCGGGCGGGGCCCGCACAGTTGTCGGGACCGTCCCCGCAAGCGCCCGCCCGGGTGCTCGTGCACCGGCGGCTCGGAACGCGGCGGTGTGACGGGAGGCACGGCCCCGGACGGGGCGGGCCGTGCTCCCCGCGCCGGTGGGGTATGAAAGCGTACGTGAATTCGCTGCTGGTTGCCGGGACGACCTCGGACGCGGGTAAGAGTGTGCTGGTTGCCGCGATTTGTCGTTGGCTGGCCCGCGGTGGGAGTGCTGTCGCGCCCTTCAAGGCGCAGAACATGTCCAACAACTCCGTGGTCACGGCTTCCGGCGGTGAGATCGGAAGAGCGCAGGCCGTGCAGGCCGCCGCGGCGGGGGTGGAGCCCGACGTCCGCTTCAACCCGGTGCTGCTCAAGCCCGGCAGCGACCGCAGTTCCCAGGTCGTGGTGCTCGGTCGTGCGGAGGGGCAGGAGAACGCTCTGTCGTACCGCCGACGCAAGGACGTCCTGCTGGAGACGGTGACCGACACCCTGGCCGAGCTGCGTGCGGAGCACGACTACGTGATCTGCGAGGGCGCGGGCTCACCTTCCGAGATCAACCTTCGCGCCCACGACATCGCCAACATGGGCCTCGCTCGTGCGGCGGGGCTTCCCGTCCTCGTGGTCGGCGACATCGATCGTGGCGGGGTTTTCGCACAGCTGTTCGGAACACTGGCCCTGCTGGACCCGGCCGACCAGGCCCTCGTGTCGGGGTTCGTGGTGAACAAGTTCCGCGGAGAACCCGAGCTGCTCGAGCCGGGGCTGGACCAGCTCCGCGCGCTGACGGGCAGGAAGGTGCACGGTGTGCTGCCCTGGTCCGAGGAGCTGTGGCTGGACGCCGAGGACTCGCTGTCGTACGTGGCCGACGGAGTGGTGGGGCGCCCCGCTCCACCACTGGGCACGCAGTGGCTCCGGGTGGCGGTTCCCAGGCTGCCGCGCATATCCAACGCCACCGACGTCGAGGCCCTCGCCGCGGAACCGGGGGTGTCGGTGCGGTTCGTCACGGAACCCTCCCGGTTGGCCGACGCCGATCTCGTGCTGCTTCCCGGGTCCAAGTCCACCGTTGCCGATCTCGCCTGGTTGCGGGACACGGGGCTGGCCGAGGGGATCCGTTCGCACGCGGCCTCCGGGCTGCCGGTGGCCGGGGTGTGCGGCGGTTTCCAGATGCTGGGCAAGCGGATCGTCGATCACGTCGAGTCCGGTGGCGAGGTCGACGGGCTCGGACTGCTGGACGTCGACGTCGAATTCGCCTCGGAGAAGGCTCTCGGCAATCCCGCGGGAACGGCCATGGGCCACCGGGTGAGCGGCTACGAGATCCATCACGGGCGCGTGCGGCGCAGTGGCGACCTCCCCGCGTTGATCAGCGGGGCCTCAGGCGGGGAAGGCGCCGTGCACGGTTCCGTCGTCGGAACGCACTGGCACGGGCTGTTCGAGAACGACGGGTTTCGCCGCGAGTTCCTCGGCTGGGTCGCGGATCGGGCGGGCCGAACCGGTTTCCGGTGCTCGTCGGAGACCTCCTTCGCCGAGCTCCGGCGCGCACAGCTGGACCTGCTGGGTGACATGGTCGAACGTCACCTGGACACCGACGCGCTGATGCGCTTGCTGGAGGGCGGAGCCCCCGAGGGGATGCCGACCCTCTCGGCCGGGCAGCACTGATCCGGCAACTCTGCGGACCGGCTCCGCGGGGGCGGACACGGCGACGGGGGACTCGCGCGGTGCGCACCCGCTCGCGCCGGTCCGTGCACGGCCCCCGGAGCGGGTGCTCGCCCGCGGAATCGCTCAGGAGCTGTGCGCGGACCGCGCGGAGCCGGGGCGTTCGTCGAACTCGGCGAGCAGCTCGTCGAGGAACCCGCCCGCTTCGGCCGCCGCTGCTTCCGGACAGCCGTCGCGAACCGCTTCGAACAGTTCTGTGTGCGAGACCGTCCGCTCCGGCGGGACGGTGGGGTCGAAGGTGGTGGCGACGCTGGAGAGCACTGCTTCGCTGATCCCCTGGTACAGCTGGATGAGCACCGGGTTGTGCGAGGCCTCCACCAGCAGGAGGTGCAACCTGCTGTCGGTGCGCGCCACCCGTTCCGGGTCCCCCTCGCCGATGGCCGCGTCGCGCTCCCGCAGCGCCACCTCCAGCTCGGCCACATCGTTCTCGGTGCGTGCCGTCGCGGCCAGCCGGGCGCTTTCGACCTCCAGGGCGCGGCGCACTTCCAGGACCTGACGCAGCTCCGTGTCGCACAGCCTGCTGACGGCGCCGGAGAGTTCACTCGTGGCTCGGACGAAGGTGCCGTCGCCCTGCCGGACTTCGAGCAGTCCCGCGTGGGACAGAGCTCGGACTGCTTCACGCACCGTGTTGCGGCCGACTCCGAGCGCGCTGACCAGTTCGGTTTCCGGGGGGATCTTTTCTCCGAGCGGCCACTCGCCCGAAGCGACGAGCTCGCGCATCTGGGCGATCACCTGATCCACCAAGCCGGTCCGCGTTGTCGTGACCAAAGGCACAGGGTGGTCCTTTCATCCAAACATCCTACGTTTGCAATACTAGTACGCGATGTCTCACGAGTCGCGTACCGAATCCGTTCCCGAGCGGCTGACCGTTCAGGATGCCAGCTCCGCCGCGGGACCAGGCAGGAACGATGCGGCTCCGCGGGCCGGTGGGAGCGGGACCGGCTCCGTCGACCGCGCCGCGGCCACCGGTGGTGGGCTGCTGCTGGTGGGGGTGGCGCTGGCCGCCGCGAACATGCGCCCCGCCGTCACCAGCCTCTCCTCGGTGCTGGGCGGTGTGCGTGACTCGCTGGGGGCCGGTGCCACGTGGGCGAGCGTGCTCACGTCGGTGCCCACGCTGTGCTTCGGCGTGGCCGGGATCAGCGCTCCGCTGCTCGCGCGTCGCTGGGGGATGCAGCGCGTCGTGGGGGTGGCGCTCGGGCTGCTCACGCTGGCGATGCTGGTGCGGGTGACCGGAGGTGCGACGACGGTCTTCGCGGGAACCGTGGTCGCCTGCGGAGCCATCGCGATGTGCAACGTGCTCATCCCCGTGGTGGTGAAGGAGTCCTTCCCGCACAGGGTCGGCATGGCAACCGGGATCTACACCACGGCCATGGCGGCAGGAGGGTCGATCGGTTCCGCGTTCACCCCCTGGCTGCGCACCGAGCTGGGCGGCTGGCGACTCGCCCTGGCCACCTGGTCCGTGCTCGCGCTCGCCGCTTTCGTGATCTGGTCGGCGGCGGGCCGCGGCGCTTCGGGTGGGAGCTCCCCGGCAGCGCCGAGCCGCTCGGCAGGGGACAAGTCCCTGGTGCGCAGTCCACTGGCCTGGGCGGTGACCGGCTACTTCGCCATGCAGTCCCTGGTGGCTTACGTGATCATGGGATGGCTTCCCGAGGTGTTCAAGTCGGCGGGAACCGGTGCGGGAACGGCCGGCGCGCTGCTCGGGCTGGTGCTGCTCATCGGGGTCCCGGTCAGCATGGTGTTGCCGCCGCTGGTGACCAGGACCAACGGCCAGTCGATGTGGACCGTGGGACTCGCGGCCACGGCGATAGCGGGTTTCCTCGGCATCCTGCTCGCCCCCATGGCCGCTCCGGTGCTGTGGGCGGTGCTGGTCGGGACCGGTATGAGCGCCTTCCCGCTCGCCCTGGTGCTGATCTCGCTGCGCAGCAGCAGCGCGGCCGAGACGAGCAGGTTGTCCGGGATGGCGCAGAGCACCGGTTACCTGATTGCCTCGACGGGGCCCTTCCTGTTCGGCGTGCTGCACAACACGACGGGGTCCTGGACGGCCTCCCTGCTCGTGCTCATCGGAGTGCTCACTGTTCAGGCGATCATCGGGGTGTTCGCCGGTCGGCCGCGCACCGTCTGAACGCCGGGGCATCTCCGGTCGCGCGGCTCGGGGAGCCGCGCGCAACCCGCGGCCGTGGCACAACGGTGCCCGGGGACACCGCAGGCCACGACCCGGTTCGCTCGCTCAGTCCCACTCCAGCCCGAGCAGTGCGTTCTCCACCAGTTCGGGCATGGCCGGATGGATCCAGTACTGGCCCCTGGCCATCGAGCGCGCGTCGATCCCGAAGGACATCGCCTGGATGAGCGGCTGGATCAACGTCGGTGCTTGCGGGCCGATGATGTGGGCACCGAGCAGTTCACCCGTCGAGGGGTCGGCCAGCAGCTTGGCGAAGCCGTCCTGCTCCTCCATGGCCCAGCCGTACGCTATTCCACCGTAGTCCTGGGTCGAACTGGTGTAGTTGATGGCGTGTTCCCGCGCCTGCTGCTCGGTCAGCCCGACCGAGGCGATCTGCGGGGCGGTGAACACCGCGTGCGGTACGAACCTGTGATCGGACTTCACCGGTTCTTCCGGGTGCAGCAGGTTGTGCTGCACCACGCGCTCCTCGTGGTTGGCGACGTGCTTGAGCTCGTGCTCGCTGCTGATGTCGCCGAGGGCCCAGACCCCTTCGGCGGAGGTCCGCTGGGTGGCGTCCACCTTCACCTTGCCGTCGTCCGAGGCCGTTATGCCACCCGCGGCCGCGTCCAGCAGGTCGGAGTTCGGCCGGCGTCCGGTCGCCACCAGCAGGGTCCGGGCGGAGACCGTCTCCGGTCCGTCGGGACCGTCCAGGTGCAGCTCGACCTTCTCGTCGTCGCCGGTCACGCTCTTCTCGGTGCGGTTGAGCCGCAGGTCCCAGTCGCGGGCGGCGATCTCGGTGAAGCGCGCCGAGACGTCGACGTCCTCAGCGCGCAGCGCGCGCCCGGAGCGGCCGACCATCGTCACTTCGACTCCCAGCGAGGAGAAGATGTGGGCGAACTCGGCCCCGATGAACCCGGTGCCCAGGATGATCATGCTCTCGGGGAGCTCTTCCAGGCGCATCACGCTGTCGCTGGTGTGGTAGGTGACGTCCTCGATCCCGGGGATCTCCGGAATCACCGGCCTGCCTCCCGCTGCCAGCACGATCCGGTCGGCGCTGATCGTCTCCGAGCCCGCGGAGGTCTCCACCGCCAACTGGCGGACACCGGTGAATCGGCCGATCCCCTCGTAGAGGGTCACGTTCGCGTTCTCCTCGGCGCGGAACCGCCTTCCGCCTTCCGAGATGGTGTCGATCCTGCCGAAAATCCGGTCCCTGATCTCGGGCCACCGGACGCCGGTGCGGTGCAGATCCACCCCGAGCGCGTCGCCCTCGTTCGGGGAGCGGGCCACATCCGCCGTGTGCACGAACATCTTGGTCGGTATGCAACCGACGTTCAGGCAGGTTCCCCCGTACGCGGAAGTGCTGCCCACTCCCTTCTCCACGATGGCGACGTCCCAGTCGGAGAACCGTTCGTCGAGGATCGCGTTGCCCGATCCGCTACCGATGATGATCAGATCGAAGTGTCGCACGTGTTCATCCCGTCTCGCCTACTTTGACGGAGGGTACAACCAGGTGTGCCGGGGTGGAATTCCCGGTGGGCGAGCGGGTGGGCCGTTCGCGGTCGGGCAGCGCGCCGAAACCCCGGAAGCGCCGGAGCGAGCTGTTCGCGGGAGTGGGTGCGGCGAAGAGTTCCGAAGGACTTGAGCGAGAAATAGACGATCGTTATCCGGTTGTGCTCTGTTCGGAATTACGGATTCCGCTTTCGTCGTGGGCTTGTTGACCTGGTGATTCGACGTGGAAACAGTGCGCAAAATGGGTGTAACGTGACGTGAAAGCTGTTCGAAAAAGCGGGGGACAGCGCCGCTGTTTTCCTCGGTGGTGAGACCGCGCGATTCGGAGTGCTCACCACCGCTTCCGCCGGGGGTGAGTGGAGCTCGCATGCATATGTCCCAGTCCCGATCGACGGGCACCGTTGAGCCTCGTGCGACGACACGTCGTCCGGAGGTCATCGGAGAAAGGGGTGATTGCCCCGACGGGCGGACGCGAAGACCCGCCACAGCGCGGATCACCGGCTGGGAGCGGCGCTATCGGCTCGCTGTGGCCTGCAGCGACGTGCTGACGATCGCCGTGTGCGTCTGCGGGGGAGCAGCACTGCTCGAAGGCGCCTCCTCCGGCAGGGGGCTCGTCCGCGCAGGGGTGGTCACCGCCGTGCTGCTGCTCTCGTTGGTTCCGACGTGGAACTACCGCATCCTGGGGCAGGGGGCCGAGGAGTTCCGCCGGCTCGGCAGAGCACTCCTCACCGCCGATGTGCTGCTGGCCTTCGGGGCCGTTGCCACCGGCGTGGAACAGCTGCGCGGCTGGATCTTCGGAGTGCTGCCCGCACTGACCCTGCTGTGCGTGGCGCAGCGCTACGCGTTGCGCAAGGTGCTGCACCGCCTGAGGGCTGCCGGTCGTTGCTCGCTGCCCGTGCTCGCGGTGGGCCACGCCGAGGCGCTGGAGGACCTGATCAGCAGGACGCGGAGCGAATCGCACCTCGGGTGGCGGATACGCGCGGTGTGCACCGAGGGAAGGCAGGGCACCGGCGGTTCCCGCGGGCGGATCGGCTCGGTCCCCGTGGTGGGCGGGTTCGAGGAGGTGGCCGAGCAGGTGCGCCGCGGTTCCTACAGAGCCGTGATGATCAGCGCCGACCGCTACTGGACTCGTCGTCGGCTGCAGTGGCTGTCCTGGCAGCTGGAGGGCACCTCCGCCGAGATGGTGGTGGCCCCCGTGCTCATGGACGTCGCCGGACCCAGGGTGCACGTCTCCGAAGTGCTCGGCATGCCGCTGCTCCGACTGAGCGAGCCCGTCTTCACCGGGCCGCGACTGCTGGTCAAGTCCCTGATGGACAGGCTGGGCGCGTTGTTGCTGTTGCTGTCGCTGTCCCCGCTGCTGCTGCTCGTCGCAGGCGCGATCAAACTGGACAGCGGCGGGCCCGTGCTCTACCGGCAGCGCAGAGTCGGGCACAACGGGGAACCGTTCGTGATGCTGAAGTTCCGCACCATGGTCACCGAAGCCGAGTCCCTGCGGGACCACCTCACCGCCGACGAGGGAGCAGGGCCTTTGTTCAAAGCGCGCCGGGACCCTCGGACGACCAGGATCGGTCCGCTGCTGCGCGGCTACTCGATGGACGAACTCCCGCAGCTCGTCAACGTCGTTCGCGGTGAGATGTCGTTGGTGGGGCCGCGTCCCCCGCTGCCGGACGAGACGGCCTCCTACGAGCCCGAAGTGCACCGGCGGTTCATGGTCCGCCCGGGAATGACCGGCCTGTGGCAGGTGAGCGGGCGCAGTGATCTCTCCTGGGGGGAGAGCGTCAGGCTGGACCTGCGCTACGTGGAGAACTGGTCGTTGACCCTGGACATGATGATTCTCTGGAAGACCGTGCGGGCAGTGCTGGGGAGGGAAGGTGCGTACTGACTGAGCAGGGCTGGTTCACAACGGCGCTTCGCGTGGGTGGTCGCTCAGCCTGCACGTGAGTCGGCGCCTCGAGGTGCGCAGTTTCGCGCGAAGAGTTCCCCTCGTGCGACACGAGAACCCGCGGCGGTGCCGACTGCGTGGGCTCGAAGCGCCTGCGTTGGGGCCCGGGGACTCGGTTGGCGTAACTGGTCGGTCCGGGGCAGCGAAGCTCCGGGGTGGTGCTCATCGGCTCTTGGAGGTCTCGAACAGCTCCCGGATCGATCTCCGGTAGTGCTCCGGAGCGAACAACCTCGCGGCCTCCAGGCGGGCGTGCCGGGCCCTGCGCCGGGCCTCTTCCCAGTCGTCGAGCAGCTCCTCGATCCGATCCGCGAGCGAGTGCGGGTCGTCGGTGGGAACCACCGAGCCCCTCCGGCCGCCGTCGACCGTTTCGGGCAGCCCCTGGGCGTCGGTGACCACGACCGGCCGCATCGCCAGTTGCGCCTCCACCGCGGTGTTGCCGAACGGCTCCATCCGGGAGGGAACGAGAACCACGTCGGCGGCGGCGTAGTGGCTCCAGACGTCGTCGTCGAACCCGTGCGAGCGGACGACTTCCTCGAGACGGTGCTCGCGGACCAGCTCTTCCAGCTCGCGCTCGAACCATTCGTAGCCCGCGAACACCGATCCGACCAGGTCCAGTGTGATCGCTCGTCCGCGCTCGCGGAGCAGCGCGACGGCGCGTACCGCCGTGTCGGTCCCCTTGCGGGGCGAGATCCTGCCCACCAGCACCAGCCCGGTGCTTCCCGAAGTCGCGGGGGGCTCCTCCGGTGGGGTGGCGGGACCGTGGACGCCGTTGCGGACGACCAGTACGCGTTCGCGAAGGCGTGGAACGGCTCCGAGCAGCACCCCCCGAGCCGCGGCGCTGTTGGCCACCACCACGTGGCAGCACAGCAGCGGCAGAGCGAGGCCCACCCGTATCGGCCTCGGCACGGTGTCCTCGGCCTCGTGCACGTGCGCGACCACTCGTCTTCCGAACAACCTGGCCATCGGCGGCCACAGCGGAAGAGTGACCGTGCTCACGTAGACCGCTTCGAAGCGGTGCCGGCTGAGCAGTCGCAGCATGGCGGGCAGCGCGCTGAGGCAGTCGCGCAGCAGTCCGAGCAGGCCTGAGGGACGGAGCGCACTTTTGCGCAGCACCGGGGTGGGGCAGCGCAGCACCCGGGCGCCGTGGGAGCGCAGAAGCGGCACCAGCGGTCCGTCCGCGGGCAGGGCTACCAGCACCTCCCGCCCGCTGTCCGCCAGAGCTCGCACGGATTCGGCGAACACGCGATCGGAGCCGTACAGCTCCGCGGAAGGGTGAACTAGCAGCACTGGACGGGGCACGATGCTCCTTGCGGGTGGTGTTCGGTGGTCTCGGCCGCGCCGGGCGAACGAGGCCTGCTGCGCTTGCGGGCTCCGGTCCGCCTGCGCCGCGCGGTGCGTCGCCCTCCGCGCGATTACGGAGACGGAGCCCTGCCGAGGGGCTAGCTCCGCTGCCCCGGGACGGGTTCCCGTTCGCGGCCCGGGGGACGGATCAGCTCGGACCAGGCCGCGAGGACGAACAGCCACACCGCGGCCACGTTCGAGGGAGCCCCGAGGGATTCGGTGAACACCGAGTTCGCCAGCATACCCACCAGCACGGCGTAGACGAGGATGCGATCCTGCCTGGGCTCGGGGGAGCTGCGCGCTGCTCGTGCGGTGTTCAGCAGAATGCCGAACACCAGGGCGGACCAGACGACCAGGCCGAGCAGTCCGGAGTTGACCATCAGGTTGATCACGGCGTTGTGCCCGCCGCCGAGTCCCATCTCGTCCAGGAACAGGCCGCGGGTGGCGCTCTGCCCGTGGCCGTACAGCGGTCGCTCGAAGAACTCCTCGAGGGCGTAACCCCACAGTTCCGTGCGCGAGTTGAGCGTGAACAGTCTGGACATCGAGTGCCCGCGAGTGAAGAAGGCCGTGATCAGCGGGGTGGCGGCCAGTCCGATCGCCAGCAGGCCCACCGACAGGAACGCGGTGATCTCGAGTCTGCGGGTGCCGCGCCACCTGACCCACAGAGCGGTCAGCGAACCGACCAGGGCTCCGAGAGCGGCCCCGCGGGTGTTGGTGGCCACCAGGCCGACGGTGCAGATCAGCAGCATGCCGAGGTACACCGGCAACGGCCAGCTCGGCCCCGTGTGCGTGTTGCGCCTGCCGAGCACGTAACCGACCAGAACGACTACCGCTATGGCCAGGAACTGGCCCGCGGTCACGGGGTGCAGATACAGCCAGGTGAAGCGGTCGGCCTGGCTCTCCCGGCGGGGGAGCGGGACGAGCGCGCCGAACACCACCGAGGCGGAGACGAGCACGCAGTAGGAGTGCGCGAACAGGTGCATCGTCGCTCGCCCCGAATGGCGTACCACCGACCGGGTGGCAGCCAACAGCACCGCCATCTGCCAGGAACGAACCAGGGCCATCTCGAAGTAGGGCGAGTACGTTGTGGACAACCACAGTGTCGCTACGTAGGCATAAGCCGTTAGTGTCACCCAGTGCGCAGTGTGCAGCCGAGGGGCCGGGCGAAAGTGGACGAACAGCCAGCACGCCACGACCGCGTAGGTGGCGATCTCCAGCAGTACGAATACGTCCGGATTCCCCGAGACGGACTGGTCCTGGTCACGGAGTCTGAATTTGTACTCGCTGGCCACGATCAGCGCCAGCAGACACGCCGTCAGCGCCCGCGAGTCGGAGTTCGAGCGGAGAACGGGCGAGTCGGTCGGAAAGTGACGGTGATCGAGCACGGTGACCCTTCGCGGAAAGTTTCGGTGACCGCGGAGCGGACGAAATCTCGTAACGAATCGATACCGGGAGCTTATACGGCGGGTTCGTGGATCCGCACCATTGATCGGCGACGAGGACACGGGATTGGACGGAGATGCGCGTAGCGATGCTCGGAACGCGGGGGGTTCCCGCTCGGTACGGAGGTTTCGAAACCTGCGTGGAGGAGGTGGGCGGGCGGCTGGCCCGCATGGGGCACGAGGTGACGGTGTACTGCAGGGACCGCGGTGCGGAGCGCACCACCGAGCACCGCGGGATGCGGCTGGTGCGACTGCCTGCCCTGCGGCGGAAGTCCCTGGAGACGCTGAGTCACACCGGGCTCTCGGTGGGACACGCCCTGCGGGAGCGTCCGGACGTCGCGCTGGTGTTCAACGCGGCGAACGCGCCGTTCCTCCCCCTGCTGCGAGCCCGGGGGATACCGGTGGCGACGCATGTGGACGGTCTCGAGTGGAAACGGGCCAAGTGGGCGGGAGCGGGAGCGCGCTACTACCGCGCCGCTGAGTCGCTGGCCGTGCGCTGGTCCGACGCGTTGATCTCCGATTCGCGCGGGATCCAGCACTACTACGCGGAGCGCTTCGGCGTGAAGAGCGACTACATCCCCTACGGAGCACCCGTGCTGGACACCGTCGGCGCCGACGGCTTGGCGGAGTACGGCTTGCGCGCCGGTGAGTACCACTTGATGGTGGCCCGTTTCGAGCCGGAGAACCACCTCGGTCTAGCGGTGGCGGGCTATCTCAGGAGCGGGGCACGGCACCCCCTGGTCATCGTCGGCACGGCCCCCTACTCGGACGCCTACACCGCCAGGGTGCGGAAGCTGGCCGACGGCGGCAGCGGTGTCCGGCTGGTGGGGGCGGTGTGGGACCAGCGGACCCTGAACCAGCTCTACGCCAACGCGCTGACCTATGTGCACGGTCATTCCGTCGGCGGGACCAACCCCTCGCTGCTGCGCGCCATGGGGGCCGCCACTTCGGTGTCCGCTTTCGACGTGGAGTTCAACCGGGAGGTTCTGGGACCTCACGGGGCCTACTTCACCGACGCGGAGAGCTTGGCCGAGTGCTTCGACCGGGCCGAGGAACGTCCCCAGGACACCCTGGACCGCGGTCGGGCCCAGGTCGCGGAGCTGGCCGAGCACTACGACTGGGATCTCGTGGCGCGCGGTTACGCCGAGCTGGCGGAGAGATTGAGCTCCTCCGGAACTTCCTCCGGAGGTGGGAACGCCGCGCGGTCGCCCGGGGCGCCGAACCCCCGTGCGGCCGGTGTGCGGAGATGGATGTGGAACAAAGGGGTCAGGAGGCGGTGACATGTCGAGTCGAAGCCGAAGAATCGGCGCGGCTCTGCTCGGGAGCACTCTGCTCGGAGTGCTGATGGCTCCCACCGCGGGAGCGGACGATACACGGCCCGAAACGGTGACGGCCGGGGCGCTGCCGACTCCGCAGACGGACGGGATCGTGCTGTCGGTGGAGATCGTGGGCAACACCGTCTACGCGGGCGGGCACTTCGACAGGGCCCGTCCTGCCGGTGTGCCCGCAGGGGGTGCCGGGGAGGTGCCCAGGGACAACCTGATGGCCTTCGACCTGCGCACCGGGGAACTGCTGCCGTGGTCGCCCTCGGTGACCGCCACGGAGTTCGAGTCGGGCACCGATCCGGGGGCGCTGTGCGACTCGGTCGGCACCGACCGCTGGAGGTGCGACACCGTGTTCGACGTGACCGCGGGGCCTGCAGGCGACCGGGTATACGTCGGCGGGGACTTCGACAGGATCGACGACAGGTGGCGTTCCAGGGTAGCCGCCTTCAGCGCGGCCGACCGCGCCCTGGTGGACGATTTCGACCCGCGGGTGCGGGGGCGGGTGCGCGCGCTCTCGGCCACGGCCGACCGCGTGTACCTGGGTGGGGCCTTCGACGGGGTTGGCGAGTCCGACCGGAGCAGGCTCGCGGCCGTCTCCCCCGCGGGGGAACTGCTGCCGTGGTCCCCGACGGCCGATGCCACGGTGCACAGCGTGCTCGCGGTTCCGCAGCAGCACAGGGTGCTCGTCGGCGGGGCCTTCGACAGGGTCAACGGGCAGCGGAGGGTCGCGCTCTCGGCCGTCGACTCCACTTCGGGGGACAACGTCGCCTGGCAGTGGCAGGCTCCGTCCACCGACGACGTGGTCACCGACATCGCCACGGACGGCCGGGGAACGGCTTATTTCGGCTCGTACAACTGGGAGGGATTCAACCCCAGGTTCGAGGGCCGCGGGGCGGTGCGGATCGACGACGGTTCCACCGTCTGGATGGACGGTTGCTACGGGGACACCCAGTCGGTGGCCGTGGCTGCCGGAGTGGTCTACGCGGCCTCGCACACGCACGCCTGCGCCGCGCTGGAGGCCATCCCCGAGGACGGCTCGATCGACTACCAGCGGTTGACGGCGGAAACGACGGAAGCAACGGGCAGGTCACCGCGCGATGTCAACCACGTGAGTGCGGGGGATCCCGTCCCGGAGCTGCTGCCGTGGCTGCCGAACACCAACGGCGGACCGCAGGACAGCCCGTGGAAGAACGGTCCCTGGGCCATCGACGCGAATTCGGAGTACGTCGTGGTCGGTGGTGAGTTCACCACCGTCAACGGCGAGCCGCAGCAGTCCCTGACCCGGTTCGCGGCCCGCTCGGTTCCCGAGGCGGTCGACAACGGTCCGCAGGTTCCGTTCCGGGCTCCCCAGGTGAGCCGGGATCGCTCCACCGGGGACGTTTCGATCGAGTGGCGAGGTACCTGGGACGCGCAGAACAGCTCGATCCGCTACGAGGTGATGCGGGTCGGAACCCCGGAACCGATCCACGCGGTCACCAGGGAGTCGTGGCCCTGGCAGATTCCGACCATGAGGTTCACGGACACGAACCCTCCTGCGGGGGACACGGAGTACTGGATTCGTGCCGTCGACTCCGACGGAGCCGCCATAGGATCCCCGCGGGGCAGCACCGGATGGTGATCCGGCGCTGAGTCCGAATCGGTCGGCTGCGAGCGGCTGGTCCGGGGGCACCCGGTAGCGCTGCTCGATGCGGATCACGGCCTGCCGGGGCTGACGAGAACGCCCGCGTCGGGGTGGTCGTCCGGGGAGATGCCGAGTCGTTCGGTCACCTCCCCGGGGATCGGCCGCCCCGCGTCGGATCCGGGGGCGTTCGGTCGTGGTCGGTAGTCACCTCCGGCCGGGTCCCGGAAGGGCGCCCCGGACGTGCGCACGGCGGTGCTGTGCCGGCCCTGGCCGGTTTCCGCGGTCAGTTCGGACAGCGTCTCGAACCGTTCCGAACGCCCGGAACCGAGGTAGCGCTCCACCAGGTGAGGTTCTTCTCCCCTGAGGTAGACGTTTCCGTCGCTGCGGGAGACGAATCCTGGAGTGGGCACCCCTTCCGGTTTGTGGTTCTCCGCGGTGGCGAAGGGGCGCCTCGCGGTGGTGCCCGCGAAGTGGTTGTTCACCAGCTCGGTTCCGGTCGTGATCCAACTCAGCCCGAGCCGGTCGCTGTACGGATCGGACTCGGGGGAGCGCACGTCGTTGTAGAGCCCGAGCGCCCCGCGGTTTCCGCGGAAAGTGTTGTGCAGCACGCGCACCCGGTCGGCGCTCGAGACCTTCACCCCGAGCCCCCGGTTCCCGAGGATCAGGTTCGAGGCGATCAGCGCGTCCGAGGAGACCTCGTAGAACAGGCCGTGCTTGACGTTGCCCCGCGTGGTGTTGCCCAGGACCACGGCGTTCGTGCACCCCAGGTCGCACCACCAGCCCGCTCCGGTGTTGTCGAGGAAGGAGTTCCGCCGGACCACCGCTCGCGCGGTGCGGGTGATCTTGACCCCGGCGGCGCCGATGGCGGGACCGCTCAGGGCGAAGTGCTCCCGGTTGTTGCGGGTAACGAGATTCCCGCTCATCCGTATCCCGTCGGCCCTGTTGGCCATCATCCCGACGAGCCCGTTGTCGCTGAAGACGTTGTCGACCACCCCCGCCCCGGGGGCGAACACTGCAGCACCGCTGGAGGCGCTCCAGGAGAAGGCGTTGCCCTCCAGGGTCACCTCCGCGGAGTTGACCACGATCATGGCGCCCTCGCGGCCGTACTCCTGCCGCGAGGCGTAGTGGGCCACCCCGATCCCTCGCAGACTGCTCCCAGCGGCACGCGGCCCGTCGAACTGGAGCAACCAGGAGCGGGCCGCGGCCTCGACCGCTCCTCCCCGCGGGTCGCTTCCGATCAGCAGTGTTTCCGCGTCCGGGTTGACGAAGAAGGTCCCCCGCGTCACGGCCGCGCGCTCGGTCACTTGGCGCAGCGGTTCACCGTCGAGGAAGACCATGTCGGCCAGTCCGGCGTTCGGGTGCCGCGGATCGATGATCTCGGGGATGAAGCAGTCCCTGCAGAAGTCCGGGCTCCAGCCGTGGTGCACCCAGCCCCGCCTCGTGCGTTCCCAGGTGTCCACGACTTCGCTGCCCTTCAACCAGACCTGTTCACCGGGGTAGGATCTGATGTGCAGTCTTTTGCGGATCACCCCGAGACCTTCCCGGTAGGTGCCGGAGCGCAGCACGATCGTCGCCGAGTGGTCCGCCCTGCGCACGGCCTCGCTCAGCGTGCGCAGCGGGTCGGAGCGAGTGCCCCGCGCGCCCGCGGCGCCGGAGGTGGAGACGAACAGCGCCCCATCCGGAACCGGGGAGCGCGCGCCGGGGACTTCCGGCAGTGGCGGTGCCTCGGACGGACGCGTCCGCGTGGCCGTGGAGCCCGAATCGTGCTGCGCCCAGGTTCCGGACACGAGCACGGCGGCGCAGACGACGAGGACGCCCAGCACGCGGACACCGCGGCGACGGCCACCGGAATGGGGGATTCGTCCGAACAATGCGCTCCCGCCGTTTCGTCCTCTCGGCGTCCGGGTGGGGTGTCGGCTTTCGTGGCGGATCGGAAACCTCCGGGTCATTCCGACACGGACAACCTGGTGCGCAGCAGCGTGGTCGACACGTCGCCCGTGTAGGGAAAGTACACGATTCCGACGCCGACGCTTTCCAGCTTGGACTCCATCTCGTGCGCGCGTTCCGTGCCCCTCCAGTCGTCGCCCTTGAACAGCACGTGGAATCCGATCCGCTGCCAGGTGAGGTACTTGTCCACGTGCGGATCGGCGATGGCCTGGTCGACGTACCTGATGCTGGAGACGATCTCCAGCCGCTGCTCGAACGGGATCACGGGGTGTTTCGCCTTCGCGCTCAGCACCACCTCGTCCGTGGCGACTCCGGCTATGAGCAGGTCGCACTCCGAGCGGGCGCGCTCCAGCACCCGCAGGTGTCCTATGTGGAACATGTCGTAGGCGCCGGGCGCGTAACCGACGACGGGTCTGCTCACGGTTCTCCCCCGTTCGCGGTCAGTCGCTTCGCCCGGAGGAACCATCCGGGAAGCGCCGCACAGGCGAACAACGTCTGGGCCAGGAACAGTGCCGTGTAGGCAGCGGTGAAGGCGAGGTGCGCTCCCAGCAGCACGAATACCAGGCACAGGACTCCGTAGTCGGTGGGAGAAACCAGCAGGGAACGCCAGGCCGAGGGAGTGCTGTCGCTCGCGGGCTCGGTGCCGGCGTGCTGCTTCCGGAGTTGTTCGTTGAGGATCATCGCGAAGAACAGAACGCTTTCCACCACGGTGAAACCGAGGGGGACCAGCAACCACCAGTCGGGGTGATCGCCGAAGCGATAGGTGGAAACGAGCACGGCAGAATGCAGCATCGGGATCTTCGCGCTGTCCACGACGTGATCCAGCCATTCTCCCGAGGGGCCCCCGTCCCCGCGAAGTCTGGCCAGCTGCCCGTCCGCCGAGTCGAGGGCGTAACCGAGCAACAGTGCCGCGGCCACTCCCACGCCGAGCACGGGAGAGGGCGGCAGGAGCGCCAGCGCGAGAATTCCGGTCAGGGTGCACAACGCGCTCACGAGCGTGACCTCGTTGGGTGTTCTGCCCGCCAGGTGGGCGACGGCGGCCAGACAGCCTCCGGCCCTGCGGTTGACGAACCGCGAATACGCGGGTGCTCCCCGTGCCGACTTCTGCGCGCCGGGAAGTCGGCGAAGTATTGCCCCGAACGTGGGATTCGTGTGATCGGCCTCGGACGGGGAATCACACCTCGGGGTGGAACCGCGCACGGAATCTCCTTCGTCGGTGGTATCTGCGGTTTCCCGGAGAAGTTGGTCCTTCCTGGACCGGGTTTTCGTTGTCGGATCGATATTTTCCGGTGTCGGACGTTCTCGGGTCGCGCCGTTGCGGTGCTTCGTCCTGTCGGGACGGGAGAATCCTCGGGAACGAAACCTCGGAGGCGTTCTGGTGATCGTCGAGTGAACGTGGTTCGTTACAGCGTTATCGTGATCGTCGTGTTCGCCCCGGGGATCCGTACCGTGATCGCGAGCCCTCCGAGCGCGTTCTCCGCGAGGACGACTGCGCGAGGAGCCGCCCCGGCCGGATCGTCGCGGTCGGTGAGCGACCGACGACGTCGGTTCCGGGGCCCCGGGCAGGACCGCGTCGAATGGAGCTGCGATGAACGAACTCTTACCGGCCCCGAACATAGTCGGTGCGTTGTGGCGGTACCGGTGGAGTTCGCTCGTCGTGGTCGTCGGGACGGTGCTGATCAGTGTGCTGGTGGCCCTGACAGTGGGCAGTGCCGGGGCCGCCCAGGCGCGCATCGTGCTCAAGTCCCCCGGCTCCGTCGAGGCGCTCGGCTACGAGGTGACCAGCGAATCGGGGTTCGTGCGCTATGTCAACCAGCGAGCGCTGTTCGTGACCTCGGACCGTGTTCTCGAGTCGGCGCGGAAGCGGCTGGAGGCCTCCGAGTCGATCGAGGAACTGCGCGAGTCGGTGGAGGCCAAGGCCTCGGACAACGGTGACTCGATCGTCGTGCGGGTCGACATCGGCGGTGCGGCGCGGTCGACCGAGATCGCCAATGCGGTCGTGGCCGCCTACCGACGCGAGTCCGAGGCAGAAGTCAGCAGTGCGGCGGACAGCGCCGTCGAGAGCCTGCGCTCCCGGCGGGCCGAACTCGTGGAGGGCGAGGGCAACACCCCGGGCTCGGTGTCCAGCACCGTCAGTGAACTGGACCAGCGCATCACGGAGATCAACATAACCGCCGAGCAGTTCGGTGACGGCGTGTCCTTCACGGACAAGGCCGTCACGGACTCCTCGGGGGTGCTCACCGTGCTGCTGCGGGACGCGTTCGTCGGGCTGGCCGTGGGGCTGCTGCTGGCCGCCACGATCGCCTGGGCCCGCGCGGACCGCAATCGCAGGGTTCGGGACGCGGCCGATCTGACCAGGCTGTCCGACGAACCGCTCCTCGGGGAGATCGAAGCGCTCGATGAGGGGACATCCGCACGACTGCACAACCTCGTGGTTCCGCCGCTGGGGTCCTACCGCCTGGTTGCCTCGGTGCTGCGGAACACCGTGCGGGGCGGTCTGGTCGCGGTCACCGGGGTCGCCGCCGGGGACGGCGCGACCACCACGGTGCTGCAAGTGGCCGGAGCCGCGGCCCGGGACGGCCTGCGGGTTCTCGTCGTCGACGCGGCGGTGCGGACCAGGGAGCTCTCGCACAGCGTCGCGCTGCAGAACGACTGGTACGGAATGGCCCCCATCGCCGCCGGGGCGGCCACGGTGCACGCCTCCACGCGGGTGATCGAGGTGGGGCCGGGAATAGAGTTCCGGGTCGTTCCCGCGGGGCGCGCCGGTGAGGGGGCCCCGGACTACTTCCGGTCCTCCCTGCTGCGGCGAGCGATGGTGGAGGCGCGTGGTGGCTACGATCTCGTGCTCGTCGACCTGCCGCCGCTGGAGAGCGCTCCCGAGGTGAGCGCTTTGATACCCGCGGCCGACGGTGTCGTGCTCACCGTGCGCCGGGAACGGTCGGTGGCGGCCTGGCGCAGGGCCAGGGAGCGGATCGAGCTGCTCGGAGGAAAGATCGCGGGGCACGTGTTCACCTTCGCCGCGCACGGTTCTCCCGAGACCTCGGCGGAGAGCGCGCAGAGCGCCGAGTCGCGGGTGCGGGCACCGGCGCCGCCCGTCGATCGGGGTGGCCGGTGACCTCGGTGAGACGCGGCGGTGTGCTCGGCAGGCTCGCCGATGACAGTGCTGCCGGAATCCTGTCCCAGGCGGCGACCGCGGCCGCGAGCTTCGCGGTGCAGCTGGTGGCCGCGGGAACCCTGAGCCTGTCCGACTACGGCGTTTTCGCGTTGCTGCTGGCCACGCTGGTCGGAGCCAACGCGCTCCACGTCGGTTTCGTGTGCGACGGCTTCACCGTTTTCGACCGGCACGATGCCGGTTACCGGTCGAGCCTGGTCACCGGAGCCCTGCTGGTCATGGGGTTGTGCGTGCTCGGTGCCGTGGTGCTCGCCTCGACGGTGTCCCGACAGGGCCCGTGGCTGAGCGCGGTGTACGCGGTGCTGGTGGTGTGCAGGCTGCTCGCGGAGACCGTCCGCAGGATCTTCGTGGCCAGGGTGGATTTCGGTGCGCTGCTGAACAACGACCTGTGCTGCCTGGCTGTGACCCTGCTGGCGCTCGCGGTGGTACCCGCGCTGTTCGGGGAACCGAACCCGACGGTGCTGTTCGGGGTGATGTGCTGCGGCGCGCTCGCCACGCTCCTCGCGGGACTGGTGCAGTTGCCGCGGGAGGAGCGGGGCGGCCTGCGCCCCGGGGTGCGGGAGTTCCCCGACGTGGCCGGATTCGCGGTGTGGCGTGCGCTGCAGGCGGGCCTGCGACCGCTGACCCTGCTGGCCGTGCGGCTGCTGGTGGCCAGCACGATCTCCACGGCCGCTGTCGGGGTGCTCGAACTGGCGCGGTTGGTCGTGGCACCGGTGCAGGTGCTGATCAACGGCTCGGGCAGCCTGCTGCTCGGCAGGATAGCGGCTCGGGAGCGTTCCGGTGACGAGCGCGATCCGGCGGTTCTGGGGAAGGCCTGCCGGGTGCTGGTGTTCGCGACCGTCGTCTGCGGAGGGGTGCTGGCCGCTGCGGCTCTCGTGCTGAGTCCCCGGGTGCTCGGCAAGCCGCTCGATCCGGTGCTGGTCCTCGGGTGGGTGAGTTACCAGGTGGCCTGGGCCGCCGGGCTGCCCTACGTCACCGAACTCGTGGCCCGGCGGGCGTCGCGCCGAGTCTTCCGGATCCGCTTCGTGGACTCGCTGGTGGGGCTGGGTCTGGCGGCCGTGGTGGTGTCGACGGGGACGGCCGTCGTCGTGCTGCCGTCCTTGCTGGCGCTCGGTGGGGTGTACACGGTGTACGCGGCGCGTTCCGCGGTGCTCGGACAACGGGTCCGGCGCGCGGAGGAAATCGGCCGGTGTTGAACTGGCGCGCTGTGCGGACGAGTGGCCCGCGGGCCGGTGGGGCCGTCAACCGAAAACCCCACCGACCCGAGTGGAAAACCTCGATCAGTGCGCGTAGGTGGGCACGATCATTCCCCGACCCACGGCGTGGAAGGCGAGCATGAAGTTGACCACCGCCGGAGTCGCGCTCTCGTCGACTCCGAGGTTCTCGCTGTCCACCGCGGTGACCGCGAAGTAGTAGCGGTGCGGCCGGTCACCCTCCGGCGGGGCGGCCCCGCCGAAGGCGCGCTCGCCCATGTCGTTGCGCACGTGGAAGGAGCCCGCCGGGATCCCGTTGCCGCTGCGGTCGCCCGCGCTCGTGGCCAGTTCGGTGACGGAGGCGGGGACGTCGACGAGGACCCAGTGCCAGAACCCGCCCGGGATGGGGGCGTCCGGGTCGAAGCAGGTCACGACGAAGCTCTTCGTGCTCTCCGGGAAACCGTGCCAGGAAAGCTGTGGCGAGATGTTGCTCCCGCCCGCTCCCATGCCGTCGTAGGCCTGCGCCTTGGACATGGGCTGGCCGTCCGTCACGTCCGTGGAGCTGACCGTGAAGGAGGGTATCTCGGGAAGCAGGCTGTACGGATCGGGATCGATGGGACGCTCTAGGCTCATGGACCCTCCCTTTTCTCGTCGCTCGTGAGTTCGGTGCGCCGCGGCCGTCTCCAGCTCGGAGAGATCGGCCGGGTCCACTCTATTGACGTGTCCCGTGGGCCGTCCTTCGGGGATTCCCCGCCGGCACCGGGGTCATTCGCGAGTGCGCCGCGTCGTCTCCCGGGCGGTCGGCACGGGACCGCGATCGGCCATCAGCGTGGTGATCAGTGTGGCGAGATGGTCACGGCCAGCGCTCCGGGGCCCACATTGGCTCCGATGGCGGTGCTCACCCGGGTCCGGACGAACTCCTCCCCGCGGGGGATTTTCCGCTTCAGCGCGGTCATCAGCTCCTCCGCGTCGTTCGGGGCGGCGAAGTGCTCCACCGCCACGTCCACGGGGTCCTCGCCCGCCAGCTCGACCGCGCGGTCCACTGCCTTGCCCACCGCGCGCTCGGAGCCGAGCAGCTTGTCCATCGGTTCGACCTCGCCGTCCCGCACCGTCAGCAGTGGCTTGACCGCCATCTTGGAGCCGAAGTAGGCAGCGGTTTTCCCGATGTACCCCGCCCTGTGCAGGTACTCGAGGTCGTCGATGTAGATGATCACCTGGGTTCGCGCGGCACGTCGCTGTGCCGTGGCGCACACCTCGGCCGGGGAGCCGCCAGCCGCGGCCGTCCGGGCACCGGCCAGCGCCGCGAAGCCGAGGGCCATTCCGGAGGACTGACTGTCCACGATGTGCACCGGGGTCGGAACGTGGGTCGAGGCCTGGAGGGCCGCCTGGGTCGCAGGGGAGAGCCTGCTGGACACGTGAAGCGAGACGACGGCGGTCGCCGAGTCGTGCCATGCCTGCTGATAGGCCTGCAGCAGGGTGTCCGGGGCCGGTGCCTTGGCCTCGACCGGGACTCCGTTCCGCATGGCACGCAACAACCAGTCGGTGGACACGCGGGGTTCCCGGGTGAGCTCGTCGCCGACTCGCAGCTGCATGCTGGCCACCGAGATCCCCCAGTGCGCGGCCAGGTCCTGGGGGAGTGATGCCGTCGAGTCGGTCACGATCGCCACATGTTGCACGAGATCCAGATTAGCGCTTCGATGGTCCGATCGAGTGACACAGGGGTAAGGCTTCGGTAGTGGTCCGGTTGCGGCTCCGAGGCCTCGGTGCGGGGTCTTCGTGCTGGTGCAGCCCGGAATTCGCGTGCTGCCCCGTGAGGGCACGCTGCGCTGCCGAAGGAGATCCTTTATCACACGATCGAGTGGGAAGCGTCCACTTTCGGTTCGCTGGCGCGCTTGGTTCGCGTACGTCGTGGACACTGTCGACAACAGCCCGGTCACGGGGAGAGAGCGGTACTCGGCAACCCGGTGGACGAGCCTCCCGCGCGGAAGTTCCGCATCGTGGTTGGACGGCGGCAGGGAGCTGTGGAATGCGACAACGAGTGTGGCGCCATCGTTCCGCGACTTTGCTCATCGTCACCGCGTTGTGGGCGCTTCTCGTGCCCGCGGGCGCGGTCGCTTCCGAGCCCGGGGACACGGCTTCCGAGCCCGGGGACACGGCGAGGTCCTCGGCCGCAGCTCCCGTCGTGGGCGGAGAACCAGCCGACGTGGCCGATCACCCGTGGGTGGTTTACCTGGTGGACGCCGCGGGCAAGCAGTTCTGCGGGGGCGCCGTAGCCGCTCCCGACAAGGTGGTTACCGCGGGCCACTGCGTGGCCGATCAACAACCGGACCGGATCCGGGTGGTGGCGGGACGTACCGACAAGAACACCCAGGCGGGGACGGTGACCGGTGTCTCCGGCATCTGGGTGCACCCGGAGTACACGGATCCGTACCGCGGGGCCGACGTCGCGGTGCTGACCCTGCGGGACTCGCTCTCACGGGCGAGCCTGCCACTGGCCGGTGACGAGGACGGCGCGCTGTACGAGCCGGGCACGAAAGCCACCGTCCTCGGGTGGGGTGCCACCTCCGAGGGAGGAGGACCCTCGGACATCCTCCGGAAGGCGACGGTCCCGGTGGTCGCGGACTCCGAGTGCGGGCAGACCTACGGGAGCAACTTCGTGCCCGGGGCCATGGTCTGCGCCGGGTACGCCGAAGGGGGAGTGGACGGTTGCCAGGGCGACTCGGGAGGCCCGCTGGTGGCCGGGGGCAAGCTCATCGGCGTGGTCTCCTGGGGCATCGGGTGCGCGCGCCCCGGGAAGCCGGGTGTTTACACCGAAATGGCCAGCTACGCCGACCAGGTCCGCGCCCAGCTCTCCTGAGCGGTTCCCCCGGGCAGGCTGGTGCTTCGGCGGAAGTGGTGCGGCGTTCCGGCGCCGCCGCAGCCGGAAGGCCCCGTAGTCCCGCTGCTCGACAGGACGTCTTCGCGGGGGCGTGTGACCTCGCGTGGTTCACCCGGCCACCAGCCCCGCGGAGATCCCGAGGAAGGCGATCGCGCTCACCAGGTCCAGCGAGTTGCGGAAACTGGGCCTGCGCAGTCTCTCCGCTGCCCGGGAGGCGGTGAGCACGATCGTGAACTCCCAGACGGCGGCCAGCAGCAGGAACACGACCCCGAGCGCCGCCAGCTGGATCGCCGGGTTGCTGGCCGAACCGACGAACTGGGGGAGGAAGGCCAGGCTGAACAGCAACATCTTCGGATTGGTGATGTTGCTCAGCAGGCCACGCAGGTAGGGGTTCGCCTCGGGGCGCACCTCCGCCTCCGGTGTGGAGGCCGCCGTGGCCTCCTTGCGGGTCAGCCACAGCCCGCGGAGGATGCTGATCGCCAGGTACACCAGGTACGCGGCACCGACCCACTTCATCACGGACAGAACCTCCGGCCTGCTTGTGATCAGCGCGCCGAGTCCGGAGATCACCGCGCTCACCTGTATCAGGCTCGCCGTGTGAATGCCCGCCAGCGCGTGGATTCCGGGACGCGTGCCGAATCGCACCGAGGTACGCAGCAGCAGGAAGGTGTCCACCCCCGGTGTGAGTATGACCACCGCGCTGGCCAGCATGAAGGCCGGGAGGGTGCCGACATCCAACAGCATGGCGTTCCTTTCGTTCACGGCGTGACGCGATCCGAGTACCGGTTCCGGGAGCGGAAGTTCACCCGTGCGCGGGCGCCTTGCTCACGCGATCGGGTGATCTTCTGCTCGGCAGGGTCGGGGTTCGTACCGCAGCAGCATGCTTACTGGAAAAGAAAAGCTCTTTTGGTCGCGAATGAGCGGGAACTTTTCCGACCGGAAACCATGATAACGAAAAAAATTACTGCCCAGCAGTGAGCTGTCCCTCATGTGAGCAGCACGACAAGACGGATACAGTCCGCCGTTGGTACGACACGTTCGGAGTGGGGTGACAGTGGTTGCGCTTTGGCCGCGAACGGTGCCGTGCGGTGTCGAAGGCAACGTTGTTCCGCGTTCTCGCGCTCGCAGCCGTCCTCCTGGTGAGCGGAGCGCAGCACGCGGCCGTGGCTGCCGCCTCGGGAACGGAGCACGCAGGAACCCGGGCGCGGGTGGTCGGAGGGCAGGCCACTCGGGTCGGTGAGGCACCGTGGGTGGCCGCGCTCACCGACCGCTCGGGAGGTCAGTTCTGCGGCGGCACGCTCGTGGCGGCCGACAAGGTCGTAACCGCTGCGCACTGCACGATGACTCCCGGAGGCGAATCTCCCCGGTCGGTTCGGGACCTGAGCGTGGTGCTCGGCAGGAAGGACCTGCGCACCGGGGCGGGGCAGTCGGTCGAGGTCGAACGCGTCTGGCGGCACCCCAGGTACGAGCACTTCACGAGCGGATTCGACGTGGCCGTGCTGACGCTGAGCCGGAAGGTGGCCACCCGACCGGTGGAAATGGTCGGGGCGGCCGAGGAGACGCCGTACGCCCCCGGGACCACCGGCTCAGTCTACGGCTGGGGGCGCACCGGGGAGTCGGAGCCGGCCTCGCCGGTGCTGCGCTCGGTGCGCGTGCCCGTCATGGCGAACTCCCGGTGCGCGCGGGCCTACGAGTCCTTCGACTCCGGCGGGATGTTCTGCGCCGGGTATTCGGAAGGTGGCAAGGACGCCTGCGCGGGCGATTCCGGTGGTCCCTTCATCGTGCGAGGCAGGCTGGTCGGGGTGGTCTCCTACGGGAACGGTTGCGCGCGCTCGGGGTTCCCCGGCGTCTACACCAGACTCGCGCGGTACGCGGACGAGATCGCCGGAGTGTGAACGCGCGACCGCCCGAAGTCGTCGAGGAGGAGCGCGACCATCGGTTCGAGTGCTCGTTTCGAAGTCGCGCCCGCGCCGAACGGAGAACCTCGATCAACCGGCCTGGATCTGCCCGCGCAACCGGTCGCGCTCGGACTCGGGCAGGAACGCGGCCTCGACCGAGTTGAGCGCGAACTCCCGGAGGTCCCGGGCGCCGAAACCGAGCTCGCGCTCGATCGCCGCGAAGTTGTCCCCGACGTGGCCGCCGAAGTAGCTCGGGTCGTCCGAATTGATCGTGGTGCGGACCCCGGCATCCACCAGACGGGGCAGACAGTGCTCGGGGAGGGTGTTCACGCAGCGCAGACGCACGTTCGACAGCGGGCACACCGTCAGGGGGACGCGGTCCCGGGCGATCCGCCGGACGAGCTCCTCGTCGTCGACCGACCTGATCCCGTGGTCGATGCGCTCCACGCCGAGCACGTCCAGCGCCTGCCAGACGTATTCAGCCGGGCCTTCCTCGCCCGCGTGCGCGACCAGGTGCAGTCCCGCCTCGCGGGCCCGGGCGAACACGTTCGCGAAGTCGGCGGGGGGATATCCCAGCTCGGCCGAGTCGAGCCCGACGCCGATGATGCGATGCGAGTGCTCGAGCAGTTCGTCGAGCATGCGCTCAGCCTCCGCTGGACCGCGGTCCCGGAGGAAGCAGGCGATCAGTCCGGTGCTGACGCCGAAACGCTCCCGACTGCTCGACAGCGAGGCCTCCAAACCGTCGAGCGCGGTTTCCAGCGACACGCCCCGCGTCGTGTGCGCCTGCGGATCGAAGAAGATCTCGGCGTGGCGGACCCCCTGGTGCGCCGCCCTGTCGAGGTAGTCGTCGGCCAGCGCGGTGAAGTCCTCGGCGCGCCGCAGCACGTTCATGCCCGTGTAGTAGAGATCCAGGAACGACTGCAGGTTGCTGAAGTCGTAGCGTCCTCGGAGGTCTTCGACATCGGTGTAGGGCAGGGTGATGCCGTTTCGCCGCGCCCGGTCGAAGGTCAGTTCCGGTTCGAGAGCTCCCTCGATGTGCACGTGCAGCTCGGCCTTGGGCAGCGTCGAGGTCGTCGGTGTTTCGGGAGCCACCTGGTCTCCTTCCTGTGGCGGACCGGCCGAGTGGACAACCCTACAGTCGATCAGCCGCGGGCGTACCGGCAGTGAGTCGAACGGCACTCCGAGCGGTCAGGGCCCCGGCGCGGACCGGAGCGGCGGCGCATCGGAGTTCGGCGCAGGAGGTGTGATAGGCAGGTAAGGGTGAATCTGCAGCCTCTCGCCACCGCAGTGCACCGCGCCTACACGGCCGATCTGGCCCCCGAGGACTTCTACCGCATGCTGCGGCTGCGGGTGGACGTGTTCGTCGTGGAACAGCAGTGCCCCTATCCCGAGCTGGACGGGCGCGATCTCGAGACAGCGACCAGGCACTTCTGGATCGACGCCGGGGGGACCCAGGTGCTCGGGTACCTGCGTCTGCTCGAGGAACCGGGTGGGAGTTACCGGATCGGACGCGTGTGCACGGCCGAGAGCGCTCGCGGCATGGGGCTCGGCAAGAAGCTCATGCACGCGGCGGTCGCCGAGGTGCGCAAGTCGTCCACCGTGCTCTCGGCGCAGGCCCAGACCGTCGACTTCTACCGCTCGTTCGGCTTCCTCGAGCACGGTGAGCACTACGAGGAGGACGGCATCCCGCACGTCGACATGCACCGGGATCCGGAGAGAGTGACCGGGCTAACGAGATAGCTCACGACGCTTGGTCGCCGAGCGCGCTTCTGCGACCATGCACGTTGATCCAAGCGAGCAACGGTCAGGAAGCCGGTGTGAATCCGGCACGGCCGGCGCCACTGTGACCGGGTAGCGGTTCTCCCGCACGAGTGCCACCGGGGTTGCCCAGGGAAGGCCGGAGGAGCGCGTCGATCCGGGAGTCAGGACACTGCCGTTGCCTCGTTCCGCAACCAGGGGCGTCCGAGACCCTAGGAAGGAATACCGGCGATGACCGCTGCCACGTCGACCTCGTCGACCGTGCGTTATCCGTTCTCCGCTGTTGTCGGGCACGACGATCTGCGCTTGGGGCTGCTGCTCAACGCGGTGTACCCCCGCATCGGCGGTGTGCTGGTGCGCGGGGAGAAGGGCACTGCCAAGTCCACCATCGTCCGCGCGCTCGCCTCGCTGCTGCCCGCCGTCGACGTGGTGGAGAACTGCCGGTTCGGCTGCGACCCTTCCGCCCCGGACCCGCGCTGTCCCGACGGTCCCCACGACGGCGACGTCGGACGAACGCGGCGTGCCGCCCAGCTGGTGGAACTTCCCGTGGGCGCCTCCGAGGACCGGCTGGTCGGGTCGTTGGACGTGGAACGCGCGTTGACCGAGGGCGTGCGCGCCTACCAGCCCGGTCTGCTGGCAGCGGCGCACCGCGGAGTCCTCTACGTCGACGAAGTGAACCTGCTGCACGACCACCTGGTCGACCTGTTGCTCGACGCCGCGGCCATGGGGCGGGCCCACGTCGAGCGCGAAGGGGTCTCCCTGTCGCACGCGGCGTCCTTCCTGCTGGTCGGCACCATGAACCCGGAGGAGGGCGAGCTGCGTCCCCAGCTGCTGGACCGCTTCGGCCTGACGGTCCAGGTGTCGGCCTCTCGCGAGGTGGAGACGCGGACCGAAGTCGTGCGTCGACGGTTGCGGTTCGACGCCGATCCTGCAGGCTTCTCCGCGGAGTGGGCCGAGTCCGACGCCGAACTGGCCCGGCGGATCGCGGACGCCCGTGCCCGCGTGGACTCCGTCGAGCTGCCTTCTTCCGAGGTCAGGCGAATCGCTTCCGTGTGCGCTTCGTTCGAGGTGGACGGGATGCGCGCCGATCTGGTGCTGGCTCGCGCCGCCGTGGCGCACGCGGCCTGGCGCGGTGTGGACGCGGTCGCCGCGGCCGATGTGGAGGCGGCGGCGCGGCTGGCTCTGCCGCACAGGCGCAGGCGGGACCCGTTCGACGAGCCGGGCATGGACGAGCAGCAGCTCCAGCAGGCCCTGGAGGACGCCGCGGCGGAGGTCGAGGCTGAGGAGACGGCCGAGGGCGAGACCGCCGAGGGCGAGACCACCGGGGGAACGGCGGAGGCGAGCGCGGACGGCACGGCGGATCCGGGAGGTTCGACCGATGAGTCCGGTTCGGACGGTTCCGGCGGGAACGAGGACCCCGGGGACGGGCCGGAGGACGACGGTCCCGGTGGGGGCGTCGGCGGTTCCCCGGACGGGAACGGTCCCGACGAGGGCCCGGGCGGAGGCGCGGGCGGAAACGCTCCCTCGGAAGGCCCCTCCGGTGAGAGCGGAACCGGCAACGGCTCCGGAAGCGCTCCCGAGGAGCGCACTTCCGGGGCCACGGAGCCGGACTTCCGGGCCCGCATGCTGGAGATCCCCGGTCTGGGGGAGGGGGCTCCGGGACGGCGGTCCAGGTCGCGCTCCCGTGCCGGGCAGGTGGTGCGCTCCTCCGCGGTGGAGGGGCACGGGGTTCACCTGCAGGCCACTCTGGCCGCGGCAGCCCCTCATCAGTGCGCCCGCGGCAGGAGCGGCCCCGGACTGCGGTTGCGTCCGGAGGACCTGCGGCACGGTGTCCGCGAGGGCCGCGAGGGCAATCTCGTGCTGTTCGCGGTGGACGCCTCGGGGTCGATGGCGGCCCGGGAACGGATGTCGGCGGTCAGCGGTGCGGTGCTCGCGCTGCTGCGGGACGCCTACCAGCGTAGGGACAAGGTTGGGGTCGTGACCTTTCGCGGGACCTCCGGCGAGATCGCGCTGCCCCCGACCTCTTCGGTGGACACCGCCGCCGCGCGCATGCGCAAGCTGCCCACGGGCGGAAAGACCCCCCTCGCGGACGGTCTGCTGACCGCGCGCAGGGTGATTCGCACCGAGCGGATGCGCGATCCGCAGCGACGTCCCCTGCTCGTGGTGCTCACCGACGGCAAGGCCACCGTGGGGGTGGATTCGGGAGGCGAGAAGGCCAACCGCGGCCGCAAGGCGGTCGACGACGCGCTGCGTTCGGCCGGGATGCTGGCCGAGCTCGGTGTCGCTTCGGTGGTCGTGGACTGCGAGAGCGGGCCGATCCGACTCGGTCTCGCCGACAGGCTCGCTCGGGGGCTGGGCGCGCCCAACCTGCAGTTGTCCGAGCTCTCGGCCGACAACGTGGCCGGTGTCGTCCGGGCAGCACGAACCGCGGGCCCGGTGCCCGCGTGATCCTCGGCCGACGCGCGGGCGTCGGTCGGCGAGGAGTCGACTCGTCCACTGGTATGGTCGGCAGTGTCCATCTGGCCCCCAGAGATGGACTACGGCGCCCTCGCGCTCCCGGCTACCCCAGCCCGGTTGAGTGCGAGGGCGCTCTTCGTCCGCGTGCTCGTCCAGCTCCGCCCGTTCGCGGAACGGGCCCGTGATCCTCCGGCCGGACCCGGTGAACCGGTCCGCGTCAACGAAGTCGAAGACGAGCGTCGATTTTTTGGAGACTCGACAATGCCACAGGGAAAACCGAGCAGTGTGCCCGACGACGGGCTGACCACGCGGCAACGGCGCAACAGGCCGCTGCTGGCCGTGCACACCGGCTCCATGAAGGGCAAGTCCACCTCGGCCTTCGGAATGGCCCTGCGCGGTTGGAACCAGGGTTGGTCCATCGGCGTGTTCCAGTTCGTCAAGTCCGCGAAGTGGCGGGTGGGGGAGGAATCCGCTTTCCGCGCCCTGGGCAGGCTGCACGAGGAGACCGGCGAGGGCGGTCCCGTCGAGTGGCACAAGATGGGCGAGGGCTGGTCGTGGACGCGTAAGAAGAGCACCGAGCAGGACCACGCGGCCGCGGCGCTGGAGGGCTGGCAGGAGATCGCGCGGCGGATCGGGCAGCAGCAGCACGATCTGTACGTGCTCGACGAGTTCAGCTATCCGCTGCACTGGGGCTGGGTCGACGTGGAGGAGGTCGTGCGGACCCTGCGGGATCGTCCGGGCTTCCAGCACGTGGTCATCACCGGTCGTTACGCGCCGCAGCAACTCGTCGACGCGGCCGACCTGGCGATGGAGACCGGCAAGCTCAAGCACCCGATGGACTCCGGGCAGAAGGGTCAGAAAGGCATCGAGTGGTGAGCGCTTCGGTCTCGACCACGGGTTCGGAGTCGGAATCGCCCCGCCTCGTCGTGGCGGCTCCCGGATCGGGCCACGGCAAGACGACCGTGGCCACCGGACTGCTGGCGGCGCTGCGCGAGCGGGGGACGGAGGTGGCGGGGTTCAAGGTCGGCCCCGACTACATCGATCCCGGCTATCACACGATCGCTTCGGGCGCTCCCGGACGCAACCTCGACCCGGTGCTGGTCGGTGAGCGGTCGATGGCACCGCTGTTCGCGCACGGTTCGCGCACCGCCGAGCTGTCGGTGATCGAAGGCGTCATGGGGCTCTTCGACGGCAGGCTTGGTTCTGCCGACGAGGTCCCGGCCTTCGGGTCGACGGCGCACGTCGCCTCCCTGCTGGACGCGCCGGTCGTGCTCGTGGTCGACGCCAAGGGGCAGAGCCACAGCACGGCGGCGTTGCTGCACGGGTTCCGCTCCTTCCACCCGCAGCTGCAGCTGGCCGGGGTGATCTTCAACAGGGTCGGCTCGCAGCGGCACGAGCAGGTGCTGCGCGAGGCCGCCCGAGCGGTCGGCATCCGGGTGCTGGGCGTGCTGGGGAAAGACGAGGACGTCCAGGTGCCCTCCCGCCACCTCGGTCTGGTCACCGCCGCCGAGCACGGTCCTGCGGCGGTGCGAGCGGTCGAGTCCATGGCCGAGGTCGTTGCCGCCGGGGTCGATCTGGACGCGGTGGCGGCGCTTGCCGGAACGGCGCCCGCGTTGTCGGCGAAGCCCTGGTCCCCGGACGAGGCGATCGGCGACGCCGGGGGTGCCCGCGGTGCGGGGGCGCGGATCGCCGTGGCGGGCGGAGCCGCGTTCACCTTCGGCTACACCGAGCACGTGGAGCTGCTGCGCGCGGCGGGCGCGGAGGTGCTGCCCTTCGACCCGTTGAGCGCGGAGAGCTTGCCCGAGGGGACGACGGGGCTGGTACTGCCCGGCGGGTTTCCCGAGCAGCACGTCGCCGAGCTGTCCGCCAACGTCGCGCTGCGCGAGCACGTGGCCGAGCTCGTGGCCGCGGGGATGCCCGTGCACGCGGAGTGCGCGGGGCTGCTGTACCTGGCGCGCAGCTTGGACGGGTACCCGTTGTGCGGGGTGATCGACGTCTCCGCGGAGATGTCGCCGAACCTGACCCTGGGGTATCGCGCGGCCGTCGCCGCTACCGATTCCGTGCTGTTCCGGGAGGGGCAGCGCGTGACGGGGCACGAGTTCCACAGGACCGCGCTGCGGGAACCGGACGTCTCCGCCCCGGCCTGGTACTGGCGTGCGGACGGGGTGGTGGCCGAAGGATTCGTCAGCGGTGGGGTTCACGCCTCCTACCTGCACACTCATCCGGTGGGGCAACCCGACGCGGTGTCCCGCTTCGTGCGGGCCTGCGCGACGTAGCGAGCGCTCCGCGCTCGACGGAGCGGCGAACGCTGAGGGGGCGTGCTCTCCCGGCCACCCGGCGCGTCCACCGAACGGCGGATCGTGACGGTACGGTCGAGTGGTCGTCCACTCCGGACACGTCACGGGAACGGGTGAGGCGGAGATGCCGCACGCCGACCGGGGTGTTCCAGGGGACGACCCGTGGCACCGGTTCCAGTGGTATTAGTTGCACCGCGAGGTGGGGAGAGGAGAGCGATCGCATGACTCAGGGGACACGTACCGGGGTGGTCTCGTTCATCGGGGCCGGGCCCGGTGCGGCCGACCTGATGACGCTGCGTGGTGCGCGGCGAATCGCCGAGGCGGACATCGTGCTCTGGACTCCGAGCCTGATCTCTCCTGAGTGCGTGCGTGAGCACGTCCGCGGGGACGCGGAGTTGATCGACACCACCGGGTCGAGCTCCCAGGAAGTGCTGGAGGTGTGTCGCAGGGCCGAGCGGGAGCGGCTCAGAGTGGCCCGCGTGTACACGGGCGACGCCGTGCTGTGGAGCGCGGTGCAGCAGCAGTACGACGCCTGCTCCCGCATGGAGCTCGCGGTCGAGGTTGTTCCCGGGGTGTCCGGGCATTCGGCCGCGGCCGCTTCCGTGGGCAGGGAGCTCACCGGTTCGGCGGAGGAGTGCTCCGTTTGGCTGGGGAAACCGGACGGGAACTGGAATTCCATGCCCGGGACGGGCGAGGTGCGCGAATTCGCCGCGCACGGCGCGACGATGGCGCTGTCCGTTTCCGCGTCCCGTGCCGGGCAGCTCGTGGAGCGGCTGCGCGCGGGAGGTTACGAGGACGACGTCCCGGTCGTGGTCGCCTACAAGGTCACCTGTCCCGACGAGCTGGTGCTGCGGACGACCCTCGGTGAGGTGGCCGACCTCGTGAAGCGGCACCGCCTCTGGCGGCACACCCTGTTCCTCGTCGGGCACGCCTTGCAGCCGACCAGCACGCGCTCCCGCTCGTACGGTTCCGCGGGCTCCAGGTGGGGCCCCGGGACGGGAACGGGGGCCTCCGCTTCCACGACCTCCCGCAGGGACGGGGACGGACGCCGTTTCCCGCGCGGTGAGCAGGGCAGGACCGATTCCTCCGCGGAGTCCCGCCGGCGCTCCGGGGCCGGGTCCGGCGAGGACGCCCTGCTGTCCCGGGCGCGTGGTGACGAGCAGCGCAGCGGTTCCCGCGCCGAGGCCGAGGTGGCCTGGTGGGCGGTGCGTGATTGGCAGCGGAACGCACGGGACGGCATCGTCAGGGCCGACGTTCGGGGCAGTCACGGCCGACGGACGGAGCCCGACACCCAGGCCCCCGACCTGTTCACCACCTCGCAGGATCCGGAAGTGCTCGAGGGGTTCCGAACTGCGCGTGCGGGCCCGGACGCTCCCGCCGCGGCGCCGGGGGAGACCTCGGGGGACACCCCGGATCGGACGTCGCCCGCGCAGGTGAGTCCAGTGGACGAGGCAGCTTCCGGGCAGCAGAATGCGGCGGAGGAGGTGTCGGCCGAAGCCGTCGCGGAGCAGGATGTCGTTGAGCAGGACCGTGCCGAGGTCAGCGCCGGGACCGAACCGGCCGCGACCGAGGTTCCGACTGCGGAGTCCGCCGCCGGGTCGACGGATCCGTCCTATGCGGACAGCACCGCGGTGGACTCCGGCGGCACTGGTTCCGAGGCCGCTGGTTTCGGGACCGCTGATTCCGAGACCACTGATTCCGATGGCCAGGCCCCGCCCCACCGGAGCTCGGGGAAGCGGAACTCGGGCGGTTCACGAGCCAAACAGCAGTCCTCCACCAAGCAGCAGAGCTCGAAAGCGGGGAGCAGGACCGGAGCTGCCAGGTCCTCCGGCAAGTCCGCCGGGACGAAGACGGCTGGCCGGACCAAAAACCAGCGCAAGACGAGCACCTCCGACTCGGAGGAGAGCTCCTCCCGGAGTGGACAGTCGTCCCAGCGCCCCGCATCCGGAAGTTCCGAGTAGCGGGAGCTGACTCCTCGACCGGCACGACGACGTCGGCGACTCCCGGGCCGCAGCTCGGTGCCGTGATCGTGCCGACGAGGTGATTCCGTGCTGTGCTGTTGCGCACCACGTGCGTCTCCTGTCCGGAGACCGGAGTGGTGAACTTCCGCGGGCCCGCCTGCCGCGAGTCCGCGGAAAGCGGAGGTTCTGTTTTCGGTAACGACGAGCGTTCGGACGGAGAGTGCGACGTGACGGTCACGGTGATCGGAGTCGACGACGGCCCGCTGCCTGAGGGCGCGGCAGAGCTGCTGAACTCCGCGGAACTGGTCGTGGGATCCCGCGGGCAGTTGCGCGCTCTCGCTCCGGAAGGAGCGCGAACCGTCGAGCTCGGGTCCTTCGGACCCGCGTTGAGCGCGCTGTCCGCGCTCGCCGGTGACGAGACGGGGGTGGTGCTGGCTTCCGGCGATCCGGGATTTTTCGGAGCGGTCCGGGCGCTGCGGGACAAGGGGCTGCGATGCGCCGTGCTGCCCGCGCTGTCCAGCGTTCAGCGGCTCATGGCGCGGGTGGGGCGTTCCTGGGACGACGCCGCGGTGATCAGCGCACGCGTGGGGGGTGTGCGCCGTGCGCTCAACGTGTGCCGGGCCCGTTCCGCCGTCGTGGTGCTGACGACCTCCGGCGCGGGCCCGGCCCAGCTGGGGGCGGGGCTGCGCGGCTGGCGGCGCACTCTCGTCGTCGGGGAGGACCTCGGCGGAAAACACGAACGAGTGACGACGGTGGAGCCCGCCGAGGCGGCGGAGCGGACCTGGTTGGAACCCAACGTCGTGTTCTGCGTGACCGACCCCGACGCCGTCCCCGAGCGGGGTTGGCACGGTGGCGGTGAACCCGTTCCTCCCGAGGGGTGGGCTCTGCCGGAGGAGGACTTCTCCCACCGGGAGGGCACCATCACCGGCTCCGAGGTGCGTGCGGTCGCCCTGGCCGGACTGGCGCCGCGGCCGGGCTGCCTGGTCTGGGACGTGGGGGCCGGATCGGGCTCCGTGGCAGTGGAGTGCGCCCGGATGGGGGCTGCCGGCATCGCGGTCGAATCGGACGAGGCCCAGGTCGTTCGACTGGTCTCCAACGCCACCGCGCACGGCGTGGACGTGCGCGTGGTGGAGGGCGCGGCTCCCGGCGTGCTGCGCGAGCTGCCCAAACCGGACTCCGTCTTCGTCGGCACTCCCGACTCGGAGGTGCTCACCGCCTGCGCCCACGTGGGGGCGGAGCGGGTGGTGCTCGCCCTGAACGAGCTCGACCGGGTGGCGGCGAGCAGGGACGTGCTGCGCAAGGCCGGTTACCGGGTGGAGGGTGTGCAGCTCGCGGCCAATCGGTTGTCCGAGCTCGAGGACGGCTCGGCGCGGTTGACCGCCCGCGACCCCGTGGTCCTGCTGCGCGGCTTCCGAAGCGCGGACGATCAGGGGTGAGCGAGCACCGCGCGGGCCCCGGAACGCGAACCGGGCTCCTGAGCGGGGAGGGTGGCCTCGCGGGGCCACGTGCGCTGGCGGAGTCGCTCGACGCGGAGGTCGAGGGTGATCTGGACGGGTGCCTCGCGGCTTTCGCGCGTGGTGTTCCGGTAGCGGTGCACAACCCGGGCGGGTACGTGGTGGACCGCTTCGTCCGCGCGGGGACCGCGGAGCGGGTGGAGGGCGCATCGTGGAACGTGGTGATCTCCGACCTCACCGGGGACGCCGACCTCACCGGGGACGCCGGTCTCCCGGGGGACGTCGGCCTCACCGGGGGCACCGGAGACGAGCGGACGGTCCGGCTCGTTCCTCGTGGGCTCGTGCTCGGGATCGGTGCATCCAGCGGTGTCGCCGCCGGGACGGCATCGGCCGCTCTGGCCGGTTTGGACGAGTTGCTCGGGCCGCGTCCCCGAGCGGTTCGTGCGGTGGCCACGGTGGACCGCAGGGCGCGGGAGCCCGGTCTGCGCGCGGCGCTGCGGGAGTACTTCCTGGCTCGCGGCGTCGACGGCGAGCCGCCGTTGCGGGGGTACGCGCCCGAAGTGCTTTCCGCTGTCCCCGTGGTGAGCCCGAGCGCTTCCGCGCGGAGCGCGCTCGGAACCGCCGGCGTCGCGGAGGCGGCCGCGCTGCGAGCCGCCTCCGAGGTCGGCGATGGCGGTCCCCGCTTGGTGCTGCCCAAGGCGGTGGTCTCCGGGGTGACCTTGGCCGTCGCGCGAACTCCCGCTCCCGCCTCCTGCTGAGAGGTGCACCAGTCCCGCGGCTGACCTGCTGCTGTCCCCGATCGCGCGTGCCGGGGCCCTGCCACCTCTCGTCTTCCTGTGACATTCTCAACACTTTTGCGCACGGGGTTCGTGAAATCCTTATTTCGCCTTACGGAAACCCTTTTGTGCAGCAGGATTCCCGTCAAGTGGGTGCAGCCCGCTGTGCTGGGCAGGTGTGCCTAGGGTGGAAGTCATGGCACTGGTTGAACGCTCCCTACTGGGCCCGGGCCCGTCGAACACGTACCCGGAGGCCACCGCGGGGTTGGCCGCCCCACTGCTCGGTCACCTGGACCCCGATTTCCTGACGCTGCTGGACGAGACCGGGGACCGACTGCGGACCGTCTGGGGAACGGAGAACTCGCGGACGCTGCCCCTGTCCGGAACCGGCTCCATCGGCATGGAGGCGGCTTTCGTCAACTTCGTGCGTCCCGGTGACGTCGTGGTCGTAGCGGTGAACGGTCTGTTCGGCGAGCGCATGTGCGACGTCGCGTCCCGTTACGGCGCCGAAGTCGTCCGGGTCGACCACGAGTGGGGCGAGCCCGTGGACATCCAGCGGGTGCTCGACGCGCACCCCGACCCCGCGCTGGTCGCGGCCGTGCACGCCGAGACCTCCACCGGGGTGCGCAGCGACATCGCGGGTCTCGGCGCTGCCCTGCGCGAACGTGGCGAGCGCACCCTGCTGCTCGTCGACTGCGTCACCTCGATCGGGGGTGAGCAGGTCGAGCTGGACTCCTGGAACGTCGACGTCGCCTACGCGGGCACTCAGAAATGCCTCGGAGTGCCGCCGGGACTGGCCCCGTTCACGGTTTCCGAGCGCGCCTGGGAGCGCAGGGTGGAGAAGCCGACCACCTGGTACCTGGACCTGGGGCTGATCGGCAACTACGTGAACGGCGGGAGCTCGGGCGGTCGCGCGTACCACCACACGGCTCCCACCGCTATGGTGGCCTCCCTGCACGCGGCTCTCGGCCGGATCCTGCAGGAGGGCATGCCGGTGGTGACCGAAAGGCACCGGGCCGCAGGCGAAGCCCTCCAGGCGGGGCTGCAGGAGATGGGGCTGAACCTGTTCGCCGCGGAGGGCAGCAGGCTGCACCAGCTCACGAGCGTGTGGGTCCCCGAGGGCGTGGACTCGGCCGGTGTGCGCAAGCAGCTGCTGAACGACTACGGCATCGAGATCGGTGGCGGTGCGGGGCAGTTCGCCAACAGCGTGTGGCGGATAGGCCTCATGGGCAACAACGCCCGCCTCGACCGCGTCGAGATGCTGCTGGGCGCGCTGCGCAAGGTGCTCGGCCGGTGAAGCTCGGGTGATCCGGCGGGCCGTGTGCTCGGCCGGAAAAGCGGTGCGAGCACACGGCCCGGACGGGTACGCTCCTCTTCAGGCGGTCGCCGGCGTCGAGCAGCCGGACACGGCAATCGCTCGACACTGCACCGTTCACGTAGGAGCAGCCGGTCAGATGCAGCAACCTTCCTGGACGGTCAGGCGGGCGACGGTCGACGACGTCCCCGCGATCGCGCGCATCAACGTCGCGAGCTGGCGCAGTGCCTATCGGAATCTCGTCCCCGAGGAAGCGCTCACCGAGCTCGACTCCGACGAGATCGCCCGGTCCTATCGCGAGCTGCTCGCTAGTCCGGTACCCGAAAGGGCGATCCTGCTCGCCCGTCGCGCCGACACGATCGCCGCGTTCAGCGGTGTCTCCCCGGTACGCGTCCCGCAGCGCGACGCCTACCCCGAACACCGGACCGGCGAGCTCGTCAGTCTGTACGCCGACCCGCAGTGGCTGGGGCGCGGAGCGGGACGTGCCGTGCACGACGCCGCCCTGGGGCATCTCGCGGACCACGGCTTCACCCGTGCCGTGCTCTGGATCCTCGAGGGAAACGATCACGCGGCGGACTTCTACCAGCGTCACGGTTGGACTCCGGACGTCGTCGAGCGTCACGTCGAACTCGCGGGACGGCTGATCCCGCTGCGGCGCTGGTCGCATCCGCTCTCCTGAAGGAGGACGCCGGGCAGGGGCCGAGGAACGTGCCTCGGAGCCGTGCGGAAGTGCTCACACGAAGAGCGGATTCTCCGCCGTCGCCTCGACGCAGCCACCGGGAGCATCTTCATCACGTTAGGAGCCGGACTGGCCCTCAACGATGACCAGCACCGTCCGCGGGCGCCCCATTCGGCACCCGGGCGGGTGTCATCGGGACGGCTGGAAGAGTCGGAAATCGGGTGAGGTGGAGTACTAGGATCGTCACAGTGGTGCGTCCCGCGACAACGTCCGACCTCCCAGCACTGCAAGCCGTCGAACGAGCTGCCGGTGAGCCCTTCCGTGAATTGGGCATGGACGCCGTCGCAGATGACGACCCGCCCTCCCTTCCGGAACTGCGAGGGTTCGCCGAAGCCGGACACGCGTGGGTCATCGACCGGCACGAGCAGGTCGCCGCCTACCTGCTCGCGCGGGTTCTTGACGGCTGCGCCCACATTGAGCAGGTCTCGGTCCACCCTCACCACGCCCACCAGCGGCTCGGCGTCGCCCTGGTGGAGCACCTAGCAGACTGGGCACGCCGCCGTGGATTGCCCGCACTCACCCTGACGACGTTCCGCCACGTCGATTGGAACGGACCGTACTACCTCCGGTGCGGATTCCGGTGGCTGTCCGAATCCGAGATCACTCCGGGGCTGCGAGAGCTCCGCGCCCGCGAAGCGGCCCACGGCCTCGACAGGTGGGACCGCGGATGCATGCGGCGCGATCTCACCTGACCGGGAGCCGGCCGCGACCCCGTCGCACGGCGCGATCACGGTGCGCCGAGAATCACGCCGAACCCTGCGTCGATGCCGCGCCCCCGGTGAGGAAGTTCACCATGATTGACCTCCTGCCCCTGTTCGGGTGAGGATGCTCCGCGCCGCACGGCGAGGAACTCGGTGCGACTCCGAGACGGTCCCGCCACTGTGACCGGGAAGCGGCTCCCATCAGGCCACGGCTCAGTCGAGCTGGAAGGCGGGAGTGACGCGTCGATCCGGAAGTCAGGAAACTCCCTGCGGCCCGCGCGCCGAACCGCGACGCGCGGAACCGATCCCTCGGGCGAGGAGACCCAGGAGGTCCGCACGCATGACTTCTGCCGAACAGCCCGTCGCACGAGAACCCGGCCGCCGGGCCGTCGGCCAGCGGGGCAGGGTGACGCTGGTCTTCCTGGCGCTGGCCCTGCTGCACCTGCTGGGCTGGGGCGGCTACCTGCTCTACCAGAGCTCGCCCGGTGCGGCGGGCGGTCTGGCCGCCGCCGGAACGGCGGCCTACGTGCTCGGACTGCGCCACGGCTTCGACGCCGATCACGTCGCCGTGATCGACGACGCGACCCGCCTGCTCATGCAACGCGGTAAACGCCCCGTGTCCACGGGAATGTGGTTCGCCCTGGGGCACTCCAGCGTGGTGCTGCTGCTCGCCGTGGTCGTCGCCTTCGTCGCCGGTGTCACGGCGAAGGGCTGGGCCGAGAGCTTCGGGGCGCACACCGCGCTGTTGGTGGACGCCTTCGTGGTGATCGTGCTGGGCACGCTCGCGGTGCTCAACGCGCTGGTGCTCAAGGACGCGGTGCGGTTGCTGCGCAGGGCGCGCACCTCGGAGGTCGACGACTCCGAGGTCGAGGAGGTCCTCGGCAGGCGTGGCCTGCTGGCCCGGGTGCTGCGCGGCAGGATGCGCGCGTTCATCGGGAGCTCGTGGCACCTCTTCGTGATCGGCCTGCTGTTCGGACTCGGGATGCAGACGGCCACCGAGATCACCGTGCTCGCCCTCGTGACGCCAGCGGAGGTGCCGACCCTGCCCCTGCTGAGCCTGCCGCTGCTGTTCGCCGCGGGAATGTGCACAGTGGACAGCGTGGACGGGATGCTGATGTCGCGTGCCTACACCTGGTCGCTGGCGCGGCCGGTGCGCAGGCTCTGGGTGAACGTCGCCACGACGGCGCTGACCGTGGGGCTGGCGGCGGTGATCGGAGTCGTCGTGCTCGCCGGTGTGCTGGCCGAGCTCGGAGTGTCACCGGCCGGAGCAGTGGCGGGTATCGGTGATCACTTCGAGCTTCTCGGGTATCTGACGCTGGCGGCTTTCATGGCAACATGGGGAGGCGCCGCGCTCTGGTGGAGGCTCTTCGGGACCAGGACCCCGCGCTCCGCGCGCGCCCGTGCGCGTTGACCGAACGCGAACAGCGACAGCTTTGTACCGCGACCCCGCCGACGTCGCCGGGGGTGCAGATCGACAGGAACGACTACCCAGATGAGCTCGCACAGTCAACATCACTACTTCGCCGGACTCGACCTGCAGGACAAGCGGGTGGTGGTCGTCGGGGCCGGAACCGTGGCGCAACGCCGCATCCCCCGGTTGCTCAAGGCGGGGGCGCGGATCGAGGTCGTGTCCCCCGAGGCCACGCCGGCGGTCGAGGGCATGGCCGAATCGGGAGAGCTGGTGTGGCATCGCCGTCCCTACGACAGCGGTGACCTGGACGGTGCCTGGTACGCGGTGGCCTGCACCTCGGACAGCGAGGTCAACGCGAGGGTGGTCGCCGAGGCGGAGCAGGACCGCGTGTTCTGCGTGCGCGCCGACGACGCGGCGCGGGGAACGGCCGTGACCCCGGCGGTGGCCGAGCACAACGGGCTGCTGCTCGGAGTGCTCGGCGGGGGAGACCACCGAAGGTCCGCGGTGGTCAAGGAAGCACTGTCCGAGGCGCTGCGCACCGGCGTGATCGACGAGCACGTGGAACCGCACGAACCGGGCGTGGCCCTGGTCGGCGGTGGTCCGGGGGATCCTGACCTGATCACGGTCCGCGGGCGTCAGCTGCTCGGGCGGGCCGATGTGGTCATCACCGACAGGCTCGCCCCGCGGGAGCTGCTCGAGGAGCTCGGGCAGCACGTGGAGGTGATCGACGCATCCAAGATCCCCTACGGACGTGCGGCGAACCAGTCCGTGATCAACGAGATGCTGATCGACCGGGCCAGGGCGGGCAAGTTCGTGGTGCGCCTCAAGGGCGGTGACCCGTACGTCTACGGGCGCGGTTTCGAGGAACTGCTCGCCTGCGTGGAGGCCGGAGTCGCGGTGACGGCCGTGCCGGGGATAACCAGCGCCTTCGCGGCTCCCGCCATCGGAGACGTCCCCGTGACGCACCGGGGGGTGGCGCACGAGGTGGTCGTGGTCTCCGGGCACGTGGGACCGCACGACGAGCAGTCGCTCGTCGACTGGCCCGCGCTGGCCCGGTTGAACGGGACCCTCGTGCTGATGATGGCCGTCAAGCGGATCCGCGAGTTCGCCGACGTGCTGCTCGAGCACGGCAGGGAACCGAGCACACCGGTCGCGGTGGTGCAGGAGGGCACCATGCAGGGGCAGCGGACGCTGCGCAGCACGCTGGACGGAATAGCCGACGCCGTGGAAGGGGCGGGGATCGAACCGCCCGCCGTGGTGGTCATCGGTGCGGTCGCGGGGCTGGCCCCCGAACGCCCCGCCTGACCCCCGCGGGTTCGCGTTCGGTCTCGAACGCCTCCCGCTGCCGGTTCGGCCGTCGGCCGGGTTCCTCGCGGAGACGGAGCCGATGTCGTGCAGGACGCTCCTCGGGGAGTGGGGAGCCCCTGAAACGGAAGAACTTCGTCGAACACGCTCCCAGCATGGGGCGAGCGTCCGGGATGCGGAACTCCCGGAACTGGAAGTTGTGGATGCACGGGGCCGCCGTGGATGTTCTCCGGCCGGGCTGTTGGGGGAGTCGGGGCTTTCTCCGGCGCGGCGGAGCAGAAACGCGCCACCCGAGCTGACCGGATCCGCCGCGGGGGATCCCGCGAGGACGGCCCCGACGTCGTGCGAACCGCTCCCGACGTCGGGGCACCCGCTCACGAGACCTCGGGAGGTTTCGCCGAGCGAGTGCCCACGACAGGGGAGGGCGGGGAGAGCCCCGGTCAGCTCTCGCCCGGTCCGTCCTCCAGATCACCCTCGACCTGCAGGTAGACCTCCCGCAGCCCCTGCAGCGTCTCCGGGTCCGGCTCGGCCCACAGCTCACGGTCGGCCGCCTCCAGCAGCCGCTCCGCGATGCCGTGCAGCGCCCACGGGTTGGACTCGGTGAGGAACTTCTGGTTCTGCTCGTCGAAGACGTAGGTCTCGGCGAGCTTCTCGTACATCCAGTCCCCGACGACGCCGGTCGTGGCGTCGTAGCCGAACAGGTAGTCCACCGTGGCCGCGAGCTCGAAAGCACCCTTGTAGCCGTGCTCGCGCATCGCCGAGACCCAGCGCGGGTTGACCACCCGGGAGCGGAAGACCCGGGAGGTCTCCTCGTGCAGCGAACGGGTGCGGATCGAATCGGGGCGCGAGCTGTCCCCGATGTATGCCGCGGGGGAGTCCCCGGTCAGCGCGCGCACGGTGGCCACCATGCCGCCGTGGTACTGGAAGTAGTCGTCGGAGTCGGCGATGTCGTGCTCGCGGGTGTCGGTGTTCTTCGCGGCGACCGAGATGCGGCGGTAGGCGTTCTCCATGTCCTGCCTGGCCGCGACGCCGTCCAGGTCGCGTCCGTAGGCGAACCCGCCCCAGACGGTGTAGACCTCGGCGAGGTCGGAGTCGTCCCGCCAGTTGCGGCTGTCGATCAGCGACAGCATCCCCGCGCCGTAGGCGCCGGGCTTGGAGCCGAAGATCCGCGTGGTCGCGCGCCGTCGATCCCCGTGCTCGGCGATGTCGGCACGGGTGTGCGCGCGGACGAAGTTCCACTCGTCGGGTTCGTCGAGATCGGAGACCAGCTGGAACGCGTCGTCGATCAGGTTGACCACGTGCGGGAAGGCGTCCCGGAAGAACCCGCTGATGCGCACGGTGACGTCCACCCGGGGACGTCCGAGCTCCTCGAGCGGGACGGCCTCGAGCCCGTTGACCCGGCGCGAGGAGTCGTCCCAGGTGGGGCGCACACCGATCAGGGCGAGCACCTCGGCGATGTCGTCGCCGGAGGTGCGCATCGCACTGGTTCCCCACACGGACAGGCCGACCGATCCGGGCCACTCGCCGTTGTCGGTGCGGTAGCGGTCCAGCAGCGATTCCGCGATGGCGTAGCCGGTGTCCCAGGCCAGCCTGCTCGGGATCCCCTTCGGGTCGACCGAGTAGAAGTTGCGTCCGGTCGGCAGCACGTTGACGAGCCCGCGCAGCGGGGAACCACTCGGACCGGAGGGGATGTAGCCCCCTTCGAGCGCGTGCAGGGTGGAACCGATCTCGTCGGTGGTGTCGTTCAACCGCGGGACGACCTCGGTCGCGGCGAACTGCAGGACCTCGACCACCTGTCCTGGGTCCTCGCCCAGCACCGACCGGCACACGGTCTCGGCCGCCTCGGCGCGCCACTCGTGCTGCTCCATGCCCTCGACCAGGGCCTGGGCGCGGGACTCGACGTCGTCCACGCGCTCCCGCGCCTCCGAACCGTCCTCGGAGAGGCCGAGGGCCTCGCGGAGCCCGGGCACGGCGGCCTGCTGACCGCCCCACATCTGCCTGGCCCGCAGCATCGCCAGCACCAGCCCGACCCGGGCCTGGCCTGCGGGCGGGTCCCCGAACACGTGCAGCCCCTCGCGGATCTGGGCGTCCTTGACCTCGCACAGCCAGCCGTCGACCTGCAGCAGGATGTCGTCGAACTCGGCGTCGTGCGGACGTTCCTCCAACCCCAGGTCGTGGTCGAGCTTGGCCGCCTGCATCAGCGTCCAGATCTGACTGCGGATGGCGGGAAGCTTCGCCGGGTCCATCGCCGTGATGTTGGCGTGCTCGTCGAGCAGCTGCTCCAGCCGCGCGATGTCGCCGTAGCTCTCCGCGCGCGCCATCGGGGGGACCAGGTGGTCCACCAGCGTGGCGTGAACCCTGCGCTTGGCCTGGGTCCCCTCACCGGGGTCGTTGACCAGGAAGGGGTACACCAGCGGCAGGTCGGCGATGGCGGCGTCCGGGGCGCAGGAGGCGGACATGCCGGCCGTCTTGCCCGGCAACCACTCCAGGTTGCCGTGCTTGCCCAGGTGCACCATCGCGTGCGCGTCGAAGTCGTCGGTCAGCCAGTGGTAGGCGGCCAAGTAGTGGTGGCTGGGCGGGAGGTCCGGGTCGTGGTAGATCGCGATCGGGTTCTCCCCGAAGCCCCGCGGGGGCTGGATCATGAGCACGATGTTGCCCGCCCTGATCGCCGCGAGCACGATCTCGCCCTCGGGGTCCTGCGAGCGGTCGACGAACAGCTCTCCGGGCGGAGGGCCCCAGTGCTGTTCGATGTCGGAGCGCAGGGACTCGGGCAGGGAGTCGAACCACTCCCGGTAGCGCTTGGCCGGCACGCGGATCGGGTTGCCTGCGAGCTGCTCCTCGCTCAGCCAGTCCCGGTCCTGGCCTCCCGCGGCGATCAGCGCGTGGATCAGCGCGTCACCGTCCTGCGCCGCCACGCCGGGAAGAGCGTCCGGTCCCTCAGCGGGGCCGATGTCGTAGCCCGCCTCCCCGAGAGCGCGCAGCAGCCGCACGGCGGACAGCGGCGTGTCCAGGCCGACCGCGTTGCCCACCCTGGCGTGCTTGGTGGGGTAGGCCGACAGCATCAGCGCGAGCCGCTTCCGCTCGGGCGGGACGTGGCGGAGCCGGGCGTGCCGCACGGCGATCCCGGCGACCCTGGCCGCGCGCTCCGCGTCGGCCACGTAGACGGGAAGGCCCTCCGAGTCGTTCTCCTTGAACGAGAACGGAACCGTGATCAACCTGCCGTCGAACTCCGGAACGGCCACCTGGGTGGCCATGTCCATCGGGGAGAGACCCTCGTCGTTGTCCTGCCAGGCGGAACGGCTGCTGGTCAGGCACATCCCCTGCAGGATCGGGATGTCCAGCTGGGCGAGCGCCCCGACGTCCCAGGCCTCGTCGTCGCCGCCGGCCGTGGCCACGGCGGGCTTGCTCCCGCCTGCGGCCAGCACGGTGACCACGAGCGCGTCCGCGCCGCGCAGTGCTTCGAGCAGCTCGGGGTCGGGGGTGCGCAACGAGGCGCAGAACAGGGGCATCGCCTGGCCGCCCGCGTCCTCGATCTGCTCGCAGAGGGTGTGCACGAAGGCGGTGTTGCCCGCCATGTGGTGGGCCCGGTAGTAGAGCACGGCCACTGTGGGGCCGTCCTGCCTGCCGGGAGTGCGGTCCAGCCTCCCCCAGGTCGGGGTCTCGGCGGGCTGCGCGAAGCCGTGGCCGGTCAGCAGGACGGTGTCGGAGAGGAAGTTGTGCAGCTGCTCGAGGTTCTCCGGGCCGCCGTGGGCGAGGTAGGCGTGCGCTTCGGCGCACACGCCGCCGGGAACTGTGGAGCACTCCATGAGCTCGGCGTCGGGCTGCTGCTCGCCACCGAGCACCACGACGGGCCGCGGGCCGGCGAGCAGGAAGTCCAACCCCTCCTCCCAGGCCCTGCGGCCGCCGAGCAGCCGCACCACCACGAGGTCGACTCCCTCGAGCAGTTCCGGAAGGTCCTGCGCGCCGAGTCTGGCCGGATTGGCCAGCCGGTAGTCGGCGCCGCTGGACCGCGCACTGAGCAGGTCAGTGTCGGAGGTGGACAGAAGCAGGATCATGCGACTCGCTCCTCGGCGTCGAGAACCGGGGCGGTCGACCAGGACAGGCGCGCGATGCACGCGCGGTCGTACGCTGCATCAGGAACCTTCCCAGGGGTCCTCGCCCCTTTGCTGACGGTCGCGGCGGCAGGAGTCTCCTGGCTCCCGGATCCTGGCTCCCTCCGGTCTTCCCATCGTCGTTCGACAGTGACCGTGCTTGGAGTTCGCTCCCCGGTGACAGTGGCGGGACCGCGCCGGATTCACACCGGCTTCCTCCGTCACCGCCGCGGATACGCCGTCCAGTTTCGGGAACGGGCCGATCTCCAGTCAAGCCGACGTGACGAAGCCCGTTCCCCGGCGTGTTTCGTGGCACACTTCCGTGGTCCGTAGCATCACCGCGATGTCCGAAGGTTTCGCTTCCGAACGGGACAGGCCGGACGCCTGCCCGGGTGCGCTCCAGGTCCACCCCGCCGCCGACGGTGGTCTCGCGCGGATCCGCGTCCCCGGCGGGACGTTGAGCACCGAGCAGCTGCGGGTGCTGGTCACGGCCGCGGAGGAGCTGGGCAACTCCACGGTCGAGCTCACCTCGCGGGCCAATCTCCAGCTGCGCGGTGTCGAGTTCCCCGAGGAGCTCGGGCGGCGGATCGGCGCGGTGGGACTGCTTCCCTCGCTGACCCACGAGCGGGTGCGGAACATAGTGGCCAGTCCCGGTGCCGGGCTGGACGACCCCGGTTGGTTGCCGGTGCAGCGGGTCGTGCGTGAGCTGGACCGGGGAATCTGCTCGACTCCGCGGTTGGCCGAGCTCTCCGGGCGTTTCCTGTTCACAGTGGACGACGGGAGCGGGGACGTGTCGCGGCTGCGCGGTGACGTGGGCCTGCTTCCGCTGGACGGGGAGACGGTCGCGGTGCTGCTCGGGGGGAACGACTCGGGCGCGCGAGTGAGGCCGGCCGAGGCCGCGGAGACGGCCGTTCTCGCCGCGGAGGAGTTCCTCGCGGAGCGGGACCGCCAGGGGGGCGGCGTCTGGCGAGTTGCCGAACTGGACACAACGGGAAACCTCGCGGACACGCTGCGTGCTCGATCGGGGCGTGCGGGAGGCACCGTTGTCGAAGTCACACCGCCCTTCGGGGTTCGGCGGGATCAGCAGGAAAAACCCTCGGTGGGGGTCCTCACGCGGACCGGGGGAGAGGTGGCCCTCGGCGTGGGGGCGCCGTTGGGACGCTTGTCCCCCGCGCAGATGCATAGCATCATACGAGCGGCCGAAGCCGCGTCCGGTGCCGTTCGACTGACGCCGTGGCGGACCGCGGTCCTCCCGGGAGTCCGCGAGCACGAGCACCGCTCGTGGTTTTCCGAACTGCGCTCGTGCGGTTTGATCGTCGATCCGTCCTCGCCGTTCAACGGTGTGACCGCCTGCGCGGGTGATCCCGGTTGTGCCAAGTCCCTGGCCGACGTGCACCGGGACGCCGCGTACAGCGCGGCCCGCGGTGCTGCGGTGGCTCCCGGGGACCTGCCGGTGCACTGGGTCGGTTGCTCGCGTCATTGCGGCCGCCCGCGCGGTCCGGTGGTGGAAGTGCTGGCCGGTGCCTCCGGGTACCGGGTCAGCTCCGGCACGCGGGACGAGGAGCTCATCCGGGTGGACGACGCCGGGGTGGAGACGGTGGCCGAGGCCGTGGAACACGCGCGGCGTCCCGGTTCCGCGGCTCCGACGACGGGACAGCACGACGGGTTCGGGCAGAGCCGCGTGAACAGCGACCAGGACACGACGAACGAGGACGATCGGTGACCGAATACATCCGGGACGGCAAGGAGATCTACCGCCGCTCCTTCGCGACGATACGGGCGGAAACCGATCTCGACGAGCTGCCTTCCGACGTCGCCGGTGTGGCCGTGCGCATGGTTCACTCCTGCGGGATGGTCGACCTGGTCGACGACCTGGCCTACTCGCCGGGGGTGGTGAGCTCGGCGCGGCGGGCGCTCGCCGCGGGTGCGCCGGTGCTGTGCGACGCGGAGATGGTGGCCGCGGGGGTGACCCGGCGCAGGCTTCCCGCGGGCAACGAGATCCTGTGCACGTTGTCGGACCCGCGCGTGCCCGACCTCGCCGCGCGACTGGGCAACACCCGCAGCGCCGCCGCGATGGAACTGTGGCGCGGGCGGCTCGAAGGCGCCGTCGTCGCGATCGGCAACGCCCCGACCAGCCTGTTCCGCCTGCTGGAGCTGGTCGAGCAGGGCGCGGGCACTCCCGCGGCCGTGCTCGGGATCCCGGTCGGTTTCATCGGGGCGGTCGAGTCCAAGCAGGCACTGGTCGCGCACCCGAGCGGCCTGGAGCACCTGGTGGTGCACGGCAGACGAGGCGGTAGTGCGATGACGGTCGCCGCCATCAACGCGATCGCGAGCGAGGAAGAGTGAACAGCGAAGACAGCAACGACTCCGCGACCGGGCGCCTGTTCGGAGTGGGGCTCGGCCCCGGTGATCCGGAACTGGTGACGGTCAAGGCCGCGCGGTTGATCGGTGAGGCCGATGTGATCGCCTACCACAGCGCCAGGCACGGCAACAGCATCGCGCGCTCGGTCGCCGAGCCGTATCTGCGCGGGGACCAGACCGAGGAACCGCTGGTGTACCCGGTCACCACCGAGACGACCGACCACCCCGGCGGGTACCAGGGCGCCATCGACGAGTTCTACGCCGACTGCGCCGAACGACTGGCGGCTCACCTGAGCGCGGGACGCGACGTCGTGCTGCTCGGTGAGGGGGACCCGTTCTTCTACGGCTCCTACATGCACATGCACAAGCGCTTGACCGGGCGCTTCGAGACCGTGGTCGTGCCGGGGGTGAACTCGGTGAGCGCGGCCTCGGCCGAGTTGGGACGCCCGCTCGCCGAGCGCGACGAGGTGCTGACCGTGCTCCCGGGCACGCTCGAGCCCGACGAGCTGGCGCGGAGGTTGCAGAGCACGGACGCGGCGGCCGTGCTCAAGCTGGGCAGGACCTTCGAAGGCGTGCGCGAGGCCTTCGACAAGGCCGGTTGCCTCGACGAGGCCCACTACGTGGAACGGGCGAGCACCACCAGGCAGCGGGTCGCACCACTGGCCGAGGTGGATCCGGACAGCGTGCCCTACTTCTCGCTGGCCCTGCTGCCCAGTCGTACCGGTGCGCGGACTCCCGCTCCGGAGACGCCGCCGCGTCCGGACGGAGCGCACGGCGGTCGGCTCGCCGTGGTGGGGCTCGGTCCGGCGGGCAGGGAGTGGACCACCCCCGAGGCGCAGGCCGCGCTGGCCGCAGCCGACGACCTGGTCGGCTACGGACCCTACCTGGACCGGATCCAGGCGAACCCGCGGCAGCGCAAGCACCCCTCCGACAACCGCGTCGAGGCCCAGCGGGCCGAGGAGGCCCTCGACCTGGCGGCTTCGGGGCGCAGGGTCGTGGTCGTCTCCTCCGGAGACCCCGGGGTGTTCGCGATGGGCAGCGCCGTCCTGGAGGCGGCCGACGACGCGCGCTACGCGGACGTGGACGTGGACGTCCTCCCCGGACTCACCGCGGCGCAGGCGGTCGCCAGCAGAGCGGGGGCCCCGCTCGGGCACGACTACTGCGTGCTCTCGCTGTCCGACCGGCTCAAGTCGTGGGAGGTGATCGAACGCAGGCTGCGGGCCGCTGCGCGGGCGGACCTCGCGCTGGCGATGTACAACCCGGCCTCGCGGAGTCGCCGCTGGCAGGTGGAGGCGGCCAGGGACCTGCTCCTGGAGGAGCGCTCCGGGGACACACCGGTGGTGATCGGCCGCGACGTCGGTGGACCGGAGGAGGAGGTCACGGTCGTCGAGCTGCGGGAGCTGGATCCGGAACGGGTGGACATGCGCTGCCTGCTGCTGGTCGGTTCGTCCACGACCCGGCTCGTCAGCAGGGGGGACGAGGTCTCCGTGTTCACGCCGCGGCGTTACCCGGCGTGAAGCCGGTCGACTCGTTCCCGCAGCCAGGCGATCGCCTCGGGAACGCTGTCCACCGCGGGCGCTCGTGGTGGCCGAGGTTGCTCCACCAGCACCACCGGGACCCCGAGTTCGCGGGCGGCCGCGAGCTTGCCCTCGGTCATCGGCCCTCCGCTGTTCTTGCTCACGATCACGTCGATGCGCTGCTGCCGAAGCAGCTCGCGCTCGGACTCCGCGGTGAACGGACCGCGCGCGGAGATCGTGGTCACGTTGGGCGGTAGCGGCGGGTCCGGGGCGTCCACGGTGCGGGCGAGGAACCAGCGGTCCCGCACCCGCGCGAAGTGGTGCAGCCCCTGCCTGCCGGTGGTGAGCAGCACCCGGCTGCCGAGCCTCCGCGCGGTCTCGGCCGCCTCCGGGAGCGAACCGACCCGGTGCCAGTCGTCGCCCGGGCCCGGGGTCCAGGGGGCGCGCCGCAGCACGAGCATCTCGACACCGCTGTCGGCGGTGGCGGTCACGGCGTTCTCGCTGATCCGCGCGGCGAAGGGGTGGGTCGCGTCGACCAGGGTGGTTACTCCGCGGTCGCGCAGGTACTCGGCCATCCCGGCCGGACCTCCGAAACCGCCGGTGCGGACCTCGCCCGCGGGCAGCTTCGGTGCCCGCACGCGTCCGGCCAGTGAGGAGACCACCGGGACCCCGAGCTCGTTAAGCTGGTTCGCGAGGAGCCGAGCCTGTGCGGTACCCCCGAGGACGAGTACTCGCGCCCCCATCGGAACACCCCCGAAACAATGAATCCTGACTCGATGGAGTGCATTCTCCCGTGGTGAACGATCGTGCCGAACAGACGGGTGGGCCGCGTTACGGGTGGACCACGGGGGCGTGTGCCCTCGCCTCGACCGCGGCTGCCTACACCGCCCTGCTCACCGGAGAGTTCCCGGACCCGGTGCGGGTGCGGCTGCCGAAGGGGCACGAGCCCTCCTTCGCGCTGGACCGGGAGCTGCTGGAGGAGGACCGGGCCACGGCCGGGGTGGTCAAGGACGCCGGTGACGACCCGGACGTCACCCACGGGGCTGTCGTGGGAGTGACCGTCTCCCGGGGAGAGCCCGGCAGCGGGGTCACCTTCCGCGCGGGCACGGGGGTCGGGACGATCACCAAGCCCGGACTGCCGCTGCCCGTGGGCGAACCCGCCGTCAATCCCGTTCCGCGGCGGCTGATCGGCGAGCTCGTCGCGGAGATCGCAGCCACCCACGTCGACAGCGGCGACCTGGTCGTGGAGGCGTGGGTGGAGGAGGGAGCGGAACTCGCCCGGCACACCTGGAACCCCCGCCTCGGGATCGTGGGCGGGTTGTCGATCCTGGGCACCACCGGGGTGGTGATCCCGTACTCGTGCTCTGCCTGGATCGACAGCATCCGTCGCGGGGTGGACGTGGCCCGTGCGGAGGGGCTGCGGCACGTGGCCGGCTGCACCGGCAGCACCTCGGAACGCACGGTGACCGAGCTGCACGGCCTGCCGGAGGAGGCCCTGCTGGACATGGGCGACTTCGCGGGGGCCGTGCTGAAGTACCTGCGCAGACATCCGGTTCCCCGGCTGACCGTAGCCGGCGGGATCGGGAAGCTGGCCAAGCTGGCCGACGGCCACCTCGATCTGCACTCCAAGCGCTCGCAGGTGGACTTCGCGCGGCTGGCCGGGCTCGTCGAGCGGGCGGGGGGCAGCGCGCGCTTGTCGGAGCGCGTGGCGCGGGCCAACACGGCGCTGGACGCGCTCGAGGCCTCGGCCGAGGAGGGCGTCGCCCTCGGCGACCTGGTCGCGCGGGGAGCGCGGGACGTCGCCCTGGCGACCCTGGAGGGCGCTCCCATCGAGGTGGAGATCGTCGTGATCGACCGCGCCGGGACGATCAAGGGGCGTTGCCCGCCCGGGGGGTGAGCCCTCCGGGGAGTGCCTGCGGGGACTCCCGCCGCGGAAGTCCCCGCCCCCGGACAGCCCCCGTCAGCTCCGGCAGCGGTTCGCGGAGTACAGGTGGCTGTCCGGGAAGTGCCCCGCCGTGAGCACCTCGCCGACCACGACCACGGCGGTGCGCTCGACACCGGCGTCGCGAACCAGCCCGGCGATGTCGGAGAGGTTCCCGCGCAGCACGGTCTCGTCCGCCCTGCTGGCCCCCGCGACCACGGCGACTGGGCAGTCCGGGCCGTAGTTGGGCACGAGTTGTTCGACGAGCTCCTCGATCCTGTTCACGGCCAGGTGCAGCACCATCGTGGCCCGGCTGCGCCCCAGCGTGGCGAGGTCCTCGCCCTCCGGCATGGGAGTGGCCCTGGCCGCCGTTCTGGTCAGCAGCACCGTCTGCCCCACGCCGGGCACCGTGAACTCCCGGTTGAGCGCCGCGGCCGCCGCCGAGAAGGCGGGAACCCCCGGCACCATCTCGTAGTCGACCCCGGCCTCGTCGAGCCTGCGCATCTGCTCGGCCACCGCGCTGAACACGGAGGGGTCGCCGGAGTGCAACCTGGCCACGTCGAGTCCGCGCCGCTGCGCGTCGAGGATCTCGGCGATGATCTCGTCGAGCGTCATGCGGGCCGTGTCGACCAGCCGGGCCCCCTCCGGGCAGTGCTCCAGCAGCTCCTCGGGCACGAGGCTGCCCGCGTACAGGCACACCGGGCAGGAGGCGATGGTGTTCTGCCCGCGGACGGTGATGAGGTCGGCCGCTCCCGGGCCGGCTCCGACGAAGTGAACGGTCAAGGCTTGGTCACCGCCCACTGGGTCACGCGCATAGCGGGCCGCCAAGCGGTGAAACCGCCGACCGGGCCTGCCTGCTCGATACCGATCCGCACCAGCTCCCCGCCCATGCGGGAGTACCATTCGATCACTGTCGACTCCGATTCCATCGTCACGGCATTGACCACGAGACGTCCACCGCGCGGCAACGCCTCGACGCAGCTGTCCAGCACACCGGGAACGCTCACCCCGCCGCCGACGAACACGGCGTCCGGTCGCTCCAGCCCCCGCAGTCCCTCCGGGGCGGCCTCGCGCACGATCCGCAGCGAGCCGGCCCCCAGGGCGGCGGCGTTGTTCGCCGTGCGCGCGGCCCGCTCGGGGTTCCGCTCGACGGCGATCGCCCGGCAGGAAGCGGCGCTGCGCACCCACTCGATCGCGATGCTGCCCGAGCCTGCCCCCACGTCCCACAGCAGCTCACCGGGGCGTGGGGCCAACCGCGCCAGCGTGCTCGCCCGGACGTCCCGCTTGGTGAGCTGGCCGTCGTGTTCGAACAGCTCCTCCGTCAGCCCCGGTGTCGACGGCAACCGCCCCGTTCCGCGGTCGCTCGCGCACTCGACGGCGACGATGTTCAGCGCCGCGGTGCTCGTCCGCAGCTGAGCGGCGGTGTCCCGGAGGATCCGTTCGTCCCGTCCCCCCAGGTTCTCCAGCACCGTCAGCTCGCTGGGGCCGAAACCGTGCGCGGTCAGCAGCTCGGCCACCGCGGCCGGGGTGCTCCCGTCGGAGCTGAGCACCAGGACGCGTTCGCCCGGTGCGAGTCCGCGCAGCAGGTTCTCCACCGGCCTTCCGACCAGGTTGACCACCCGGGCGTCCTGGGAGGGCCAACCGAGCCGGGCGCAGGCCAGCGAAACCGAGGACGGTTGCGGAAAGACCTCGAGTCGTTGCGGGCCGAGCAGTCCGGCCAGCGTGGCCCCGATCCCGTGGAACATCGGATCGCCGCTGGCCAGCACGCACGTCGAACGTCCGGCGTGCTCGGCCAGCAGTCCGGGCAGCGCGGGCAGCAGCGGGGACGGCCAGGGCACCCGCTCACCGGTGGTCTCCGGAATCAGCGCGAGCTGCCTGTGACTGCCCATCAGGACTTCGGCCGCTTCGACGGTGCGGCGTGCGGCGGGGGAGAGGCCCTCCCAGCCGTCGGCACCGATCCCGACGACGTGCACCCGGTCGGGTCCGCCGCTCGCGGGCTCGTCGCTCACGTTCGGCGCGCCTCCTCGGAGCTCGGGTGCGATGCGGGCAGTGCGCGGTTCCGGCGGGCCTACCGGCACGGACGGGTGAAGCACCGCCGTCCGCGCCTTCGGCGGGGTCCGCGGCCTCCGCGGCAGAGGCGCTCCTGCCGGTGCGGTCGTCGGGCGACCGAGCGGTGGCTACGGCTGTCCGGGAACGAACTCGGTCCGCCGAAGGCCGGAACGTGAGCTCGTACTCTAGTGCACGCATCGATCACTCGGGTGTTTTTCTCCCGCGGATGGGGGAGAGCTCACATCAGTCGACCACGAGGTGCAGACCGTGCGTTCCCGTGCGCTCGCAGCGCATTCCGGCACCCCGGGCGATCTCGGCCACGTCCTCGGGGCCCGCGGGCTCGTGCTCGGCCTTGGCCAGTGCCCTGGCCAACCTGCCCTTGTGGGCCTTGTTGTGGTGGCTGACCGCCTTGCGGGTCCCGGCGGAGTCCTCGGTGACCACCCGCACCTCGACGGCGTCAGGGAGCTTGGCCAGTGCCGCGTAAGCGCCCGAGCGCAGATCCACGACGGGGCCCGGCTGCGCTCGGAGCAGCGGGGTCAGTTCGGGGCGCCACACGCCGCGCAGCCCACCGATCCCCGGCACGCTGGATCCGGCCGACAGCCGGTAGGCCGGTACGGGATCGCCGCCGCGCACCACTCCGAACAGCGCCGAGACCACGGCGAGCCTGGCGTCGGCGCGGGACCGCTCCGCGGCGGACAGGGAACCGACGTCGAGCGCGTCGTAGAGCACCCCCGTGTAGCGCTCCAGGGCGGGCCTGGTGGGGGAGTCCCAGAGCGCGGCGTTGCGTTCGACCTCACCGGCCTGGCGTTCGGACAGACCCAGCGCGGCGAGGCTCGCGGGCAGGTCCTCGCCGAGCTCAGCGAGCGCCAGGGCCAGCCGCTCCCGCGTGGGGTTGAGCTGTTCGAAGGACAGGGTCTCCAGGCGCAGCGGCGGGCCGTCGCCTCCGCTCGATTTGGTTTCGGAGGGTGGCAACAGTACGAGCACGTGACGTGAGCCTAGGGGGCGGGCCGGTCGAGCCGCTCGACGGGTCGGCCGCGTCCCGGACCGCCGGGCGAATCGACCCGCGCGGCCTCCAGGAGGGGACATTCCGCGGACCCCGTCAGGTGGACCCGTCGTCCAGCTGAGCTCCGGACGGGGAGTCCGGTACCTGTTCGCGCACGAGTTCCTCCCAGCAGTCCGGGCAGGTCGGGTGGAGCAGCCACTCGGTGGAACTCACGGGCGCCGGGTCGACGGACGAACCGCACAGGGTGTCCTTCGCGCCCCAACCCGTCCCGGGACCGCTCCCGTGGAAGACGTGGCGCTTCCCGTCGAATCTCCGCGCCGGGTGCCAGAATCGTGCTCGGTTGTCGTGGTTCTCGGGATGCATTTCCGTCCGTTTTCCGTGACGCGGCCACCTCACCCCAATTGGGCCACATCGATCCGCGATCGGCCGAACCGCTCGGTGCGTTTCCCCCGAACGGGAGCCTGCGAGGATGCGCAGGTCGGTTCCCCGCCCGCGGTGCGGCCGGAGCGGGAGGGCAGCATGTCGTGGCCGTGCCCCTGGTGCGGGAGTCGCTGATATCGCCGTTCGTATGACCAGCTAGGCTTTCCGGAAATACGCGAGGAAAGCGCGAGGCGTAAAGGAGCGCGCAGCCGTGATCACGAGGATGTCGACGTTGTTCCTGCGTACCCTGCGGGAGGATCCGGCGGATGCGGAGGTGCCGAGTCACCGTCTGCTGGTGCGCGCCGGATACGTGCGTCGGGTAGCGCCGGGCATCTACTCCTGGCTGCCGCTCGGGCTGCGCGTGCTGCGCAACATCGAGCAGGCGGTGCGGGCGGAGATGGACGCCATCGGCGGCCAGGAGATCCACCTGCCCGCCCTGCTTCCGAAGGAGCCCTACGAGACGACCGGGCGCTGGACCGAGTACGGCCCGAACATGTTCCGCCTCAAGGACAGGAAGAAGGCCGACTACCTGCTCGGCCCGACCCACGAGGAGCTGTTCGCGCAGACCGTCAAGGGTGAGTACAACTCCTACCGCGACTTCCCCGTGATCCTCTACCAGGTCCAGACGAAGTACCGCGACGAGGAGCGCCCCCGGGCGGGGATCCTGCGCGGCCGGGAGTTCGTCATGAAGGACTCGTACTCCTTCGACCTGGACGACGAGCAGCTCGGCAGCTCCTACCGGCTGCACCGGGACGCCTACACGAGGCTCTTCGACCGGCTCGGGCTGCGCTACACCGTCGTGGCGGCCACTTCGGGTGCCATGGGCGGGTCCGCCTCCGAGGAGTTCCTCGCGGAGTGCCCCACCGGGGAGGACACCTTCGTGCGCAGCAGCGAGTCCGACTACGCGGCCAACGTCGAGGCCGTGACCACCCCGCCCGCCCCCGAACTTCCCGTGGAGGGGCGTCCGCAGGCCGAGGTGCACCACACCCCGGACACCCCGACCATCGAGAGCCTCGTGGAGTTCTTGAACGACGCGGAGTCGGACAGGAAGTTCACGGCGGCGGACACGTTGAAGAACGTGCTGGTCAAGACGCGGCAACCGGGTGCTGAGGAGTGGACGCTGCTCGCGGTGGGCGTGCCCGGTGACCGCGAGGTGGACATGAAGCGGCTGGAGGCCGCGCTGGAACCGGCAGAGGTGGCCCTGGTCGACGACGCGGACTTCGCGGCCAACCCCTTCCTGGTGAAGGGGTACGTGGGGCCCAAGGCCCTGCAGGACAACGGGGTGTGCTACCTCGTCGACCCGCGGGTGTCGAACGGGAGCGCCTGGGTCACCGGTGCGGACAAGTCCGACCACCACGTGGTCGACCTGGTGTGCGGCCGCGACTTCACCCCGGACGGCACGATCGAGGCAGCCGAGGTGCGCGAGGGGGACCCCTCCCCCGACGGGCACGGTGTTCTCCAGGCGGCGCGGGGGATCGAGATCGGGCACATCTTCCAGCTCGGGCGCAAGTACACCGACGCGATCTCGCTGGACGCGCTCGGACAGGACGGCCAACCCAAACGGGTGACCATGGGGTCCTACGGGGTGGGCGTCTCCCGGCTGGTCGCGGCGATCGCCGAGCAGCACCACGACGAGCTCGGGCTGGTCTGGCCGCGTGCGGTGGCCCCGGCCGATGTGCACGTGGTGATCGCGGGCAAGGACGACGCCCTCGGGACCGAGGCGGAGCGGATCTCGGCCGAACTGGACGACGCGGGTGTCCGGGTGGTCCTCGACGACCGGAACGTCTCGCCCGGGGTGAAGTTCGCCGATGCGGAGCTGGTCGGCGTTCCCACGATCCTGGTGGTCGGCAAGGGGCTGTCCAGGGGCGTGGTCGAGCTCAAGGACCGCGCCTCGGGGGAGCGGACCGAGGTGGCCGCCGACGAGGTGGTCGATCAGCTGGTCGAGCTGGTGCGGAGCTGAAGTGACGACCGCCGAGGGCCCGGCCCCGTGCTCCGAGGGCGAACGGGGCCGGCCCGCGGCGACGGCTTGCTCTCCCGCGCGGCTCCGGTGAGGTGGGAACCGCGCTCACCGCCGCGCCCTCGGGGGAGCGCAGTGGACCGGCCGGGGGTCATCGAACGGGGCGCGCGCTGTCCAGCACGCGCGGTACGGTCCGTTCCCCGGCGGCAGGCGGCGAGGAGGCCGGACGTTCGCTGTCCGCGCTGACCACGAGCACGACGTAGCTGTTCTTCGCCTGGACGACCAGAGCGGAGATCTCGGCCTCGGTGGGCAGGCACGGCGACGTCTCCGGCATCTCCACGGTTCCGGATATCCGGACGGCTTCGAAGCCCTCGACGTCGGCATCGCGCGGTTGTTCGGCGTTGACCGACACCTCCCCGGAACTGCCTCCGGCGGTGTAGAAGTGGCGGCCGGAGCGCAGGAGGAACTCCTCGGCCGTTTCGGACATGCTCCGGTCCGGTTTCACCGTGGTGCTGATGGCACGTCCGCCCACGACCCTCTTCCCGCCGCAGTCGTAGTAGGGACCGTCGACCAGGCCGTGGAAGGTGACGTCGCCGAGGGAGGGGATGGAGTACTCCCGCTCGGACCCCAGCACGTTCCAGTTCCCGGGGACGTCGTAAGCGAGTTGGCCCTCGGAGTTGTAGCCGACCTGCCAGCCCTCGATCCGCGGCTCGGGCGCTCCGGGCGTTGTCCGGGGCGGCGAGGTGGTGCGGCTGCCCGCACCCGCGGCTTGCTGCTCCGCCGGTCTCGAAGTCCCGTAGTAGATGCCCAGTCCGACCGCGCTTCCGAGCAGGACGATCACGAGAGCGAGGACGCCGATCACTCCCCGGTTGGTTTTTCCGGGGGGTTTGCCGCCGCCGGCCGGTTCCTCGAAAGTTCCGAAACCACGGTAGACGGACCCGTTCGCTGAGCCGGGCCGCGCCGGATCGGTCTGCCAGCCGTACGGACTGGAGTGCCCCCCTGCCGACCACCCGCCGGAAGAGCCGCTCTGGTGCGCGGGCCACTGTGGAGGTTGTCCGCCCTGCGGGCCGAATCCGGCTCGGCCGGGCGTGTTGTTGTGCCCACCGGATGGCTGTGTCACGACCTCGAGATTACCGGCCGCGCGCGGAGGCGTGGTGCGGGCGGTTCAGCGGATCACCCGGCGAGGAAGCTCAGTCGGACCCGGCGCACCTGGTTGTCGGTGTTGGTGTCCACCAGGCACACGGACTGCCAGGTTCCCAGGGCCATGCTTCCGCCGAGCACCGGGATCGAGACGTGGGGCGGCACCAGGGCCGGAAGCACGTGATCCCTGCCGTGCCCGGGGGAACCGTGGCGGTGTCGCCAGCGGTCGTCGGCGGGGAGCAGGTCCCGCAGGGTGGCGAGCAGGTCCTCATCGCTGCCCGCGCCCGTTTCCAGGACCGCTATGCCCGCAGTGGCGTGCGGTACCCACAGGTGCAGGAGGCCTTCGTCGCCGTCCGCACCGCGCAGGAACTTCGCGCATTCGGCGTTGAGGTCGCGGACGACCTCGCGGTCGCCGGTGCGTATCTCGATTTCCTCACTGTGCATGTTTCCCGAGTCTAGGGGAGGGCGTGCGGTGACGCGCAGCACGAGGTGGAGCCGCTCGCCCGGCGACCGAGCGCGCCGAGCGAGCACTAGCCCGGACCCCGCGCGGGAACGTAGGATCACGCCCGTGAGGGAGGCTTTCGGGGCGAGTTTCGGGGTGGAGCCCGGTTACCTGAACACGGCCGGCATCGGGGTTCCCCCGGATTTCGTGGCCGAGTCCCTGCACGCGGCGATCACCCGGTGGAGCGAGGGCAGGATCTCGGCCGCCGAGTTCGACGAGCCGGTTGCGCGCGCGAAGGAGGGGTTCGCCGAGCTCGTGGGGGTTCCGCGGGAGCGCGTGACCGCGGGGAGCTCGGTCTCCCAGCTGGTCGGGATGGTGGCAGCGGGTGTTGCCGCGGGAACCAGCGTGCTGGTGGTCGAGCGGGAGTTCACCAGCGTGACCTTCCCGTTCGCGGTGCAGCGCGACCGGGGAGTGCGGGTCACCGAGGTGCCTCCGGACCGACTGCTCGAGGCCGTGCCCGAGCACGACGTGGTCGCGGTCAGCCTGGTGCAGTCGGCCGACGGGAGGGTGTTCCGCCCGGAGGAGCTGCGTGCCGTCGCCGAGCGGCACGGTGTCCGGGTGCTGCTGGACGTCAGCCAGGCGGCCGGGTGGATGCCGCTGGAGCTGGAGTGGGCGGATTGGGTCGTGGGGTGCGGGTACAAGTGGCTGATGGCTCCCCGCGGGGCGGCCTGGCTCGCGACGCGTCCCGAGGTGCTGGAACTTCAGCGGGCCCACGGTGCGAACTGGTACGCGGGGCAGGACCCCTGGAGCAACCTTTACGGGTTGCCGCTGCGACTGGCCGAGGGGGCGGGGGCCTTCGACGCCTCCCCGGGCTGGTTCGCCCAGCTGGGGGCGGCGGCCGCGCTCGACTGGTTGAGAACCGTCGACCTCCCCGCAGTTCGCGAGCACTGCATGGAACTGGCCGGGACGCTGTGCGCCGAACTGGAGGTTCCCTCGCCCGACTCCCCGATAGTCGCGCTGGACGCGACCCACGCCTCCGCGGAGCTGAGTGCAGCCGGGGTGTGCTGTACGGCGCGGGACGGCAGGCTGCGACTGGCTTTCCACCTGTACAACACGGAGGACGACGTCCGGCTGGTGTCGGAGGCGCTGCGGCGGAGTTCTTCCGCTCCGTTGCGGTGATGTGCTGTTCTCCACCCGATCGTTACCCGCTACGGTAGGTGCCCGTGTCGGATCACCACGGTGCACCCGAACAGATGACGGGGTCGCAGCAGAACTTCGAGCGCGGGGACACCGCGCCACTCAACGCTGTCCGGAGCGACTCCGGAGGCCCACCTGACCGGGTGACACAGGGTCGGAATCCGGAAGGCGGTGCGGGAGGGCCCGGCGAGGAGCGGACCCGCCCCACCTTCCCGCCGCCCCAGGCCGCGGCCGCCCCCGCGAACGGGGGGCACGGTTCGCGTCCCCCCGGCGAGCAGCCGGCCCCGGGGCGGGGAGCGGGCAGTGGGCCCCCGAACGCCGCGGGTGCCGCGCAGTCCCGTCCAGGCCCGGACGGAGCGGGAGACTCGCGGGCAGGCACGGGCATCACTCCCGCGGGATGGGTGATCCGGGGACTGGTGCTGGTCCTCGTCGCGGTGCTGTCCGGGGTGCTGTGGCTGATGGTCAAGCCCTCGGAGACCCGGTCCACCTCCGAGAGCCCGGCCACGCAGCAGGCGGGACCGAGCACCGAGTACGACTTCGAGAAGTACGTCGCCGACGAGCCGGCGAACTGCGCGGACAACTCGACCGCGAAGATCGCCGAGTTCTTCGCGGGCACCGCCTGCTCGCACATCACCCGCGCCCTTTACACCACCAGGCTGCACAACGGCGAGCGCGTGCTGACCTCCGTGGTCACCGTGCTGATGCCCGACGCCGCGTCCGCGGCCAAGCTGGAGAAGCTGGCTACGCAGAACGCAACGGGCAACATCGAGGACCTGGTCACGGCTGGAAGTCAGGTTCCCGAGGGGTATCCGGACCTGAGCCACGACTACGGATACGCCTCGACCCACGAGGGACGCCTGGTGGTCATCGGGGAGTCCTCCTACTTCCACCGCAGCGGCCGCGACGACGGCAGGCTGAAGCACGTCACCTCGGACGCCTTGAAGCTGGGGGCCCGGCAGGACCGCGAACCGGGGTGACCGCCCGCGCCGCGCGGCTCAGGTCCGGCCGGGGAAGGCCGGAAAGCTCGGCTGCTCGCCGATCTCGAGCCGCAGGGTCGTGGCACGGGTGGCCGCACCGGTGAGGCAGTCCAGCGCGAGCTGGCTGAGCCGCCTGTTCTCCGAGCGCTCCAGCACGGCCAGCCAGCCGACCGAGCAGTCCTGCTCCGCCGCCACCAGCGCGTGAACCGCCGAGGTCTGGTCCGTGACGGACTCGGGAGGTTGATACGCGGGATCGGCGGGCGGGGGGGTGCTGCCCGCCCCACGCAGCACCCGTCTCGTCCGGTCGCGGTGGTCCCGGTGCGCGGAGATCCCCTCGTCGACGGCGGAAACCACTCCGGAGTCCGCGGCGAAGGCCTTCGCCAGCCCGTACAACCAGACCGCGGCGTGCTCGCTCCCGAGCGCCCGCTTGAGGGCGCGTTCGCCGTTCTCGGACAGCTCCGCCGAGCTCATCGCACGACCTCCAGCAAACTCGCGCACGCTGCGGAGACCGAGCCGATCAGACCGGCCCGATAACCGGAGACCCGGGGGACCGTCTCGGCGGTTCGTCGCTGCGCGTCCTCGAGAGCCGTGCGCAGCTTCTCCGCCGCCTTGTTCGGATCGTCGGCGATCTCCGGGCCGGGGGAGCGACCAGCGCTCGTGGCCGCGCGCTCGCCGGTCAGCCTCTTGACCTCCCGGCGCAGGTTCTTCGCGTGCTCGCTGCGCACCTCGGCGATCGTGCCGGCCCGCTCGGCCAGCTCGGGGTGCTTGTCCGCCGTGGCCCGGGCGAGTTCCGCGTCCGAGTCCGCGTTCTCGGCGAGAGGGACGAGCAGGTCGGGATTCTCGTCCGTCGGGGCCGAACAGCTGATCAGGGCCGGTGCCAGTGGCGCCAGCGCCGAGAGGCGGAGCAGTTCGCGTCTGCCCAGTCGGTGGGGGCGAGAGGTGGAGCCGGTCCGGGAGGGAATATCCACGCCTACACATCTTGCCAGCAAGTCCGCGCGGGGGCGTGGCTGTGGTGCTCCCCGGCGGCCCGTTGTCGGTGGGGGCGTGTGCCGCGCTTTCCGCGGGCGGGACGCGATACCCTGGAAGACCACGGTTTTTATCGGTGTACTCGGCCGTGGAGCTTCGCGTCCCCGCGAAGCGGGTGGCGTCGGATCGCATGAGATCTTTCGGCGTCGCCGTGCACCGGACAACTTCAACCGCCGCAGACATTTGGAGTGTAAAACGTGTCCAGCCCGCCGCGGGACGAAATAGTCGCGCGCCTGAGACCCACCGTGGCGCAGACCGTCGCCGAGGTGGGGTTCGATCTCGAAGAGCTCGATGTGCAGCAGTCCGGTCGTCGACGTCAGCTCAAGGTGGTCATAGACGCCGATGACGGCGTCGACCTCGACGACATCGCGGACGTCAGCCGAGCCCTGTCCGAGACGCTGGACGAGTACGACCACGTGCTCGCCGGCTCTTACACTCTGGAGGTCACCTCACCCGGAGTGGACCGGCCGTTGACCAAGCAACGGCACTGGCGGCGCGCGCGCAACAGGCTCGCGAGGATTCTGCTGACCGACGGTGGTGAGTTCCTCGGCAGAGTGGGCTGCGCCGAGGAGTCCGGCGTGTGGGTTCTCGCCGATGGCCGGGTACGGCGGTTGATTTACGGTGACATCGAGCGCGCGGTGGTCGAGGTTGAGTTCCAGCAGCCACCGGCGGAGGAACTGGCCAAGCTCGATCGGGCTGCGGACGTTGCCGCCGACGGCGACGGAAAAGACACGGAGGAGTCGAGGTGAACGTCGACATCGCCGCGCTGCGGGCGATCGAACGCGACAAGGACATCCCATTCGAGACGGTCCTTCAGGCCATCGAGTCAGCCCTGCTGACAGCATATCGGCACACCGAAGGACACCAACCGCACGCCAGAGTCGAGGTGGATCGCAAGACCGGCGTGGTGCGTGTGATTGCTCACAGTCTCACCCCCGAGGGGGAGGTCGCCGAGGAATGGGACGACACTCCCGAGGGATTCGGCAGGATCGCTGCGACCACGGCACGTCAGGTCATTCTGCAGCGGCTGCGCGACGCCGAGCACGAGAAGACCTTCGGCGAGTTCTCCACCAAGGAGGGCGAGATCCTCGGCGGCGTGATCCAGCGCGACGCCAGGGCGAACTCGCGCGGCATGATCGTGGTGGAGATCGGTGACAGCGAGGGGGTCATCCCCGCCGCGGAGCAGGTTCCGGGGGAGCGCTACGAGCACGGCACCAGGATCAAGTCCTACGTCGTCGGTGTTTCCCGGACGGTGCGCGGGCCGCAGATCACGCTGTCGCGCACCCACCCGAACCTGGTCCGCAGGCTGTTCGCCCTGGAGGTGCCGGAGATCGCCGACGGCACCGTGGAGATCCCCTCGGTGGCGCGCGAGGCCGGGCACCGGTCCAAGATCGCCGTGCACTCCACGGTCGAGGGAGTCAACGCCAAGGGCGCGTGCATCGGCCCCATGGGTGCCAGGGTGCGCAACGTGATGAACGAGCTCGGGCAGGAGAAGATCGACATCATCGACTTCTCGGAGGATCCGGCCGCCTTCGTCGGCAACTCCCTGTCGCCGGCTAAGGTAGTATCGGTGGAGGTGGTCGACGAACGTGCCAAGACGGCACGGGTGATAGTCCCGGACTTCCAGCTTTCGTTGGCGATCGGCAAAGAGGGACAGAACGCCAGGCTGGCAGCGCGGTTGACCGGGTGGCGCATCGACATCCGCAGCGATGCGGACCCGAGCTCTCCCACGACCACCGCAGGACACCCCGATGCCGAACCCCCGGCTGCCGAGGGATTCGTCCCTCCGATGGACGATCTTCCGACCGTGGGTTCGGCTGAGTGACAGCGGCAGGTTAGAATCACAAGTGGCTCAACGCGAGGGGGCGGGAATCCGTACACGATCAACTGGCGTCCGTGGTGGAACTCACGAGCCGATTCGAACGTGTATAGGGTGTCGGACCCGAACGTGGGCCTCCGATCTGCTGCGAGTGGTGGCCGAGGACGGTTCGAGAACCGTCCCCGATCCTCGGCGCAGGCGCCCGGGGCGAGGTGCCTGGTTGCACCCCGATACCGCGTGCCTGCGTTCGGCCGAGCGGCGTCGGGCCTTTTCACGCGCTCTGCGCGTGCAAGGACAACTCGACAGCACAACAGTGCAGGCCTATGTGGAGCAGGTGGCTCACGAGCAAGCCGATGCGAGAGTTTCTCGTGCCAGGCAGTTGAAGGAAGCAGGTCGACCCGTCATGAATCAGCCGTGAAGCTGAAGCCATGAACGCGTACCGGCAGTAGGACGAGGTCGAGCGGGTCTGCCGCCCGACCTCACCAGACGAGGAGAGCAGTGGCAGGCAAGGCCCGCGTGCACGAGCTCGCCAAGGAGCTCGGCGTTACAAGCAAGGATGTACTGAATAAACTCGCCGATCAGGGCGAGTACGTGAAGTCCGCGTCGTCAACGGTGGAGGCACCGGTGGCGCGCAGGCTGCGTGACGCGTTCACCAAGTCGAGCGCGTCCTCCGGACGTGGTTCGGACAACGGTGGCGCCGCCGCGTCGGCCGAGACCAAGAGCGAGAGCAACGGGCAGCAGGCGGCGACGGAATCGCCTGCGTCCGGGCAGTCGGCTCCGAGCCAGGGCGACAAGTCCGCCCGCATTCCGAAGCCGGGACCGCGGCCGAAGCCGGGCCCCAAGCCGGGGCCTGCCCAGAAGCAGCCCGCCGCGGAGCAGGCGGCCGGCCAGTCCGCCGGTTCCGAGAGCGCGGCGCAGTCGCAGCAGGACGATGCGGCGCGGAGCGCTCAGCAGACCCCCGGTGCGCAGCAGGGTGGTCAGCAGTCCCAGCAGGCACCGGCCGCTAAGTCGGAGGGACAAGCGGCTTCCGGGACGGCGGGCAAGAGCGAGCGCCAGGTCCCCAAGCCGGGACCGCGCAACGTTCCCAAGCCCGGCCCGCGCCCTTCCAAGCAGCAGCAGTCCGGCGGCGGTGCAGACGGTGGCGACGGCAGCGTCGTTCCGCCCAAGCCTCAGTCGTCGAAGTCGGGATCGCGTTCCCCGCGAGTCGGGAACAACCCCTTCGGCGTCGGTAGCGGCTCCCCGGCCCAGCGTGGCTCCGGAGGAAAGCAGGGCGGCGGCCAAGGTGGTCAGCAGGGCGGCCAAGGTGGCCAGGGCGGCCAGCGTCAGTCCGGTCGTGGTCAGGGCCAGAGCGGTGGCCAGCGTCCCGACAAGCAGGGCGGAGGCCAGCGTCCGGACAAGGGCGGTGGTCAGCGTCCGGACAGGCAGGGCCCCCAGCAGGGTGGTCAGCAGGGTTCCGGACAGCAGAGTCCCGCTGCGAAGTCCTCCCAGCGCACCGAGGGCGGAGAGCGCCCGAATCCGGGCATGATGCCGCCGCGGCCGAACCCGGGCATGATGCCTTCCCGGGCTCCCAAGTCCGGTAGCGGTTCCGGAACCGGCTCGGGCGGCGGTCGTGGCGGTCGCGGTGGCCCCGGTGGTGGCCGTGGCGGTTCCGGCGGTGGCGCCGGTACCGGTACCGGCGCCGGCGGTGGCGGCCGCGGCGGCCCCGGTGGCGGCCGTGGCGGTCCCGGCGGCGGTCGCGGTGGCCCCGGCGGCGGTCCTGGTGGCGGTCGCGGTGGTCCCGGCGGCGGTGCTCCGCCCGCAGGCGGTGGTTTCCGTGGTCGTCCGGGCGGCGGTCGTGGCGGAACCGCGGGTGCCTTCGGCAAGCCGGGCGGTCCCTCCAAGCGCGGACGCAAGTCGAAGCGTCAGAAGCGTCAGGAGTACATGGACAACATGCAGGCGCCCTCCGTTGGTGGAGTGCGTCTGCCGCGCGGCAACGGTGAGTCGCTGCGTCTGCGCCGTGGTGCCTCGCTGACCGACTTCGCGGAGAAGATCAACGCCAACCCCGCTTCGTTGGTGCAGGCCATGTTCCATCTCGGCGAGATGGTCACGGCTACCCAGTCGGTCTCCGACGAGGTGCTCGAGCTTCTCGGCCAGGAGATGAACTACAAGGTCGAGATGGTCAGCCCCGAGGACGAGGACAGGGAGCTGCTGCAGTCCTTCGACCTGACGTTCGGCGACCGGGGGAGCAGCCCGGAGGAGCTCGTTTCCCGGCCGCCGGTCGTCACAGTCATGGGCCACGTCGATCACGGCAAGACCAGGTTGCTGGACACCATCCGCAAGTCGAACGTCCAGGAGGGCGAGGCAGGCGGAATCACCCAGCACATCGGTGCCTACCAGGTCCAGGCCGAGCTGGCGGGCGAGGACCGTCCGGTGACGTTCATCGACACTCCCGGTCACGAGGCCTTCACGGCCATGCGTGCCCGCGGTGCTAAGTCGACCGACATCGCCGTGCTGGTCATCGCCGCCGATGACGGCGTCATGCCGCAGACGATCGAGGCGATCAACCACGCCCAGGCGGCGAGCGTCCCGATCGTGGTGGCGATCAACAAGATCGATGTTCCCGGGGCGAACCCGGAGCGGATCAAGCAGCAGCTCACCGAGTACAGCCTGGTCGCCGAGGAGTTCGGCGGCGAGACGATGTTCGTGGAGATCTCCGCGAAGCAGGGGCAGAACATCGAGGGGCTGCTCGAGGCCATCCTGCTTACCGCCGACGCGACCCTCGACCTGCGGGCCAATCCGAGCATGGAGGCCCAGGGAGTGGCGATCGAGGCCCATCTCGACCGCGGTCGTGGTCCGGTGGCTTCCGTGCTGGTGCAGCGCGGCACCCTGCGGGTCGGTGACTCCGTCGTCGCCGGGGGTGCGCACGGCCGGGTGCGTCGCATGATCAACGAGCACGATCAGGACGTCACCGAGGCCAAGCCCTCCCAGCCGGTGCAGGTCGTCGGATTCACCTCCGTGCCGGGAGCCGGGGACACCTTCCTCATGGTCAACGAGGACCGGGTGGCCCGGCAGATCGCCGATCGGCGTGCGGCCCGGCTCAGGGAGGCGCAGAACGCTGCCAAGCGGAAGCGGGTCAGCCTGGAGGACCTGGACAAGGTGCTGCAGGAGACCAGCCAGCTCAACTTGATCATCAAGGGTGACAACTCCGGTACCGTCGAGGCGCTGGAGGAGTCGCTGAACAAGATCCAGGTGGGTGACGAGGTCGAGCTGCGCGTGATCCACCGTGGCGTTGGTGGCATCAACGAGAGCGATGTCAACCTGGCTACCGCGGAGAACACGATCGTTCTCGGGTTCAACGTCCGTGCCGAGGGCAAGGCTGCCGAGGTGGCCAACCGTGAGGGCGTGGAGATCCGCTACTACTCGGTGATCTACCGCGCGATCGAGGACATCGAGCAGGCCCTCAAGGGCATGCTCAAGCCCGAGTACGAAGAGGTGCAGCTCGGCAGGGCCGAGGTGCGCGAGGTCTTCAAGTCCTCGAAGGTCGGCACCATCGCGGGCAGCATGGTGCTGAACGGAATCGTCCGGCGCAACGCCAAGGCCCGGTTGCTGCGGGACAGCGTGGTGGTTTCGGAGAACCTCACGGTGAGCTCGCTCAAGCGGTACAAGGACGACGCCACGGAGGTGCGCGAAGGCTTCGAGTGCGGTATGACCTTGGGATCCTACTCGGATATCAAGGAGAACGACGTGATCGAGGCCTACGAGATGCAGGAGAAACCACGCTCCTGAGTGCTGCGTAGGGGGGCCGTTGTCACGACGGCCCCCTCGATCGTGAGCCCGTCGACGTGGTGCGATTAGCTGATGTATGTCGGAGCGCTCGAACTGGACGTGCTTCTGGGCGACGTCCATTCGTTGAAGCAGAAACGTGCGGCGGTTCGTCCGCTGGTCTCCGATTTGCGGCGGCGCTTCGAAGTGGCTGTCGCCGAGGTCGGCGGGCGTGATCTCTACCGGCGTACGGTCATCGGGGTGTCGGCAGTGTCCGGCGAAGCCGGACAGGTTCGCGAGGTTCTCGAAGCCTGTGAACGCACTGTGGCGGGTTACCCCGAACTGGAGTTGCTCTCGGCTCGACACCGGATGCTCGGGCCGGAGGACTGAAACTGCTCGGTGGTGCGGAAGGTTCCGCACCACCGACTGCGGCGTGCCCGGCCCGTCCGGGTTCGCGATGATTTTCGGGTGAGTAGGACGATGGGGACCGCCTCCGCCGGAGGCGGATCAGCAGAGGAGGTGCGCCGTGGCTGATACGGCGCGCGCCCGTAGGTTGGCCAAGCGGATCGCGCAGATCGTGGCTTCCGGGTTGGAACACGAGATCAAAGATCCGCGACTGGCTATGGTGACCATTACCGATGCGCGGCTCACAGCCGATCTGCGGGACGCGACGGTCTATTACACGGTTTTCGGGGACGATGTCGACGAGTCGGCCACTGCGGCCGCGTTGAGCAGCGCGACGGGAACACTGCGTTCCAGGGTCGGGCGGGAGACCGGAGTGCGATTCACTCCCACGTTGACTTTCGTCGCCGATTCCGTTCCGGCGAACGCTCGTCGTTTGGACGAGGTTCTGGCACAGGCCAAGGAAGCCGACGCCGAGGTGGCGAGGCTGGCTTCGGACGCCGTTCCGGCCGGAGAGGTCGATCCGTACCGGAAGGCGGATTCGGCGGATGACTCGGACGAGCGGTCCGAGCAGCAGAGCTCGGAGGACCCGAGCGAGAACGAGGAGGACTCCCGCCCACAGGAGGCGTGAGTTCTCCGGCGGCAGGCCCACCGGCGGTTTGGCGCGGAACCGTCCTTGCGAACCTTGTTCGATAAGCCGGTTTCGCGCGAAACGTCGCGCGGCAGCGTTGCTGGGCCGGGCCCGCCGCTTTCGAGTTTCGGGGGATCAGGCACGTCGGCGCTGTCTGAAAGCGGCCACGTGGACCCGGTTCGCGCAGCGCGCTGAACAGAACTGCCGGGTCCGGTTGGTGGACGTGTCGAGGAAGTAGGTTCCGCAGTTCGGAGCTTCACACCTCCCCCAGCGTTCGGTGCCGTGCCGCACGATGCCCTGAGCCAACCCCCAGGCGGCCGCGGCCGCTATCTCGTGAGCGGGCGGTGCTTCGACCTCGGCGATGTGGATGTGCCACTCGCGGTGCTGCTCCGGGCCTTCGCGGGACAGCCTCGGCCGGGGCGGGTACGTGGCCAACAACCGGTTGACCTCGGCGTGGAGGGTTTCGTGCTCGCCGAAAACGGCTGCTTCGAGCGACTGACGCAGCTCGGCCGCGACTCGGTGCAGCGTCCTCAGGTCCTGCTCGGTCAGCCGGGAGCACCACCACGGCTCGTCGTGCAGTTCCGCCCGGAGCGCCTCCAGGTCGTCCGTGCGCGCGTTCGCGAGGCGGAGCGCCCCCGTGATGTAATCGGCGTTGTCCATGCTCGCCCCTTACTGTAGCCTTCGTCCGTCAGGGGTGAAACCGGCAGCCGTAGCTTACAGGAGGTCAGGTGTCCGAGACGGCGGAGCGCGTTCCGGTACGACGGTTGCTCGCACTCGCGATTCCGGCGTTGGGCGTCCTGGCCGCCGAACCGCTGTACGTGCTGGTGGACACGGCCGTGGTCGGTCATCTGGGGGCTGTTCCACTGGCGGGCCTGGCGCTGGGGGGCACGCTTTTCACGGTCGTGTCCAGCCAGTTGACCTTCCTCTCCTACGGGACCACCGCCCGTGCGGCGCGGCTGCACGGGGCGGGCCGTCGCGAGGAGGCGGTTGCCGAGGGCGTGCAGGCCAGCTGGCTGGGTGCCGGGGTCGGCCTGGTGATCCTGCTGTTGGCGCAGCTGTTCGCCGTGCCGGTCGTCCGGGTGATGACCGGTGGTGGAGACATCGCGGACGCGGCCACGAGTTGGTTGCGCATCGCGCTGATCGGGGCCCCGATGGTGCTGATCAGCCTGGCCGGGCACGGGTGGATGCGCGGAGTGCAGGACACGGTCCGGCCGCTGCGCTACGTGCTGGCCGGAAACGGTGTTTCCCTGGTGCTGTGCCCGCTGCTGGTCTACCCGGTCGGACTGGGGATGGAGGGCTCGGCAGTGGCCAACGTCGCGGGGCAGACCATCGCGGCGGCCCTGTTCGTCCGCGCGCTGCTCGTCGAACGAGCGGGAGTGCGGCCCGACACCCGTGTGATGCGTGCCCAGCTCGTGCTCGGCAGGGACCTCATCCTGCGCACCCTGGCCTTCCAGACCTGCTTCCTGTCCGCCACCTCGGTGGCGGCGCGCACCGGGGCTGACACGGCTGCCGCTCACCAGGTCGTCTGGCAACTCTGGAGCTTCCTCGCCCTGGTGCTGGATTCACTGGCCATCGCCGCGCAGTCCCTGGTCGGGGCCGCGCTCGGCAGGGGGTCGGAACGCGAGGCCAGAAGCATCGGCAGGCAGGTGAGCTGGTACGGACTCGGCTTCGGCGTCGTGTTGGGACTGGTGTTCGCGGCGCTGTCCGGGCTGCTGCCCAGCGCCTTCACCAGCGATCCCGCCGTGCTGGCCGAGGTCCCGTACGCCTGGTGGTTCTTCGTGGCGCTGCAGCCGATCGCGGGCGTGGTCTTCGCGCTGGACGGGGTGCTGCTCGGAGCAGGGGACGCGGCCTACTTGCGCACCGCGACGATGACCAGTGCGGCGCTGGGGTACCTGCCGCTGATCTGGCTCTCGCTGGCCTTCGAGTGGGGACTGGCGGGAATCTGGACCGGACTGAGCCTGTTCATGCTCGGCAGACTGCTCACACTGCTGCTGCGCGCCCGTTCCGGGCACTGGGCGGTGGTCGGTGCGACCAGGGAACGCGGTGAATCCGTGTCCCAGGGCTAGTGAGCCCCGTCCGGCGGATCTCCTGCGATGCCGGGGCCCGCGGTCGGGGAACTCACCCACGGGACCGCGGGACCCGCACCCGGAGATCACCTGCTCCTGTGCCGGGGAACCTCACCCGTTCCAGAACCAGTCGGTGGCCCGGACCTCCTTCAGCGCGGTGCGCCGCAGGTTCTCGTCCAGACGTTGGATGTAGACGAGCCCGTCCAGGTGGTCGGTCTCGTGCTGCAGGCAGCGGGCCATCAAACCGGATCCGGAAACGGTCACGGGTTCGTTCCGCAGGTCGACCCCGCGTACCACCGCGTGCTCGGCCCGGGGGGTGGGAAAGCTCAGTCCCGGTACTGACAGGCAGCCCTCCTCGCCGTCCTGCTCTCCCGACGTTTCCACCAGCTCGGGATTGATCACGTAGCCGGTTTCGCCGTGCACGTTGTAGCTGAACACTCGCAGGCTCACCCCGATCTGGGGAGCGGCCACTCCGGCGCGTCCCGGTTCGGCGACGGTGTCCAGCAGATCGGAGACCAGTGCGGTGACACTGTCGTCGAACGTGGTGACGGGCTCCGCCACCGTGCGCAGTACGGGGTCGCCGAACCGCCGGATCGGTCTGATCGTCACCGTGGAAACCTCCTGCTCGTCACGACGCACTACCGTAGCGACATCCGGCGGAGTTCCCGCCCGGGGGTCGTGGCCTCGGTGGCCGGTTGCGGACGTGCTTTCGGAATCGGGGATGATGGGGCGCCGTGTCGCGACAGACCCGAAATTCCTCGAAGCAGCCGGTGCCGGCAGGTTTGCTCGTCATGGACAAGCCCGCCGGGATGACTTCGCACGACGTGGTCGCTCGTGTTCGTCGCATCATGGGGACCCGCAAGGTGGGGCACGCGGGCACGCTCGATCCGATGGCCACCGGTGTTCTGGTGCTGGGGCTCGAACGCGCCACCAAGCTGCTCGGTCATCTCGCCCTGGACACCAAGGCCTACCTCGCCACCATTCGGCTCGGTGCGTCCACCAGCACCGATGACGCCGAGGGGGAGTCGCTTTCCTTCGCGGACGCATCCGGGATCTCCGACGAGGAGCTGTCGGAAGCCGTGGCGGCGTTGACCGGCGACATGGCGCAGGTCCCCAGCGCCGTCAGCGCGGTCAAGGTCAACGGCAGGCGTGCCTACGAACTCGCCCGCGAGGGGCAGCATGTCGAGCTGGAGGCTCGTCCCGTGACCGTCTCGCGCTTCGACCCGCTCGCGGTGCACCGCGAGGAAGCGGAGGTCGTTGACGTCGACGTGCTGGTGGAGTGCTCCTCCGGGACCTACGTGCGCGCGCTGGCCCGTGACCTGGGCGAGGCCCTCGGCGTCGGAGGACACCTCACGAGGTTGCGTCGAACGCGGGTGGGTCCGTTCGGGCTGGCCACGGTGCGCACGCTGGACGACTTGGAGCAGCGTCCGGAGCTGTCCATGGATCTGGACCGTGCGGTGGGCACGGCCTTCCCGCGCGTCGACGTCGACGCGGACACGGCGCGGGCAGTGGCGCACGGCCAGGCCGTTGCGAAGTCGGGGGTTTCCGAGACCTACGGGGTGTTCGCCCCGGACGGGCACGCCGTCGCACTGCTGCGCGACCGGGACCGCGTGGCCAAGCCGGTGCTGGTGCTGCGTCCCGCGGGATGACCTCCTCCCGGCGGCACGCGCGGTTCGGCTGAGGTTCGTCGCGGCCGCGGCCCACCCGCGCTGCGGACAACGGGCCGAGCAGTGGAACGCACCGGGCTTCGCGGGGAAGCGGCGACACGCAGAGGTCCCGGCTGCGCGACGCGTGCGGATCGATAGGGTGGGAAGCCGTGCAGCGTTGGCGTGGCTTGGAACAGCTTCCCGGTGGATGGGGTCGGTGCGTGGTCACCATCGGAGTTTTCGACGGTGTGCACCGGGGACACCAGCAACTGATCGATCAGGCCGTGCGGCGGGCGCGGCAGCGTGATCTCCCGTGCGTGCTGGTCACCTTCGATCCGCATCCCTCCGAGGTGGTGCGTCCGGGGAGCCATCCGGCGCAGTTGACCACGCTGCAGCGGCGGGCCGAGCTCGTTGAGGAGCTCGGGGTGGACGTGTTCTGCGTACTGCCGTTCACCCAGGAACTGTCCAAGATGTCGCCCGAGGAGTTCGTGCACGAGATCCTCGTGGAACGGCTGCACGCCGCCGCTGTCGTGGTCGGGGAGAACTTCACCTTCGGGCACAAGGCCGCAGGCAACATCGAGCTGCTGCACACGCTCGGGCGGCGTTTCGGTTTCGAGGTCGAATCGGCGGACCTGCTGTCCGGGCACACCGACGGGGCCGTTCAGGAGGAGCTCCCGGTCACCTTCTCCTCGACGTTCATCCGCTCCTGCGTCGACGCGGGAGACGTGGAGGCCGCCTCCGCCGCGCTGGGGCGGCACCACCGACTGGAGGGCATCGTGGTTCGCGGCATGGGCAGGGGTGGGCGCGAGCTGGGGTATCCGACGGCGAACCTGTCCATGCCCGAGTTCGCGGCGGTTCCGGCCGACGGCGTGTACGCCTGCTGGTTCACCCACAGGCAGCGGGGGGCCGAGCACCCGGAGAGCACCTTGCCCGCCGCGGTCTCGGTGGGGAGCAACCCGACGTTCTCCGGGACGGAGCGAACGGTCGAGGCCTTCGTGCTGGACGTCGAGCGGGACTTCTACGGGGAGTACGCCGAGCTGGACTTCGTGCGCAGGTTGCGGGGGATGGTGCGTTTCGACTCCTCCGCGGAGTTGGTGCGCCGGATGGAGCTGGACGTGGCCGAGACCCGTTCCGTCCTGGGAGTGTGATCGCTCGGACCGAGTGCTCGTTCGGCTCCCCTCCGGAGCCCCGGGATTTGGGGTATGTCAAGCCGTTATGAACCTTTTTCCGGTTTTCGGGCCTGCCAGGAACGCCGGCCTGGCAACATTCGGAAACTGAGGAATTCGTGATTCGAGGCGGCATCCGGGGGAGCCAAGTGCAGGAGCGCGAGATCGTCCAGCGGAACCTGGCCCTGCAGCGCCAGTGGTACGGGGAACCGTTGGGTGATCGGGTCCGGCGGTTGGTCGTCGCCTACCGGACTTCGCAGACCCAGCTCGCCGAGGTGCTGGGGATCAGCGCCCCCATGCTCAGTCAGGTGATGAGCGGGAGGCGGGCCAAGATCGGCAATCCTTCCGTGCTGGCCAGGCTGGTGATGTTGGAGCGGAAGGTGTTCGATTCGGGGGTGCTCGCGGGCGAGGCCGAATCGGTGAAGCAGGCGCTGCGGGACGTGAAGACCTCCCGTCCCTCGCTCGGTCGGGACAGCGTTCCCGTCGAGGACAGGGCCGACGGGGAGGAGAGCGCCTGGCCGGTGCTGCGACGGCTGGCCAGACCGAGGGAGCTGCACCGGGTCGCCGAGCTGCTCGACGAGCAGCACCCCGCGCTGGCCGGACTGCTGCGCAGAGCGGCTTGCTCGGACACGGGCGTTTCCTGACCCCGCCCGGACCGGCCCGGACCCGCTTCGAAGGCTCCCGGCGGGGAAGTGCTACTAGCATGTGAGCGTCATGCGCTTGTTCACCGCCCTGTGGCCCTCGGCCGCCGCCGTCGAGGACCTGTCCGCCGTTCTGGGGGGGAGAGCCACCCGGCTCCTGGAGGGCCGCGGTGGAGCAGTTGCGCGGGTTCAGGTTCGTCCCCGCCGGGCAGTGGCACTCGACGCTGTGCTTTCACGGGGACGAGGCCGATCCGGCGCGGGTGGCCGCGAATCTCCGGAACGGGGTTGCCGGGCTGCTCCGCGAGGACCCGGGGTTCGTGCCGCCCCGGCTGCGTCTCGCCGGCTCGGGGGTCTTCCGCGGGGTGCTCTGGGTGGGCGTGGTTCCGGCCCCGGAGGAGGACGACGGGGGAGTGACGCGGCGGAGTCTGCACCGGCTGGCCGAGACCGCGGGCGCCGACAGCGAGCGCTTTCGACCGCACGTCACAGTGGCCCGCTGGTCGGGCGGTGGGGGGCGAACCGATCACATCGCCGGATGGCTGGACGACTACGCCGGACCGGCGTGGTCGGTGGACTCGCTCGACGTGGTCGCCAGCGAACGGGACGAGGGCGTGCTGACTTACCGAACGGTGCACCGGGTTCCGCTGACTTCCCCGTGACACGCCGCGCGACGGGTATACCGCTTCCCACGGGGCTTGCTGTTATGCTCGGTGCTGAGATCCGGCTGCGGTCCGTGGTGGCCGGAGATCAACCCGATGGGTGATCGCCGATTTCGACGAGTCGGTTGTCAGCCCGGCGGTGACGATACGTAATCCGATGTCTTACTCGAACGACGTCGGCAACACGGGACACGAATAAGGAGATTCACTCGTGGCGTTGTCCACTACCCAGAAGCAGCAGATCCTGTCCGAGTACGGCCTGCACGAGTCGGACACCGGATCGGCGGAAGCCCAAGTCGCTCTGCTGACTCACCGGATCTCGGGACTGACCGAGCACCTCAAGCAGCACAAACACGACCACCATTCCCGTCGTGGTCTGCTGCTGATGGTCGGTCGCAGGCGTCGGATGCTCAACTATCTGACGCGGACCGATGTTACGCGTTACCGTTCGCTGATCCAGCGACTGGGACTGCGCCGCTGACAGCTGTCGAGGGGAGTGGCCGAGCGCCACTCCCCTCGCTGTATGGAGCGAACGTCCGCGAGGACATCTCCGAAGTACAACAGGCAAGAGAAACGGGCTGCCGACACAGAGTCCACACCGCTGCTCAGCAGGGGCCTTCGCCGGTCCTCGGTAGTGGCCACAAGGGGTGTCGTCGAGACATCCCTTGGGCTTCGATCGATGACCGGCCCCGTCGGACCACGCTGCGTGCGGTCGTTGTGGCCTCTGCGTTTCGAGCCCATGAGACTAGGAGTTTCAGTTGACCGAGACGCAATCCTACGACGACGGGGTGTACGAGAGCACCGCTGTCCTGGACAACGGGGAATTCGGTAAGCGCACCGTCCGCTTCGAGACGGGCAGGATGGCCAAGCTGGCCGCGGGCAGCGTCACGGCTTACCTGGACGACGACACCATGCTGCTGTCGGCGACCACCGCCTCCAACCAGCCCAAGGAGAACCTGGACTTCTTCCCGCTGACGGTCGACGTCGAGGAGCGCATGTACGCGGCGGGCCGGATCCCCGGTTCGTTCTTCCGGAGGGAGGGACGTCCCTCCACCGACGCCATTCTCACGTGCAGGCTTATCGACCGGCCGCTGCGCCCCACCTTCGTCGAGGGGCTGCGCAACGAGGTCCAGGTCGTGGTCACCGTCATGAGTCTGGACCCCGAGGACTCCTACGACGTGCTCGCGATCAACGGCGCCTCGGCCTCCACGCAGCTGTCCGGGCTGCCCTTCTCCGGGCCGGTCGGCGGAACGCGGATGTCGTTGATCGACGGTCAGTGGGTCGCCTTCCCCACGCACGAGCAGGTCAAGCGCTCCGTGTTCAACATGGTCGTCGCGGGCAGGGTCGTCGGTGACGACGTGGCCATCATGATGGTCGAGGCAGAAGCCAGCGAGGAGACCGCCAACCTGGTGGAAGCGGGTGCTCAGGCGCCCACGGAGGAAGTGGTCGCGGGTGGTCTGGAGGCGGCCAAGCCGTTCATCCGCACGCTCTGCGAGGCGCAGCAAAGGTTGGCCGAGGCCGCGCCGCACTCCTCCGACGAGGACTACCCGGTGTACCCGGCCTATGCCGAGGACGCCTACACCGCCGTCGAGCAGGCCGTTTCCGGCGAGCTGGCCGAAGCGCTGGTCATCAGCGGCAAGCAGGAGCGTGAGCAGCGCCTCGAGGAGTTGAAGGAGACGACCCTGCAGCGGGTCGGCGTCGAGGAGGGCGAGCAGTTCGCCGGTCGGGAGAAGGAGATCGGTGCTGCGCTGAAGGCGCTGACCAAGAAGCTGGTTCGACAGCGGATCATCCGCGATCAGGTCCGTATCGACGGGCGGGGGCTCACCGACATCCGTCAGCTCTCGGCCGAGGTCGGTGTCGTGCCGAGGGCGCACGGCTCGGCGCTGTTCGAGCGCGGCGAGACCCAGATCCTCGGTGTCTCCACGTTGAACATGCTCCGGCTGGAGCAGACGATCGACAGCCTCGGTCCGGACACCAGCAAGCGCTACATGCACCACTACAACTTCCCGCCCTACTCCACTGGTGAGACGGGACGAGTGGGCACCCCGAAGCGGCGGGAGATCGGTCACGGCGCGCTCGCCGAGCGCGCACTGGTTCCGGTGCTTCCGAGCAGGGACGACTTCCCCTACGCGCTGCGCCAGGTCTCCGAGGCGCTCGGCTCCAACGGCTCCACCTCGATGGGATCGGTCTGCGCCTCCACGCTGTCGCTGCTCAACGCGGGTGTTCCGCTCAAGGCCCCGGTCGCGGGGATCGCGATGGGGCTCGTCTCCGACGAGGTCGACAACCAGACGCGCTACGTCGCCCTGACCGACATCCTCGGGGCCGAGGACGCCTACGGCGACATGGACTTCAAGGTCGCGGGGACCAAGGAGTACATCACCGCGCTGCAGCTGGACACCAAGCTCGACGGCATCCCCTCCGAGGTCCTCGGCCAGGCGCTGAACCAGGCCAAGGACGCCCGCTTCACCATCCTCGACGTGATGGCCCAGGCGATCGGTTCGCCGGACGAGATGAGCCCGCACGCGCCGCGAGTGACCTCGGTCTCCGTGCCGGTGGACAAGATCGGTGAGGTCATCGGCCCGAAGGGCAAGATGATCAACACGATCACCGAGGAGACCGGCGCCGAGATCACGATCGAGGACGACGGCACCATCTACGTCGGTGCTTCGGACGGGCCCTCGGCGGAGGCCGCGATCGAGCGGATCAACGCTATCGCCAACCCGCAGCTGCCCAAGGTCGGGGAGCGGTTCCTCGGGACCGTGGTCAAAACGGCCGCCTTCGGCGCGTTCGTCTCGCTGATGCCCGGCAAGGACGGGCTGGTGCACATCTCGAAGCTGGGCAACGGCAAACGGATCGGCAAGGTCGAGGACGTCGTCAACGTGGGGGACAAGCTCCGCGTGGAGATCGCCGACATCGACAGCCGGGGCAAGATCAGCCTGGTGCCGGTGGACGAGGAGTCCGAGTCGGGCCAGGACGCCGAGCAGCAGGCGGAGACGCAGAGCGAGTCCGCCGAGGGCTGAAGGCCTGCCCCACCCCTCAGCTGAGACGTGACGGCCCGTCCGGGGATACCCGGGCGGGCCGCGCGTGGTTCGTACCGGGGACGGGTGCGGGGTGATCCGGTGGAACGGAAAGGACCGTGGTCTAGGGTCGTGGCCGAGAGACGGCCGAAACGCGCGGAGGGAGTCGAATCGGTGGATCCGATCAGGGTCGGAGTGCTCGGTGCTCAGGGCAGGATGGGCAGCGAGGCCGTTCGGGCCGTGGGAGAGGCCCGGGACACGGAGTTGGTCACCGAGGTGACCCGCGGTGATTCGCTCCGCGGGCTGCTCGACTCGGGAGCTGCGGTGGCCGTGGACCTCACCCATCCCGATTCGGTCATGGACAACCTGGCCTTCTGCGTCGAGCACGGGATTCACGCGGTGGTCGGCACCAGCGGGATCGGCGAGTCCGAGCTGGCGACCCTGCGCGGTTGGCTCGGGGAGACCCCGAGCACCGGTGTGCTGGTCGTGCCGAACTTCGCGATCGGTGCGGTGCTGTCGATGAAGTTCGCCGAGATCGCGGCGAGGTACTTCGACTCCACCGAGATAGTGGAACTGCACCACCCCCGCAAGGCCGATGCTCCCTCGGGCACGGCAGCCAGAACCGCCAGGGTGGTCTCGCAGGCCCGCGAGGACGCCGAACTCCCGGCCATGCCCGACGCCACCAGCAAGGACCCGGATGGTGCCAGAGGGGCGAGCGTGGACGGTGTTCACGTGCACTCGGTGCGGATGGCCGGGCTGGTCGCGCACCAGGAGGTGCTGTTCGGGACCGAGGGGGAGACCCTGTCCGTGCGTCACGACTCCTACGATCGCCGTTCGTTCATGCCCGGGCTCCTGCTGGCGGTGCGCGAGGTCGGTCAACGCCCCGGGGTGACCGTGGGGCTGGACGCGTTGTTGGGGCTGTGATGTCCGGAGGAACCGAGCGGCGTGCGCGAGTGTTCGGTCCGCGCTTCTACGCCCTGCTGATCGCGGTCGTGCTGCTCGTCTACCTGGTGCTGATGGGTAGTCGTGCGGTGACGATGCTGCTCAGCGGCAAGCCCCTCGTGATCGTGCTGGGTGTGGCGGTGCTCGTGCTGCCGGTGCTCGGCGCGGTCCTGGTTGCGGACCAGATCAGGTTCGGAGTCCGCACGCAGCGGCTCGCCGGGAGGCTGGCCGATGAGGACGCGTTGCCGGACCATTCGCACCTGCCGCTGCGCCCCTCCGGCAGGGTGCGCCGTGACGCCGCCGACGAGTGGTTCGAGCAGAAGCGTGCCGAGATGGAGCGGGAGCCGGAGGACTGGCGCGTCTGGTTCGCCCTGGCCCAGGCCTACGATCTGGCCGGGGACCGCAACCGTGGCCGTCAGGCCATGCGCAAGGCGATCGACCTGGAGCAGCGGGAGCGCGTGCGCGACTGACCCGGTTTTCCGGCCTCGGCCGGCCTCCCGGCAGGCCCTCGCGAGTCGATCGACGGCCCTGCCGGGAAAGATCGGCGGCAAGCGCTGCCCGGGGCGACGGGCAGCACGCCGGGATCCGCTCACTTCAGCTGTAGCTCCACTCCGCCGGTCAGCCGCAGTTCACGCAGCGGATATCCCCTGGCGTCCAGGGTGCGGACCGTACCGTCTGGTTCCCAGCCGATTCCGCGGTAGAAGGCCATGGAGGCCTCATCGGATTCCGGGATCCAGGTGATCGCTCGGGTGAGGCCGTTCGCGCGCAGGTGCTCGGTGAGGTGCCAGAGCAGCCTGCCCCCGTGGCCTCGGCGTCCCCACCGCGGTTCGACGAGCAGTGTGCTCACCAGGCCGACCGTGCTCGCGTCGTCCGGGAGACCGCCGTCGGCGTTGGTCGTCTCGGAGACCGGGGCGGGACCTCCGGCGCAGAAACCGACGGGCCAGCCGCCCTCCTCGGCGAGAAGCACCTTCGCGGAATCGTCTTCGATGGCTTCCAGCCAGTGTTGTTCGGTGTCCTCCTGGGTCAGCTCGTTCAGCGCTGTTTCCGGGAGCAGTTCGCCGTAGGCGCTGTTCCAGGTGCTCAGTTGAATCCGGGCGATTTCGGCGGCGTCCGCGGCCACGGCGCTCCGCACATCAGCATCGGCCATGCCGGACAACCTAACGTGTCCGGAGTGGTGTGTACGGTCAAGGCCGTCCGCGCTCGTGCCCGGCTTCGACGCCGTGAGCGCGGTGTGTCGGACCCGGCTGGCATGATCGGTGTCCATGCGGACCATGAGTGCCGAAGCGGCCCGGCGCACCGCGCTGGCGGCGCAGGGATTCGTCGATGCCCCTTCCGCGGGACAGCCGGGACGCGGGCAGCTGCGTCGGGTGCTGAACCGCACGCACCTCTTCCAACTCGACTCGGTCAACGTGGCGGTTCGCGCCCACTACATGCCGTTGTTCAGCAGGTTGGGTGCCTACGACGGCCGGCTGCTGGACGCGGCAGCCTGGAACCCCTCGGCGCGCAGTCCCCGGTTGCTGGTGGAGTACTGGGCGCACGAGGCCTCGCTGATCCCCGTGGAGGACTGGCCGCTGCTGCGGTGGCGAATGCGCGAGTTCGGTGATCCCGAGCGGCGCGGCCACCGGGAGCTGCGCGAACGTGCTCCACGACTGCTGGACGAGGTGCTCACCGCGGTCAAGGAGTCCGGACCGGTCGGGGCGGGCGCGCTGGAGAGCCAGCTCGGGGGAGCTCAGCACGCGGGCAAGGGGACGTGGTGGAACCGCTCGGACACCAAGCGCGCCTGTGAGCTGCTGTTCGCCGCAGGGGAGCTGACCACGGGCACCCGCAGGGGCTTCGAGCGGCTCTACGAGCTGCCGGAGCGGGTCCTGCCGGCGGACGTGCTGGCCAGCGACCCCGCCGAGGAGGAGGCGGTGCGGGAGCTGGTCTCCCGCGCGGGACGGGCGCTGGGAGTGGCCACGGAGCCCGATCTGCGGGACTACTACCGCTTGTCCGCCGCGCGCTCACGCGCGGCCGTGGCGGAACTGGTGGAGAGAGACGAGCTCGAGCCGGTGGCGGTGCGCGGGTGGTCGGAGCGGGCCTACCTGCACCATCGTGCGCGTACCCCGCGTTCGGTCGGGGCCCGCGCGTTGCTGGCGCCCTTCGACCCGCTGGTGTGGTGTCGCCCGCGGACCGAGCGTCTCTTCGGGTTCCGGTACCGCATCGAGATCTACGTCCCGCGGGACCGCAGGGAGTACGGCTACTACGTCTTCCCGTTCCTGCTGGACGATCGGCTGGTGGCGCGGGTGGACCTCAAGGCCGACCGGCGCTCGGGAGCACTGCGGGTCCCCGGCGCCTTCGCGGAGCCCGGGGTCGAAACCGGCAGGGTTGCCTCGGAGCTGGCCCGCTCCCTCCGGGAGATGGCCGACTGGCTCGATCTGGGGGAAGTGGCCGTGGGCGAGCACGGGGATCTCGTGCGGGAGCTGCGCGCGCTGCTCGGGTAGCGTTTTCCGCTCGTCCCGCCGAACGCGCCGGAGCACGAGACCGCGGTGGGTGGTGGGACACCTTCCGGAACTGGGGCGGGGAGCCGCAGTGCCTCAGATCGAGGAGGTCAGCAGGGCGCGGCCGCTGCCCGTGCGCCCGAACACCCGCAGCGGGGGAGGGTCCTCGCTCGGAGGTTCGGTGGTGACCTCGAGCTCACTGGCCACGCTTCCCGTCGAGGAGACGAGGTCGACCTCGGCCGCGACGTCGTTGCCGACCGCGAACTGCACGTCCCCGGAACCGCTGATCAGCTCCACTTGTCCGGCCGTGCCGTCGGCCACGGCGATGCTTCCGCTTCCCGAGCGGACGAGCAGGTCGGCCGACACCTCGCCCAACCACACGCTGCCGCTGCCGGTAACTACCGAGGAGGCCGCGTTCACGGCGGCGATCTCCACGGGGCCGCTGCCGCTGCGGGCCTGCACCTCGGCGTGCATCCCTCCGAGACTGATCCGCCCGGACCCCGTGCGCACCGTCGTCGTCCCCGTGGACTCCCCGGTTTCCACGGATCCGGAACCGCTCTGGATGCTCATCCTGCCGCTGCTGCCGGTGACCCGGACTTCACCCGGGCCGGTGTGCGCGCTGACCCGTGATCCGCTCGGTGCGTGCACCCGCACGACGAGCGGCACGGAACGCAGCGGAACCTCCGTGGGCGGGTGGACCGCCACTCTGTTTCCGGTCATGTCGATGCGTGTCCGCCTGACCGCTTCGGCGCCCGCACCGGAGGCGTGCTCGTCCTCACGATCGCCGTCCGCGCCGCGGCCGTTCCCCGCCTTGATCCCCGTCTCGTTGATCTGCTCGCTGACCCAGCTCAGCAACCCGCTGAGCCCTCCGCGCCAGTCCGGATACCCGTGTGCCGGTTCGTGTCGCACCTCCACGTGAACCGCGTCGGTTTCGACGAGTTCGACGTGCAGGGGCCCGACCCCGTTGCTCAGCTCCAGTTCCATCGGGCCCGGCGCGTGGAACTCGCGGGTGCGTACGAGCCCCTCCGGCGGCGGGGCCGACTGCTCGGTCATGTGCTTCTCCTCGAGGATCGATGGCGGAGCTCGGTGCGTCCGAACGGGAAGCCGTCACGCGAGGGCGAACGGTCAGCCGCGTACCCAGCCGTGCAGCCGGGATTCCTCCGAAGCCGCTTCCTCCGCGGCCTGGTCGTTGCCGCTGGACGGGTCCCCGGAGGGGGTGCGGTCCCACGGGCCGCGCGGTTTGCTGCCGTGCAGTGCTCCCTGAACGGCCCTGGCCACCCAGGTGTTCAGCGAGACCCCCTGGGAGGAAGCCGCCTGCTCGGCCTGGCCCTTGATCTCTTCCAGCAGGCGCAGCGTGATCCTGCTGATGTCTCCGCCCTCGGCGCTCGGGGGAGGCTGGGGCGGCTGCTCGTCCTGGCCGTCCGTCCGAGTGGTCGCGGGACCGCTGATCACCGGATGGACGTCCCTGCCGTCGAGACGCAGGTCCACCACCCGTCCGTCCAACTGAGTGGTCACTTCGGCGGCGAGGTCCGAAAGCGCGTTCATCAGCGTCAGGCGCATCGCGGGTTCCAGCGCGCCGGACAGCAGGGCGGCCGCGTTGCGCGTGCTCTCGTCGCCGGCGGAAGCGGCCGAGGTGAGGTCCTCGCGAAGCTGGTTGATGTGCGGACTCAAATCCATGACGTCACTATGGTGTCATTTCGACGTCATGACAACCCCTCCTGATGTCACGCACTGCTCGTGCGTCCCGCGTGGCTGGGGCGTTCCAGCCGCGAGAGGTCCCTCCGAGAGGACCCCTTAGGGTGTGGCACGGGGGCGGTGGCCGTTGCGCCCGGTGGCGCGGGCCCCGTCATCAGGGGAGTCAATGCCGGAGATCCGGCTTTTAGCGTGCTGGAAAGGGGTTCGCCCGTCGTGACCGAGATCGTTCCGCCGAAGGTACGGCTGATCGGCAAGACCGAGTTCTTCCCGCCGGAAGACGTGGACTGGTCGACTGATGCCGACGGTGGCCAGGCGCTGGCGGAGTTCGCCGGTCGCGCCTGCTATCAGTCCTGGAGCAAGCCCAATCCCGCGACGGCGACCAACGCGGGGTACCTGGGGCACATCATGGAGGTCGGCCACCTGTCCGTGCTCGAGCACGGAACCGTGACCTTCTACGTCACGGGGATCTCCCGCTCGCTGACCCACGAGCTCATCCGGCACCGGCACTTCTCCTACTCGCAGCTGTCCCAGCGGTACGTTCCCGAGCGGGACGCGAGCATGGTCGAGCCCGACATCATCGCCGAGGACCCGGAACTGCACGAGAAGTTCCTGGAGGCCACCCAGGCCAGCCTGGAGGCCTACAACGAGCTTCAGCAGGCTCTGCAGGAGAAGTTCGCCGACGAGCCGAAGGCGACCCTGCGGCGCAAGCAGGCCAGGCAGGCCGCTCGTGCGGTGCTGCCGAACGCCACCGAGACCAAGATCGTGGTCACCGGAAACTACCGCGCCTGGCGGCACTTCATCGCCATGCGAGCGAGTGAGCACGCGGACGTGGAGATCCGCGGATTGGCCATCGAGTGCCTGCGGCAGCTGCAGCAGGCGGTCCCGAACGTTTTCGGGGACTTCGAGATCACCGAACTGCGGGACGGAACTGAGGTGGCTTCCAGCCCTTACGTGACGGAGGGCTGAGCCCGCTTTCCGCCGGGCGGGGTTGCCGGGCGACGAGCGTGCTCGGTTCTTCCGGCGCGCCCCTGGACCGGCGCGTGTCCGGGAAGTGGCCCGGGCCGTTCCGTGGTCCGGAGCCCCGCGCGGAGCCGATCGCTGTTCGTTCCGGTGTGCCGCGGCCGACCGGGCGCCCCGGTGCGGCTAGAGTGCGGGCATGGGTGTGGCCAACGATGAACGTCAGCAGTTGTGTGACCTGTTCGACCGGTTGGGGCCGGACGCTCCGACGCTCTGCGAGGGATGGTCCGCGCGTGAGCTGGCCATTCACCTGGTGAAACGCGAGCACCGGCCGGACGCGCTCGGTGGGAGGCTGCTCAAGGCGCTGGCCGACCGCGGTGAGCGCGTTCACTCCGAGCTCGCGCAGTTGCCGTGGGGCGAGTTGGTGGACCGGGTGCGCAACGGGCCTCCGAAGTGGAATCCGCTCGGGATCGGTGCGGTGGACGAGGCGGTCAACAGCGCGGAGTTCTACGTGCACCACGAGGACGTGCGGCGGGCTCAGGCGGACTGGCAACCCCGTCCGGAGGAACCGGAGCGCGCGGAGGCGCTCTGGAAGGCGCTGTCGCGCACCGCCAAGTACTTCTACGGGCGCAGTCCCGTCGGTGTGGTGCTGCGCAGCGAGGACGGACACGAGATCTCCGCGCGGAACGGGCCTCGCACGGTGCGGATACTCGGTCCTGCCGGGGAACTGCTCCTGCACGCCTTCGGTCGCAAGCCCGCGCTGGTTCGCTTCGAGGGCAACGAGGCGGACGTGGTCGCGGTGGAGGACCTGCGCCGCAGCGTTTGATCCCGCCGGGGCGGGCTCGCGACGGCACGGCGGGAATTCGAAATGTGCCGTGTGTCACAGCGTTGATTCGTGGAAGAATCGGCGTGTGACCCCGTCCGCGGCCGGAACAACGCCCGGTGATCGCCGCGAACGTGCCGATGTTTCCGGTCGGCGGTGACTCGTTCACCCGCCTTCCGGTACGGGCCGATCCGGAGAGTTCCTGTAGGAGGTAGCGTCGACAGCCATGACCGTGTGCCCCACAGCTACCGAAGGTCGTCCTTTCGGACGAGTTCTCACGGCGATGGTGACCCCCTTCGACTCGGAGGGGCAGCTCGATCTGGACCACGCCCAGCAGCTGGCCACGTACTTGGTGGATCGGGTAGGCAACGATGGCCTGATCGTCAACGGTACGACCGGTGAGAGCCCGACGACGACCGACGCGGAGAAGGAACGTCTGCTGCGAGCGGTCTCCGAGGCGGTCGGGGACCGGGCCACCGTGGTGGCCGGCGCGGGTACCAACAACACGGCGCATTCCGTTGAACTGGCACGCGGGGCCGAGAAGGCGGGGGCGCACGGACTGCTGGTCGTCACGCCGTACTACTCGAAACCTCCGCAGGAGGGGTTGTACTCGCACTTCACCACGGTGGCCGATGCGACGGACCTGCCGGTGATGCTCTACGACATCCCGCCGCGGTCCGTGGTTCCGATCCAGAACGACACGCTCAAGCGGCTGGCGGAGCACCCCCGGATCAAGGCGGTCAAGGACTCCAAGCACGACCTGCTGGCAGGCAGCGAGGTCATGGCCAATTCCGATCTGGCCTACTACTCGGGCGAGGACCCGCTGAACCTGCCGTGGCTGTCCGTCGGAGCGGTCGGTTTCGTCAGCGTGGTCGCCCACGTGGTCGGTGACCGGTTGCGGCAGATGCTGGACGCTCACGAGGCCGGTGACGTGGCCACCGCCCGTGAGATCAATTACGGACTGCTGCCGGTGTACCGGTCGATGAACTTCGTGGGGGGAGTCATCTTCTCCAAGACGGCCATGCGTCTCTGCGGCTACGAAACCGGTCAGCCGCGCCTGCCGTTGCCCTCCGCGACGGACGAACAGGTGCGCGTCATCACCAGCGACCTGTGGGATGCTGGTCTGGTCCTGGTCAATCCCGATGCGGCAACCGAGGTGACATCGCGTTGACAACACGCGCAACGTCGACCGAGAAACATCCCGTGGCACCGACCTCGGCGAGTCCGGCGCCCCCACCGCTGCAGGAAGGCGCCCTGCGGATCGTCGCGCTCGGCGGCATCGGTGAGGTCGGCAGGAACATGACCGTCTTCGAGTACAACGGTCGGTTGCTGTTGGTCGACTGCGGTGTGCTGTTCCCGGAAGACGATGCGCCGGGTGTCGATCTGATCCTGCCCGACTTCGGTCCGATCGAGAACCGGTTGGACGAGATCGATGCCGTGGTCCTGACCCACGGGCACGAGGACCACATCGGAGCGCTGCCGTTTCTGCTGCGGCTGCGTTCCGACATCCCGGTGGTGGGCTCGAAGTTCACCCTCGCGCTGCTTTCGGCCAAGTGCCAGGAGCATCGGCTGTCCCCGCAGCTGGTCGAGGTCGCCGAGGGGCAGCGCAGTGAGCACGGTGCGTTCGACCTGGAGTTCTTCGCGGTCAACCACTCGATTCCGGACGCGCTGGCCGTGGCGATACGCACTCCGGCGGGTACCGTTCTGCACACCGGGGACATCAAGCTCGATCAGCTCCCGCTGGACGGAAGGCTGACGGACCTGGCCGGTTTCGCCCGGATGGGTGCGGAAGGCGTGGACCTGTTCCTGGCGGATTCCACCAACGCCGAGGTCCCCGGTTACGTCACTCCCGAGCGCGAGATCGGTCCGGTGCTGGACTCGGTGATCGGGCGTGCGACCCAGCGGGTGATCGTGGCCTGTTTCGCCAGTCACGTGCATCGCGTCCAGCAGGTGCTGGACGTGGCCGAGGCGTACGGGCGGAAGGTGTGTCTGGTCGGACGCTCCATGGTGCGCAACATGGGCATCGCCGCCGAGCAGGGAATCCTCCGGGTTCCCGAGGGCCTGCTGGTGAACCTGGAAGAGGCCCTGGGGATGCCCGCCGAATCGGTGGTGTTCGTCTCGACCGGTTCGCAGGGCGAGCCGCTCTCGGCCCTGTCGCGGATGGCGCGGGGAGAGCACAAGCAGATCAAGATCCAGCAGGGTGACACGGTCATCCTGGCCAGTTCGATGATCCCCGGCAACGAGACGGCCGTGTTCGGCGTGGTCAACGGTCTCGTCCGGCTCGGTGCCGAGGTCGTGCACCAGGGCAGCGCCAAGGTGCACGTCTCGGGGCACGCTTCGGCCGGGGAGCTGCTCTACCTGTACAACGCGGTACGTCCGAGCAACGTCATGCCGCTGCACGGGGAGTGGCGACACCTGAAGGCCAACGCGGATCTCGCCACGCTCACCGGCGTTCCCTCGGATCGCGTCGTGATCGCCGAGGACGGTGTGGTCGTGGACCTGATCGACGGGATCGCGAGCATCGCGGGCCGGGTGGAAGTGGGCCACGTCTATGTGGACGGTCTTTCGGTCGGCGACGTCGGGGAGTCGACGCTGTCGGACCGCCTCGTGCTCGGTGAGGGCGGGTTCATCTCGATCACCGTCGCGGTGGACGCGACGAGCGGTCGTGCGGTCTCGTCGCCGACGGTCTCCGGGAGGGGGTTCTCCGATGACCCGAAGGCGCTCGACGAGGTTTCCCCGCTCGTGGAGATGGAGCTTTCGCGGACCGAGTCGGAGGGCATCACGGACACGCACCGCATCGCGCAGGCCGTGCGTCGCACCGTGGGCAAGTGGGTCGCCGACACCTATCGCCGCAAGCCGATGATCGTGCCGAACGTGCTGCCCGTCGACTCCTGAGTCGCCGGGGCGGTGCTCGTCCGGCAGTTCTCCCGTGCGGCGCCCGTGCCCGGAAGACGTGGAATCGTCCACGCCTTCCGAGCACGGGCGCTTTTTTCGGTTTCGCAACTGATTCGGTGCATTCGACGCGGGAAATGAACCCGGCCGTTCTGCTTCGCTTAACCATCCCCGATCGGGTGAGTTGGTGTACTTTCCTGGCGGCGTGTTTTGATTACGTATTGTTTGTAGAGACACTCTCGGGTGGTGTTGCTAGCTCGATAGTGTGAGTGAGCGCGCTGGTTCCAGCTGAGAGTGCCACTGTGGAAACAGCCGGTCGGCGGACAGCTTTCCTGGAAGTTTTCGTATTTCCGCTCGTTGTACCGGCTCGCACCACAGTCACAGCAGATTGGGGTCCGAACGTGCGTAAAACGATTAGCTTCTTCGCGGCGTCGGCCGCTGCGGCCGGTTTGATGGCCATGGGATCGCCTGCCATGGCCGACAGTCACGACAACGACGGCATCAACCTGCTCAACGACAACAACGTGAGCGTGCTGCCGGTCCAGCTCTGCAACAACAACGCCGCGGTGCTCGGCCTGGTCGCGCCGATCGGATCACCGCAGAACGCCAAGTGCGTCAACGCGCCCATCGTGGACCACTGAGGTGACCGGATCGGGTTCACCGGTGCTTTTCGAACGCAAACGCACCGGTGAGCCCGCCGTGAAGCATGATGTGGCCCGTATTCGCGGACGGCTGTCGGCAGCGGATGGTGCGCGAACGTGTTGTGGGACTCGTTCCGCGTGCGGGGAGGGACGCTGACCGGCACGACCGGGGCCGCGGCCGTGCTGCCGGGGTGGGCACGGCCGCGGTAGTAGAACACGGGAGCCGTTACGACCGGAAGCCACATCAGGGGAGGGGGGAACGTTCGGCGTCGCACGGCCGTGCGACGCCGAACGTTTTTTCGGGTCGAGGAAACCGCGGTGTCGGGCAGTGCGAAAGGCGAGTGCGGCCACCGGTGCGCGCCGACGGGCGTGGTCGACTCCCCGTTCGACTGGTGTTACACGAGCGGCGGAACACCGATACCGTGTGGAGTATGGCCAGCGGCACGACGAACAAGGGGTCCACGGGAGCGCGCGGCAGCGGCGCGCGGAGTCGTTCGTCCGGTTCCGGAACGAAGAAGTCCGGATCCGCCGGTGCCCGATCCTCCGGTTCCGGGTCCGGTGGGAAGAAGACCACGAATTCCGGTGCGAGGGCGAGTTCCGGAAAGAACACCTCCCGCTCGGGCAGGGCCTCCTCGAAGGGGACCGGCAAGGCGGGCACGGCGGGAAGTCGCTCCTCCCGAAGCGGTTCTTCGGGAGGGTCCGAACTCGGTCGTGGAATCGCCCGGGCGACGGGGAGCGTGCTGCGCACCATCGGCAGGACCAGGGAGCTGGATCCCGCGCACCGGCGCGACGGGCTGGCGCTGATCCTCATCGCCCTGGCGGTGGTGACCGCGGCCGGAGTCTGGTGGCACGCGGGCGGCCCCGTGGGGCAGTGGCTGGACCGGTTGCTGCGCTCTGTGATCGGTTCGGCCTCGTTGGTGCTGCCGTTGGTGTTGCTCGGAGTGGCCGTGCTGCTCATGCGTACCGAGCACAACCCGGAGGCGCGACCGCGGATGGTGGTCGGGACGGCCTTGTTGCTGTTCGCGGCACTCGGCGTGCTGCACATCGGGACCGGGGCTCCGCGTGAAGCGGCGGAGTGGTCGGAGGCCGCGGGGTTTCTCGGCTACGTCGCGGGAGGTCCGCTGGCCGGGGGGATGACCGGTGTAGTGGCGGGCGCCGTCCTGGTGCTGGTCTCGTTGTTCGCCGTGCTGCTGCTGACCGGAACCGCAGTTCGGGACGTGCCCGAACGTCTGCGCAAACTGGCCCATCCGGAGGGGGGAGATCGGGCGGACGAGACCGATCGGGAGGTGGCCCCGTCCGATCCCGACAGTGCGAAACTGCGTCGCCCCGCCAGGCGCCGTCAAGCCTCCATGAGCGACAAGTCCGAACAGGACGCGCAGGAGGAACTCCAGCAAGCGCAGGAAGCGGCGGAACCGAACTCCTCCGGCGGGGGGAAGCGCACCGCGGCCGCGGCCACCTCCTCGAGCGGAACCGCGGAGCGGGATACCGCGAGATCCGCTGCCGCGAAGCCCGCCACGAGCTCGGGAGCAGCCGAGCGGTCCGCCCCCGAGGAGCCGCAGCAGCTCACGATCACCCGTGCCGTCGAGGGGAACTACCGGCTTCCGCCGCCGAACGCCTTGGAGGAGGGCGATCCGCCGAAGCGGCACAGCGAGGCGAACGACGCCATGATCGAGGCGATCAACGGTGTGCTGCGACAGTTCAAGATCGACGCCGAGGTGACCGGCTTCGTGCGGGGGCCGACCGTTACGCGCTACGAGGTCGAGCTGGGCCCCGGCGTGAAGGTCGAGAAGATCACCGCGCTGACCAAGAACATCGCCTACGCCGTCGCCAACGACAACGTTCGGCTGTTGGCTCCGATACCCGGCAAGTCCGCCGTGGGCATCGAGGTGCCCAACAGTGACCGCGAGATGGTCCGGCTCGGGGACGTCCTGCGCTCGGGCAAGGCGGCGGAGGACACCCATCCCCTGGTCATGGGGTTGGGCAAGGACATCGAGGGACAGATGGTCACGGCCAACCTCTCGAAGATGCCGCATCTGCTGTGCGCGGGTTCGACGGGATCGGGCAAGTCCAGTTTCGTCAACTCCATGCTCGTCTCCCTGCTGGCCAGGGCGACTCCCGAGGAAGTCAGGATGATCCTCATCGACCCGAAGATGGTCGAGTTGACACCCTACGAGGGGATCCCCCATCTGATCACTCCCATCATCACCGAGCCCAAGAAGGCGGCCGCTGCGCTCGGCTGGCTGGTCGAGGAGATGGAACAGCGGTACCAGGACATGCAGGCCAGCAGGGTGCGCCACATAGACGATTTCAACGCCAAGGTGCGCTCCGGTGAGCTCACCGCCCCGCCGGGGAGCGAACGGGAGTACCGGACCTACCCCTACATCCTCGCCATCGTCGACGAGCTGGCCGACCTGATGATGACGGCCCCGCGCGACGTGGAGGACGCGGTGGTGCGGATAACGCAGAAAGCGCGTGCGGCGGGAATCCATCTGGTGCTGGCCACCCAGCGTCCCTCCGTGGACGTGGTCACCGGGTTGATCAAGACGAACGTTCCCTCCAGGTTGGCCTTCGCCACTTCCTCGCTCACCGACTCGCGGGTGATCCTCGATCAGGCTGGTGCGGAGAAGCTGATCGGCATGGGGGATGCGCTCTACCTGCCGATGGGTGGTGCGCGGCCGACCCGTGTTCAGGGATCCTTCGTCAGTGACGACGAGATCCACCGGGTGGTCGGCTACACCAAGGAGCAGGCCGAACCGGACTACGCCGACGGTGTGACCTCCGCCAAGGCGAGCCAGCAGAAGGAGGTCGACTCGGACATCGGCGATGATCTGGACGTGCTGCTGCAGGCCGCTGAACTCGTGATAACCAGCCAGTTCGGATCGACCTCGATGTTGCAGCGCAAACTCCGGGTCGGCTTCGCGAAGGCGGGCAGGCTGATGGACCTTCTCGAGTCCAGGAGCGTCGTTGCCGCCTCGGAGGGATCGAAGGCGCGGGAAGTGCTCGTCAAACCGGAGGAGTTGGAAGGCGCTCTGAACTCCATCCGGGGAGGTCCCCCTCCGCAGGAGGAAGCGCAGGAAGCGAGTCCGTAGCGGAGCTTCGTGCTCGGGCGTGTGCTCGTGTTCTCCCGGTGTCCGGAGGCGGGAGGTCCCCGATCCCGTGGAGCGGTGCTGCACGGGATCGGGAGGTCGTGCCGGGTGCCCGTGGCGAGCATCCGCGGAGGAGTCCGTTCGGTGAGCTCCCGGGCCACCGGACGGCCCCCTCCGCGGGAGGGAAGGACGAGTCCGGCGCGAGCGCCTACTCGCTCACGGACAGCGCCCTGTCCACGGCTTCGGCCGTGTTGTCACTGCTCGCTCCGAACTGCCTGACGGCGTAGTAGTACACATCGGCAGCCCGTTCGCAGGCGGTGTCGCCCGCGCAGGCCGAGTACATATCCGCGCGGAAATTGTTGTCGATGCGCAGCCGGTTGTCCTCGGTGAATCTTCCCTGGTTTTCGTAGTTGCGGTAACCGAAGTCGTGGCGCAGGCAGCTTTCCGTGAATTCGTACCCGAGTGGTTCGTCGGGTGAATAGGAGCACGCGTCCGAGGACCAGTCCAACTCGTTCGGGTGAGGTCTGGACGCTCTTATCTGGACGAATTCTTCCAGGGATACTTCGAACAGGTAGCGGTCGGTGGTCTGACGCGGATTCCAGGAATCGGTGGCGGCTTGTGCGGTGGCTCCACTCAGGAGGGCGGCGCAAAGAGTGGTGAGCAGGATCAGCGTGGCGCTCGGGCGCCGGTTCTTCCAGGAGGACACGGGGACTTCTCCTCGTGGGTGGACGATCAGTTCCGGATCAGTCCTACCGTGCCTGGCAAGCGTTCGCTTGGTGCTTTCGGGTGTTGTTCAGCCGGTTTTATTCCCGACTTCACGGAATTTTCCTTCGAAAGGGGGACGAGGTTGGGATTCAGGGGGCCAGCTTCAACAGCATGCGCGTGTTGCCGAGCGTGTTCGGTTTGACGTAGGGGAGGTCGAGGAATTCGGCGACACCGGTGTCGGCCGATCTGCGCATCTCCGCGTACACCTCGGGGGAGACCGGTGTTCCGCTGATCGGCTCGAATCCGTGCTTGGCGAAGAACTCGGTCTCGAAGGTCAGCACGAACAGCTTCGGAAGACCCAGTTCGTTGGCCAGGTCGATCAGTTTCCGCACCATCCGGTGGCCGACGCCGTGTCCGCGTGCGGAGGGGTCCACGGCGATGGTGCGCAGCTCACCGAGGTCCTCCCAGAGCACGTGCAGCGCGCCGCAGCCCACGATGCTCGTCGAGCGGTCGTCGTGGTTCTGTTCGGCGACCCAGAATTCCTGGACGCTCTCGTAGAGTGTGACGAGGTCTTTTTCCAGCAGGACCTGTCCGGCGTAGGTGTCCACCAGCTGCTTGATGGTCCGCACGTCGGCTATTCGCGCACGGCGTATTGTTATCCCGGTGGACGCATAGGAATGCATGCTTCGATTCTAGAGTTCGCGCGGCTCGGTTCGCTCGGCGGGGAGGTTCCCCGCGCGGGGCGCGCAGGTGGGAGAAGCGGTTGCGCCGCTCGTGCGGCGGTCTGTCCCGCCCGTCAGCGTCCCCGGCCACCCGGGAGCCCGGCCGAACGCGGTGCGCGAATCGCGCGTGGGTGAGCCTTCCGGCCCCCGAGGTGGACGGTGCGACCGTCGTCATTGATCCTGGACACGGCGCGACCCACGACGCCGCAGTGAACAGGATCGGTTCGAGGAGTTGTCATGACAGCGGACAGTGCGGCATCGAACCGGGCCGCTTCCGGCTCGGGCGGTGCCGACGGGGACGAGCGGGGCACGCCGCTCGTCAACATCGCCAACGCGCTGACCACATCGCGGTTGATCCTCGTGCCCGTTTTCCTGGTCGTGCTGTTCTGGGCCGGTGGGCACGAACCGTTCTGGAGGTGGATCGCCACCGCGGTGTTCGTGCTCGCCTCGGTGACCGATCGGATCGACGGGGAACTGGCCCGCAGACGCGGTCTCATCACTGATTTCGGCAAGATCGCCGATCCGTTGGCGGACAAGGCGCTGACCGGGGCCGCGTTGCTCGGGTTGAGCGCACTGGGGGAGCTTCCCTGGTGGGTGAGCGCTTTGATCATCTTCCGGGAGATGTTCGTCACGGTGCTGCGGTTCTGGGTCATTCGGCACGGTGTCATCCCCGCTTCCCCGGGGGGAAAGCTCAAGACCTTGCTGCAGGCGGTGGCCATCGGGCTGTACCTGCTGCCGCTCGGTGATTCGGCCGATCCGCTGAAGTGGGTGGTCATGGGTGCGGCCGTCGCGGCCACGGTGGGCACGGGAGCGGACTACGTGGTGCGCGCGGTGCGGCTCAGGGCGTTGAGTCGGCGGGCCAGGAAGGGGCGCGGGTGACCGAGCGAGCGGAACCGGACGCCGAGCGGCGTCGCCTGGTCGCAGACGTGGTGGAGCTGCTGCGGAGCTCGGGAAGCACGGTCGCCACGGCCGAATCGCTGACCGCGGGTCTGGTCAGCGCGATGCTGACCGAGGTCGGTGGGGCCAGCTCGGCCGTGCGGGGCGGACTGGTGGTGTACGCCACCGACTTGAAGAGCGGTTTGGCCGGGGTCGATCCGGAACTGCTCGCCGCCCGCGGCGCAGTGGACCGGCAGGTCGCCGAACAACTCGCGCAGGGGGCCCGTTGGCGCTGCGGAGCCGATTGGGGGATCGGGCTGACCGGGGTGGCCGGACCGGCTTCCCAGGACGGGAAGCCCCCGGGCACGGTGTATCTCGGTTTCGCGGGGCCGGACGGGAGCGTCGTGCGCGCGCTCCGGTTGACGGGCGGGCGGCAGGAGATACGGCACGCCGCCGCTGTCGCGGCCCTGGAACACTTCGAGGCTTTGCTGCGTTGAACGCGGAGGTGCTCGACGTGGTGCACGGCGACGACGCGCTTTTTCCCGCTCCGTGGGATATTGGTGTCACAGGCTCCAACTTTTGGTTGAAACGCGTTCGCCCTCGGCGGACTCGTGGTGAACGGGGCGTACTTTGGCGTCGCGTTGAGTAGTGTGGGGCGTTGACGCGTCGCGCAGGATGTAGGCGACGGAATGGAGGCGCGCGATGACCGTGTTGTTGCGGGAGGCAGTCGGAGAGCGACTGCGCCGCGCGCGGGCTGCCCAGTCCCGTACCCTGCGGGAGGTTTCGCGCGCGGCCCGGGTGAGTCTTGGCTACTTGTCCGAGGTGGAACGTGGTCGCAAGGAGGCGTCGAGCGAGCTGCTCGGCTCCATCTGCGACGCGCTGGACCTTCCACTGCCCGAGCTGCTCGTGACCGTGGCCGGTGACCTGGACTCCCCGGAGACGGTGGTGGCGCCTTCGGTGGTGGAGCAGACGGCACCCGCCGAGCTCGAAGGTGGCAGGTTGGTGCCCAGTCTGATCGATTCCGAACTCGCCGAGGCCGGCATGGTCGACGGCGAGCCGGAAGGGGCCCAGGTGTATTCCGAATCGGATTCGGAATCCTTCGAGGAGGAAACCGACCAGCAGGACCGCAGGTTGCAGCCCATGCTCAGTCAGCGGATAAATCCGCCGAACCGGACTTCCAGCGGGGTGGTTGTGGCCGCTTGAGACCGAACCGGAACTTCCCCGCGGTTCCGTGGAGAGAATTCGCGGATCCGTGGGGTTCGGTGGAAGCTGTTCGACCGAGCTGACACGATGGGGGGAGACGCTGAGGTCGGTAGCCGTGTCCGGTGTGTGACGGGGAGCGTCGCTGCACCGGGGGGAAGCCGCGCCGGTACTGTCGGCACCACGTCCCTCGGCGTGGATTCCCAGCGTGGGCGCAACCGGTAGAACAGAAAGCAGGCGGAGGAGATGGCCAACCCGTTCGTGAAGTTCTGGAAGTACCTCATGGCGTCGTTCTCGTCCAAGGTCGATGAGAACGCCGACCCCAAGGTGCAGATCCAGCAGGCCATCGAGGAAGCTCAGCGGCAGCACCAGGACCTGTCGCAGCAGGCCGCCTCGGTCATCGGCAACCAGCGGCAGCTGGAGATGAAGCTCAACAGGCAGTTGAACGAAGTCGAGAAGCTGCAGGCGTCGGCTCGCCAAGCTGTGAACATGGCCGAGCAGGCGCGCGCTGAGGGCGATGAGACGAAGGCTCAGCAGTACGAGGAGACCGCCCAGCAGTTGGCGAGTCAACTCGTCACCGCGGAGCAGGGCGTCGAGGACCTCAAGAATCTGCACGATCAGTCCTTGCAGGCGGCTGAACAGGCCAAGCAGGCCGTCGAACGCAACTCGCAGGCCCTGCAGCAGAAGATCGCCGAGCGGACCAAGCTGCTCAGCCAGCTGGAACAGGCGAAGATGCAGGAGCAGGTGGCCGGCTCGCTGCGGCAGATGAACGACATGGCCGCGCCGAGCAACACCCCTTCGCTCGACGAGGTGCGGGACAAGATCGAGCAGCGCTACACCACGGCGCTCGGCCAGGCCGATCTCGCGCAGAACAGCGTGCAGGGAAGGATGGCGGAAGTTCAGCAGGCTGCCACGGACGCGGCCGGGGTCAATCGACTGGCCCAGATTCGGGCGTCCATGGGAACCGACGACCAGCAGCAGGTCTCGGGCGGTGCTTCGCAGACCGACTCCACGCCCGCTCCGCGACAGCAGAACCCGCCGCAGCAGAACTCCCAGTCCGACCAGGCGTGACTCGTCGTGGGCAGGCGGGACTCCGGAATCGGTGACTGGGGCGACTACGCGCTCGAGCAGTTGCGTGGTCCTGTGCTCACCAACATCAAGCAGAGAGTCGCATCCTGGCGCGATCCCCGTGCGCGGCTGCTCAGACGACGGAAACGGGCCAAGCGGCTTGCCGTGGGCAGTGGAGCCACCACGGGGGTGTTCGGAGGAGGGGCCTATCTCTCCTACGCGCCGGAGACCCTCGGCCTTCCCGCCGAACCGGCCGGGGAGACGCTGTTCGATCTGGCTTCGCTCGGTCTGGGGGGAATCGCCCTCGCCGCCGGTGTGGGCACTGTTGGCGCACTTCGTCACTACAGGCGGTTGAAGCGGACACCGCTTCCGGCGGCTCCTCCCGAACCACCCCGGCTGCCTCCGCGGAGCTCGGCAGCCCACGAGCCGATGCGGCAGTTGGCCGAGGCCGAACGCAGTTTGCACGACTCGTTGAATCGGTTGGACACCGGGATCGGTCAGGGCGATGATCCGGTCTCGGGGGCGCGTTCCACCGCTGCGGAGGTCGCAGTGGCGCTGCGTTCGGTCGCCGATCGCCTGGAGGCCGTGGAAGGCACCCTCGAGCACGCGCCGGGAGAGCAACGCCGGGAGCTGGAAGAGGAGATCCGGCGGATGCGCGCTGAGCTGGACGAGGGGGTCGAGCGCTACGGATCCCTCGTGGCCGCAGCGGGGCGCGCGATAGCCGCGGGCGGTAGCAGTGATCAACGCGATCACCGGATGCAGGACGCCACGGACCGGCTGGCCGGACTGGCCGAGGGACTGCGCGAGCTGTCCGGGGAACGCTCCCGTCCCGATCGGGAGCGGGGCAGCTCGGAGTGAACCTCTTTCGGTGAACCGGATTCACGAACAACCCCGCCGTGCTTTCGCGCGTCCCCTTCCGTGGAAGGCAGCGTGGACGGCAGTTCCGAAGCGGTCGCTCGGCACGTTGCCCGAGAGCGCTGTGCGGAACTTCCCGATGGTTCCGACAAGTGTTGTGAAATAGTAATCTTCACGGCTGTTGTGCGGAGCCGTCCGCTTTCGCCCGAAGCGATGTACGGGGGAGGACAATGTGGCTTTGTGGGCCGTGCGCGGTAACGGTCGGCAACCGCCCGACGGCGAGGACGTGGCCACGGACGAGCGGCTCAGCTGGCCACTGACCGTCGGGTTGGGATTTCAGCACCTGCTCGCCATGTTCGGGGCGACGGTGCTGGTTCCCCGGATGACCGGCTTGCCCGTCTCGACCACCCTGCTGACCTCCGGTGCCGGAACACTCCTGTTCCTGCTGTTGACCAGGAACCGCGTGCCCGCCTACCTGGGAGCTTCGCTGGCTTTCGTCGTGCCGCTGGGAGCGGCGGCGGAGAGGTCCGGAGCGGGGCCGGGGGCCCTCATCGGCGGCATCGTGGTCGTCGGACTGCTCGTGACCGCGCTGGGGGTGGCGGTCAAGGCTCTGGGGGTGCGGTTGCTGGAGACCGCGGTCCCACCCGTGGTGACCGGAGGAATCATCGTTCTGGTCGGCCTCGGGCTGGCGACGTACTCGGCAACCTCCTTCGAGCGGACTCCGGTGCCCGCCGCGGTGACCGCGGTGATCACCTTGCTGCTCACGGTGCTGGGGCGCGGGCTGCTCTCCCGTGGCTGCGTGTTGCTCGGCATGCTGGCCGGGTGGCTCTACGCCGCGGGGGCCGGAACGTTGTCCGCGGCGCGCCTCGCCGAACTGCGGAACGCGGCCTGGCTCGGCCTTCCCGAGCTGATCACGCCGCAACTGCACCTGTCCGTGACACCCTTCGTGATTCCGCTGGTGATCGTGGTGGCGGCGCACCAGGTCGGGATGGTCAAGGCCGTGGCCTCCACCACTGGGAGGAACCTGGACGGCAGCGTCGGCGACGCCCTGATCGGTGGCGGACTGGCCACCACGTTCTCGGGATCGGTCGGCGGGTCGGGATTGATCGGCTACGCCGAGAGCATGGGGGTGCTGGCCGCGAGCAGGGTGTATTCCACGGCAGCCTGCATGGTCGCGGCGTTGACGGCGATGTGCATCGCCTTCTCCCCGAAGGTCACCGCGTTGCTGGGGACCGTTCCCACCGGGGTGGTCGGGGCCGCGTCGATGATCCTGCTCGGCATGGTCGTGCTGATAGGGGTGCGCATCTGGCTGAACGCCGGGGTCGATTTCACCGATCCGGTCAACCTGGGGGTGGTGGGGACCACGCTGATCGCAGGGGCGGGGGACCTGACCCTGACCGTCGGAGACGTTCGGTTGAGCGGACTGGTCTGGGGTTCGCTGGTGATCGTGCTGGTGCACCCCATGCTGCGCGCCCTGGTCGATGCGTCCCGCGGCTCTTCCCGGCAGTGACGTGGAACGACAGCCCGCACCGCCCGGGCGGCGCCCGAACGGAACGTCGGGCGCGCTCGGGGGAGGCGGCGGTGCGCGGAGGCGTCACGCTTCGCCCTGGTCGTGCGCCTCGTCCTCGTCGCCCTGGTCGTGCGCCTCGTCCTCGTCGTCCTGGTCGTGCGCATCCTCCGCGCTCCGCGGTCGGCGGGAGCGTCCGGCCCGTAGTGCCCTGGCGAGCAGCAGATTGAGCGCAAGAGCGACCTCCCGCGCTCCGGGAGTCCCCCACTGGTGTAAGGGCACACAGGCCCCCTGGGCCTGTTGCACCGCCAGTCGGTCCGGCAGGGCCACCGGCATGACCAGCGGACCGAAGATGTCCCGCAGCTCCTCGATGCGGAACTGGTGCTCGTGCGAGCGCGCCCGGACCCGGTTCACCACGACCCCGAGGGGTTGCAGGCGCGGATTGTTCGTCGTTCGCTCGGCCTGCACGGCTTCGAAGGCGCGTTGCACCCCCGAGACGGCGAAGATCGTGGGTTCGGTGACCAGCAGCGCTCTGTCGGCGGCGATCAACGCCGAGCGGGTCAGCTGACCGAGCGACGGTGGGCAATCCAACAGCACGAGTTGATAAGGGGCCTCCCCCGCAGGTGAGTGGGCGGTCAGCTCCGAAAGGGCCTCGGTGAGCCGGTTGAGCCTGCTCTCACCGGACTCCTGGCCGTTGTGGACCTCGGCGTCCTCCGAGCCGACGAGCACGTCCACGTCCTCGCCCCACGAGCTGGGGGCGACCGCCTGGACGATCGTCTCGGCCGTGGGGTCGGCCAGCACGTCGCTCAGTCCCCTGGTGGTGGGGCGGGGCTCCAACGAGGCCGTCGCGTTGCACTGGGGGTCGAGATCGACCACGAGAGTGCGTGCCCCCTTGCGCATGGCCGCCGAAGCCAGCCCGAGCACCACTGTCGTCTTTCCCACGCCACCCTTGAGGCTCAGTACCGCCACCGTATGCACGCCCGTAGCCTACGGACTCCGCAAGCGTCCGTGGCGTGCTGCTCGACGAGCCCCCCGCTCCGGCGAGCTCCGGAGCGGAAATGCGGCGGATGCGGTTGACACCGCCCGCCGGATGTCGTCGTGCTCGGGGGCGAAGATTACGCTGCCCCCATGAAGTCCGACGCCGTGCACCGGGTGCTGGAAAACGAGTTGGCCGAAGCTCGCCGTCGTCGCGGCGACGCTCCGGAGGTTCTCGATGTCGGAGGTGGCAGCGGAGTGTGGGCGGTGCCGCTGGCCTCCTCCGGATGTTCGGTCACCGTCGTCGATCCCAGTCCCAACGCGCTGGCGACCCTGCGACGGCGGGCCGCGGACGCGGGTGTGGGGGATCGCGTGCTCGCAGTGCAGGGCGACACCGACGCCCTGCAGTCGGCGGCGCCTTCCGGCGGGGCCGATCTCGTTCTCGGTCACGGCCTGCTGGAGTACGTCGACGACGTGGACGTTTCGCTCCGGGCGCTCGGTACGGCTGCCGTACCCGGTGGAGCCGTCTCCGTCGTGGTGGCCAACAGGTACGCGGCTGTTCTCGGTCGTGCGCTCACCGGAAGGGTCGCCGAGGCCCTTCGGCTGTTCAACGATCCGGACGGACGCATGGACGGTCCGACCGGGGAGACGGTGCGTCGTCGGTTCGACACCGAGCTGTTGCGGCGGGTGCTCGACCGGTCCGGGTTGGTCGTGGAAACCGTTCAGGGACAGGGGGTCGTCAGCGACCTGGTTCCGGGATCGGTCCTGGAGTCGACTCCGGGGGCCTGGGACGCCCTGGAGGGGCTGGAGGTGGCGGCCGCGGGGCATCCACCCCTGCGGGACATAGCCACCAGGCTGCACGGTCTGGCCCGAGTCCCGCACAATCACACGGTGCAGTGAGAAAATCCCCTCGCGGGATGATGTCGGACAGTTATCATGGATACGGAGATGGGACCGGGTAGTCGTCTCGTCGTTGGGACCGTATCCTCGAATGTGACGCCCCCAGAAGCGTTCACCGGAACTCCGTGGAACGGAGTCCTCGGGTTTCGGTGACACGGACCTAGTGTGCCGGAGGAGGAGCCATGCCACTCTCCGAGCACGAGCAGCGAATGCTCGACCAGATCGAGCGCGCGCTCTACGCCGAGGACCCCAATTTCGCCTCCAACGTGCGTGGAGGGCGGTTGCATCGACCCTCCAAGCGGCGCCGCCTGCAGGGCATCGCCGTGTTCGTGTTGGGGTTGATCCTACTGGTGCTCGGCGTGGTGCTTCCGGTCACGGCGGCCGGGATACCCGTTGTGAGCGTGGTCGGCTTCCTCGTGATGTTCGGCGGAGCAGTGATCGTCCTGTTCGCGATGCGCGGTAGTGCGGAAGAACCCGAGTCGCAGTCCGGCGGTGGTGGTCCGTCCGGTGCGAAGCGCAAGACGGGGAACTCCCTTACGCAGCGTCTGGAAGATCGCTTCCGCAAGCGCTTCGAGCAGTAGCGATCGTGAGCCGGTCCGGCGTGGGGTCGAAAAGACCGTCCGGAGCGGTTCGGGTGCCCGGGTCGAGTGGACGATCCGGGCACTTCCGTGCTCCGATGCTGTGACGGCCAAGTCTCTTTCCCGGTCGTCTCCTCACCTGAGTGAGTTCATTCCCCGTCCGGAAGAGGTCGCCGTCCGGAAGAGGTCGCCGTCCGGAAGAGGTCGCCGTCCGAAGGCGGGAGCCGGTGCGCAGCGCGCGGTTCGTGCGGTCAACTCCGGTGACGTGCCCGAGAACGGGGCGTGCTCGGTTCACCGTTGCCCACGTCCGGACACCACCGACCGGGGAAACATCCACTCTCCGCGGGTGAGTGGCCTGGAGCGCCGCAAGCCATCCACCGCCGTGGTCAGCTCCGCCGTGGATACCCCGGCGCCGCCCTGCGGTGCGTACAGTGCGCGCTCGATTTCCGCCGTCAACCGTCGTACCGCTCGCGCGCTCTCCTCGTCGAGGCCGTACTGCCCGATCAGGCGTTCCGATGTTCCGCGCGGGCTCTCGCTGGGGATCGGGGGAGTCCCGCGATCGGTGAACTCGTCGAGCAGTTCGCGCCAGGCGAGGCGGGTGGATCCCGGGGCGTCAGCGGCCACGCGGGATAGCCTGCTCCGCCTGCGGGCGCTCCTGATCAGGGCCGGTGCCGCGGTGCCGCCGACCAGCAGCAGCACCGCCGTGGAGGGCAGCAGCCACAGCCCGATCGGTGTCCGCTCGTTCCGTGCGACGGGCGAAGGAGAGCCCGATTCGTCCGGTCGTGTGGTCGGTGCGCCGTCCGAGGGGGTCGGTTCCGGCGTGGTGCCCGAGGTTTCGGAGTCCTGCCCGCCCTGCTGCCCGCGGTCCTCGGAGCTCAGGTAGGAGGGGCTGGGCGCCCGATCGCCGCTGAGCGGGGTGGGATCGAAGGTGATCCACCCGTGCCCGGGGAAGAAGGCCTCGACCCATGCGTGCGCGTCCTCGGTGGTGATGACCCGCTGGTTGCCCGAGCGCTCACCCGGGGTGAAGCCGACCGCGACTCTGGAGGGGATTCCGACGGAACGCAGCAGTACCGCCATCGCGGAGGCGAACTGTTCGCAGTAGCCGCGCTTGCCGCGGAACAGGAAATCGGTCAGCGCGTCGTCAGAGGATGCGGGGGCGGTCCGCAGATCGTAGGTGAAGCCGTTCGACGGGTCGGTGAAGTACCGCTGGAGGGCGACGGCCCTGTCGAACCGATTGTGCTGCTCGGAGGTTATTCGCCGGGCAAGTTCGCGCACCCGGGGGGGTATTCCCGCTGTGCTCGAATAGGCGGGGGAAACGGTGTCCTCCCCGGAAGCGCGGCGGAGTGCCCGCTCGCTCGGATCGGGGAAGGCCGCCAGTTCGGTGTAGCTGTCCGTGTCGGGGTTCTCCCGGGTGAACGCAGTCCCCGAGGCGGGATCGTACCGCCACCCGGTCCCGATCTCGGAGACCTCGACGGGAACACCGAACATCGGCAACCACGCGTCCCGGTACCCCACCGGATCGATCCGCACGCTGGTCGTATCGGTTTCCGAGGGCTGCATCCCCGCGGGCGTCGGAAGTCGCCCGTCCATAGCGACACCGCGGGACAGGCCGTCGAGTTTCCACCCCTGGTCCGGGTCGAACCGCCGCAGGGTCATCGCGCGGAGGTACGCGTCCCGGGGGAGTCCCTCGACGCGGAACAGCTCCACCACCTCGTCCCGCGAGAGCTGTCCGCGCAGCGAGGTGAACGGGCGCAGCCCGATCTCGCCGGTACCGGGGCCGCGGGATTCCTGGTCCGTGCCCGGGATCCTTCCCCGGGTTCCGACCCCGGTGAACACGGTTCCGGCGAGCAGGGCGATCACGGCGGCTGTGGCGACCACGGTCACCGGCAGCAGGGCTGGAGCCACCGCGGAGGTGTAGGTGGTCCTGGGCACGAGTCCTGGGTGGCGGCCGAGCAGCAACAGCGCCGCGAAGCCCACCGCACTGCCGAGGAACGACCACCACGGCAGCAGCAGGTCGGCCAGTGAGGCCGGGACGGCCAGCATGCACAACAGCACGAGGCCGGCCACGGCGGGGGCGCGGTGCGCCACGACGATCCGGTCCACGAGGAAGGTGACCACCCCCAGGCCGAGGACCACCAGGCACTGCATGGCCGAGTCGGCGGGAACCGGGGGCACACCGGTGCGCACCACGCCGATCGCTGTTCCGAGCAGGCTCCCCAGCCTGGCGACCGTCGCGGGACCGGGCAGCACTCCGAGGATGGCGTTCCGCCCGAACAGGGCGGTCAGCATCACCACGAGCACGAGCAGCTGGGCCGGAGGGGCCCACGAGCGCGCACGCGCCATCCGCGCCGCCGCTCCAGTTCCGGCCACGGCGATCGACGTCAACGCGGCGACGGGGAACCAGCGCCAGTCCGCGAGCACCGCTGAGAACGTCGTCGAGGTCAGCAGTACGACGCCCACCGCCACGGCGGTGGCGGCGGTGTCCGGTGTGCGTTCGGCGCTTCGGTTCATGGTCCGGCCCGGGGCGGATCGAGCGAGGTGCCCTGTTCGCAAAGACTTTCCCAGACGAGAGCAACGGGTGAGGAGGGGCCGGCGACCGTGGTCACGGTCCATCCCGCGGAACGGAGTCGGTGGGCCGTCCCGGACGCGGGGTCGTGCTGCTGGGACCCCTCGGCCCAGGCGTCCACGTCGAGCAGTATCGCCGCGCTGCGCGAACCGGTGGAACGGGCCGAGGCCAGCTTCCCCGCCCCGGCCGGGGTGGTGCGTCCGAGCACCGCGATGAGGTCCCGGTCGCTCTCGGAGGCCCCGCCGGGAGGGATCTCGCGGCGCGCCGAGGGTTGCAGGGCCGCGAGGGCCTCCAGAACCGATTCGTCGTCCTGCTCCTCGTCCGCATCCGAACCGGGCGAGCCACTCGCTGCCACGCGTCGGCCGGAGGTGCTGACAAGACGTACGCGTTGTCCGCGTCGGCGCAGGTGCAGGCAGATGCTGGCCGCGGCGGACACGGCCCACTCCAGGCTCGAGTTCGCCCCCGTCCCCCGGTGCGCGGAAGCCCTGTGGTCGAGCAGCACGGTGACTCCGCCGTGGCGGGGCCCCTCCTCGACGCGGACCATCAGTTCGTCGCGGTGCGCCGTCGACTTCCAGTGCACGCGGCGTATGTCGTCACCGTGCCGGTACTCCCGGATGGTGCCGTCGTCACTGCCGGGGCCGGCGCGCATCCGCCCGGAGTCCTCCCCGCCGTGTCCGCCTCCCGCCGCGGGCAGCCCGCTCAGCGGGAAGACCTCGGGGACCGCGACCAGGTGGTCCGAGCCCACGATCTCCTTCTCGAACACCGACAGTCCGAAAGGATCACGTGTTCTGCAGCGCAGCGGTCCCAGCTGGTGTACGCCCCTCAGCTCGGGACGGACGGTGTACTCCACGACTTTTCCGCTCCGGCCCACGGATCCGCCCAGTCCGTAACGTGCCGTACCACCGAGCAGGGGAGGGACTTCGTCCACCAGGATCAGACCGCTCGGCGGGACCCTGCCCGTGGAACTGAGCCGCAACCGCACGGTCGCGCTCGTGTGGACGGCGGTCCTGCGCGGTACAAGCTCCCTGTCCGCCCGCAGACCGGTCCTGGCAAGCGCACTGATCGACAGCGTCAGCAGGGGGAGCGCGGCCGCGAAGAACGCGACCCGCAGCAGGTCTCGCTCGTCGAGGACCAGGGCGCAGACCACGGCGGCGCACGCGGCGGCCAGCAGGCAGCGTCCCCGCACGGTCAGTCCGGACAGCACTCCGAGCCCCGTGGTCCCGAGTCTCATGAATCCGGGGCTCACAGCGCGGAGTCCGTGTCGCGCGGTACCGGAACGCGCCCCAGCAGCTGCCGCACCAGGTCCGAGCCGTTCTGCCTGGACGCGCGCGCCTCTCCGGTCAGTACGAGGCGGTGCGCGAGCACCGGCACGGCGACGGCCTGGACGTCGTCCGGCGTGACGAAGTCCCGTCCGTTCAGCGCGGCCTGGGCACGTGCCGCGCGGAGCAGCTGCAGGGTGGCCCGCGGAGAGGCGCCCAGACGCAGCTCGGCCAGCTCGCGGGTGGCCGTGACCAGCTCGATCGCGTAGCGCCGGAGCTCGGTGGTCACGTGGATCCTGCGCACGGTCGCCAACAGCTCGGTCACTTCGGTCGCATCCGTGACCGGGGAGAGCCCGTCGAGCGGGTCGGTGCTCGCGTGTTCGTCGACCATGGCCAGCTCGGCCTGCTTGTCGGGGTAACCGATGGACACGCGGCAGGTGAAGCGGTCCCGCTGGGCCTCGGGCAACGCGTAGGTGCCCTCGAGCTCGATCGGGTTCTGGGTGGCGATCACCATGAACGGGGATTCGAGGGAGTAGCTGTGCCCGTCGACGGTGACCTGGTTCTCCTCCATGCACTCGAGCAGGGCCGACTGGGTTTTCGGGGACGCCCGGTTGATCTCGTCGCCCACCACTATGTTCGCGAAGACCGGCCCGCCCCTGAACTCGAACGTTTCCGAGCGGCGGTTGTACACGGACACTCCGGTGACGTCGCCCGGAAGCATGTCGGGGGTGAACTGGATCCGGTTCGTGGTGCAGTCCACGGAGCGGGCGAGCGCCTTGGCCAGGGAGGTCTTGCCCACCCCGGGGACGTCCTCCACGAGCAGGTGCCCCTCGGCCAGCAGGGTCACCAGCGTCAGGCGCACCACTTCCCGCTTGCCCACGAGCACGTTCTCCACGTTCTCCGCTATTTTGCGCAGCGTGTCGTGGACGCGCTCGATCGGGAGCCCCGCTGGGGACTCTCCGGGAGTGGCGAGGTGGTCCGCTCGGGAACCGTGCGTCGTTCCGCTTCCGGACGCGGTGGACGTGGCGCTGCCGGATGAGCTGGTCTCGGGCGTCACAGAACCTCCAGATGCCGTTCGCTGGCCACCGCGCCCGCCTCGCGGGCCGGGCGAACCGTACCGGGACGGCCGAGCGGTTCCGGTCGCACGGAGCGCTCGTGTTGCGGTGTGCCCCGAAGTGTCTCAAATCCCCGCGTGCGTTCCAGCGCCGTACTCGGTGGGAAGCAGCTCACCGACACGCCCCGCGTGCGAGCGGTTCGCGGGGGTTTCGCACGATCGTGGGGATCGTCGAGTCGCGCCCCCGGCGTTTCCGGTTGACGAAGGGGCGGGGTGGGGTAATGTGAGGTCGGTCGGGGAGATCTCTTTCGGCGTGGAAACGCGGACAGTTCCGCAGGGGATCCTGCCGCGTCGTGGGCGTCGTGGTTCGCGTGACTGCCGGTAGCGTGAGTGGCAGCAGGGGCGCACCGCTCGGGGAGTGGCTTCGGGGGCGGCCGACCTGTTGGTGGGGTTGGACGGACACCTGGGGCGAAACGCCGTTTCTCGTGCGCCGCGCGGCGGCGCGAACTCGGCGGCGCGAACTCGAAAGAACGAGCGCGCGGACCTCGGGCGTCCATTCGAGAGGAATTCCGCCCCGTCCTCCCCGGGCGGTTCGAAGAGGAGGGAAAGCCACTGTGTCAGAGGTTCCGGGACGGGACTCCGAAGCGGAGGACGGAACGAGGGATTCCGCGGAGTCGGATTCGCACGTGGAGCGGCGCCACCTCCCGGTGCTGCTGGATCGGACGGTCCGGCTGTTCGAGCCGGTGCTGAGTGCGCGTCCCGGGGTGGTTCTCGACGCCACTCTCGGGATGGGCGGGCACGCCGAGGCGTTGCTGCGCTCCTTCCCGGAAACCACCGTGGTGGGTGTCGACCGCGATCCGGAGGCCCTGGAGCTGGCCCGCCGGCGTCTCGAGCCCTACTCGCGACGCGTGCGGCTGGTGCACGACGTCGCCGACCGCATTCCGGAGATCCTGGCCGAGCAGGGTTTGTCCTCGCTGGACGGAATCCTGTTCGACCTCGGAGTGTCCTCGTTGCAGTTGGACGAGACGGAACGCGGGTTCTCCTACTCCAGGGACGCCCCGCTGGACATGCGCATGGACGGCACGGCCGGACTCACCGCCGCCGACGTGCTCAACACGTACTCCAAGGACGAGCTGACGAGGGTGTTGCGGGAGTACGGCGAGGAGAAGTTCGCGTCCAGGATCGCCGGGCGGATAGTGCGGGAACGCGATCGGGAACCGTTCGTCACGAGCGCGCGGTTGGTCCAGTTGGTCTACGACAGCGTTCCGGCGGCGAGCAGGCGCAGTGGAGGACATCCCGCCAAGCGCGCCTTCCAGGCGCTGCGCATCGAGGTGAACGGCGAGTTGGAGGTGCTGCGACGTGCCCTTCCCGCGGGGATCGACTCGTTGGCGGGGGGAGGACGGATCGTGGTGATGTCGTACCACTCCTTGGAGGACCGCATCGTCAAACGCACTTTTGCGGAGCGGGCGAAATCGCGGACACCGTTGGACCTTCCGGTCGAGCTGCCCGGGCACGGGCCGGAGTTGCGCGTGCTCACCCGTGGCGCTGAATTCGCGGGCGAGCAGGAGGTCGCGGCCAATCCCAGGGCGAGTTCGGTACGTCTGCGAGCCGCCGAGCGAATCCAGGAGGAGGCATGACGGCGCCGGCGCGCGGCGGAAACGACGGGGAACGGAAGAGCGGCAGGCAACGGCAACGTGCCGAGCAGCGCGGCAACGGCCGGAGCAGCCGCAGGGGGCGTGTTCGCTCGGCCAGCGCGGAGCGCGCCTACGAGCGCAAACGCGAGCGGGGCAAGCAACCCGAGGCCGGCAAGAAGGAGGAGGCCGGCAAGAAGGAGGAGCGGAGCACCGAACGGCGGGGGAGACGCCCCGGGCAGAACCGGATCGCGCAGGGGAAGTCACGCCTCGCCCTCTCGGGAAGCGGGCTCCTCCAATCGGGAGCCGGGGTCTTCTACCGGTTGTTGAGCAAGGTGGCGACCTCCCGGGCGGCCTTCGTGGGCACCGCCATGGTCGTGCTGGCCGTGGGCATCGTCGCCACTCTGTGGTTGTCGATCGCAGCCGTGAGCAATTCGTACCGCATACAGGACTCGAAGGAACGAGTGCAGGCGTTGACCGAGCGCAAGGAGGATCTGATGCGCTCGGTCAGCAAGATGGGCTCCATCTCGGAGGTCCAGCAGCGGGTCGAGGAAATGAACATGGTCCCCGCACCGGACCCGGCTCACCTGGTGGTCGCCCCGGACGGATCGGTGCGCGTGGTCGGTGATCCCAGCGCCGCCCCGACGCCGGATCCCCCGAAACCGGAACCTTCGTCCGAAAGCACCGCCTCGGAGGATCAGCGGCAGGACAACTCGCGGAACGAACCCGGTCAGGAAGCGAACTCCGGGGACGCGGTGAACTCCGACCGGTCCCCGTCGAACGACCCCTCGATGGAATAACGCATATGGCTCGTCGCGACAGGCAACGTGGTACACCCCGACGCGGAGGCTCCAAGCGCGACGCGACCCGTCGCGCTCCGGTGCGCCCGGCGGACAAAAGTCAGGGCCGGAAATCGAGCGGCTCGCGCGGAACCCGCTCCACCCGGACTCCGCGGACCAAGGTCGCTGCGAGCAAGAGGCGCTTGGGCATCGGCAGGCTGCTGCTCGTGCTCGCCCTGGTCGCGACCGGCACCAAGCTGGTGATCGTCCAGGGGTTCGAGGCGCGCGCGTTGTCGGAGCAGGCCAACGACCAGCTGGTGACCAAGCAGGCCATTCCGGCGGAGCGCGGCTCGATCACCGACGTGAACGACAGGGTGCTGGCCTTCAGCGGTGAGGCCCGCAAGCTTTACGCCAATCCACGCCTTCTCGACGAGCAGCAGCGCAAGGAGCGCGAGAAGAAGCCCTGGGTGAAAACGGGACCGGAGAAGAAACGGGCCATCGCCAAGGGTATCGCCGAGATAACCCACGGCAAGGTCAGTGAGCAGCAGGTTCTGGACGCGTTGTTCTCCGACCAGCAATTCCTCTACTTCGGCCCGCTGATCGATCCCGGAACGGCCCGCAGGATCCACGAGAAGTACCCGCAGATCGGCAGTGAGTACCGGGCCGTTCGGCGTTACCCTGCGGGATCGGTGGCGGCGGGCATCGTGGGGGCCGCCTCCTGGCGCAAGGGGGAGAACAAGATCCGCGGGACTGTGGGGATGGAGAACGCGCTGGACAAGAAGCTGACCGGTGAGGACGGGGTCAAGATCTCGGACACGGCCATGGGAAGCAGTCTGGTCATCCCGGGAACCAAGAAGATCAAGGCCGCCGAGCCGGGGGCGGACGTGCGGTTGACTCTCGACTCCGACCTGCAGTTCGCGCTGAACCGGAAACTGGCCTCCTACGTCAAGGAGAGGGGAGCCTCCGGAGGAAGCGCGGTCGTGCTCGACACGAAGACCGGAAAGGTGCGTGCGCTGGCCAACGCCGACCCCTCGGAGCCGGAGGACCAGTCCAGCAGGGCTGCCCGGAACCTGAGCAACCGGGCGGTGACCACGCCGTACGAACCGGGGTCCGTGAACAAGTTGATCACGGCGGCGGGGGCGATCGAACACGACATCGTGGAACCGGACACGGTGTTGCAGGTCCCGGACGAGATCAAGATGGGCGGTGCCACGATCCACGACGCCTGGAGTCACGAGACTCTTCCGCTGACTTTCCGGGGCGTGCTGGCCAAATCCTCCAACGTGGGGACCCTGAAGGTGGCGCAAAAGCTCGGCAAGGACCGCTTCGCGGAGCTGATCCGGAAGTTCGGTCTGGGCGAGAAGACCGGTATCGCCTTGCCGGGGGAGACGTCGGGGACGGTTCCCGCGCGCAAGCAGTGGTCGGACACGAGGTTCGCGAACCTGCCGATCGGCCAGGGGCTCTCGATGACCGTGCTGCAGATGGCCGGTATGTATCAGGCGATCGCCAACGACGGAGTGCGGATCCCGCCGCGGCTCGTCGAGTCGACGGTGCGCCCCGACGGCACGGAGGTCGCTCAGCCGCGCCCCGAGAAAGTGCGAGTGGTCGGGGAGCAGACCGCGGATACGGTCAAGAACATGCTGCGCGCCGTGGTGCAGGAGGGTGACGAGCAGGGGGGAACCGCTCCGGGGGCCGCGCTGGCCGGTTACCAGATCGCGGGCAAGACGGGGACGGCGCAGAAACCCGATCCCGCCTGTGGTTGCTACAGCAATTCCAAGTACTGGGTGACGTTCGCGGGCATGGTTCCGGCGGACGATCCGAGGTACGTGGTCGGAATCATGCTCGACGAACCGGAAAGCACCGAATCGGCCGGACCGTTGTTCCACGACGTGGCAGCCGACCTGACACGGCGCTACGACATTCCGCTTTCCCCGGAACCGGCCCCGCGGAAGACGCTGCAGAAACGTTGATTCCCGGAGGGGAAGCACGCGGACCGGCCGTTTCGCCAGGGGAATCCCCGGAGGTCCGCGCGGAGGAACGGGACGGGGAGTGGAGGTGCGATTCCACCCCCTCCGCCTTTCGGCGTAGCGGGGACGACCGCTCGGGGGACGCGCCCACCGTGAGGCTGCTCCTCCGAGCGGTACAGGTAACCTTTTCGCCGTGCCTTCCGCGGTTGCGACTTCCCCGCCTCGTCCATCGCGCGTCGAGCCGGTGAGTATTCAGCAGTTAGCCGAGTCGACCGGTGCCCGCGTGGTCCGCATCACCGAGTCGACGGACTCCGTCGGTGACACCCCTGTCGAGGTGAGCGGTGTCACTTTGCGTGCTCAACATGTCGTCGTCGGTGACCTGTTCGCCGCGTTGCCCGGTGCCCGCACCCACGGTGCGGAGCACGCCGCTGCCGCCCTCGACGCGGGGGCGCGTGCCGTTGTCACGGACGAGGAGGGGGCACGCGCGGCGGCGTTGACCGAACACACCTCGGTGGCCGGGGGCGAAGTTCCGCTGCTGGTGCACCCCGAACCGCGTCGTGTCCTCGGTGCGCTGGCTGCCGAGATCTACGGCAGGCCGTCCCGGCGGCTTTCCGTGCTGGGCATCACGGGTACCTCTGGCAAGACCACCACGAGTTACCTGGCCGAGGCCGCGCTGCGCCGGGCGGGGTGCGTCACCGGGTTGATCGGAACGGTCGAGACCCGCGTGGCCGGAACCCGCCTCGACAGCGCGTTCACCACCCCGGAGGCTCCCGATCTGCAGGCCCTGCTGGCCGTGATGGCCGAACGCGGTGTCACGCACGTGGTCATGGAGGTGTCCAGCCACGCGTTGGCGCTGGGCAGGGTTTCCGGAGTCGAGTTCGCCGCGGGCGGTTTCACCAACCTTTCCAGGGATCACCTGGACTTCCACAGTGATATGGAGGACTACTTCGCCGCCAAGGCCATGCTGTTCGACGGCCGCTGTGCGCGTGAGGTGGTGTCCCTGGACACCGAGTGGGGGCGGCGATTGGTCCGCTCCGGGGTGGTCACGGTTGCTGCAGACGGGCGGGACGCCGACTGGACCGCGAACGGAGTCGTGGCTCATCCGAGCGGGGAGCAGCAGTTCACCGCGATTGGTCCGGGCGAGGCTCGTGTGGATATCCGGCTACGCTTGCCGGGGTCGTTCAACATCGCCAACGCTTTGCTCGCCACGGCCGTGCTGTGGGAACTCGGCGTGGACGCGGAGTCCGTCGCCGAAGGGTTGGCCGAGGTGGACGTTCCGGGGCGCATGGAGCGTGTCGCACTGGGCCAGGACTTCGCCGCAGTGGTGGACTACTCGCACAAGCCCGATGCCGTCGAGGCCGTGCTGGAAGCGGCGCGGGCCCAAGCGGCTGGGAGGGTGCTCGTCGTGCTCGGCTGTGGAGGTGACCGGGACGCGGCCAAGCGTCCCGTCATGGGAGCCACCGCGGCGCGGTCGGCGGACCTGCTGGTGGTGACCGACGACAATCCGCGCGGTGAGGATCCGGCGGAGATCAGAGCGAGCGTGCTCGACGGGGCGGCGGAAGTGGCCGAGGAAGACCGCGCCGTGTTGTGCGAGATCGCCGATCGGCGGACGGCGATCAACGAGGTGGTGCGTCGGGCACGCGGAGGCGACGTCGTCGTGGTCGCGGGGAAGGGGCACGAAACCGGTCAGGAAGTGGCCGGGGTGACCCACCCCTTCTCGGACCGGGACGAGCTGGCGGCCGCGTTGCGCGAACGACTTGAAGGTCCGGAAGGGACGGAGAACACCGCCGTGCGGTGGTCCCCGGAGGAGAACCGGGGAAGTGACGAGGAGGCAAGGTGATCCGGCTCAGCCTCGACGAGATCGCTGAGGTAGTCGGTGGCAGACTGCACCGCGCCGACGGTAGCGAGGTCGTCACCGCGGCCGTCGAATTCGATTCAAGGAAGATACGCCCCGGTGGACTCTTCGTTGCGGTACCGGGGGAACACGTCGACGGGCACCGGTTCGCGGAGCGTGCGGTCGCGGACGGAGCTGTCGCCGTGCTCGCGGCGAGGGAAGTGGACGCCCCCGCCGTGATCGTGCCGCCCGTCGACGCGGCCGAACGGGCCCGTGCGATGGCTCTGGCCGGTGACACGGACGGTTCGGGAGCCGCCGTGCTGGTCGCCATGGCGCGACTCGCCCGTCTGGTGGTCGACCGGTTGGAGCGGCTCACGGTCGTGGGGGTCACCGGTTCCTCCGGCAAGACCTCGACGAAGGACCTGATCGCGCAGCTGCTCGAACCCTCGGGGCCGACCGTGGCTCCGCCCGGATCGTTCAACAACGAGATCGGCCATCCCTGGACGGTGCTGCGTGCGGACGAGGACACCCGCCACCTGGTTCTGGAGCTGTCCGCCCGTGGGACGGGGCACATCGCGGAGCTGTGCGAGTCGGCCCCGCCCCGCGTGGGAGTGGTGCTCAACGTCGGCAGCGCCCACCTCGGCGAGTTCGGTTCGCGGGAGGCCGTGGCCAGGGCCAAGGGTGAGCTGGTCGAGGCGCTGCCCGCCGCGGCCGACGGTGGGGTCGCGGTGTTGAACGCCGACGATCCGGCCGTGGCGGCCATGGCCCAGCGCACCGACGCGCGGGTGTTGCGGTTCGGGCAGCGCCCGGACGCCGAGGTCAGGGCTGAGGACGTGGAGCTCGACGAGCAGGCGCGCCCCGGATTCACGCTGGTCACCCCGGAGGGGCGGGCCACGGTGCGGCTGCCGCTGCACGGCGAGCACCACGTCGGCAACGCGCTGGCCGCGGCGGCGGTGGCCAGGGAGCTCGGAGCCACCGTCGAGCAGACCGTCGAATGTCTGGAGCAGGTGCGTCAGCTGTCCGGCAAGCGGATGGAGGTCACCGAGACCCCGGGAGGGGTCACGGTGATCAACGACGCCTACAACGCCAACCCGGAATCGGTGCGGGCGGCTCTGAAGGCCCTCGCCTCGATGAAACACGGTGGCCCGGGGAGAAGCTGGGCCGTTCTCGGCGCGCTGGGCGAGTTGGGCGACGAGACGTCCACCGCGCACGACGAGATCGGACGACTGGCCGTGCGGTTGAACATCGACCGACTGGTCGTGGTCGGTGATCAGGCCCGTGCGATGCACCAGGGTGCCGCGCTGGAAGGTTCTTGGGGAGAGGAGTCGACTCTGGTACCGGACGTCGAGGCCGCCGTCGGGTTGTTGCGGGACGAGTTGCGGCCCGATGACGCCGTGTTGATCAAGGCGTCCAACGCGGCGGCGCTGTGGCGCGTCGCCGAGGAGCTGACGGGATCCACCGCAGGGGAGTCCTCCGGGGAGGACGCCGCGCGAGGCGGTGGTACGACGTGAAGAGCATTCTCGTCGCCGCGGCCGTCGGCCTGGTCGTCTCCATTCTCTTCACCCCGTATCTCATCAAGGTCTTCTCGAAACAGGGTTTCGGTCAGGAGATCCGCGAGGAGGTGCAGAAGTCCCACTCGTCCAAGCGGGGGACCCCCACGATGGGGGGAATGGCGATTCTCGTCGCCATGTGGGTCGGATACCTGGCGACTCATCTGACGGTGTCCGACACGTTCCCCAGCATCACCGCGCTGTTGGTGCTCGGCCTGACCACGATGCTCGGCATCGTCGGGTTCCTGGACGACTTCATCAAGATCCGCAAGCGCCGCAACCTGGGGCTGAACAAGACGGCGAAGCTGATCGGACAGATGCTGTCCTCGGTGCTGTTCGCCGTCCTGGCCCTGCAGTTCGCCGACAGGAACGGGTTCACCCCCGCTTCGGACAACCTGTCGTTCATCCGGGACATCAACGTGGTCTCCTTCGGCCTCGTCGGTTTCGTGGTGTTCGCCTACATCGCCATCAGCGGCTGGTCCAACGCGGTGAACTTCACCGACGGCATGGACGGTCTGGCCGGAGGAACGGCCGCGATGGTGCTGGCCAGCTACGTGCTGATCTCCTTCTGGCAGTTCCGCAACTCCTGCCAGCTGGCTGCCGAGCTCGGACCGGCCTGCTACCAGGTGCGTGACCCGCTGGACGTCGCCGTGGTCGCGGCGGCGGCCATGGGGGCCTGCGTGGGCTTCCTCTGGTGGAACGCGGCACCGGCCAAGATCTTCATGGGCGATACCGGTTCGCTGGCCATCGGTGGACTGGTCGCCGGGCTCTCGATGACGACCCGCACGGAACTGCTGATGATCGTCATCGGCGGTCTGTTCGTTGTCGAGGCCCTCTCCGTGGTGTTGCAGATCGTGGTTTTCCGCACGTCGCGCAGGCGGTTGTTCCGGATGGCGCCGTTCCACCACCACTTCGAACTCGCGGGGTGGGCCGAAACCTCGGTGATCATTCGGTTCTGGATACTGGGTGCGATCAGTTGCCTGTTCGGGGTGGGCCTGTTCTACGCCGACTGGCTGTCCCTGGCGGGCGGGACCTGATGGAGTCCGCTCGCGGCGCGCCCGAGCCGTGACGAGCGGGCCGCGGATGCGGAGAGGCGCCGAACGGCACATCTTTCACGTGGATCGTTGGTGAGGTCATGAGCAAGGTGGGTGCACGAGTTCTGGTCGCGGGTGCCGGAGTGTCCGGCAGATCGGCTGCCGAGGCGTTACTCGCCGAGGGCGCCGCCGTCACGATCACGGACGCGTCCGAGGGACGGCTGGCCGCGCTCTCCGAGCTGCGGCAGCGCGGCGCGGAACTGTGCACCGACCTGGCCGAGCCTCCGGCGGGAACCGATCTCGTGGTCACCAGTCCGGGGTGGCGTCCGGACGCCCCGCTGCTCGAGGCCGCGGCCGCCGCCGGCATCGAGGTGATCGGTGAGATCGAACTCGCCTGGCGGATCGACCGCGCGAGTTCCGCACCGGCGGTGTGGCTCGCCGTCACGGGCACGAACGGCAAGACCACCACGGTGGGCATGCTCGAGTCGATCCTGCGTTCCGCGGGCCTCGACGCGGTCGCCTGCGGCAACGTCGGCCTGCCCGCGGTCGACGCCGTGCGCGCGGGGCACGGGGTGCTGGCCGTGGAGCTGTCGAGCTTCCAGCTGCACTGGTCGAACACGCTGTCCCCCCACGCGGGGGTGGTGCTCAACCTGGCCGACGACCACCTGGACTGGCACGGCTCGTTGCACGCCTACGGTCTCGCCAAGTCGGCCGTCTACCGGGGCAACCTCTGCTCGGTGTACAACGCCGACGACGAGGCCTCGACGATGCTGGCCGAGAAGTACGCCACGGCGTCCTCCGTCGGCATCACCACGGGAGAGCCGGTGGGCGGGCAGCTCGGTCTCGTGGGGGAGGAGCTCCGCGACCTGGCCTTCCCCCTGGATGGAGCGGACGAGTCCGCTTCCACCTCCCTGGCCGAGGTGAGCGACGTCCGTCAGGTGGGGACGCACAACCTCTCCAACGCGCTCGCAGCCTGCGCGCTCGCCCGCTCCCACGGTGTCGCCCCCGCGGCCTGCTCCAGCGGGCTGCGCGACTTCGCTCCCGGTGAGCATCGCTCGGTCGTCGTGGGCGAGGCCGACGAGGTGATCTACGTCGACGACTCCAAGGCGACCAATCCGCACGCCGCCTCGGCCGCCCTGCGCGCGCACTCCGGCGTGGTGTGGATCGCGGGCGGGCTGCTGAAGGGCGCCGACGTCGACGAACTGGTGCGCACCCACGCGCGGCGCTTCCTGGCGGTCGTGCTCATCGGCACCGACAGTGGGCTCATCGCCGACTCGTTGCGGCGGAACGCTCCGGACGTCCCCGTGGTGAGCGTCCCCCCGGAGCACGAGTCGGCGATGTCGGAAGCCGTGCGCCTGGCCGCCGCCCGCGCCGAACCGGGATCAGCCGTGGTGCTGGCTCCGGCCGCGGCGTCGATGGACATGTACACCGACTACGCCCACAGGGGGCGGGAGTTCACCGATTCCGTGCGTGCGCTGCTGGCCGAGTCCGCCGTGGACCCGGCCGAACGGCACAGGGGGTGATCAGTCGTGGCGGCCGGGAACGTCAGTGGTTCTCGTGAGCGCGGCAGCGGGTCCCGCGAACGCGGCAGACAGGGCGTCGGTGACGGTCTGCGCGGAGTGAGCTCGGCGCTGACCGCCTGGTTGACCAGGCCGCTCGCCTCGTTTCACCTGTTGCTCGCGGTGTTCGGGCTGCTCACGGCTTTCGGTCTGGTGATGGTGCTGTCCGCCTCCAGCGTGGAGTCGTTCAACAAGGAGGGCTCCTCCTACAGCATCTTCCTGAGCCATCTGACGCACTGCCTGGTCGGCGCGGTGGGGTGCTATGTCGCCATGCGCACGCCGGTGTGGGTGCTGCGTCGCTTCAGCCACGTGCTGCTGCTGATCTGCCTGCTGCTGCTCGTGCTCGTGCTCACCGGTCTGGGGGCGTCCGAGAACGGGGCGCAGAGCTGGTTCGCGCTCGGACCGGTCTCGTTCCAGCCGGTGGAACCGGCCAAGATCGCCCTCGCGCTGTGGGGTGCGCACGTGCTGGTCACCAAACGTGCTCTGCTCGGGCAGTACCGGCACCTGCTCGTTCCGGTGGTCCCCGCCGCCCTGCTGATATTCGCCCTCGTGATGATGCAGCCGGACCTCGGCTCCACGGTGCTGCTGGGGGTGGTGCTGCTGGCGCTGCTGTGGTTCGCGGGGGCTCCGCTGCGACTGTTCAGCGCTGTCCTGCTGGGAGGTGTCACGGCCGCCACGGCACTGATCACCCTCGGGGGTTATCAGATGGGCCGGGTCACTTCGTTCCTGAACCCGGGGTCCGATCCCCAGGGGGCCGGTTTCCAGTCGAACCAGGCGTTGCTGGCTCTGGCCGACGGTGGACTGTTCGGCGAGGGGCTGGGGCGGGGTTGGTCCAAGTGGCAGTACCTTCCCGAGGCCGACAACGACTTCATCTTCGCGGTGCTCGGGGAGGAACTCGGGTTCGTCGGTTGCGTCGTGGTGCTGATCCTGTTCGGCACCCTCGCCTACGTGGGGATGCGGATCGCCAGCCGCAACACCGATCCGTGGATCAGGCTGGTCGCTGCGACCCTGACCACGTGGTTGGTGGCCCAGGCAGCCATCAACATCGGCTACGTGGTCGGGCTGCTCCCCGTGACGGGGCTTCCGCTTCCGCTGATCTCCTCGGGAGGCAGTTCCGTGGTGACGACGATGATCGTCTTCGGGCTGCTGGCCAACTGCGCCAGACACGAGCCCGAGGCCATCGCGGCGTTGCGCTCGCTGGGGCCGGGCAGGGTCGGAAAACTGCTGCGCCTGCCCACCCCGGCGCCGTACCGGCCTCCGGCGTCGCGCCGCTCGAACAACAGCACCACCGCCAAGCAACGCGGTCCCCAACCGGCCAAACCTTCCGGGAAGTCGGGGACCGGTGGTTCGCGGGCGGGAAAGCAACGACAAGGCGCAGCACGGGGCCCGGGAGGGGCCCGCTCGGCACGATGAGCGGAAGCGGTTGTGCACGATTTCCGCTCGTCCTGCCGGGGACGTACGTGAAAGCGGCGGCGAAAGCGCACGGCGTCGCGTGAATCCCGAGTTACGAGGAGTACTTCGTTGAGCACACAGCAGCCGAGCACCCCCGCAGGTCGAGAGGGTTCGTCCGCCCCGGAGCAGCGGGGACCGACCGTGGTCGTCGCGGGCGGGGGCACGGCCGGGCACATAGAACCGGCGATGGCCCTGGCCGACGCGGTGCGCAGGATCCGTCCGGACGCTCGTGTGGTGGCGCTCGGCACGGAGCGCGGGCTGGAGACCGACATCGTTCCCAAGAGGGGGTACCAGCTCGAGCTCGTTCCTCCGGTGCCGATGCCCCGGAAGGCCAGCCCGGAACTGTTCCGGATGCCGTTGAAGGTCCGCGACTCGGTCCGCCGGACCCGCGAGGTCCTGGACCGGGTGGGGGCCGATGTGGTCGTCGGTTTCGGTGGTTACGTCTCCCTGTCGGCGTATCTCGGCGCCAGGGGCAGGGTGCCGATCGTCGTGCACGAGGCCAACGCACGAGCCGGACTGTCCAACAAGGTCGGAGCGCGGCTGGCTGAGCGCGTGCTGGCCGCCGTCCCGGACAGCGGCTTACCCGGAGCGAGCACCATAGGGATCCCGTTGCGGGAGTCGATCACCACGCTGGACCGCGCCGCGCTGCGGCAGCAGGCGCGGGCCCACTACGGTCTGGACCCCAGCGCCCCCACGGTGCTCGTCTTCGGCGGTTCGCAGGGGGCGCAGACGTTGAACACCGCCTTCTCCGGGGCGGCCGACGAGCTCGGACGGGCCGGGATAGGTGTGCTGCACGCGCACGGCCCGAAGAACACCCTCGCGGTGCGGGAAGTGCCCGGGGCACCTCCCTACGTGCCCGTGCCCTACCTCGAACGGATGGACCTGGCCTACGCCGCGGCCGATCTCGTCGTGTGCCGCTCCGGGGCCATGACGGTGGCCGAGGTCTCCGCGGCGGGACTGCCCGCGGTGTTCGTGCCGTTGCCCCACGGGAACGGGGAACAGGCGTTGAACGCCCAGCCCGTGGTCAGCGGGGGAGGGGCTCGGATGATCACCGACGAGGAGTTGACGCCGCAGCGCGTCATCGACGAGGTGCTACCTTTGGCCGGCGACCCCGAGATGCTGGCGCGGATGAACCGCGCGACGCTGGAGAGCGGCCACCGAGAAGCCGATCGGGTGCTGGCCAAAACCGTACTGGAGGTGGCCGCGCAGTGAGCGGTGAGGCAGCAGGCGGACCGAGTTCCGCGGAGGAGGCGCTCGCGCCGGCGACGGACGAGTTGTTGTCCCACCTGCACCTGGTCGGTATCGGCGGGGCCGGCATGAGCGGAATCGCTCGTATCCTGCTGGCCAGGGGGGAGCGGGTTTCCGGCTCGGACGCCCGCGACTCCCGCACCGTGCTCGCGCTGCGGACCCAGGGGGCCAGGGTCGGGATCGGCCATCACGAGGACAACCTGGACCAGTACGTGGACCCGCCGAGCGCCGTGGTCGTGTCCACGGCGATCGACGGGGGGAACCCGGAGCTGGTGGGGGCGCGTGAGCGCGGCATCCCCGTGCTGGGGCGCGCCGAGGCGTTGGCCGCGCTCATGCGTGATCACCGGGTCGCCTGCGTGACCGGCACCCACGGCAAGACCTCCACGACCTCGATGCTCACGGTCGCCCTGCAGCACTGCAGGTTCGATCCGTCCTTCGCGATCGGTGGTGATCTCAACGACTCGGGTGCGAACGCCCACCACGGAGACGGAGGCGTGTTCGTGGCCGAGGCCGACGAGAGCGACGGTTCCTTCCTCGTGTTCTCCCCCGATGTCGCCGTGGTGACCAATGTGGAGCCCGATCACCTCGACCACCACGGCAGCGTCGAGGCCTACACCGAGGTGTTCGAGAAGTTCGTCGAGCGCGTCCGGCCGGGTGGGGTGCTGATCGCCGGGGTGGACGATCCCGGCGCGGCCGCCCTCGCCGATCGGGCCGAGAACGCCGGTTTCCGCGTTCGGCGTTACGGCTCCGCCGTCGAGGGCGAGGACGACGCACGGCTCGTCGCGCACCACCCGAGCCACGGCAGGAGCATGGTCGAGCTGCTGCTCGGCGAAGGTGGCCGCACCCGGTCCGTGGAGTTGTCCGTCTCCGTGCCGGGGGAGCACATGGCGGGCAACGCGGTGGCGGCGCTGCTCGCGGGCCTCGAGCTGGCAGCGCCGCTGGAGGGGTTGCTGGAAGGGCTGGCCGCGTTCGGCGGGGTGCGCCGTCGTTTCGAGTTCAAGGGCAGGGCCGACGGGGTGCGCGTCTACGACGACTACGCCCACCACCCCACGGAGGTGCGCGTGCAGCTGCGCGCCGCCCGCACCGAGGTGGACTCCGGCAGGCTCGTCGTGGTCTTTCAACCGCACCTGTTCTCCAGGACCGCTGCTTTCGCCGCGGAGTTCGCCGAGGCGTTGGCCCTGGCCGACGAGGTGGTGGTGCTCGACGTGTACGGAGCGCGGGAACAACCGCAGCCCGGTGTCTCCGGGGAGCTGATCTCCGGGGCGGTGCCGCTGCCTCCGGAGCGGGTGCACTACGAGCCGTCGATCACCGAGGTCCCCCTCCGGATCGCCGAGCTGGTCCGGCCCGGTGACGTCGTACTGACCATGGGGGCCGGCGATGTCACCATGCTCGGCCCGGAGATCCTGACCGAGGTGGGCAACCGGAGCACGACGGGATCGGAACCGAGTGACACGGAGCAGTCATGAGGGAGTCGGGGCGGGCCCGTTCCTCCGGGGGACGGACAAGCTCGCGGACGCGGGGAGGCCGTGACGGGGAGGAGTCCGCGGGGCGGGGTCGGATCGCCCGCTGGATCGTTCTCGTCGCGCTCGCTCTGATCACCACGGCTGCCGTGCTCGTCTTCTTCACCCCGGTGCTCGGAGTGCGTTCGGTGCGGGTGAGCGGTACCGAGGTGCTCGATGCGGGTCGGGTGAGCCGGGTGGCCTCCATCGAGGAGGGCACCCCGATAGTGCGCGTGGACCGTGCGGCCGTCCGCGAGCGGGTTACCGGGATCTCCCGGGTGGAGTCCGCCGATGTGCGGTTGGTCTGGCCCTCGACGGTGCGGATCCGGGTCGTGGAGCGTGAACCGGTCCTGTTCGAACGGGTTTCCGGCGGTGTCCGACTGGTCGACGACGACGGGGTCGGTTTCGCGGAGGTGCCCGAACCATCCCGGAGGATGCCCGAACTCCGCCTCCCGGAGGACGTCGGCGAACAACGGACCGAGGAAGCGATCACGGCGTTCACTTCGTTGGACGAGAAGGTCCGCAAGCAGGTCCGGGTGGTGGAGCTCGACGGTTCCGGCGGGGTGCGGTTGCTGTTGACGCGGGGGCGCACCGTCGAGTGGGGCAGCGCGGCCGAGTCGGAGCTCAAGGCCGCGGTGCTTCCCGCGCTGCTCACCCGCCAGGGGCGGGTCTACGACGTCACCGCTCCGGAATTGCCCACTGTGTCCTGAGGTGCTCGCCCGGGTGGGTGCGCGGCGCTTTCCGGACGAAATTCTCGGAGCCGCCTCACCGGCGGGAAGCGGTCAGTTCGCGCCGATGCGGCCGGTGTAGAGGTGGTACTCGGTTTCCAGCGAACCCAGCGTCACCGGAACAGCACGTTGTTCCACGGATCCGAACACCTCGCGGACGGTCTCGGCCAGCTCGGGGGCCGGGTTCGCCGACCAGACTGCCAGCAGTCCGCCGGGGGCGAGCTTGTCCCGGCACTGCCGCAGGAAGCCCGTTCCGTACACGGAAGCGTTCTCGGAACGCACCAGGTACCCGGGACCGTTGTCCACATCGAGCAGCAGCACGTCCAGCGTGGAGTCCCGTTGCGCGGACACCGATTCGGTGATTTCCGCGGTGTCCAATGTCACACGATCGTCGTGGCGGTCGGCAGCGACCTCGGGAACCAGCCCCTGCAGGAACCATTCCACGACCGCAGGCTCGATCTCGGAGACCACGACGCTGGCGACCTCGGAGTAGCCGAGCACCTCGTGCAGCGTGAATCCGAGGCCGAGGCCGCCGATGAGCACCCTTGTGCCGTCTCGTGCGGAGCCCGGGGAGCCGTGGAACGCGTCGAGGGCGTTTCGCGCGAGTGCGCGTTCGCTGGCCGTGTGCGCGGTGTCCATGACGAAAACGCCGTTGACCCGCAGTTCGAGCGTTCCGTCCTCCCGGCGTGACAGCACCGTCTCGCCACGGGGCGAGTGCGCTGTCGCCACCCGTTCGACTGCCACTGTTGAGCCCACCCCTCCTGTCGTGGTCCGGTGCGATTGTCCTCCGTGAGCTTCGGTCTCCGCGCGGTGTCCCCCGTGGATGGAAGGATGCCGGTGTCGCGCTCCGTGGCACCACCGGAGGGGAGACGCGCCTGGAGGGGCGATGTTCCGGCAGGGCAGCAGGGGCGGGACGTGTCCGGAAAGTGGAGAAGGTCCCGCTGTGACTCGTTCGTGGACCGACCACGGTGGACGTCGCCCGTTCCGAACCCCTTCGCGGTACGGTGGAACTGTGGTCGTGATACGGCGGAATGAATGCGTTCGAGGTGTCGTGGTGTGGGGCGCGGGCACTTCCTAGACGTTGGTACGGCGTTCGTGGCGGGATGGTGTCGGCGACACGCGACAGCGGCCATCGGCGTGGCTGCTGGACTAGTCCCGGCCGCGATGCCTAACGTCCGATCATGTACGGGGTTGACAGCGAGCCAACCGCGTAGCCGTTGATCGGCGGCACGACCATGGGGCGCCAACCGGCGTCCGCGAACAGGACCGGCCAGGTCCACCACAGCGAGCGCTTCAGCCACGACCAGGAAGGCGGATGACGATGACGCCCCCGCACAACTATCTCGCGGTGATTAAAGTCGTCGGCATCGGTGGCGGCGGTGTAAACGCCGTGAATCGGATGATCGAGGTCGGGCTCAAAGGCGTCGAGTTCATCGCGGTGAACACCGACGCGCAGGCCCTCCTGATGTCGGATGCCGACGTCAAGCTCGATATCGGCCGTGAGCTGACGCGCGGACTGGGTGCCGGTGCGGCACCTGATGTCGGCTATCAGGCAGCCGACGATCACAAGGACGAGATCGAGGAGGTCCTCAAGGGCGCCGACATGGTCTTCGTCACCGCCGGTGAGGGCGGTGGGACCGGGACGGGCGGTGCTCCGGTGATCGCCTCCGTCGCGCGCAAGCTGGGCGCGCTGACCATCGGTGTGGTCACTCGCCCGTTCTCCTTCGAGGGAAAGCGCAGGGCTTCCCAGGCGGAGCAGGGGATAAAGGACCTGCGCGACGAGTGCGACACGCTGATCGTCATCCCGAACGACCGGCTGCTGCAGCTCGGCGACATCGGCGTGAGCCTCATGGACGCCTTCCGGTCCGCCGACGAGGTGCTGCTCTCCGGTGTTCAGGGCATCACGGACCTGATCACCACCCCCGGTTTGATCAACCTGGACTTCGCCGACGTGAAAAGCGTCATGTCGGACGCGGGCAGCGCCCTGATGGGGATCGGTTCGGCCAGAGGCGAGGGCAGAGCGGTGGAGGCCGCTCAGAAGGCGATCAACTCCCCGCTGCTCGAGGCTTCCATGGAGGGGGCCCACGGTGTGCTGCTGGCCATCGCGGGTGGCTCCGACCTCGGACTGTTCGAGATCAACGAGTCCGCCTCGTTGGTGCAGGAGTCCGCGCACCCGGAGGCGAACATCATCTTCGGTACGGTCATCGACGATTCCCTCGGGGACGAGGTCAGAGTGACCGTGATCGCGGCGGGCTTCGACGCCGGAGCACCGACCCACAAGAAGCTGGACCCGGACAAGGTCGGCTCCCGCGACGAGTCCGAGGACGCGGTCGTGGGCAAGGGACAGGTGGTCGACGGCCAGGCTGAGCCGGTTCAGCAGCAGGAGGAGGCTCCCCAGCAGGTCTCCGCCCAGCAGCAGGCTCCCCCCCAGCGCCCGGCCGGTGGTGAGCAGGCGGGGCGGGCCGAAGCCCTCGGTAACGAGCGTCCCCAGCGCCCCTCGGGGCAGGAGGCCTATCGCCCCTCGGGACAGGACGAGCCCGCGCAGTCTCCCGGGGAGTCCGAGCGGACGAGCGTGCTCGGCCACGCACGTGGTCCGATGCCCTCCGGCGGGGACAGTGGAGCTGCCGCTGCCGACACCGAGCGTTCGGACCAGCAATTCGGAACGGGGGAACAGCGTTCCGGGCAACCCGGTGCAGCAGGCCCCATCGGCAACGACGGATCCACGATCTCAGGAGAGCAGCAGGGCGCGGGTGCGCAGGGCAGGCCCACGGGTGGTCACCCGGCGAATCCCGCTGCGAACCCCACTGCGAATCCCACGGCGAATTCCACCGGATTTGGCGGATCGTTGCTCGGGCGTTCGCGCAACCAGAACGACGACGACAACGACGACGAGGTGGACATCCCACCGTTCATGAGGAGGTGATCGGCTGACCGGCCGGTGTTTCTCCGGTCGAGCTGTCAGCTGGTTCGGATCCTTCTGCTACTTCGGCGGTGTCGCGGCTTCCAGCGGAGCGGGCGGTGCCGCCGCGGGTTCTTTCCGCGTGCTTTTCCGTGAGGACGGTTCCCCGCCTCGTGCGGACGGCTCCCGCTGCGGGGGAGACGCCCCACGGAGCCGCGGAAGCCCCGTCAAGTGAACACCCACCACGGGGAGAGCGGGAAATCTCAGTGAGGTGCCCTTCCGTCGAGTGAGTGCGGGACAATGTCGGTGAGCGCGCCGTGATCGTCGATCGGCGCCTCACGTGGAGTTCCGAACACTCGGGGAGGGCTTGTCTTGCTGATACGTCGTGTCGTCACGACTCGTGAGGGCGGGTATTCCCGTCCACCGTTCGATTCGTTCAACCTCGGAGGACGTGTCGGCGACGACCCCGAGGCGCTGGCGGCGAACCAGGCCAAACTGGCCCGGGGAATCGGGATCGACGAGCACCGCTTCGTGTGGATGGAACAGGTCCACGGCAGGACCGCCACGGTGGTGGACGGTCCTCGGGACGAACCCGTGGAGGTCACGGACGCGCTGGTGACCGCGGCCCCCCGGCTCCCGCTGGTGGTGCTGACCGCCGACTGCGTTCCGGTGCTGCTCGGCGATCCGGTCAGCGGGGTGGTCGGGGCCGTGCACGCCGGACGCGTGGGGGCGCGCATCGGAGTGCTCGTTTCCGCGTTGCGCGAGATGGTCGCGGCGGGGGCGCGGATAGATCGTGTCGAGGCGCTGCTCGGACCGGCGGCTTGCGGCGAGTGCTACGAGGTCCCCGTCGAGATGCGGGACGAAGTCGAGCGGGCGTTGCCGGGAAGCTCGAGCAAGACCCGCAGGGGAACCCCCGGACTCGATCTGCGCGCGGGGCTGTGGGAACAGCTGGCCGCGGCGGGCGTGGGCAGGATCGGTCAGGATCCACGTTGCACCCTCGAATCCTCGGAGCTGTTCAGTCACCGGCGGGACGGAGAGCGCACGGGCAGGATCGCGGCGGTCGTGTGGTCCGAATCGGAGGGACAGCAGTGAGTGACGAGGTTGTCGAGCGGCGTCGTGCCGAGCTCACCGAGGCCTTGGAGGGAATCAGGGCGCGGATAGCTCGCGCGTGCGCGGCCGCGGGGCGGTCCACCGACGAGGTGGAGCTGCTCGCGGTGACCAAGACTTTTCCCGCGAGCGATGCGGCGCTGCTCGCCGATCTCGGCGTGCTCGAGCTCGCGGAGAACAAGGAGCAGGAGGCACGGCCCAAGACCGAGGAGTTCGCCAGGTTGCGTCCCGATTCCGGGGCGCGCTGGCACATGGTGGGGCAGCTGCAGCGGAACAAGGTCCGCTCCGTGGCCCGGTGGGCGGACGTCGTGGAGTCGGTGGGCAGCAGGCGTCTCGCAGAGGCCCTGCAGCGTGCCGTCGGCAACGCGCTGGAGGCCGGTGAACGTTCGCGGCCGTTGGACGTGTTGCTGCAGGTGAACCTGGAGCAGCGTGCCGATCGTGGTGGTTGCTCTCCCGAAGAGCTCCCCGAACTAGCGGAGATTGTCACGCGAATGTGTGAGATTCGACTCCGTGGTGTTATGGCTGTTGCTCCGTTGGGCGAAGATCCAAATGTGGCTTTCGCCACCCTTTCGGGGATTTCCGAGCGTCTCCGACGGGACTTCCCCGAAGCTCGGGACTTGTCGGCGGGGATGAGTGGGGACCTGGAGAGTGCGATAGCCCACGGTTCGACCCGTGTGCGTGTCGGAACGGCATTGCTCGGCGGTCGCCGGTTAGTCTCGCCGTGAGCCACCAAACGGGTCGAAGGTCTGCCGTCGCTGTACCTTTCGCGGAGGAAGGGGCTTGCCGATGAGTAAGCTACACAAGCTGAAGGCGTACTTCGGTATGGTCCCGGCCGAAGAAGTCGACGAGTATGACGAAGCGCGGGATGGTTACGCGTCGGACTACGACGAGTACGACGCGCCCGAGGATCGTATCGGTACCAGCCGTCGGTTCTCCGGGGCGCGCGGCGCTTCGCAGGACGAGGAACAAGAGAATGAGCATGACGAGCAGCCACGTCCCCGGGCTCCCCGCGGGCGTAGGCAGTGGTCGAGTGACGCCCCGGTGCGTGGCTCCTTGGCCGTGGATCCGAACCTGGAGCAGACTCCACGGTTGCGCGCGGTGACCGACACGGGCAGTCAGTACAGTCTGAGTAAGATCACCACCCTGCATCCGCGGAGTTACAGTGAGGCGCGGACCATTGGTGAGCAATATCGCGACGGCACGCCGGTGATCATGAACCTGACCGAGATGGACGAGGCTGACGCCAAACGGCTGGTGGACTTCGCCGCCGGCTTGGCGTTCGCGATGCGCGGGTCCATCGAAAAGGTGACCAATCGGGTGTTCTTGCTCTCACCTCCCAACGTCGACGTGGCGGCGGAGGACAAACGGCGCCTCGCCGAGGGGGCCTTTTTCAATTATGGGTAAGTGGTGGCAGAGTTGAGCTGTGGAACCGGCCCTGATCGTTCTTTACTATCTACTGTTCTTCTTCTGGTTGCTGCTCATCGCCCGTATCGTGGTGGAGCTCGTGCGCGCGTTCGCTCGCGACTGGCGCCCCGGTGGCGGGGTTGCAATCGTGCTGGAGACCATCTACACAGTGACCGACCCACCCGTACGCTTGTTGCGTCGGGTTATCCCGACGGTCCGGATCGGCAACGTCGGGCTGGACTTGTCCATTATGGTGCTGCTGCTGGTCGTGTATATCTTGATGCGACTGGCTCAACCCGGGTAACGGGGAACCCGGTGACTCGCAGCCGAGGAGTGCGTGAGGTGATCTTGTGGGCCTGACCCCGGCCGACGTCCATAACGTGGCGTTCAGCAAACCTCCGATCGGCAAGCGGGGCTACAACGAGGACGAGGTGGACGCGTTCCTCGATCTCGTTGAAGCCGAGCTTGCGCGGCTCGTGGAGGAAAACGGCGACCTGCGGAATCAGGTCGAGCAGCTGGAGTCGCAGCTGCAGTCCGCTCATTCCGATCTCGACGAGGCGCGCAGCCAGCCCGCTTCGACCGGGGGGGCTGAGGAGAGCGCCCCGGCCGCGAGCGCGAGCTCCGAGGAACCCCGTAGATTGCAGCCCGTGCCGCCGCCGGCGGCTTCCGAGCAGACCTCGCCCGGTGGCGATCAGCACGTCCAGGCCGCCAAGGTGCTGGGGCTGGCTCAGGAGATGGCCGACCGGTTGACGGGTGAGGCCAAGACCGAGTCCGACAACATGCTCTCCGAGGCGCGAACCAAGTCCGAGCAGTTGCTCTCGGATGCGCGCACCAAGGCCGACAGCATGGTCAACGACGCGCGGAGCCGGGCGGAGACGATGCTCAACGACGCGCGGAGTCGGGCCGAGACCTTGGAGCGTCAGGCCAGGGAGAAGGCTGCTGGGCTGGAGCGCGACGCGCAGCACAAGCACGCCGAGGTGATGGGCAACATCACGCAGGAGAAGAACGCGCTCGAGAAGAAGATCGAGACGCTGCGCACTTTCGAACGCGAGTACCGTTCACGACTGCAGAGTTATCTCGAATCGCAGCTGCGGGAGCTCCAGGACCGCGGGTCGGCCGCTCCGGCCGAGAACTCCGGTGGGGGCAGGTCCGCGGGACAGCAGCAAAGCAGCGGGTACAACTTCGGTGCTCGGGCGGCGGAAGCCGGCTGATGACGGTGGTGGCGGGCGGCGCGTGAGCAGCGCGCCGCCCGTTCTCGACGGAGCGGTCGTGGTCCTCTCGCGGGGCCCGTGCTCGGTGTGCCGGGAAAGCGTGGACGTGCGTGTTGGTGATCGTGCTGCTGCTCCTGATCGGGGCGGCGGGAGTCCTGGTGTTCGCCGTTTCGGCCGGAGTCGCGCAGTGGGCGTGGTTGTCGGTCCTGCTGTGCGTGATCGCCGGGTTCGTGCTGTTGCTGGCACGGAGGCGTGACCGGGCTCGCGCTGCTGTTTCGTCGGGTCCGCGGCACTCGGTCGGAACTTCGGACCGGACGAGCCGGGAGCAGGAGCGCCCGGAGCGGGTCAGCTCCGCCGCGGAGGTCGAAGAGCCTTCCGGAGGAGGACCCGCTGCGGCCCCCGGAGGATCCGGGGCCGACCGGTTGACGGATTCGCGGGACGGACTCGTCACCGAACCGGATTTCGACACCGAACCACCGGAGCAGGAGACTGACGCCGCTGACGTCCTGCTGGTGGCCGACTCCGCGATCGATGTCTTCGTGATCGACGAGAGGCCGCGCTATCACCGCGGTGACTGCTCGTGGGTCGGCGAGCGAACGACTCTGCCGCTTCCCGTCCGCGAGGCGCGGGAACTCGGCTTCACTCCCTGCTCCGTCTGTCGCCCCGATCGGTCGATAGCGGAAGAAGAACACACGAAAGAGTGAGTCTTTTCCGTCTTGACCGTTCGGCGATTCCGGTAGTGGGGCACTGCTCCCGGTTAGCGGGGTCTCGACGAGTCCCCGGTTCGGAAAGGAGTGGCGCGGCCCCGCTATGCTGGTAGCAACGGCGTCGATCCGGCCATCACCGGGGAGCCTCCGGAAGAACGGGTGGGCAACCACCCCAGTAGAACCGGACGGGTAGGCCCGTGACAGCCGTGAACGAGTGGCCACGCTCGGGGAGGAACGTGCGTGGCAAGCGGGGTGGTACCGCGGTACGCGAGTGGCTTTCGCTGAGCACGTCTCGTCGTGTCGTCCCCGCAGAGCACCGCTCTCCGGTGCTCGGCGCGGAGTAACCACGACACATTCGCGAGGAGCGCATCCGCGATGGCCTACCCGAAGGTCCCGTTCAACGGCGCGAGTTCCGAGGACACCGAAGCGGCAGAGCGGAGCGGGTCGGTGTCCGCACAGCCGTCCTTCCCCGCTATCGAACGCGCGGTGCTGGACTTTTGGGCGCGCGACGACACTTTCCGCGCCAGTGTTCAAGCCAGGAACCCCGGAACTGACGGTTCCAACGAGTTCGTCTTCTACGACGGACCCCCCTTCGCCAACGGCCTGCCGCACTACGGACACCTGCTGACCGGCTACGTCAAGGATGTGGTCCCGAGGTACCGGACCATGCGTGGTCAGCGTGTCGAGCGCAGGTTCGGCTGGGACTGCCACGGACTTCCCGCCGAGGTGGAGGCGGAGAAGCAACTCGGCATCAACACCAAGTCCGAGATCGAGTCCATGGGGATCGCCGAGTTCAACGAGGCCTGTCGTTCCTCCGTGCTCAACTACACCGACGAGTGGCAGGACTACGTCACCAGGCAGGCGCGGTGGGTGGACTTCGCCAACGACTACAAGACGCTGGACCTGGACTACATGGAAAGCGTCATGTGGGCGTTCCGGAACCTCTGGGACAAGGGGCTCGTCTACAACGGCTTCCGGGTGCTCTGGTACTGCTGGCGCTGCGAGACGCCGCTGTCCAACACCGAGACCAGGATGGACGACGTCTACCGCCAGCGTCAGGACCCGGCGGTGACCGTGGGGCTGAGGCTGCACGCGGAGGGCGCTTCCTTCGACGGTGCCTACGCGCTGGTCTGGACGACCACCCCGTGGACGCTGCCGTCCAACCTGGCCGCGGCCGTGCACCCCGAGATCGAGTACGTGCTGGTGCAGCCCGCCGACAGCGACCGGCGTTACGTCGTGGCGGCGGACCGGTTGCAGGCCTACTCCCGCGAGCTCGGCGAGGACGTGGCCGAGCGCGTGCTCGCGCGCTTCCCGGGCAGCGAGCTGCTCGGAGTGGCCTACGACCCTCCGTTCGACTTCTTCCCGGGCAGGCCGAACGCGCACCGCATCCTGGAAGCCGACTACGTGACCACCGAGGACGGTACCGGGCTCGTGCACATCGCCCCGGCCTTCGGTGAGGAGGACAAGACCGTAACCGACGCGGCCGGGATCGAGCCGGTGGTTCCCGTGGACGCGCACGGGCGGTTCACCTCCGAGGTCGCCCCCTACGAGGGGCAGCAGGTCTTCGAGGCGAACAAGCAGATCATCCGCGACCTCAAGGCCGCGGGCCTGTTGTTGCGGCACGAGACCTACGATCACCCCTATCCCCACTGCTGGCGCTGCGACAACGCGCTCATCCAGCGGGCCGTCTCGTCCTGGTTCGTGGCCGTGAGCCAGTTCAAGGATCGGATGGTGGAGCTCAACCAGCGGATCGACTGGGTACCGGAGCACATCCGGGACGGGCAGTTCGGCAAGTGGTTGGAAAACGCCAGGGACTGGAACATCTCGCGCAACCGCTACTGGGGCTCGCCCATCCCGGTGTGGATGTCCGACGATCCGAACCACCCGCGTACCGACGTCTACGGTTCGCTGGACGAGCTGGAAGCCGACTTCGGGGTCCGTCCCACGAACCTGCACCGCCCGGACATCGACGAGCTGACGCGGCCGAACCCGGACGATCCCACGGGCAGGTCCACCATGCGGCGGGTTCCCGACGTGATGGACTGCTGGTTCGAGTCCGGGGCCATGCCGTTCGCCCAGGTGCACTACCCGTTCGAGAACGCGGAGTGGTTCGAGCACCACTACCCGGGCGACTTCATCGTGGAGTACAGCGGGCAGACCCGCGGCTGGTTCTACACGCTGCACGTGCTGGCCACCGCGCTGTTCGACCGCCCGGCCTTCTCCCACGTGGTTGCCCACGGCATCGTGCTCGGGCACGACGGGCTGAAGATGTCCAAGTCCAAGCGCAACTACCCGGACGTGCGCGAGGTGTTCGAGCGCGACGGTTCGGACGCGATGCGCTGGTTCCTGATGTCCAGCCCGGTCCTGCGCGGGGGCGATCTCGTGGTCACGGAGAAGGGCATCAGGGACGCGGTGCGGCAGGCGGTGCTCCCGCTGTGGAACTCCTGGTACTTCCTGGCGCTGTACTCCAACGCCGAGGGGGTCGAGGGGAGCTGGCGCACCGACAGCCGGCACGTGCTCGACCAGTACGTGCTGGCGAAGACGCGCGAACTGGTCGAGGACGTTCAGGGCGCCATGGACGTGTTCGACCTGGCCGGATCCTGCGCCTCGGTCCGGGACTTCCTCGAGGTGCTGACCAACTGGTACGTCCGGCGGTCCAGGGACCGCTTCTGGGCGGGCGACCGCGACGCGATCGACACCCTGCACACGGTGCTGGAGGTCATCTGCCGGGTGATGGCTCCGCTGCTCCCGCTCACGACCGAGGCGGTCTGGCGCGGGTTGACCGGTGAGCGCTCCGTGCACCTGGCGGACTGGCCCGCGGCGGACCAGCTGCCCTCCGATCCGGAGCTGGTGCACGCCATGGACAGCGTCCGGCGGGTGTGCTCCACCGCGCTCGGACTGCGCAAGTCGAACAAGCTCAGGGTGCGGCTCCCGCTGCGGCGGTTGACCGTGGCGCTGCCGCAGGCTGACGCGTTGCGGCCGTTCGTGGAGTTGATCCGCGACGAGGTCAACGTCAAGAACGTGGAGCTGACCACCGATGTGGCCGCGCACGGGCACTTCGAGATCTCGGTCAACGCGCGTGCGGCCGGTCCGCGACTCGGGGGCGACGTCCAGAAGGTGATCAAGGCCGTCAAGTCCGGGGAGTGGGCGCGCACCTCGAGCGGGAACGTGTCCGCTGCGGGGATCGAGCTGCGTCCGGAGGAGTTCTCCGAGCACCTCGTTTCCACCGATTCCGGGGCAGCGGCCGCGCTGCCGAGCGGTGAGGGCCTGGTCGTGCTGGACACGGAGGTGACCGCGGAACTCGCGGCCGAGGGGACCGCCCGCGACGTGATCCGGGTGGCCCAGCAGGCCAGGCGGGACGCCGGGTTGGTGGTCTCGGACCGCATCATCGCCACGGTAGCGGCCCCCGCGGCAGTGCGGGACGCGATCGACGAGCACCGCTCGTTCGTCGCGGGGGAGATCCTGGCCGATTCCGTGGAGTTGGCGGAGGAGTTCCCGCAGGGGGCGTCGGTCGGCACCGTGGGAGACAAGGACACCGAGATCGCCGTGTCTGTGGTCAAGTCCGGTTCCTGATCCCGGAGGCGAGCGGGGACGCGGTCCGCTCCGGTCGTCCGGCGGCGGTGCGCCCCGCTCACCGAACCCGCGCGCGGGCGTTCGGATGCCCTTCGCGTGGGGAGATGCCCTTCGCGTCGGGATAGCTCGGACGAGCAGCACCGAGGGGGCGCGCCGGGGCGGAGCGCTCCTCCGCCCCCGGTGCGCCCCGCCGGGCGTTGTCCGCTCAGGCCTCGTGCTCGGAGCGGTCACCCGCCCACTCCGTGTGGAACACCCCGTCGACGTCGGTGCGCCGGTAGGTGTGCGCGCCGAAGTAGTCCCGCTGTCCCTGGATCAGCGCGGCGGGCAGTCGCTCGGCTCGAACGGTGTCGTAGTAGGACAACGCGGCCGATATCCCGGGCACGGGGATGCCGAGGGAGGTCGCGGTGGCCACCACGCGTCGCCACGAGTCCTGGGCCTGCTCGAGGGCCCGCCGGAAGTCCTCGTCGCCGAGCAGGCTGGGCAGCTCCGGGTTCTGGTCGTAGGCGGCGCGGATGCGGTCGAGGAACTTCGCCCTGATGATGCAGCCGCCGCGCCAGATCGTGGCCACTGCTCCGTAGTCGATGTTCCAGCCGTAGTTTTCGCTTCCCGCCCGGATCTGGTTGAAGCCCTGCGCGTAGGCGACGATCTTCGAGGCGTACAGCGCCTGTTCCACGTCGGCGACGAACTGCTCGGGATCGGGGCGTTCGGCCGGGGTGGACGGCCCGGGAAGGTCCCTGCCCGCCTGGCGCAGCTGCACCTGCCCGGACATCGAGCGGGCGAAGACCGCTTCGGCTATGCCGCTGACCGGACTGGCCAGCTCGAGCGCGTTCTGCACGGTCCAGCGCCCGGTCCCCTTCTGCTCGGCCTGATCGAGCACGACGTCCACGAAGGGGCGGCCGGTTCGGGGGTCGGTGTGGTCGAGCACCTCGGCGGTGATCCCGATCAGGTAGGAGTCCAGACGCCCGCGGTCGAACTCGCGGAAGGTCTCGGCGATCTCGCCCGGGCCGCGTCCGAGCACTCCGCGCAGCAGGTCGTAGGTCTCGGCGATGAGCTGCATGTCGGCGTACTCGATGCCGTTGTGCACCATCTTGACGAAGTGCCCCGCACCGTTTTCGCCCACGTGTGTGACGCACGGGGTGCCGTCGACGTCGGCCGCGATCGAGCGCAGGATCGGTTCCAGCTCGCGGTAGGCGCTCGCCGAGCCGCCGGGCATGATGCTGGGACCGTGCAGCGCGCCCTCCTCGCCGCCGGAGACCCCGGTTCCGACGAAGCGCACGCCCCGTTCGGCCAGGGCGGACTCGCGGCGCAGGGTGTCCTCGAAGTTGGCGTTGCCCGCGTCGATGACGATGTCCTCGCGGTCCAGCATCGGGACCAGTTCCTCGATCACCGCGTCGGTGGGGCCTCCGGCCTTGACCATCACCACGATGCGGCGCGGGCGTTCCAGGGAGTCGACCAGTTCGCGCAGCGAGTAGCTCGGTACGAACTCTCCCTCCGAGCCGAACTGCTCCATCAGTTCGTCGGTGCGCTCGCGGCGCCTGTTGTGCACCGCGACGCGGTGGCCGTTGCGGGCGAGATTGCGCGCCAGGTTGCGGCCCATGACCGCCAGTCCGGTGACGCCGATCTGTGCCTTGTCGCTCATGTGTGCTCCGTTCGTTCCCGTTCCGGATGCAGCAGTGCGGAGATCCCGAGGAGCAACGTCGCCGATCCGGTGGAATGTTCCCCGGATTGACTAGCTCATTCCGGAGCTGTGCGCAGTGCGACAGGACGTGCGGGGTGGGGAGGAGGCCGCGGACTCGATCGGTCGGTCAGCGCGCGGTCCGGTCCGCGGGAGCCGCGATGGGGGTTTCCCGGCTGGTTCGGTCCGCGGACGGCTCGCGCACGGCCCACTCCGAGCACACCGTGGTGGTGACGGAGGAGGGGCCACTGGTGCTGACCCGCCCCTGAGCCCTCGGGAGCGGTCCGGGCAGGCCCGGTCGGCGTCGAGCCGGCGCGTGGTGGCGGCCTGCTGAGTGCGTCGCCACCCGGTCGGGGAGAATGGTCGTGTGAGCGATGAGCGCCGCCGATCCGACTCGACGTCTTCCGAGGAGCGCACGGCACGGGCGGATTCCGCCGTCCCGCGGAAGTCACCCCGCTGGCGGCTGTTGGGGCTGCTGTTCGGGATAGCCCTGGCACTGCTCGGGCTGGACGTGGTCACCAAGTCGCTGGCGATAGCGCGACTCGAGGGACAGCCACCGGTGGAGCTGTTCGGTGGAGCGCTCTACCTGGTGCTCTTCCGCAATCCCGGGGCGGCCTTCAGCATCGCCACCGGGCTCACCTGGGTGCTCGCACTGCTGGCGATAGTGGTGATCGGGGTCATCATCTGGTTCGCGCCCAAGCTCCGGTCGAAGGGGTGGGCCGTCGGCATCGGTCTCATCCTCGGCGGAGCCACCGGCAACCTGGCGGACCGGATCTTCCGGGAACCGGGGCCCCTGCGCGGCCACGTGATCGACTTCCTGTCGGTGCTGGCCCCGGACGGCAGCGTCTGGCCGGTTTTCAACCTGGCCGACTCGGGGATCGTCTGCGGCGGTGTGCTCATCGTGCTGCTCGCGCTGCTCGGCTACGACTACGACGGGACCGTGCAGCGGAAGAAGTCCCGGGACTCCGCGGACGAGGACACGGACGGAGGCGGCGCGGGGACGGTCGAACGCGAGGACAGCGGTGCGGAGTCGGAGCGTTCCGGCGCCACCGATCCGGAACGCGGTGACGGTGAGGAAAAATCTTGAGTGACCTGCGAACGCTGCCTGTTCCGGACGGCCTGGACGGTATGCGGGTCGATTCGGGACTGGCCAAACTACTGGGGATGTCCCGCAGCGCGGTCGCCGCGCTGGCCGAGTCCGACGACGTGGAGCTGGACGGCTCCCCGGTCGGCAAGTCGGACCGCCTGCTGGCCGGGTCCTGGCTGGAGGTGCGGTTGCCCGAGAGCGAGGAACCGGCCGCTGTGGTTCCCGTCCCGGTCGAGGGGCTGACGGTGGTGCACGAGGACGACGACATCGTGGTGGTGAACAAGCCCATCGGAGTGGCGGTGCACCCCAGTCCCGGATGGGAGGGGCCGACCGTGCTGGGCGGGCTGGCCGCTGCGGGGATCAAGCTCGCGAACTCCGGACCGCCGGAGCGCCAGGGGGTGGTGCACCGGCTGGACGCGGGTACCACCGGGGTCATGGTCCTGGCCAAGTCCGACCACGCCTATTCGGTGCTCAAGCGCGCGTTCAAGGAGCGCACCGTGGACAAGCACTACCACGCGCTGGTGCAGGGCCACCCCGATCCGAGCAAGGGGACCATCGACGCGCCGATCGATCGGCACCCTCGGCACGACTACAAGTTCGCAGTGGTCGCGGAGGGCAAGCCCAGCGTCACGCACTACGAGATCGTGGAGGCGTTCCGGGCGGCCTCACTGGTGGACGTGAAGTTGGAGACCGGGCGCACCCATCAGATTCGGGTGCACTTCTCGGCGGTGCGGCACCCCTGCGTCGGGGACCTCACCTACGGAGCCGACCCCGTCCTCGCGCAGCGACTCGAACTAACCCGCCAGTGGCTGCACGCCTATTCGCTGGTCTTCGAACATCCGGGCCACGGCGGGCGGGTCACCTTCGACAGCGCCTATCCCGCCGATCTGCAACACGCTCTGGACGAGCTGCGCGCCCAGGATCACTGAATTTTCTCGGCGCCCTCACGGAGGGGATCCGGAGGCGGCTGCCCGGGTGCTTCGTCGGTGGGGGCGTCGTGGCCCCTTCCCGCCCGGCGCTGCCGCACGCTCCTGGTGCCCTCGACGGCTCCCGCGAGCAGAACGGCGAGGGCGATGCCCAGCAGGACACCGAGCAGCGGGTGCTCCCGGAAGGTGATCCCGCCCAGATAGCCGACCATGGTGAAGTAGCTCGCCCAGCACAGGCCGCCCAGGCTGCTGAATCCGGCGAAGGACGGGAGCGGGAAGCGCACGCTTCCCGTGGTCAGGGTCGCGGCTGTGCGGCATCCGGGGACGAACCGGCAGACGATCAGGACCGAGCCGCCGCGTTGGCGCAGCGTCCGCGCGGCCCAGTCGAACGGTTTGCGCTTGCGCGTTCCGGGGCGCATTCGTTCCAGGAGTCGGCTGCCGGCCAGCCGCCCGATGCCGTAGGAGACGTGGTCCCCGGTGACTCCGCCCGCGGCGGCCACGAGCACGACGAGGGGGAGTTCGGGCTGGCCGGAAGCGGCGAACACCCCGGAAGTGACGACCAGAGCTTCCCCCGGGATGGTCGGGAAGAATCCGTCGATGGCCACGAACACGTAAATCGCCAGGTAGAGCCACGGCGAGCCCATGACGTTCTGCGCGATTTCGACGGCGTCCACACGATCACATTCCTGTGGTCCTTTCGGGGATGAGACCTTTCCGACGGTAGCGGTGGACCGGCCCCGCGTCATCGGGGATGTCCCCGAGCCCACCCCCGGGCGAGGGGCGGCACTCGCCCCGAGGGGTTCCGCGCCGCTCACGTGGCTCCGCCCCGTCCCGGAGGCACCGCCGGGAGCTCAGAGGTCCGAGATGTCCCAGGTCAGCGAGTTGGGGCCCGGATCGGGCCGTGGTGACCACTCGACCGTGCTCAACTCGGTGTCCTCGGGGAGCACGAAGACGGTGTGCCCACCGCCCGTCTCGCCGGGGGACACGCCGGAGCTGTGCGGGGGCCGGGAGGACAGCGAGGCCGACGCCTTGGAAACGGGCGAACCCTGCGTGGTGACCAGGACCAGGTTCGCATCGGGCGGAGCGTCGTAAACCGTGGATCCCCGGTTGGTCAGCTCGGTGTGCACGACGACGGCGCGCTCGCCCTCGGCGAGGGTGTGCCCTGCCGCGCTGAACAGGAAGTCGGCCGGATCCACCACTTCGACCAGCAGGACGGACACCGGTTCCCCGCCGGGGCCGACCCCCTCGAGCTTGGTCCCCACCTTCCCCGAACGGGGGACGGATGGTTGTTGAGGTGCCGCGCTGCCCGCTGAGCTCGGCTGGTCAGCCCTGGTCCAGGAGGCGGAACCGGGGGGTCCCCACCCAGCCGGTGCGCCCGGTGGAGGGGCCTGGCCGGGTTGTGAGCCCGCGGGCCACTGCGGTGGTTGTCCAGGTGGGGGGTTCTGCGGAGCCGGGGATTGGGGCGGTGCTTGCTGGGGCGGAGGTGCGCCGCCCTGCGGAGGCTGGGGTGCCTGCGCAGGTGGGACGGGTGCGGGGTACGGGCCGCTCTGCGGTGGGTAGGGGCCGCTCGGCCCTCCGTAGACCGGGTGGTTCCCGCTGTGCTGCCCGGACTGGTGGGGTGGCTGCGGTGGAGGACCCCCCATGCCCGGGTTTCCCCCGGCCACGGGCGGGGCCGGGTAGTTTCCGCTCGGTTGGCCCGGAGCCTGCGGGGCTGCGGGGTACTGCATCGGCTGCGCACCCGCTGCGGCCAGAGCGTTGCGAATTCCGTTCGGGTCGCATTCCACGCCGACCACGAGCGGCAGCCCGGTCGTGGACAGCGCGGCCAGTCGCGCGGCCACGTCCCGCACGTCCATTCCGAGATGAGCGGCGAGTTCGTGCACCGCCACCCGGCCTGTTTCGGCGACGGCGTTCAGCAGGTGTACATCCACGGGATCCGGTCCAGCCACATCCGGCCACGCTACCCGCCTGATCGACAGCGTTCTCCCCGTGGTGTCGGTCCGCTCCGCAGGGGTGATCGGGTGCTCGGCCGAGGTCGGCCGGTGCGGCCTGCGCGGGAGGGACGACGCGCCAGGGGGCAGGGCCCCGCTCGAGCGGGGCGCTGGACTAGGCTTGGGGCACGGCGTCCAACCACCTCCCGTCGCAGGAGCGAGGTTGCCGATCGCGCCGGTTTTTCGTCCGGCCGGGTAACTGTTCTTCCCGGTCACAGCATTGATTTGCGTCGTGTTGCTCGCGAAGGGGAGATTCGCCGTGTCCTCCGATTCGTTCGTTCACCTGCACGTGCACACCGAGTACTCGATGTTGGACGGCGCGGCGAAGATGGGGGCCCTGTTCTCCGAGGCCAAACGTCTGGAGATGCCCGCGGTCGCGATGACCGACCACGGAAACATGTTCGGGGCCGACGAGTTCTACCAGCAGGCCAAGAAGGCCGGGATCAAGCCGATCATCGGCATCGAGGCCTACGTCGCTCCGCAGAGCAGGTACCACAAGAAGCCGGTTTTCTGGGGTGAGGCCAAGCAGCGCAGCATCGACGAGTTCGGTGAGGGCGGTGACGTCTCCGGCGCCGGCGCCTACACGCACATGACCATGTGGGCGCGCAACTCGGTCGGGTTGCGCAACCTGTTCACCCTGTCCAGCCGGGCCTCCTTCGAGGGGCAGTACCGCAAACCTAGGATGGACCGCGAGCTGATCTCCGAGTACGCCGAGGGGATCATCGCCACCACCGGGTGTCCCTCGGGAGAGGTGCAGACCCGGCTGCGACTTGGGCAGTACAAGGAGGCCCTGCAGGCCGCCTCCGACTACAAGGACATCTTCGGCGCGGAGAACTTCTTCCTCGAGCTGATGGACCACGGCCTGGTCATCGAGCGTTCCGTTCGCGAGAACCTGCTCAAGATCGGCAAGGAGCTGGACCTCAAACCGGTGGCCACCAACGACAGTCACTACGTGACGGTCGACCAGGCCGAGTCGCACGGCGCGCTGCTGTGCGTGCAGTCCGGCAAGACCCTCCACGACGAGAACCGGTTCCAGTTCAACGGTGACGGCTACTACCTCAAGTCGTCCGCGGAGATGCGGGAGTACTGGGACGAGGAGGTCCCCGGGGCGGCGGACAACACGCTGCTGGTGAGCGAGCTGGTCGAGTCCTACGAGGAGGTCTGGACCTACTCCGACCGGATGCCGCGCGTGACGGTCGAGGCAGGAACCACCGAGCGGGACGCGCTGGCGGCCGAGGTCGAGCACTACCTGCCGACCCGCTTCCCCGAGGGGGTAAGCGAGGACTACAGGGAGCGGCTCCGGCTCGAGATCGACGTGCTGGACACCAAGGGGTACTGCGCCTACTTCCTCGTGGTCGGCGACGTCACCCGCTGGGCGAAGTCGGAGAACATCCACGTGGGTCCGGGACGTGGTTCGGCAGCGGGTTCGCTGCTGGCCTACGTGCTGCACATCACCGATCTGGACCCGATCGCCCACGGGCTGATCTTCGAGCGGTTCCTGAACCCGGAGCGCGACTCCCCGCCCGACATCGACCTCGACTTCGACGACCGCAGGCGCGACGAGGTGCTGCAGTACGCCAACGACAAGTACGGGCGGGACAAGGTCGCGCAGGTCATCACCTTCGGCAAGATCAAGACCAAGGCGGCGTTGAAGGACGCCGCGCGGGTGCACCACGGCCAGCCGGGCTTCGCGATCGCGGAGAAGATCTCCAAGGCGCTGCCCGCCCCGGTGGCGGCCAAGGACATCCCGCTCGAGGGGATCGTCGACCCCGAGCACGAGCGCTACGCGGAAGCGGCCGAGGTGCGCGGGCTGATCGAGAGCGACCAGTCCGTGGCGCAGATCTTCTCCACCGCGCGCGGGCTGGAGGGTCTGATCCGCAACGCAGGCGTGCACGCCTGCGCGGTGATCCTGTCCTCCCAGCCGCTCATGGGCACGGTCCCGCTGTGGATGCGCGACGACGGTTCGATCATCACGGGGTGGGACTACCCGAGCTGTGAGGCCATCGGCCTGCTCAAGATGGACTTCTTGGGGTTGTCGAACCTGACGATCCTCGGGGACGCCCTGCAGTCCGTGCGCATCAACCACGACCTGGAAATAGACCTCTCGAAGCTGGCGCTCGACGATCCCAACACCTACGCCCTGCTGGCGCGGGGTGAGAGCCTGGGCGTCTTCCAGCTCGAGGGCGGCGGGATGCGCGAGTTGCTCAAGCGGCTGCGCCCCACCGAGTTCACCGACATCGTCGCGGCCAACGCCCTGTACAGGCCGGGGCCGATGGAGGTCAACGCGCACCTGGACTACGCCGACCGCAAGAACGGTCGCAAACCGATCGAGCCCATCCACCCCGAGCTCGAGGAGCCGTTGCGCGACATCCTGGCCGAGACCTACGGGTTGATCGTCTACCAGGAGCAGATCATGGCCATCGCGCAGAAGGTGGCCGACTACAGCCTCGGACAAGCCGACATCCTGCGCCGGGCCATGGGCAAGAAGAAGAAGGAGGTGCTGGACGAGGAGTACGTCCGGTTCCACTCCGGCATGTCGGGCAACGGCTACAGCGAGGAAGCGATCAACGCGCTGTGGACCACGGTGCTGCCGTTCGCCGGTTACGCGTTCAACAAGTCCCACGCGGCGGGCTACGCCCTGGTGGCCTACTGGACCGCCTACCTGAAGGCCAACTACCCCGCCGAGTACATGGCCGCGCTGCTCACGGCCAACGGGGACAACAAGGACAAGATGGCCGTCTACCTTTCCGAGTGCCGCCGGATGGACGTGCGGGTGCTCTCGCCGGACGTCAACGACTCCAGGGACACGTTCACCGCCGTCGGCAGGGACGTGCGTTTCGGGCTCAGCGCGGTGCGCAACGTCGGCTCCAACGTGGTCTCCTCGATCTGCCGGGTGCGCGAGGAGCAGGGACGCTACACCTCGTTCCAGGACTTCCTGGACAAGTCCGAGACGGTGGCCTGCAACAAGCGCGTGGTCGAGTCGTTGATCAAGGCGGGGGCGTTCGACTCGCTCGGGCACACCAGGATGGGGCTGACCGAGCAGCACGAGTCCGCCGTGGACGCGGTGCTGGCCCTGAAGCGCCAGCAGGCAGCCGGGCAGTTCGACCTGTTCGGCCCCGCTTCGAGCGACGACGCAGCCTCGGAGAGCTCCCCGCTGGCGCACCTGACCTTCTCCGAGGAGGAGTGGCCGCGCAAGCAGCTGTTGGCCTACGAGCGGGAGATGCTGGGACTGTACGTCTCGGCGCACCCCCTGGACGGGGCGCACAAGCTGCTCGCCCCGTACCAGGACACCGGGATCGCGGAGCTGGTCGGCGGGGAACGCTCCTTCTCCGGGGGCAAGGACGGCAAGGAGCCGCAGATCCGCGTCGCGGGGATGATCTCCGGGATCCAGCGCAAGCTCAACAAGAACGGTCAGCCCTGGGCGATCGCGACGCTGGAGGACCTGGACGCCAGCGTGGAGGTCCTGTTCTTCCCCAAGGCCTACGAGGTGTTCTCCGAGACCCTGGTCGAGGACACGGCCATAGCCGTGAAGGGCAGGATCAACGAGCGGGAGGGCGCGATCAGCGTCTTCGCCTCGGACGCGGTGCCGATCGACATCTCCGCCGCCGAGACCGACCCGGGCAGCAGTCCGGCCTTCGTGCTGCGCATCCCGGCCACGAAGGTGGACCGCCCGCTGGTGCACGAGCTCAAGCGGACGCTGCGCGCCCATTCCGGTGACGTTCCGGTGCAGGTCAAGCTGCAGGGCACCCGAGGAGTGACCCGGCTGGCCCTGTCCAGTGACTACTACGTCAACACCGAGAACGGGCTGCAGGGGGAGCTGAAGGGGCTGCTCGGCGCGGGCTGCTTCGAGTCGGCGCAGTGAGTTCTCGGCGGCCGTGACTCGGCGGAGCGTCCGGCTCGGCCCTTCGCGCCGGGACAGGCGGGGCGGGAGGCGCTTCAGCCAGGTGTTCGAGGGCGTCGGGTGCTCCCGGCGCCCTCGAGTTCGTGCTCACTGCGTTGAGCGTGGGATGACAACCTGGGTCTAAACGGTGTTAACTGATGGTGATCACGCGTCTACCGGGAGGGTGTCATGACCGCGTCACAGCAGTGCCCGCACACCGCCACCACTGTGCTCGACGACGAGTTCCTGCAGGACCCGCACGTGCAGTACGAGCGCATGCGGGAGGACGAGCCGACTCGACGGGTGACGACCGTAACCGGGCTGCCGGTCTGGTTGATCACCCGTTACTCGGAGGCCAAGGCCGCGCTCACGGACCAGCGGTTGAGCAAGGACTACCGGGGAATGCGCACCGTGCTGGACCGCAAGGCCGAAGAAGGGGCGGACAGGGCCAACGTCGAGGACTCGATACAGGCTCACATGCTGAACATGGACCCGCCAGACCACACCAGGTTGCGCAAACTGGTGGTCAAGGCCTTCACCGCGCGGCGGGTGGAGGCCCTGCGTCCCCGCGTCGAGCAGATCACCGGCGAGCTGCTCGACCGGTTGGCCGCGCGTGACTCCGCGGGCGAGGCCGAGGTGGACCTGCTGGACGAGTTCGCCTTTCCCCTGCCCATCCAGGTGATCTGCGAGCTGCTCGGCATTCCGGAGGACCGCAGGCAGGACTTCCGCGCGTGGTCCAACACTCTCGTGTCGGGCAAGGACCCGCGGGCCTCGGAACAGGCCGCTCGGGAGATGTCGGAGTACCTGCTCGAGCTGATCGAGCGCAAGCGCGCGAGCCCCGGCGACGACTTGCTCGCGGGCCTGATCGAGGCCAGCGACGAGAACGACCGGCTGAGCGGCGACGAGCTGGTCGCCATGGTATTCCTGCTGCTCGTGGCCGGGCACGAGACCACGGTCAACCTGATAGGCAACGGGATGCTGGCGTTGCTGGACAACGACGAGGAGCACGCGAAGTTGCGTGCCGATCCGACGCGGGCCGCGAAGGTGGTCGAGGAGGCGCTGCGCTTCGACGGACCGGTCAACCTCGCCACCCTGCGGTTCACGAGCGAACCGGTGCGGGTGGGCGAAGTGGACATCCCCGAGGGGGAGGTGGTCCTGGTGGCGTTGTCCTCGGCGAACAGGGACGACGAGAAGTTCCCCGACCCGCACCGGTTCGACCAGGACAGGGCCACCGGCGGGCACCTGGCGTTCGGGCACGGCATCCACTTCTGCGTGGGAGCGCCCCTGGCCCGCATGGAGGGCGAGATCGCGCTGCGGCAGTTGGCCGAACGCTTCCCGGACATCGCGCTCGGCGTCCCGCGGGAGAACCTGCGCTACCGCTTCAGCACGCTCATGCGCGGTCTCGAGCGGTTGCCGGTGCGGCTCTCCTGAAAGTGAGAGCTGCCGGGTCGGCTCGAGCCGCGGTGCCCGCTGCGCGGGCGAACTCGCCACCGGGCGGTGCGGGCGGGAGAGGACCCGCACCGCCCGGGGAACGGCTCGCTGCGCTGCTCGCCACCGCCGGGAGAGCACCGCACCTTCGCTGCGGCGTCTCGGTCCGGCGCACGCCGGCGCAGCCTCAGCGGCGTGCGATCACGGTGTAGGGGCCGACCCGGCGCTTGACGAAGTCGGACCCCTGGAACAGCTCGGCGTCGAACACCACGGGGTAGTTGTGCACATTGGGCTGGCGGGGGAACGCGTCGGCCTTCATGGTCACCGAGTACTTGCCCTTCGGGGGATTGACCCGATCGGCGTCGTCGATGATCTCCGGCACGTACACCTCCTTCCGGGGGACGTGGTGCCGCACGACGAACACGTCGGGAGCTTCGAAAGCGGAGTGCTGGAGCATGCTGGACAGCTCCGCGCTGTTCGCGGCGTGCGCCCACCTCCGCACCGTGGCCGCCCTGCGCGCGTACTCGGCCAGTGGATTGGCGTAGTGCGGGGTTTCCTGCTGAAAGCCCCAGTAGGGGTGGTAGGAGAGCAGGTCGTAGTTCGTGGTGAGCAGGATGTCGCGCTGCGGCGGGTCGTGCGTGAGCTCGCCGATCGTCGAGTGCAGCTCGTCCAGCCAGACCCCCGGCTCACCGGACTCCTCCTCGGCCAGCGCGTTGGTCCCGTTCGGGTAGTAGTCGTTGTAGGCGGCCTTCTTCTCCGAGCTCAACCCCGACGACATCTCGTGCTGGAGCACGGCCAGCGAACCGGTTACCGCGATGACGACGGCGAACACGGTCAACCGCGTCGCGTGCCACACCGAGAGCCTCCGGCGAAGGTAACTCACCAGTTCGACCAGCCCCAGCGTTCCCGCCACGGCCAGCGCGCTTTCCAGGACCACCTCCAGGCGGAAGGCCAGCAGGGTCGTCTCCGCCAGCAGGGCCAGCGTGGACAGTCCGAACCAGACGTAGACCGCGGCGATCACGACGAGCAGCGCCTGGGCGATGCGGTTCGTTCTGGTGTAGCCGACCAGCCACACGAGTCCGCAGAGGCAGAGCAGGCCGAACGGTTCCGGATCCGTCATCGGCAGCGGGAGGAAGGCGCTGCCCTCCGGGAGGTAGTGCTGGGCGGCGCTGCGTTGGAACAGGCCACCTGCCAGCAGGAACGGCAGCCACACCACCAGGGCTATCATCCCGCTGGTGATCCCGACGGGCAGCAGCCGGAGGAAGAGCTCGCGCGCGGTTCCGCCCACCGAGGAGCCGCCCCGCACCCGGAGCACCCCGATGATCACCGCCATGACAACTGTGAGCAGCACGCTGAAGCCGAAGTGCAGCGTGTAGGTGATCGCGGCGAAACCGGTGAACACTCCGATGCCGATCAGCGCTCCGCGTGGCGCGCGTGCTCGTGCGGACAGCGCGCGCCAGGTCAGCACCGCGATCGGGGCGAGCCAGGCTGCCGAGGGCCATGCGTAGGGTTCGAGCAGCCCGTGCCGGGTCCCGGCCAGAACGGTGGCCAACGCGGCGAGCAGGGCCAGCTTGCGCGGCAGGCTGAGGCTCCACAGCGTGAAGGCCACGACTCCGGCCACAGCTATCCAGGCCACCGCGTACGGTTTGTACGCGGCCCAGCCCTCCCAGTTGATCAGGTTGGCGAAGCGGCCGCCCAGCCAGAACCATCCCGAGGGGTAGTACGGGGGGATGTTGGCGTAGTTCATGTCCGCGGGGATCAGGTTCTCCGCCATCCGGGTCATGTACTGCATCCGGAAGGCGTTGTCACCGCCGGAACCGCCGTAGTAGAAGCGAGTCCCCTGAAGCGGGAGGGCGAGGGCGAGGGTGCTCAGCGTGGTCAGCGTCACCCAGACCCCCCCGAGGCGCAGCCATCTCGCTTCGGGGAACCAGCGGGCGAGAACCACCGCGCCGAAGACGAGGACGAGCAGCACTGTGGTGCCGAGCACCGCCAGCGCCTCGGGGCCGTTGCTCGGTTCGACGATCCCGATCCGGGCGATCCCGAACTGCAACACGATGCTCAGCACAGCCGCCGTCACCGCGCCGAGCAGCAGCTCGGCGACCGTCTGGCCGGTGGGTAATCTCGAAACCGAGATCGCGTGGTCGTGTTCGGCGTTGCCCGGTCCGGTCGGCGTGGGGTTTGGCAAGGCTTCCGCCACTTTCGTCCGCGAATTCGATGATGACTGCGCACGAAGAATAATCGACGTACGTACGGGTAGGCTCTTGCGGACCCGGCAGCGCGGGTGTAGGAGCCGAGCGTCGGCACGAAAAGGAGGATCCGTGTCGGAGGGACCGGAGGACGAGCCCGTTTCCGCTGCGGGGACCACGGCGGAAACGGTGGAGGGCGAGCCGCGGCGGAAGCCGGGAGTGGTGGTCAAGGCCGACCTGCTGCCCGCGCTGAGCGTGCTCTGCCTGGTGGGCTTGCTGGGGTTCCCTCTCGGATGGATCTGGGCACGTCTGGCCCCGCCGCAGGAGAGCACCCTCAGCGCCGACGGCGAGCTGGTCCCGGTGCTGGTGGAGAGCTACCACGAGTTCGACGGGCTGGCCATCTTCCTGCTCGTCAGCCTGTCCGCGGGTGTGCTCACCGCGGCCGCGCTCTGGTTGCTGCGCGGCCGCAGGGGGCCGGTGCTGCTGATCGCCGCGGTGGCGGGGTCGGTGCTGGCCGGGTGGCTGGGTACTCGGATGGGCACTTCCATCGCGGCGGGGATGTATCCGATGCCGCAGCAGGTGAGCCCGGGAGACGTCGTCGAGGTCGCTCCCGGGATCGACACACCTGCCGCGTGGCTGACCCAGCCGCTGGCCGTGGCGTTCGTCTACGGGTTGCTGGCCTCGTGGAACGGTTTGGACGGTCTCGGCAGACACCGCGACTGACCCGGAAGATCCGGGTGGAGGTGAGCCCCGGCTCGGCCGAGCCGCTCCGTCGCCGAGTTCGGCCGAGCCGGGCGGCTGGGTCAGTGGTTCCGCTCGAGGGAGTCCGATCTCCGCAGGCGGAGTCGTTGCGCGATCCTCATCGGTTTCGACGGTTGCCTGGGCGCTTCGGGGAGTCTGCCCGCGACGGCGTCGTCGAGCAGGGTGCCGACCGTCTCCTCGGCGCATCTCCTGTTGGTGCCGATTCCCCCGGAGGGGCCGCGCTTGATCCAGCCCACGACGTAGTTGCCGGGACTGCCTTCCACGCGCCCACCGGAGTGCGGGACGGTTCCGCTCCGCTCGTCGAAGGGCAGACCGGGGACCGGTTTCCCGTGGTAGCCGATCGCACGGATCACCAGACCGGTGGGGATTTCGGTCGTCCGCGGTTGACCGGTGGTGCGCAGCGCCTGCACCCGTGTCTCACCGAGGAGCGCTTCGGGCGCGGAGTTGAACCGGAACACGATGCGCCGTCTTCCCGGGTCGGGCGCGGCGGACCAGTCGACTTCCTCGCGGGCGACGTCGCGCAGCAGTCCCCCCTTGTCCCCGGGGGAGGCCGCGTCCATGGTCCGTTCGATCCGCGGGTCGTGCGTGTCCACCACGAGCTCGACGTCGTCCCGCTGGGTGAGGGCGAGCAGTTCCGGTTTGGTGTAGGAGGCGTGCTCCGGGCCGCGTCGTCCGAGCAGCACCACCTCGCGAACCCGGCTCGAACGCAGCCGTTGCAGGGCCTGCGGCGAGATGGAGGTGTGGACCAGCTCGTCGGGATCGGTGGTCAGGATCCTGGCCACGTCCAGTGCGACGTTGCCGTTGCCCACCACGACCACCCGTTCCGCCGACAGGTCGACCGCATCGGCCGCGACCTCGGGATGGCCGTTGTACCAGGCCACCGCTGTGGTCGCTGCCACGCTGCCGGGCAGCTCCTCGCCGGGGACGTCGAGCGTGCGGGCGGCGGAGGCCCCGACGGCGTAGATCACCGCGTCGTGCCGTGCGGACAGCTCGGCCGCGGAGACCTCGCCGCCGACCTCGACGCCCAGCCGCAGGCGCAACCGTGGGTGCTCGTGGAACCGGGCGAACGTTTCACCGATCTTGCGCGTGGAGGGGTGATCCGGTGCCACTCCGTACCGCACGAGCCCTCCCGCGACGGGAAGCCGGTCGATGAGGGTGACCCGGGAGTTCGTGTGCAGCAACAGGTCCTCGACGGCGTACATGCCCGCCGGTCCGGTGCCGACCACGGCGACGTCCAGGGGAGTGAAGTCGCTGGGGACGGCGCGGTCGAACGCAGGAGGTCCCCACTCGTGGAAGTTGGGCGAGGGGCTTCCGGCGTCGGTGGAGGGACTCCGGTCCGCGTAGTACTCGGCGTTGACCTCGGCGTACGCCTTGAGCGGTCCGGTGAGCTTGTCCACCGGGAACACGGCGTCGACCGGGCACGCGTCGGCGCAGGCACCGCAGTCTATGCAGGTCTGCGGGTCGACGTACAGCATCTCCGTCTTGCCGAAGTCCGGTTCGTCCGGCCTCGGGTGGATGCAGTTGACCGGGCACGCCGCCACACAGGAGGCGTCCGTGCAGCAGGTTTGGGTGATCGCGTAGGCCATGGGTCAGATCAGGTTCGCGCGCTTGTAGAACCAGGTCGATGCCTTGGTCAGCATTCCGGCCGAGCTGAGGAACTCCATCAACCCGGAGCAGCTGGAACGCAGCAGCGACTTGTAGTGCTGGTTGCTCTTCGCCTCGCGGACGGCTCGTTTCACGTCCAGCCCCGCGTTCTCGTAGACCTTCTTGTTCACCATGCTGGTGACGATGAAGTACGAGGCGATGGCCACGACCAGGGAGTTGAGCTGCTTGCGCAGTGGTCCGGCCTTCTCCAGGCGTTCCTTGGTCTCCTGCCTGGCGAACTTCATGTGCCGTGATTCCTCGACCACGTGGATGTTGTTGACGGTGCGGACGAAGGGCACCACCCGCTCGTCCCTCATCCAGTCCCGCTGCATCACGTCGAGGACTTCCTCGGCGACCAGGATCGCGGCATAGGCGGCCTCGCCGAATGCGAGCGTCTTGAACACGCGGCCGAGTTCGATGACTCCTCTGGGTGGGCGGTAGGCGGGAGCGCGCAGCTTCGCGGCTCCGCGTCCGAACATGATGGAGTGCCTGCACTCGTCGGCGATCTCGGTCAGCGCCCACTGGAAGGACGGGTCGGTCGGGTCCTTCGCGTAGAAGTCCCGCAGCATCATCTGCTGCAGGATCATCTCGAACCAGATCCCGGTGCTGGCCACCGACGCCGCTTCCTGGCGGGTCAGCTCGCGCTGCTGCTCCCGGGTCATCTCCTTCCAGTAGGCCGTGCCGTAGAGCGTGCTCCACTCGGGGCTGGTGCCGTGGTAGTTCGTGTCGAGCGGCGTGTCCCAGTCGACCTCCTGGGCGGGGTCGTAGGACAGGGTCTCCGAGGAGTCGAGCAGCCTGCGAGCGACATCGTCCCGGTCGGAGGTGGCGGAAGTCGTTTCGGAGCCGGTGATGCTGCTGGTCATGGGATCTCCCTGAAGCGGTGTTCGGGTGTTACCGGCGGTTAGGGGTTACTGAAGGTAACACTTATTCAACTGAAGCGACGAGATCCTGGTCACTGTGATGTGTAACACTCGATTCTGGGGAACGAGTGGTCCGCGCGGTTCGGACGTCCTCCCGAGTGTTCGCGGTGAGGTCCGGTTCCCGGCGCGGAACGTGGTGCGCGAACAGCGGGGCAGGTGGTTGCGCGGCGCTGCTCGAACCGCGCTGTGTCTCCAGGGGCGGGCCGAGTCGACCGTCGTTGCCCCGAGTCGCGCGCCGGTGCCGGAAAAGAAACGAACCCGCCCGGATGCCGGACGGGTTCGCGTGTGGCGGAGGGATCGAGCGTGGGCTCAGATCATTCGCAACGACCTGAGCGAGCGATTGATCCTTTCCGGGGAGACGCTGCCGATGGCTTCCTGGTCGGCGATGCCGAGCATGACCACGTTCTCCTGTTGACTGGGCAGGGCTATGGCCGCGACGTAGGTGGAGGGGGCGCCGCACGACCCCTGCTCGACTGGGGTGATGGTTCCGGACCGGAAGGTTCCCTCGAGGGACCCTCCGTCCAAGGAGGCCGACTGCGGACTGTCCAGTTCGACACGTGGTTCGGTGCCGTCGGGGGAGGACCATCCCAGCCGGGCCACGCGGCGCAGCACCGTCGTGACCGCGGATTCGGCGTTGGACTCCTTGATCGAGGTCACCCCGACCACGGCCCGGTACGAGGACGAGGCCTGCGGGCAGAACCCCTCCAGATAGGTCGAGTAGCTGCTCATCGTCAGTCGTTCCCCGGCGTCGTTCTCGAAGCCGGTCACTCCCTCGTGATCGGTCTCCCACGCGGGAGGGGCGTCGTAGGCGATTCCGGCGTCCCCGATGGGGACGGTCTGCCACCCCGGCCGCACCGGGGTGAGGTCGGTGGTCGGGACCGGGCTGCTCGTGGAGGGAGATGCGCTCGTTGCCGGGTTCGCCCGGTCGTCACCGCCCTTCACCACCACGAGGGTGGTGATGATGACGATGATGCTGAGCACGGCGGTGGCGGCCACGGCGATGGTGGGCCCGTAGCTCCGCTTCGGCGGAGCCTGGGGTGTCGGTCCGAAGCCTGCGCCCGGTTCGGATCCGGGAGCGGCGAAGGACTGATACCCCGAGTTTTCCGGATTGCCGGAGACGTGCGCACCGGGCAGGGACTGCCCGCCCTGGTACTGCTGGGAATCGTGGCCGGACGTCCCGTCGAGGGGGTGCCCGCTCAACGGGTCGTAGTATTGCCGACCCCCACCGTCGGCTCCGTACTGGTTGTTCGGCCCACCAGGTAACGACATGGTCCAAGATCCTAGTAGGAGCCGGTCGGCTCGGTCGCCGAGACGGTCGTTCCGGTGGGAACCTCTTCCGGAGCGCGTGCGGGGATCTCCGCGGACGTGGCCCGGTGCCACGCGTCCCGCGTCCCTGTCGACTCCGCGTGGGCCGCGGCCGGAACGCGGATTCCGGAAGGGACTCCAACGGAGGCACCGGCACCTCGGTGGGGCCGTTCGAGGTCGCCGGCCCCGAACGGGGGGATCAGTTGTGCCCGGAGTGCTCGGCGAACTCGGACAGCTGCGCGGGCACTGCCCGCAGCCTGCGGACGAACTCCGTCTCCCGGTTGATCAGGGACCTGACCCTGCGCAGTCGCAGCAGCGGGTCTGTCTCGGCCAGCAGGTTCTGCCTGTCGTCCGGACTCAGCACGCAGCTTTCCGCCAGTCCGTAGGCCAGATCGGCGGTGTCGGCGTCCTCGGGAGGGGAGGTGCTGCCCTCCATGCGCAGCCCCGTGGCGAGATACCGCTCGTGCGCGGCCCGCGCCGAGGCGGCGAGTCGGTCCCTGACCTGTTCGGAGTCCTGGTCCGGTTCCGTGTCCGGCAGCCATTCCACCCGTGCCATCAGGTAGGGGGCGGCCTCGGTGTCCAGCTGCAGCAGTCGGAACCTGTGCTCGCCACTGCTCGTGGTGTCGTAGCGTCCCTCGGGGAGTTGCTGTATCTCGTTCATCCGGGCCGAGCAACCGATGTCGTACATGGCGTCGACGTTGTCCTCGCCGACTTCCCAGCCCTGCCGGATCCCGACCACGCCGAATCTGCGTCCGGGAATCACCTCGTTGACCAGATCCTGCACGAGCTGGCGATAACGTGCCTCGAAGATGTGCAGCGGCAGCGAGCCACCGGGCAGCAGCACGTTTCCCAGCGGGAACAACGGGATAGTCTCAGTCACGCCTCCAACCTACTTGCCCGGGGCCACGGCTGACCAACTGATCGGAGTGGTTCACCGGTCCGTGCCGCGCTGCCGCTCGGGGCGCTGCTCGCGAGACCGCGGCAGGCGCGCGGCGAGCGCCCGCTCGACCCGGTGGATCCCGGCGATCCGGTTGCCGGTGCCGGATCACCCCGGAGGGCGGAGGACGGCGAAGGCGTCGGTGATCTGCAGGTCCCGCGAGGTGAACCGGAACAGGGCGGGAGGTCTGCCCCCGGATGGGCCCGCCGCGACGGTCTGGCCGGTGGCTTCCAGGGCCCCGCGGCGGGACAGCACGCGCTGCAGGTTCGTCGCCGAGACGCGGTATCCGAGCGCGGCCGAGTAGATGTCCCTGAGCTCGGAGACGGTGAACCTCGGTGGCGCCAGGGCGAACCCGATGTTGGTGTAGGAGAGCTTGGCCCGCAGTCGCTCCCGTGAGGCGAACAGGATTCCCTCGTGGTCGAACGCGGTCTCCGGCAGGTCCTCGACGGGGTGCCAGCAGGTGTCGTCCGGCAGTTCCGGGTCCGCGTCGGAGGGGATCAGTCCCAGGAACGCCGTTGCCACGACCCGGCTTCCCGGAACGCGGTCCGGGGCGCTGAACACCGAGATCTGCTCGACGTGCGTGAGCTCCCGCACGTCGACCTTCTCGGCCAGCTGCCTGCGGATGGAGTGCTCCACCGTTTCGTCGGGGCCGAGCCTGCCGCCGGGCAGGGACCAGCGGTTCGGGTGAGGTGGCTTGGCGCGCTGCCACAGCAGTGCCTGCAGCCGCTTCTCCCGTATCCGCAGTACGCCCGCGAGCACCTCGTGGCCCGTCGATATCACATTCGGGTGATCCCCGCGGGATTCCGTGTTAGCATGGGACACGTTTTCGATTATAAGACGAAAACCCTGATCGGAAAAATCAGGAGACCGACGGCCCGGCGGGTGCCGGGTCTCGCGGGCAATCGGCGCGGTGATCGGCCACCGCGCCGGTGAGGAGGAGGACATGGCCGCGACAGCAGCCACTTCCGGTGGCGACGGCGTACCGGCCGGGATCGACGCAGCGGCCGTGCGGCGCACCGAGGACGGGTACACGGGCGTCACGGGAGACGCGGAGTGGGCAGCGGAAGTGCGTCGGCTGGCCGAGCGGCGCAACGCGGTGCTGCTCGCGCACAACTACCAGCTTCCCGAGATCCAGGACGTCGCGGACCACACCGGTGACTCGTTGGCGTTGAGCAGGATCGCGGCGGAGAGCACGGCCGAGGAGATCGTCTTCTGCGGTGTGCACTTCATGGCCGAGACGGCCAAGATCCTGAGTCCGGAGAAGACGGTGCTGATTCCGGACGAGCGGGCGGGGTGCTCGCTCGCCGACTCGATAACGGCCGAGGACCTGCGCTCGTGGCGCGCCGAGTTCGTGCGCGCGGGTGAGCCCGAGCCCGTGGTCGTCTCCTACGTCAACACCACGGCCGAGGTCAAGGCCGAGACCGACGTCTGCTGCACGTCCTCGAACGCGGTGGACGTCGTCCGCTCGGTTCCCGAGGACCGCCCCGTGCTGTTCTGCCCGGACCAGTTCCTGGGCGCGCACGTCAAGAGGGTGACCGGCAGGCAGAACCTGCACGTGTGGGCGGGTGAGTGCCACGTGCACGCCGGGATCAACGGGGCCGAGCTCGCGGAGCGCGCCGCTTCCGAACCGGACGCGGACCTGTTCATCCACCCCGAGTGCGGCTGCGCCACCTCGGCGCTCTACCTGGCCGGTGACGGGGCCGTGGACTCCGAGAGGGTGAAGATCCTGTCCACCGGCGGGATGCTGGATGCGGCGCGCGAAACCGGGGCCTCCTCGGTGCTGGTCGCGACCGAGGTCGGGATGCTGCACCAGCTGCGCACCGCCGCTCCCGAGATCGACTTCCGGGCGGTCAACGACAGGGCCTCCTGCAAGTACATGAAGATGATCACTCCCGCCGCGCTGCTGCGGTGCCTGTCCGAGGGCGCGGACCGGGTCGAGGTCGCCCCGGAGACCGCGGTCGAGGCCCGTTCGGCGGTGGAGCGCATGATCAGCATCGGTCGCCCCGGTGGTGGCGAATGACCTGGCGGGCGAAGGCCGACCTGCTGATCGTCGGTACCGGAGTGGCCGGGCTCACTGCCGCGCTGCGCGCCCGTGAGCTCGGCATGCGCGTGCTCGTGGTCGGCAAGGACGCGGCAGCGGTCGGAAACACCGCGTGGGCGCAGGGCGGCATCGCCGTGGTGCGCCAGGAGGAGAGGGACGCGGGCGACAGCGTGCGGCGGCACGTGCGGGACACGCTCGAGGCCGGGGCTGGACTGTGCGATCCCGAAGCGGTGCACGGCATCCTGGAGAACGGTGCCACGGCGATGCGTCGGTTGCGGGAGGCCGGGGCGTGCTTCGACACCGCCGAGGACGGAACGCTGTCGCGAACTCGCGAGGGCGGGCACAGTGCTTTCCGCGTCGTGCACGCCGGAGGGGACGCCACAGGGGCGGAGGTGCAGCGTGCGTTGAACGAGGCCACCTCGTCCGAGGGCGTGCCGGTGCTGGAACAGCACTGCGTCGTGGAGCTGCTGCACACCGACAGCGGTGCGGTGGGCGGAGCGCTCGTGCTGGACGACGCGGGAAGGCCCGGCACGATCCAGGCGCAGGCCGTGCTGCTGGCCACCGGTGGGATCGGACAGTTGTACCGGTCCACGACGAATCCCGAGGTCGCCACCGGCGACGGGATAGCCCTGGCGCTGCGCGCGGGGGCGTCCGTGGCAGATCTGGAGTTCGTCCAGTTCCACCCCACGGCACTGCGCTCCGCGTCCGGGGAGACCTCCGGGGGCGGAAGGCGTCCGCTGGTGACCGAGGCCCTGCGTGGCGAGGGAGCGGTGCTGGTCGACGTCCACGGGCGCCGGGTGATGCGCGGGGTGCATCCGGCCGAGGACCTGGCCCCGCGCGACGTGGTGGCCGCGGCCATCGACAGGAGGATGGCCGCCACCGGTGCGGACTCGGTCCACTTGGACGCGACGTGCCTGGGAGCGGCGCTGCCCGAACGCTTCCCCACGGTGCACGCGGCGTGCCGCGCCGAGGGCATCGATCCGGTGGTCGAGCCGATCCCCGTCACCACGGCCGCGCACTACTCCTGCGGCGGCATCGTGACCACTGTGGATGGCAGGACCGAGGTGTCCGGGCTGTACGCGGCTGGGGAGGTGGCCAGAACGGGGCTGCACGGGGCGAACAGGCTGGCCTCGAACAGCCTGCTCGAAGGGCTGGTGCTGGCGAACCGCGCGGCCGAGGCGGTGCAGCGGGACCTCCGCTGTGCTCCAGCAGCGCGGACCGCGCTCGGCTCCGGGGCGCTGCCGGCGGCCCCGGTGGTCGATCGCGCCGCGCTGCGAGCGGTCATGAGCGCGCACGCCGGGATCGAACGCGACGCCGCCGGGTTGGCCGCGGCCCGTGAGCGGCTGGACGAGGCGTCGGTGGTGCGTCCGCTGCGGACGCGGGAGACCGCGGAGGACGCCGCCCTCACCCTGACGGCGGACGCGCTGCTCGCCTCGGCCGTCGAACGCACCGAGTCCAGGGGATGCCATCGTCGGCGCGACCACCCGGACACCGACGACCGCCACTGGCGCCGCGGCAACGCGCTGCGGCTGGACGTGTCCGGTTGGCTGATCCGATCCACCCCGGGCGAAATGAGGGCAGTCGCGTGAACTTGGCAGAGGCCACGATTCGAAACCTGCGCACCGCGGGACTGGATCCCGCCGAATCCGAGGTGCTGGTTCGGGCCGCGCTGGCCGAGGACCTCCGGTACGGTCCGGACGCGACCACGGCGGCCACCGTCCCGGAGGAGAACGTCGCCACGGCCGGGTTCAACACCCGCGCCGACGGGGTGCTGGCCGGGCTTCCGCTGGTGCTGGCCGTGCTGGACGAGGTGATCGGGCCGGAACGGTACCGGGTGAACCGGGCGGGTGCCGATGGCGCGCCGGTACGTGCGGGCGAGTGCGTGCTGGAGGTCCGGGCTCCGGTACGTCCCCTGCTCACGGCGGAACGGACCGCGTTGAACCTGCTGGGCCACCTCTCCGGGATCGCCACCGCGACAGCAGACTGGGTCGCGGCGGTCGCGGGGACGGGGTGCGTCATCCGGGACAGCCGCAAGACGACACCGGGGATCAGAATCCCCCAGAAGTACGCGGTGCGCTGCGGCGGAGGAAGCAACCACCGGTTCGGGCTGGGTGACGCGATGCTCGTCAAGGACAACCACGTGGCCGCTGCGGGCTCGGCCGGTGCCGCGCTGCGGGCGTGCAGGCAGCACGCTCCCGACCTCCCGCTGGAAGTGGAGGTCGGCGGGGCGGTCGAACTCGACGAGGTGCTGGCCGAGTCCCCCGAGCTGGTGCTGCTGGACAACTTCACGCCCGCGGACTGCGCCGAAGCGGTCCGCCGCGCGGCTGCCGTCTCCCCCGACACCGAGCTGGAGGCTTCCGGGGGGCTGACCCTCGAGACCGCCTCCGCCTACGCGAGCACCGGGGTGCACTACCTGGCGGTCGGGGCGCTGACCCATTCCGCCCCCGTGCTGGACATAGGGCTGGACATGTGAGCGCGGGGCGCCCGCCCCCTCGTGAGCGGCCGTACTCGAACGGGGCGCACGCGAAGGGCCGGGCTCAGCTCGTGGACGAGGTCGCGGCGGAGGACTCCTCGCCGCGCAGGTCGGGAACCTCGGGCGAGGAGGTGTCCAGCGGCACGGTTCCGGAGCGGACCATTCCGAGCTGGACGCACTGCCGTTTCGCCGTCGCCTCCAGGGTCCAGTCCACCGCCACTCGTAGCCGGTTCGCGGGCATCGCCATCAGGTGGTAGGCCCGGGTGACCACCTTGGCCGGGAAGCCCGACATCGGGATGTGCAGCGGGTTGGCCGCGGCCTGGTGCGCCCCGAGGTCCACCACGAAACCGAGATCGCGGTGCCGGTACGCCTTCGGCGTGCCGTCGCGCAGCGAGGCGACCACGTTGCTCGCGGCGAGCTTGCCCTGGCGCGTCGCGTGCTGGGCGGTCATGGCGGTGAGCCCGCCGGGGTTGCCGCGGTCCGGCACCCCCGCCGCGTCACCGCAGGCGAAGATCCGAGGGTATCCGGGCACGTTGAGCGTCTCGTCGACCGCGATCCTGCCCTCCCTGGTCTCCAGCCCGAGGGACTCCACGAGCGGATCGGGGCGGACGCCCACGCACCAGATCAGCGAGTGCGTCGGCACGTGCTGCCCGCTGTCGAGCGTGACTCCGTTCGTGTCCGCTTGCTCGATCGAGGTCCCGGTGAGCAGCTCGACCCCGCGTGCGCGCAGCACGTCGGTGGCCGCCCTGGACAACCGCTGGTCGAGGCCGGGGAGCAGTCTCGGGGCCACGTCGAGCAGCTTCCAACGTATCGACTGGTTGGCCAGCTCGGGGTGGCGGTTGGCCAGCATCCTGGTGAAGTCCGGCCCCTGGGCGGCGATCTCGGTGCCGGTGTATCCCGCCCCGACCACGACGAAGGTGCAGCGCGCGTCCCGCTCGGCCTGGTCGGTGGTGGTGGCGGCCAGTTCGATCTGCCGCGTGACGTGGTCGCGGAAGTACAGCGCCTCCGGGATCCCCCGGAAACCGTGCCCGTGCGTGGCGACTCCGGGGATCGGGAGCAGCTTGTTCACGCTGCCCGCGGCGAGTATCAGCTGGTCGAAGGACAGCTGCCCCGGGTTGTCCTCGGGGTCGGTGTAGGCGATCTCCCGCTGGTCGGGGTCGACCGAGGTGACCTCGCCGAGCACCAGCCGAACCCGTGGCAGCGTTCCCGGCAGCGACACGGTGATGGCGCGGGGGTCGAGAATCCCGGCGGCCACTTCCGGCAGCAGCGGCAGGTACAGGAAGTAGTCGGTCGGATTGACGAGGACGATCTCCACCTCTTCCCGGCGCGTCTCCTCGGCGAGGCGCTCAGCTGCGTGGTAACCGGCGAATCCTCCGCCCACGATCACTACTCGGTTGCGTCCCATCGTGTCCCCAACTGTTCGGCTTCGTCGGTTACCCCGTACCCGCTGGGCAACTCGATCAAACCGATCTCCGGGCGGACGCACGGCCGCGGTGGTGACCGGGTGCGGTTCGGGGGAGCGGATCCGAGCTCCCCCGGGGTGATCAGAACTTCCTGTTGGCCAGCACGGGGATCGACTCCCGCGCCTGGTCGGCCCGTTCCGGGGCGATGTCGGTGATCAGCACGTCCGGTTCGGCCTCCAGCTGGTCGTGGATCTCGCCGTAGGGAGTGGCCACGGTGCTGTACCCGATGCCGGTGGGGGCCTTGGCAGCCGGTTCCCGCCCGATGCTGCGCGGGTCGGCCTGTCCGCAGGCGACCACCCAGGAAGTCGAGTCGAGCGCCCTGGCACGGGTGAGCAGTTCCCACTGCGCGCGCTTACCGCTGCCCGCTCCCCAGGAGGCCGCCGTGATCAGCACCGAGGCGCCCTGCTCGGCCAGGGTCGTGTACAGCCCGGGGAAGCGCACGTCGTAGCAGGTGGTCAGTCCGACGGTGGCGCTGGGCAACCGAACCGTGCGCGGTTGTTCGCCGGGCGAGACCGTGCGGGACTCGGCGAACCCGAACGCGTCGTAGAGGTGGATCTTGTCGTAACGGGTCCGCTGCTCGGGTCCGGTGACCAGCAGCGTGTTGGTGACCCGTCCGTCCTCGGCCGGGGTGAACATGCCCGCGACCACGGTGATGCCCGCGTCGGCGGCCAACCTGCCCACCTCTCCGGCCCACGGGCCGTCCAGGGGCTCCGCCAGCGGTGCCAGTGGCACCCCGAAGCAGGCCATGGTGGCTTCGGGGAACACCGCCAGTTCCGCGCCCGCTTCGCTCGCGCGCCGCACACCACCGGCCACGAGTTCCAGGTTCGCGTCCGGCTCCGGAGTGGACGCTATTTGGCACAGTGCGATTCGCACGTGGCTCCACCTCCAGCTGTGACCGTGCCTACGGTCCCATGGTCCCATCCCGGCCGCTCCGAGCGGAACGCGCTCAGCGCGACCGTCCGGTCCGGCCGGTCGGTCGCGCGCCCACGCCGCGCGGGCGGTGGACCACGTTGTGCCGCGGTAGCTGCGCGGAGGAGTAGGCAAGATCTCATCGTGTTGCCAGTGAATTGCAGCAATGTCTAGAGTTTCGGCGTGTTGAACCGCCGCACCCTGATGACCTCGTCGTTGGCTGCCTTCGCCCTGGCCGGAACCGCCTGCTCGGCGCCGTCCAACCGGAGCGGAACCGACCCGGGGTCGATGCTGTTGGCCGACGGGTACGAGCCGAGCAGCCTGAACCCGCTGCTGGGCTACGCGCGCTACGGAGCGGCCAAGTTCTACGACGGGCTGCTCGCCTTCGACGGCAACGGAGAACTCCACCCCGCGCTGGCGGTCGAACAGCCCACTCCCGACGAGCAGGCCCGCACGTGGACGGTCCGCCTGCGGCGCGGAGTCACCTTCCACGACGGCGCGCCCTTCGACGCTCACGACGTGGTGGCCACCTACCGGGCCGCCATCGACCCGGACTACGCGTCGACGATCAGCTCCGATCTGTCCATGCTCGACGAGGTCGAGGCCGTGGACGAGCACACGGTCCGGTTCGTGCTGAACATCCCCTACGCAGCCTGGCCGTCCAGGATGGTGATGGGGATCCTGCCGAGGTCCGCCCTGAGCGAGCCCGTTCCGCAGGATCGCTCCCCGATCAACACCGCGCCGGTCGGCACCGGCCCCTATCGCCTGACGGAGTGGCGTCAGGGCGAGCGGATGATCTGGAAGGCCAACGAGAACTACTGGGGCGGCGCTCCCGCGGTGGGAAAGATCACCGTCGTGTTCGCCACCGACGACAACACCAGGGCGCAGCGCGTGCAGGCGGGCGAGTTCGACGGAACCGTGCTCCCGCCGAGGCTGGCCGAGCAGGTGGGCACCGCCCCCTACCGGACTATCCACCACGACACGGCCGACTACCGCGCCATCGCCCTGCCGAACGATCAGCCGGTGACGGGGGACCCGGTCGTGCGGAAGGCCCTGAACCTGGCGGTGAACCGCTCGGCCATGATCTCCAGCCTGCTCGGTGGGCACGGCACACCCGCCCACACACCCGTCCCGGAGTCCATGGACACCTACCACGAACCCGCGGCCCGGTTCGACTTCGACCAGCAGCGCGCCCGCCGGATGCTCGACGAGGCGGGATGGCGCACCGGGGCGGACGGTGTCCGGCGCAAGGACGGCACGGAAGCGCGGTTCACCGTCATGTACTTCGCCGACGACACGCTGCGCAAGCAGTTCGCGCAGGCCTTCGCCTCGGACGCGGGCAAAGTGGGATTCCGGGTCGAGCTCGCCGGTGTGCAGCGCTCGGAGGCCGCCGAACGCATCGGGACCGACGCGATCGTGCTGGGCGGCGGGAGTCCGCTCGACCCCGACATCCAGATGTATTCCGCCCTGCACTCCTCGATGATCGGGACCGGCACCTACAAGAACCCGGCCAAGTACCGCAACTCCCGGGTCGACTCCGCGCTGGACGCGGGCAGGCGCACCGTCGAGACGGCGGAACGCGCACGTCACTACAAGGAGGCCCAGCGGGCCTACGCCGAGGACCCCGGGCTGGTGTACCTGGCCTTCATCCAGCACAGCTACGTCGTGCGTTCCGGGATCTGGAACGGGTACGCGTCGGTGGTCGAACCGCACACCCACGGCACGACCTGGGGCCCCTGGTGGAACGTCGAGGACTGGACCCCCGCGAATTGAGCGTTCGACTGTGGCCCGCCGGGCGTCCGGGGCGGCGGAGCGAGGCGGTGCTGTGGCTGGTCCTGCGCAGACTGGCCATGGCTGTTCCCGTGCTGCTGCTCGTCTCCTTCGGCGTGTTCCTGCTCGCCGCGGCCTCGCCCTTCGACCCGATCCACCAGTACTACGGGGTGCAGATCTTCAACGCCTCCTCCGCGGACGTGGCCAGGGTGCGTGCCGAGCTCGGCCTCGACCAGCCGGTGCCGTTGCGCTTCTGGGACTGGTTCAGCGGCCTGGTCACCGGGGACCTGGGGGTGTCTCGTTCGATGCGCCAGCCGGTGGCCGAGGTCCTCGCGGAGCGGCTGCCGTGGACGCTGCTGCTCACCGCGAGCGGTCTGGTCTTCGCGGTGGTCCTCTCGCTGGTGGCGGGGACGGTGGCGGCCTGGCGCCAGGGTGGCTGGTTCGACCGGACGATCACCGCCCTCGGGCACGCCTTGGAGGGGATACCGCCCTTCGTGCTGGCGCTGCTGGCCATCGCCCTGTTCTCACTGGGGCTCGGCTGGCTGCCGGTGGCCGGGCTCACCGACGCGGGCAGCGACCTCGGAGCGGTCCAGGTGATCGAGCACCTGCTGCTGCCGACGGCGGTGCTCGGCGTCTCCCAGGCCCCGTGGCTGGTGCTGCACGTGCGCCAGTCCCTGCTGGCCGCGCTCACCGAGGATCACGTGGCCGGAGCACGGGCCCGCGGGCTGCGGGAGCGGGTCGTGGTGCTGCGGCACGCCCTGCCCACCGCGCTGCTCCCGTTCGTGGCCGTGCTGGGAGCCCGCGTGCCCGAGCTGGTCACCGGTGCGGTGCTCGTGGAGGAGGTCTTCTCCTGGCCCGGTGTGGCCTCGGCGGTCGTGACGGCAGCCGAGGCCGCGGACTACCCGCTGCTGGCCGTGCTCACGCTGCTCGCGACGACTGCCGTGCTGCTCGGATCCCTGCTCGCCGACGTCGCCGCCGTACTGCTCGATCCGAGGGTGTCCGCCGATGGTTGAAGTCGATTCCGAGAGAACCCGCCCCCCGGCCGGTGGCGAGTGGCGCAGCGCTGCCCGGACACGTGCGGGCACCGTGCGCGGCGGCACCGGCAGGGTCCGGCTGCGCGCGCGTGCGTCGGTGGTCGTGCTGGTTTCGCTGGTGCTCGCGGCCGTGCTGGTCCCGCTGTTGTCCCCGGCTCAGGGACTGGTCGACTACACCTCGGTGCGCACGCCCCCGGGGCTCGACCACCCGTTCGGGACGGACACCTCGGGAAGGGACCTGTTCGCGCGCGCGTGGGCGGGGCTGCGCGTCTCGCTGCTGGTGGCCGCGGTCAGCACCCTGGTCTCCACCGTGCTCGGCTCCGCGGTGGGAGCCGTCGCGGGTTCCTTCGGGGGATGGGTGGACCGGCTGCTGATGCGGCTGGTCGACGCGATCAACTCCGTGCCGCACCTGTTGCTGGGCATCGTGATAGTCGCGCTGTACCGCGGCACCGTGCTTGCCGTGGTGCTGTCCATCGGGCTCACGCACTGGGCCACCGTCGCCCGCGTGGTCCGCTCCGAGGTGCTCGGTCTGCGCAACCGCCCGTACATCGACGCGGCGATCTCGGCGGGTGCCGGTCGGTGGTGGGTGCTGCGCAAGCACGTTCTTCCCGCGGTCGTTCCGCAGGCGGTGCTGTCCGCCGTGCTGCTGGTTCCGCACGCGGTCTTCCACGAGACCGCGCTGAGCTTTCTCGGGCTGGGGCTGCCGCCGCACCTGGCCAGCATCGGCAACATCCTGGGGGACGGACGTGCCGCGGTGCTGCTCGGGGCCTGGTGGATCGTCGTGTTCCCCGCGCTGCTGCTGGTGGCGACCACCCTCGCGGTTTCCGGCATCGCGGCCGGGTGGCGGGACAGGGCCGTTCCCACGCGTCGTTCCGAGCTGTCGCTGTGACCGCGGGGCCGGTGAAAGCGGTGTCCGAGTCGTCGGAAGAAGGGGGTGCGGTGTTGGACGGTCCGTCCCGACCGCTGTTGAGCCTGGACGACATGTCGGTGCGCTTCGCGCTCGGAGGTCGTCGTGCGGGGGAGACGGTGCACGCGGTCACGGAGGCGCGGCTGGAGCTGCGCCCGGGACAGGTGCTTGCGCTGGTCGGCGAGTCCGGCTGTGGCAAGTCCGTGCTGGCCTCGGCCCTGCTGGGGTTGTTGCCCGCCAACGCCTGGCTGCGCGGCAGCGCCCGGGTCGGCGGTGCTGCCGCGGAGGAGGACATCGAGCTGCTCTCCGCATCCGAGCGGGTGCTGGCCGACCGGGTCCGCGGGCGGCGCGTCGGCCTGGTGCCGCAGTCCGCCGCCACTCATCTGACCCCGGTGCGCACCGCGCGGGCGCAGCTGGCGGAGACCGTCCGGGAACTGCGCGGCCACGAGGACGACGGGGACGTGGACGAGCTGGCCGAGCGGGTGGGGCTCGACCCCGCCGCCCTCGAGCACTACCCGCACGAGCTCTCCGGGGGGATGGCCCAGCGCGTCGCGGTCGCTTCGGCGCTGGTGGCCGACCCTCCCGTGGTCGTAGCCGACGAACCCACCACCGGACTGGACCGCCCGCTGGTGGACCGCACCATGGATCTGCTCGGTGAACTGGCGAATCGGAACCGAGGAGTACTGTTGATCACGCACGACCTGTCCGCCGCTCGGCGCGTGGCCACGCACGTGGCCGTGATGTACGCCAGTCGCGTGGTGGAGACCGGTCCTGCGGAGGAGGTGTTCGACCGTCCGTGGCACCCCTACACCGTGGGGCTGCTCAACGCGCTTCCCGAGCGGGGCTTCGAACCAATACCCGGGCACCCTCCGGCGCTCACCGAGCTCGACGCGCTGGAGCGGAAGTGGGGCTGCGTGTTCTGCCAGCGCCGCCCGGACACCCCGGGGGTGGCCGCCTGCGACGGAACCACGGAACTCGTCTCGTACGGCGACCGCGCGGTCGCGGCTCATCCGCCATGCTGAGGGCGAGCGGGCTGGTCGCGGGCTACCAGCGGGGGCAACGCGTGCTCGACGGGGTGAACGTGGAGCTGCCCCGGGGAGGGGTTCGTGGACTGGCCGGGCCGAGCGGTTGCGGGAAGTCGACCCTGGCTCGGGTGCTCGCGCTGTTGCAGCGTCCGTGGGCCGGTACCGTGGAACTGGACGGAACCCCGATCAGGGGATTCCGGCACGCGGCCTCCCGGGAGCAGCGGACCGCTGTCGGGATCGTTTTCCAGCAGCCGCGTCCCGCCGTGGACCCGCGGATGTCCCTGCGCCGGGTGCTGGAGGAACCGCTCCGGGCGAGCGGGAAGCGGGGTGTGCCCGAACGAGTGGCGGAGCTGACGGAGCTGACGGGACTGGACGAGGAGCTGCTCGGAAGGCTCCCGCACGAGGTCAGTGACGGTCAGTTGCAGCGCGCTTGCCTGGCGCGGGCCATCGCGCTGCGGCCGCGCTACCTGATCTGTGACGAGATGACCGGCATGTTGGACGCCTCCACCACGGCAGCGCTGGTGCGCGTTGTCGACGAGCAGGTGCGGGTGGAGGGGACCGGGGTGCTCGCCATCAGTCACGACGAGTCATTGCTGCGCGCGTGGGCCGGGGACGATGTCATCCGGCTGTGATGATCACGGGTGTGGCAAGGTGAGGTGGTTGACCAGTGCAAGGTCGTTGTGACAGCGGCGGCCTGAGGCGCCCGATTGGTTGTGGAGAGCACTGATGAGCGAACAGACCACGTTCATGCAATGGCGCGAACGAGCGAGGTCGGAGATCCGCGAGGAACACCCGCAGTTGCGCTGGTTGCTGCTCATCGCCGGAGCGGTGGTGGTGCTCGGGATCCTGGCGGGAGTGGTGGTCCTGTTGCTGGGCTGAGCTTTTCGCTCGTCCGGGAAGCGATCCGACCCGGCCGGGTTTCACCCCGGCAGCGCGGTCGTGCGGAGACCACCCCCCGGGCCGGTCCGGATCCGGACCGGCCCGGAAGGTCGGTTCCGCCGGGTGTGGAGCCGTGGCGACAGGGGCGGATCAGCGTCCGCTCTCGTCCAGCAGGATCGAGACGGCTTCGTCGTTGCGGCTCGTCTCGCGCTGGATGACCTCGTCCGGCGGGTAGAATCCCTCGGAGCCGCCGCTGCCGGGATACATCTCGAAGGTGAAGGACAGGATGTCGTGCTCGGCCCACATCCAGTCGTTGACGCTGCCGTCGGTGACGTAGAGCTCGCTCGACTGCATGGGGTCGTACCCGTTGGTAGCGGCCATGGCCTTGCCGACGTCGGCGAACCTGCGGTACTCCTCCCGGGTCATGCCGGGGGCGTTCTCCGCGGTGGTGTAGCCGTAGGGCCACAGCACCAGTTCGCTGAAGGTGTGGAAGTCGATGTGCGCGGTTATCTGCTGCGTGCCGTCCACCACCCTCGAGTTCACGAAGTCGCGGAGGGAGGCGGTCTCCGGCGCGGAGAAGGCCTCCGGGCCGCGGTAGGTCGATGAGTTCGGGTCACCGCTGGACCCGCCGCAGCAGCCCCACTGGTGCCCCCAGTTCCGGTTCAGGTCCACCGGATTCGCCTGCCTGTTCCGCCGCCATCCCAGGTAGTCGCTCCCCGAGATGTCGTGGGCGACCCCGTCCGGGTTGACCATCGGGACCACCCAGATCTCCCTGCCGTCCACCGCGTCGCTGATCGCCCGGTCCGAGCCGTAGTTGTCGGTGTAGCGCTTCAGGATGTGCAGGCACATCTCGGCGGTCAGGTGCTCCCGCGCGTGCTGGTTGCAGGTGAACAGCACTTCCGGCTCGTCCTCGTCGACCCCGGCGTTGTCGCTGATCTTGACGGCCGGGATCTCGCGTCCCTCGGCGGAACGCCCCACCGTGGTCCTGTCGACGATGTCGGGGTGCCGGTTCGCGGCCTCGTCGAGCTCGGTGAGCATCTCCGAGTACGTGTGGTAACCGCTGTCCTCGGCGGGGAACTCCCCCGGAGCCGCTCGTGCGGGGGAGGACCGGTCGGTGGTCGCCCCCGTCCGCTCCAGGGGCAGTCCCGCGGAGCGGAGCCGCTCCGCCTGGGCCCCGTTCGCCTGCACGAAGGCGGTGTCCCCGCGCACGGACAGCACCAGCGCTCCGGTGCGCTGGATCTCCGTGCGCGTGCTGCCGTCGGTTCCGGTTATCCGGTACACGTTGCCGGAGCTCGCCCGCTCCGCGCCCTCCGGGGCGGTCTGCCGCTGTTCGGCGACGGACTGGGTGGCGGGAAACGCCAGCAGGCACGCCGTCACGGACAGCGCGGCCGCGGTTCGCAGTCGTGGTGCACGCATGTCTCTCCGATCGGTCACGATTCGGGCCTCCTCCGAGGTTCGCGCCGATCGTCCTCGGTGAAAACATGCTCAGGTCTGACCGCGTGTCCCCCTTTCCGGTGGATCACGTTGTGGACACCCGTGCGGAACTGCCGGTAGGACCGCGCGTCCGGACGGCTATCCTGGCAGCAGCGACGTTTGCGGAAGGATGCCATGCTCAGCCGAATTGATCTGCGCGGTCGGGAACCGTCCGTAGGGGAGCTGCGTAACAGGCTGCCGCGTGCCGGCATGGACGTGGAGCACGCGCTGTCCGCGGTGCGCCCGGTGCTCGACGATGTGGCCGAGCGGGGCGTTCCGGCCGTGCTGGACCACACCGAGCGGTTCGACGCGGTGCGCCCCGAGCGAGTGCGGGTTCCCGACGAGGAGCTGCACCGCGCCCTGGAGGAGCTCGACCCCGCCGTGCGCGCGGCGCTCGAGGTCTCGGTGGAACGCGCCAGGGCGGTGCACGCCGATCAACGTCGCACCGAGGTGACCACCGAGGTGGCCGAGGGCGGGACCGTCACCGAGCGGTGGGTGCCGGTCTCCCGGGTCGGCCTGTACGCGCCGGGCGGACTCGCGGTCTACCCGTCGAGCGTCGTGATGAACGTGGTCCCCGCGCAGGAGGCGGGGGTCGAGTCCCTGGTCGTGTGCTCCCCGCCGCAGGTCGAGTTCGGTGGCAGGCCGCATCCCACGATCCTGGCCGCGGCCGCCCTGCTCGGTGTCGACGAGGTGTGGGCCGTGGGCGGTGCGCAGGCCGTCGGGTTGCTCGCCTTCGGGGGAACCGACACCGACGGCGCGGAGCTCCTGCCCGCGGACATGGTCACCGGTCCCGGCAACGTCTACGTCACGGCCGCCAAGCGGCGGTTGCGCAACGTCATCGGGATCGACGCGGAGGCGGGGCCGACCGAGATCGCGATCCTGGCCGACGACACGGCCGATCCCGAGCACGTGGCCGCCGATCTGATCAGCCAGGCCGAGCACGACACGCTGGCCGCGAGCGTGCTGGTCACCCCTTCGGAGGAGCTGGCCGAAGCCGTGGACGAGCGGTTGCGGGTCCGCGTGCCCGCCACCAAGCACACCGAGCGCATCCGCACCGCGCTGACCGGTGAGCAGTCCGGGTGCGTGCTCGTGTCCTCCCTGGCGGAGGGAGTGCGCGTCGTGGACGCCTACGCGGCCGAGCACCTGGAGATCCAGACGGCGGAGGCGTTGCGGACCGCCGCGGAGGTGCGCAACGCGGGCGCGATATTCGTCGGCCCGTACTCCCCGGTGTCGTTGGGCGACTACTGCGCCGGGTCGAACCACGTGCTGCCCACGGGTGGGTGCGCGCGGCACTCCTCCGGGCTGAGCGTGCAGAGCTTCCTGCGCGGGATCCACGTGGTGGATTACACGCGGCAGGCACTCCACGAGGTCGGCGAGCGGGTCGTGGCACTGGCCGAGGCGGAGGACCTGCCCGCGCACGGCGAGGCGGTGACGGCCCGGTTCGACTGAACCGGGGCACAGACATCCCGACTACCGACGAATTGGTGGAAGATCGATGAGCGACGTGATCGGCGGCGAGACGACGCTGGCCGATTTGCCCCTGCGGGAGGACCTGCGCGGGCGCACCCCGTACGGAGCTCCCCAGCTCGACGTTCCGGTGCTGCTGAACACCAACGAGAACCCGTTCCCCCCGCCGCAGGAGCTGGTCGACGACGTGCTCGCCTCGGTCCGGGAGCACGCGAGCGGGCTGAACCGGTATCCCGACCGGGACGCGGTGGCGCTCCGCGAGGAGCTGGCGGCCTACCTGGCCGGGGCCACCGGCGTGGCGGTCTCGGGGGCCAACGTCTGGGCGGCCAACGGGTCCAACGAGGTGCTCCAGCAGATCCTGCAGGCCTTCGGCGGCCCGGGACGCACCGCGCTGGGCTTCGCGCCCTCCTACTCGATGCACCCGATACTCGCCTCGGGGACCCGCACCGAGTGGCTGCCCGCGCCGCGCAGGTCCGACTTCACGCTGGACGGTTCCGAGGCCGCCGCGGCTGTGGCGGAACACGACCCCGACGTGGTGTTCGTGACCAGTCCGAACAACCCCACGGGGCAGTCGGTGGGGTTGGACGACCTGCGCGCGGTGCTGCGCGCCGCTCGCGGCGTCGTGGTGATCGACGAGGCCTACGTGGAGTTCTCCGCGCGGAGCAGCGCGGTCGAGTTGATCGAGGAGTTCCCCTCCAAGGTCATCATCAGCCGGACCATGAGCAAGGCCTTCGCCTTCGCGGGAGGCCGCCTCGGCTATCTCGCAGCCTCCCCCGCGGTGATAGACGCGCTGCTGCTCGTGCGGCTGCCCTACCACCTGTCGGTGCTCACGCAGGCGAGCGCGCGCGCGGCGCTGCGTCACGCCGACGCCACCCTGAGCGGGGTCAAGCGGTTGGTGGACGAGCGCACCCGGGTGGTGGGCAGGCTGCGCGAACTCGGGTTCACCCCGGTTCCCAGCGACGCGAACTTCGTGCTGTTCGGGCTGTTCGACGATGCCCACCGCGTGTGGCAGAGCTACCTCGACTCCGGGGTGCTGATCCGCGACGTCGGGATCGAGGGTCACCTCCGGGTGACCATCGGCTCCCCGGAGGACAACGACGCCTTCCTCGCCGCGAGCGAGCGAGTCAGTGAGGAGATCTCCAGGTGAACGCGGCAGCAGCCCGCACCGGACGCGTGGAGCGGGAGACCAAGGAGTCCGCGGTGTCCGTCGAGCTCGATCTGGACGGCAGCGGTCGAGCGGACGTGGACACCACGGTGCCGTTCTACGATCACATGTTGCACTCGCTGGGCACGCACGCCGCTTTCGACCTGAAGGTGCGTGCGCGCGGGGACACGCACATCGACGCGCACCACACGGTGGAGGACACCGCCATCGTGCTCGGGCAGGCGCTGCGGGAGGCGCTGGGCGACAAGGCGGGGATCCGCAGGTTCGGCGATGCCTGGATCCCGATGGACGAGACGCTGGCCCACGCGGCGGTGGACGTTTCCGGACGTCCGTACTGCGTCCTGTCCGGCGAGCCGGAGCAGTACAACGCCTTCACCATCGGGAACAATTACCCGTTCGTGCTCAACCGGCACGTTTTCGAGTCGCTGGCGTTTCACGCCGGGATCAACCTGCACGTTCGCGTGATGTACGGCAGGGATCCCCACCACGTCACGGAGGCCCAATACAAGGCCATCGCCCGTGCGCTCCGCGCCGCGGTCGAGACCGATCCGCGCTTCGCGGAGACCGTTCCCTCCACCAAGGGATCTCTCTGAGTCTCGTCCACCGGGAGCTCGCCGCCGCGCGAGGCGCTCTCCGCGCGGCGGCGGGCCGAGCTCGTCGCTCGCTCCGCCGTTCCGGTGCGGTCGACCGAGCTCGAGCACCGCACCGAGCGCCTCCCCGAGCTCTGCTGCGCGCCCCGGCCTCCGGTCGCTCGGCCGGGTGGTTTTCCCCGGGGAGCTCCTTGACAGTCCTGCAGCGCAGCCATCATTGTCGCTTATTGAGCAACGTAATGTGCATTACGCAACACATTGGGTTGTCGTCTGGTCCTCAACTGCTTTGACAATGGTGTCAGGGGAGAGCTCATGGTCAGGTCACCGACGGCGGGGACCCCACCCGCCGTTCCGCACGCTCCCGAACCCACCGCCAACGGGTCGATACTGGACTCGATCGGTGACACCCCGCTGCTGTTGATCGAGGGAATCCGGGTCAAGCTGGAGTTCCTCAACCCGTCCGGCTCGATCAAGGCGCGCATCGCCGCCTACATGCTCGAACGCGCCGAGCGCGAGGGGCTGCTGCGCCCGGGCGACACCGTCGTGGAGGCCAGCAGTGGAAACACCGGCAACGCCATGAGCATGGTGGCCGCCGTCAAGGGATACCCGATGCTCGTCGTGATGCCGCGCAACGTCAGCGCGGAACGAGCGGCGATCTCCCGTGCCTTCGGTGCGGAGGTGCGCACCACGGGCGACTTCCACGTCAACGACGCGTTGGCAACGGTCGAGGAGCTGGGGCGGCAACCGGGGTACTTCGCCCCGAGGCAGTTCGACAGCGAGTGGAACGTCGACGAGAACCGCACCTGGCTCGGCCCCGAGATCCTCCGCCAGCTGCCCGAGCACGTGGTCCCCGACGCCGTGGTGGGAGGCGTGGGGACCGGTGGCACGGTCGTCGGGGTGGGGCAGGCCTTCCGCGAGGTCAACCCGCGGTGCCACGTGGCCGCGATGGAACCCGACGAGTCGTGCACCCTCGCTTGCGGCGAGGTCGACAAACACCTCATCGAGGGAATCTCGGACGGTTTCGTCCCTGGGGTCTTCGCACGTCACCGCGACGAGATCGACGAGATCATCGCCGTGGACAGCACCGAGGCGCTCGCACAGTCACGTGAACTGGCGCGCCGGTACGGACTGTTCGTCGGCCCCTCCTCGGGGGGACACTTGCTGGCGGCGAAACGACTCGCTCGGCGCAGGCCCGAGCTCCGGGAGATCGTCACTTTCCTCGCGGACGAGGGGGAGAAGTACCTCACCGAGCACTTTCGCTGATCGAAGGACGTGATCGCGCCGAGTACACTGGCAGGAACGATCGATGCGCGCGGATCGCCTGCATCGAAACCTCCGCGTTCGTGACGAGGGACGGGTGGATCTCGTGGGACGGCAGAGCCCCGAAAAGGACATCGACGAGTCGGAACTCGAAGTGCACGAGCCCGAACGGGCTGCGGTCGGAGTGCGCGGGATCACGGTCGCGCTGCGCCGCAGCCTCGAGCAGATGGGACCTGTGCGGACAGCCAGGACGTTGCCGCTGCTGAACCAGCGCAGCGGTTTCGACTGCCCGGGGTGCGCCTGGCCGGATCCCCGGGAGGAGGACGGCGAGTCCCGCAAGTTCGCGGAGTTCTGCGAGAACGGGGCCAAGGCTGTGGCCGAGGAGGCCACCACCCGCACCGTCGACGCCGAGTTCTTCCGTGAGCACTCGGTCGACGACCTGGCCGAGCGCACCGACTACTGGCTGGGACAGCAGGGGCGGCTGACCACTCCGGTGATCAAGCGGGAGGGCGACACGCACTACCGCCCCGTGGAGTGGGCGGAGGCCTTCCGAGTCATCGCCGAGAAGCTGAACGAGCTCGGCGCCGAGCGCACCGCCTTCTACACCTCGGGACGCGCCAGCAACGAGGCCGCTTTCTGCTACCAGCTGCTGGCCCGGTCGATGGGCTCGAACAACCTGCCCGACTGCTCGAACATGTGCCACGAGTCCTCCGGAACGGCGCTGAACGAGACCATCGGGGTCGGCAAGGGCTCGGTGAGCCTGCACGACCTGGAGAACGCCGATCTCGTCGTGGTGATGGGGCAGAACCCGGGAACCAACCATCCCCGGATGCTCAGCTCGCTGGAGCGGGTGAAGCAGCGCGGCGGGAAGATTCTCGCGGTCAATCCGCTGCCGGAGACCGGGCTGATGCGTTTCCGCAACCCCCAGAGCGTGCGCGGCGTGGTCGGTGCGGGAACTCCGCTGGCCGACGAGTTCGCCCAGATCCGCATCGGCGGTGACCTCGCGCTGTTCAAGGCGATCAGCGCGCTGCTGATGCGCGCCGAGGACGAGGCCCCGGGAACCGTGCTGGACAGCTCCTTCATCGAGAACCGCACCGAGGGGTTCGCCGAGTTCGCCGAGCAGGCGCGCGACGTCGACTGGACCGAGGTGGAGCGGCTCACCGGCCTGGAGCGGGAGCAGATCGAGCGAATCGCGCGGATGTTCGCCGAGTCGAGCGGAACCGTGGTCTGCTGGGCGATGGGGATAACCCAGCACCGGCAGGCGGTGCCCACCATCCGCGAGATCGTGAACGTGCAGCTGATGCGGGGGATGATCGGCAAGCCCGGTGCGGGGGTGTGCCCGGTGCGGGGGCACTCCAACGTGCAGGGTGACCGGACGATGGGGATCTGGGAGAGGATGCCCGAGTCGTTCCTGGCCGCGCTGGACGAGGAGTTCGACCTGCGGGTCCCGCGGGAACCGGGCTGGGACACGGTCGAGACCCTGCACGCCATGCACCAAGGCCGTTGTGCCGCGTTCATCGGACTGGGCGGGAACTTCGCGGCGGCCACACCGGACAGCGCTGCCACCGAGCGGGCACTGCGCGGCTGCGAGCTGACCGTCCAGATCTCCACCAAGCTCAACCGCTCGCACGTGGTTCCGGGGCGAACAGCGCTGATCCTGCCGACGCTCGGACGAACCGAGCGGGACCGGCAGCGCAGCGGGGACCAGTTCGTGACCGTCGAGGACTCGATGTCGGTCGTGCACGCTTCGCGGGGGCGATTGGCGCCCTCCTCGGACCAGCAGCTGTCCGAAGTGGCCATAATCTCCCGGCTGGCGCGTGCGGTGTTCGGTCCCGGGCACCGCGTTCCCTGGGAGGAGTTCGAACAGGACTACGATCGGATTCGGGAGCGCATAGCCAATGTGGTCCCCGGATGCGCCGACTACAACCGAAAGGTGCGCGAGCCCGACGGTTTCGTGCTGCCGCATCCGCCGCGGGACAGCCGGAGCTTTCCCACCCCCACGGGCAGGGCCAACTTCACCGCGAACGTTCCGCGGATGATCCACGTCCCCGAGGGGCGGTTGCTGCTGCAGAGCCTGCGCAGCCACGACCAGTACAACACCACGGTCTACGGGCTCTCCGACCGGTACCGCGGGGTGGAGAACGCGCGCCGCGTGGTGCTGGTCAACTCCGCGGACATGGACGAGCTCGGTTTCGCCGACGGCGAGACGGTCGATCTGGTCTCGGAGTGGGCCGACGGTTCCGGCGGTATCGAGCAGCGCCGCGCCGAGGGGTTCCGGGTGGTGCCCTACTCGACTCCGCGCGGTTGTGCCGCGGCCTACTACCCGGAGGCGAACCCGCTGGTTCCGCTGGACTCGGTCGCCGAGGGGTCCAACACGCCGGTGTCCAAGGCCGTGGTCATCCGGCTCGAACGCGGCTGAACCGGTCGGCGAGAATCACCGGGACATCCTTTCCCGGTGACGAGCGGAGCGTGCCGTGCGGGACTTCCTGCCGATCTTTCTGCTGGCCTTCGCGGGGTTTCTCGCGGGCGGTACCTACGCGATGTGGAAAACCGCGCGGGGACTGGCCGTGGTGCTCGCGGTGGCCGCGCTGGTGGCGCTGGCCGGTGGGTTGCTGTGGCTGTGAGGAGCACGCCGCGCGCCGCGCGACGTGCTCCGCAGCCGGAAGGCCGTTCCGGGCCGGGGCGCACCGTCCGAGGTGGTGCCCGGCGTCCGGGTGCGACCGGGGTGCGGGCACCCGTCAGACGAACGGACTGAGCACCAGCACGCAGAGCAGCGAGATCACCGAGGCCATCATCGTCACCAGCGTGCAGGTCTTCAGGGTTCCGCGCGTGCTCAGGCCCAGCAGCCGTTGGAACATCCAGAAGAAGTTGCTGTTGACGTGCACGGCGAACAGCGCGCCCGAACCGGCGGCCAGGGCGATCAGCAGCGGGGCCGTGTCCGTTCCGCCCAGCGCGGGGGCGAGGATGCTGCCTGCCGTGATCGCGGCGACCGAGGTGGAGCCGATGGCCACGTGCAGCACGGCCGCGATGATCCAGGCCAGCAGCAGCGGCGAGAAGGCGTTCGAGGAGAAGTAGCCGGACAGGATCTCCTCCAAGCCGGTCGCGGAGATCACCCCGCCCAGCGAGCCGCCGATACCGGTGATGATCAGGATCGGACCGCACTCGCGCATGCCCTCGGCCACGGCCGAGCTGGCCACACCGCGGGAGAACGTGCGCCACGCCAGCAGATAGGCCCCGATCACGCCGATGAACAGGGCGATCAGCGGGTTGCCGAGGAAGGCGAGCGGGCCGGAGGTCACCCCCGCGACCTTGGCGATCCCGCCCATGGCGATGAGCACGATGGCGAGCACCAGCGGCAGCAGCGAGATTCCCAGGGAGGGGAGCCGGTCGCCGCTCTCGCTCGTGCTCGCCTCCGCTTCCTGCTGGGCGTCCTCGCCGTGTTCCTGCGCCGTGAGCTCGTCCTTCTCGGCGTTCCACAGCCCGCCGCGCAGCAGCCACCGGTAGAGGTAGATGGTCAGCAGCGCGGTGGGGATCGTGACCAGCAGTCCGAACAGCAGCATCCGTCCCAGACCGACGTTGAGCAGTCCGGCCACGGCCAGCGCTCCCGCGCCCGGGACGACGAGGACCAGCCCGAGCTCGGAACCGAGGATCAGGGCCGCGCCCATGGCCGCGGTTCCGTCCCGCTTGATGCGCGGTGCGATGGACCTGCCCAGCGGCGCGGTCAGCACGAGCAGCACGTCCGTGTAGATGGCGGGGAATATGCTGCTCATCGCGGTTCCGAACACGTAGGGGGAGCGTTCGGCCCCGAACACGCGTAACAGGCTCTCGGTGAGCTTGCGCAACGCGCCGGTCACCGACAGCAGCGACCCCAGCAGCACGCCGAAGGTGATCAGCAGGCCTATTTCGGTCATTATGTCGCCGAAACCACTGGTTACGGCCTCGGCCGTCCCGCTGAAGCCGAGCCCGGTGGCCAGCCCGAGGTAGAGTGATCCGAGCAGTAGCGCCATCAGCGGCTCGATGCGCAACGCGAGAATCAGCAGGATCGTCCCCGCTATGGCGATCCCGGTGTGCAGGAGAATCAGGGATTCGCTCAACCGCCCGACCTTTCCGTCGTCATCACGGTTAACTCCGTGTTGCGTCCGTGCGATGTCGCGGGGAACTATCGGTCGCTGCTCGTGCGGTGTCATCGTTGTGTTCATTTCGTTCACGAGCCGCCGGGGAGGGATGTTGACCGATTCCGGTAAGCGCGTTCCGCCTCGCGAAGGAGGCGACGCCCGTTGGAGCCTGGCGCGACGTCTGTTCGTCCTCCAGGCGGTGATCGTGATCGTGGTGATCCTGGCCGGTTCCGGACTGGCCTGGTACAGCGCTCGTGCGCAGAACCGGGAGTCCGCGCGCGACGAGGTCCGCTCCCTGGCGAGAACCCTGGCGGGGATGCCCAGCCTGAAGTCCGCTCTGGACGATGCCGATCCGAGCGAGCGGCTTCAGCCGCTGGCGAGGCGGACGACCGCTCGCACGGGGGTGGACTTCGTGACGATCATGAGCAAGGAGGGCATCCGCTACACCCACCCGGATCCGAGCAGGATCGGGGAGCGCTTCTGGGGGCACATCGGACCCGCGGTGCGCGGCAACACCTTCACCGAGACCTACACGGGAACCCTGGGGCCTTCCGTGCGGGCGGTGGCCCCCGTGCTCTCCCCGTCGGGAGAAGTGCGGGCGCTGGTCAGCGTCGGGATCAAGCTCCGGGTGCTCACCGGGCAGCTGCAGGGCCAGTTACGCGCCCTCCTGCTGGTGGCGGGAGCGGCGCTGCTGCTGGGCGGGCTGGCGACCTACCTGGTCAGCGTACGCATGCGCCGCTACACCCACGGTCTCTCCCCGGCCGCGCTGAGCCGGGTGCACGACTACCACGAGGCGATCCTGCACGCCGTGCGCGAGGGTCTGCTGCTGGTTTCCCCCACCGGGGTGGTGACCCTGTGCAACGACGGGGCCGCCGTGCTGTTGGGACTGGATCCGGCGCGCACGGAGGGCAGGCGCGTCGACGAGCTCGGGCTGCCCGACTCCCTGGCGGAGGCTCTGGGAAGTCGGGCTCCGGTGCGCGACGAGCTGCACCTGACCGAGGACAGGGTGCTTCTCGTGACCGTGGCCGCGGCGAGCGGCGATGACGGGGAGCTCGGCAACGTGGTCACCCTGCGGGACCACACCGAGCTGCGCACGCTGAACCGCGAGATCGACACGCTGCGCGGGTTCTCGGAGTCGCTGCGTTCGCAGGCCCACGAGTCGGCCAACAGGCTGCACACGGTCGTCTCGCTGATCGAGCTCGGACGCACCGAACAGGCCGTGGAGTTCGCGACCGCGGAGCTGCGCACCGCTCAGCAGCTCACCGATCGGGTGGTCGGTGCCGTGGAGGAGCCGGTGCTGGCCGCCGTGCTGCTCGGCAAGACCGCCGAGGCACGTGAGCGCGGGGTCGAGATCGGCATAACCGAGGACACCCGGGTCGACGAGTCGGCGTCGGAGGCCCTGGACCCCCGGGAGCTGGTGACCGTGCTCGGGAACCTGATCGACAACGCGGTGGAGGCGGTGCTGGCCGCCGGGGTCGAGGCCCCCGAGGTCGACGTGACCCTCCGCGCCGAGGAGACGGGGCTGCTGGTCAGGGTGGTCGACAACGGTCCGGGTGTCGATGCGGGAGCCACGCGCGAGCTGTTCCGCCGCGGCCACTCGGGCAAGGGCGACGGCAGGGGATTGGGACTTGCCCTCGTGGGGCAGAGTGTTCGCCGTCGTGGTGGCCACGTCGAAGTGACCAACGGCACCGGTCGAATGCGGGGAGCGGCTTTCACCGCGTGGTTGCCCCTGGAGCCGCTCGCCGGGCGGGAACCGAAGGCAGGAGGATGACGTGATCTCGGTCCTGGTGGTGGAGGACGACGAGGTGGCGGGCGAGGCCCACGAGAACTGCGCGAACAGCGTGAGCGGATTCCGCGTGGTCGGCCGGGTCCGCACCGGTCAGGAAGCTCTGCGGTTCCTCGGTCACACTCCCGCGGACCTGGTGCTGCTCGACCTCCGACTGCCCGATATGGACGGTCTGCGGGTGAGCCGCACCCTGCGGAGGCAGGCGAGCGAGACCGACGTGATCGCGGTCACCTCGGCTCGCGATCTCAGCCGGGTACGCGAGTCGGTGGCCAGCGGCGTGGTGCAGTACCTGCTCAAACCGTTCACCTTCGCGGCGATGCGGGAGAAGCTGGAGAACTACGCCCGCTTCCGGAACAGCATTTCCCGGGAGGGGGCCGTCAACGGTCAGCACGAGATAGACCACGCCTTCTCCGCGCTGCGCGACGGGGATCGCCGCGAACTGCCCAAGGGGATGGGGCAGCAGACGCTCGAGTCGGTGGCTTCGGCCGTGCGGGAGCTTCCGGACGGCGGCTCGGCCGAGACGGTCGGCCGGTTCAGCGGTGTTTCCAGGGTGACCGCCCGCAGGTATCTGGAGTACCTGGTCGAGTGCGGCACCGTGTCGCGTGCTCCCCGCCACGGAGGGGTGGGGCGTCCCGAGATGAGCTACCGCTGGAACGGGAACTGCTGACCGGGGCGGCCGTCGGCTGTGCCGGGAAACGTCGCGTCGGGAAGCTCGCCACGCGAGCCCTCCCCGGAGCTTCCGCGGAGCGCACCTCTTGCCAGGAGGGCGGTCGGAGCGCGCCGATCAGCGTCACACTCCGCCCTCGGCCTCGGGGCGCAGCAGTGGTGCGGCCGGACCCTTTTGCGCCATCCGGTCGTCCGGGTTGTACAGCGAGCAGGTGTTCAACGAGAGGCAACCGCACCCGATGCAGCCGGTGAGCCGGTCGCGCAGGCGCTGCAACCCGTCGATTCTGGCGTCGAGCTCGTTCCGCCAGTGCTCCGAGAGCCGTGCCCAGTCGGCCTTGCTGGGGGCGTGGTTGTCCGGGAGCGTGCTCAACGCGTCGGCGATGTCGTCCAGGCTGAGCCCGACTCGCTGGGCCGCGCGGATGAACGCGAGCCGGCGCAGCACCCCGCGCTCGTAACGCCGCTGGTTGCCGCTCGTGCGGGTCGAGCTGATCAGCCCGCGGTCCTCGTAGAACCGAAGGGCAGTGGTCGCGAAACCGCTGCGTTCCGCCACCTCGCCGATGGTCAGTTTTGCGGAGGAGGTCGACACGCTGCCCAGTCTACCGACGGGATTTCCAGTTCACTGGAAGAACAGGTGTGGTCCTGCCGGGAGCTGCGGGCGATTCGGGTAGTCTGGAGCTGTGACACGAGTCGTCGTACTGGACTACGGATCGGGCAATCTCCGTTCGGCCGAGCGCGCGTTGGAGCGCGCCGGGGCCGAGGTGGAGGTGACCGCCGACCATCGGCGCGCCGTCGAGGCGGACGGCCTGGTCGTGCCCGGTGTCGGTGCGTTCTCGGCCTGCATGCGCGGTCTGCTCGACGCGGGAGGGGACCGGGTGATCGACCGTCGGCTGAGCGACGATCGCCCCGTGCTGGGGATCTGCGTGGGAATGCAGATCCTCTTCGAACGCGGTGTCGAGCACGGCGTCGAGGCCGAGGGGGTCGGACGCTGGCCCGGTACGGTCGAACGGCTTCGCTCCGAACCGCTGCCGCACATGGGGTGGAACACGGTGTCCGCGCCCGCCGACAGCGTGTTGTTCGCCGGTCTCGACCCGGAGACCCGCTTCTACTTCGTGCACTCCTTCGCGGCCCGCGAGTGGCCCGCCGTCCCCGGGGACGGCGGTGCGGGCAAGACCCGGTTGATCAGGTCCGAGCACGGCGAGTCCTTCCTCGCGGCCGTGGAGGACGGCTCCCTGATGGCCACCCAGTTCCACCCCGAGAAGTCGGGGGAGGCGGGCAGCCGGTTGCTGCGCAACTGGTTGGACAGCCTGTGAGAGCGCGCAGGCACGGGTTGATGCGCCCGGGAGGAGCCGCCCGTGTCGTGGCTCTCGTGCTGTGCCTGGGGATGGTCGTCGGCTTCTCCTCGACCTACCTCGTGGCGGCGGGGGTGTCCGGTTGGCTCGTGCTGTTCTTCGCGCTGCTGGTGCTGGGGGTTCCCGTGGTGGCCGCGCTGCGTTCGAGCCGTCGGTCCTGAACCGCTCCCCGGGGCGCCGCGCTGCTCCGCGGGGCGTCGTCGGGGCCGGCCGGCGGGGTCGTAGGCTTGAAGCGTGACTTTCACGCTGCTTCCCGCCGTCGATGTGGCAGATGGACAGGCAGTGCGCCTCGTGCGTGGCGCGGCCGGAACCGAGACCTCTTACGGCGACCCGTTGCAGGCCGCCCTGGCCTGGCAGCAGGCCGGTGCCGAATGGGTGCATCTCGTCGACCTGGACGCGGCCTTCGGGCGTGGTTCGAACCGGGAGCTGCTGGCCGAGGTGGTCGGCAGCCTCGACGTGAACGTCGAGCTCTCCGGGGGGATCCGGGACGATGAGTCCCTGCGGGCAGCCCTGAACACCGGGTGCGCCCGGGTGAACCTGGGGACCGCCGCCCTGGAGGATCCGGAGTGGACCGCGAAGGTGGTGCGCGAGCACGGCGAGCGCGTCGCGGTCGGGCTGGACGTGCGAGTGGAGGAGCAGGGCCACAGGCTCGCCGCCCGTGGCTGGACCCGCGACGGCGGGGACCTGTGGGAGGTGCTCGATCGGCTCGACGAAGCCGGGTGCAGCCGCTACGTGGTCACCGATGTGAGCAAGGACGGAACTCTGCAGGGGCCCAACCTGGCGCTGCTGCGCGCCGTCTGCGAGTACACGCCGGCCCCCGTGGTGGCCTCGGGCGGGATCTCCACGGTGCAGGACCTGGTGGCGCTGACCTCCCTCGAATCGGTCGGCCTCGAGGGGTCGATAGTCGGCAAGGCCCTCTACGCGGGCAACTTCACCCTCTCCGAGGCGCTGGAAGCCGTGCGGCCGACCGGCTGATCGCTTCGCGAGCGGTGCCGCGTACCGCGCCTCGTGTGGGGTGCTTACCCTGGAGGCATGGCTGTTGCGGTGCGCGTGATCCCCTGTCTGGACGTCGACGAGGGGCGAGTGGTCAAAGGGGTGAACTTCACCGGTCTCGTCGACGCCGGAGACCCCGTCGAGCTGGCCAGGACCTACGACCGCGAGGGAGCCGACGAGCTGACCTTCCTCGACGTGACCGCTTCCTCGGGGGACAGGGAGACCACCTACGACGTGGTTAGCGGTACGGCCGACCAGGTTTTCATCCCGCTGACCGTCGGCGGTGGGGTGCGCACCCCGGACGACGTGGACCGGCTGCTGCGCGCCGGGGCCGACAAGGTCAGTCTGAACACCGCCGCGATCGCGCGTCCCGAGCTGCTGGAGACGGCTTCCCGGCGGTTCGGCGCCCAGTGCGTCGTCCTCTCGGTGGATGCCAGGAGGGTTCCGGAGGGCGGGGAGCACACGGCCTCCGGGTTCGAGGTCACCACGCACGGGGGCACCAGGGGGACCGGGATCTGCGCGGTCGAGTGGGCCGAGCGGGCCGAACGCCTCGGGGTCGGTGAGATCCTGCTCAACTCCATGGACGCCGACGGCACGAAGGAGGGGTTCGACCTGGAGATGATTCGCGCGGTGCGCGCGGCGGTGGGGGTTCCGCTGATAGCCAGCGGTGGTGCCGGGGACAAGCGGGACTTCGCCCCGGCCGTGCACGCGGGTGCCGACGCGGTGCTGGCCGCGAGCGTGTTCCATTTCGGACAGTTGACCATCGCCGAGGTCAAGGAAGCCATGCGTGCGGAGGGGATCACCGTTCGATGAGCGAGCCGGAGCAGCTCCCGGAGCAGTTGGATCCCGCGATCGCGGGCAGGCTCAAGCGCAACGACGCGGGGCTGGTCGCCACCGTGGTGCAGCAGTACGACACGGGCGAGGTGTTGATGCTGGCCTGGATGGACGACGAGGCGCTGCGGCACACCCTGGCCACCAGGCGGGCCACCTACTACTCCCGGAGCAGGGGCAGGCACTGGACCAAGGGCGAGTCCTCGGGCAACACCCAGCACGTGCGCGAGGTTCGGCTGGACTGCGACGGGGACACGGTGCTGCTGCTCGTCGACCAGACGGGCCCCGCCTGCCACACGGGCGCGCCGAACTGCTTCGAGGCCGACGTCCTCCTGACGGAGGACTGACCGCGCGGTGCGGCCGCGTGCGGGTGCGGCCGTTTCCCGCAGCCGCAGCCCCCGGCGGGGCTCGCGGCGCGGTGCTCAGGCCGGGTCGAGGCGACCGGTCAGGTAGTGCTGCAGATTGGGGGCCACGGCGGTCACGATCGTCTCGTGCTCGGTGCTGTCCAGCGGTTCGAGACGCACCACGTAGCGCATCATCCCCAAACCGACCAGCTGGGAGCCGCACAGGGCCGCGCGCAGTTCCCTGCGATCGACTTCCAGGGAGCGCAGCAGCGGTTCCAGCAGCGTCGTGGTGAGGAACTCGCGCAGCAGTCGGGCGGCCTGCTCCCCGGTGGACAGACTGCGCATCAGCGCGGTGAACTCGCCACCACCGGCCGAGTCCCACGTCGACAGGAAGGCGCGCAGCATGCGTTCCGCGAGTCGTTCCACCGGGCCGTCCAGCAGCACGGCGAGTATCCGGTCCGGCTCCACCGGCAGCGCCACCGCGGTGGTGAACAGCCCCTTCTTGTCACCGAACCAGTGGCGGACCATCGCGGGATCCACTCCGGCCCTGCCCGCGATGCCGCGCACGGTGGCCCCGTCGTAACCGTGCTCGATGAACGCCGCACGCGCGGCGGTGAGCAACGCCGCTCTGGTCTCGCTGCCGCCGCCGCGCCTGCCGCGGCGTCCGCTCTCCGGGCCGCTGTCGTGATCGCTGTCCTGCACGACGACATCCTCACCGGCTGGCCGCGCTCCGGCAAACGGCGGGGTTAGGCGCACGGGTCCGCTGGGAGGCCTGCAACAATGGCGGCCATGGTCGGCGACGGTGACATCGGCACTGTAAGTCCTTCACGAGCCGAGTTCCGGGAACTGGCGACGGGACGCAGAGTGATTCCGGTGGTGCGGCGTTTGCTCGCGGACGACGAGACGCCGCTCGGGGTCTATCGCAAGCTCGCCCGCGACGAGTCGGGAACCTTCCTGTTCGAGTCGGCGGAGAACGGGCGGTCCTGGTCGCGCTGGTCCTTCGTCGGCGTGCACAGCGCGGCGGCTCTCACGGCGCGCAACGGTCGGACGCACTGGCTGGGGCAACCGCCGGCCGGAGTGCCGACCGAGGGGGATCCGCTGCGCACGCTGCGGGAGACCGTGCGCCTGCTGCACACCGATCCGTTGCCGGGGTTGCCCCCGCTGACCGGTGGGATGGTCGGCTATCTCGGTTACGACGCGGTTCGCCGGTTCGAGCGACTGCCCGACTCGGCCGAGGACGACCTCGGTCTGCCCGAGATGGTCATGCTGTTCGCGACGGATCTGGCCGCGCTGGACCACCACGAGGGCACGATCACGTTGATCGCGAACGCCGTCAACTGGGACGACAGCCCCGAACGGGTCGATGCGGCCTATGACGACGCGGTCCGCAGGCTCGACGAGATGACCGCACGGCTCCACGAGCCGCGGCCTTCCACCGTCGCGACCTTCTCCCGCTCCGAGCCGGAGTTCACGCGGCACCGCAGTTCCGAGCAGCACCAGGAGGCCGTCCGGAAGGCGAAGGAGGCCATACACCAGGGCGAGGCCTTCCAGGTGGTCGTCTCCCAGCGCTTCGAGATGCGGACCGACGTCGAGGCCCTCGACATCTACCGCATCCTGCGCACGACCAACCCGAGCCCGTACATGTACCTGCTGCGCCTGCCCGATCCGGAGGGCGGCAGGCCCTTCGACATCGTCGGGTCCAGCCCGGAGTCCCTGGTTCGGGTCAGGGACGGTCAGGCCACGACCTACCCGATCGCGGGAACCAGGTGGCGCGGCTCGGACGAGGACGAGGACGCCGCCCTGGAGAAGGAGCTCATCAACGACGAGAAGGAGCGCGCCGAGCACCTCATGCTCGTGGACCTCGCGCGCAACGACCTGGGACGGGTGTGCAGGCCGGGATCGGTGCGCCCGGTCGAGTTCTTCAGGGTGGAGCGCTACAGCCACGTCATGCACATCGTCTCCTCGGTCACCGGTGAGCTCGCCGCGGACCGGGTCGCCTTCGACGCCGTGGAGTCGTGCTTCCCCGCGGGGACGCTGTCCGGGGCGCCGAAGCCGCGTGCGCTGGAACTGATCGAGGAGCTGGAACCGGTGCGGCGCGCCCAGTACGGGGGCGTCGTCGGTTATCTGGATTTCGCCGGTGACGCGGACACGGCGATAACGATCCGCACCGCGCTGCTGCGGGACGGGACGGCCTACGTTCAGGCGGGCGGCGGGATCGTCGCCGACTCGGATCCGGCGGCCGAGGACCGCGAGTGCCTCAACAAGGCCATGACCGTGCTCAACGCGGTGGCCACCGCCGAGACCCTGCGGAGCCCCTCGACGGCTTCCGGAGGCGGGGAGGACTCGTTGGAGGCGGCCGGCGTGAGTTCCGCGGTGCCGACGCCCGACAACACCGATGACGGGAATGCGAGGCAGGCGTGACCGGTGAGCAGGAATCCGGCGGCGGGCGCGCCACGGGGCGCCGACTGCTGGTCGCGTGCGTGATCGGCATGATCGCCGTCGCCGTGGGGTTGTGGGCGGCCGGCTCGCTCGTGTGGGTGCACCAGAGGTATCGGACCCCGTTCTCGGGGGAGTCGGTGGCCGAGGTCACCGGCTCCACGATTCGCGGTGAGCTCACCCCGCTCGCGCTGGCCACGTTGGCGGCCATCGCCGCAGTGCTGGCCACGGGCGGGCTGATGCGTCGGGTGATCGGGCTGATCGTCCTGCTGGAGGGGGCGCTGTTGACCTGGCGCCTGGTCGACTGGACCACGGGGGCCCACGGGGTCGACGAGCTGCCCGGAACTCCCCCCGGTACCCGCGCGCTCGCCGTGGAAGGAGTGGTCCCGTACGGTCCGATCCTGATGGGGGCCTGCGCGGCAGTGCTGCTGCTCTGCGGTCTTGCGGTGCTGGTGGCGGCTCGGTGGATGCCCACTATGGGGGGCAAGTACTCGGCTCCCACGGCGGAGCGCGAGCCCAGCGACCCCGACCAGCGCATCTGGGACGCCCTCGACAAGGGGCGGGATCCCACCGAGAACGACGAGCCTCCCGAGGGGGGCGGCCCCCGGAGCTCCTGAGCGAGTTCTCCCGCCCGGTCCGCTCCGCGCGCTCGCGGGCCCGGGGCGGGCGCTCCGGGGCCTCCGGGATGTCGCGGAAAACCTCCTACTGGGGGAGCCCGTGTGCCCCCGAATGCGGGAACGGTGTGACCACCAGGGACTTAGGTCCTTGGTGCGCTGGGACGTTCTTCCGCCCCCTGCGGTGGGGTTCACACCGAACGGGGTTAGCATCGATAACGCGACCGGCACGGCGGGGAAGGGGAGTGTCGTGATCGAGCGCGACGAGACGATCCGCGCGTATTGCCACCTGCGAGCAAGTGTCCGGCCGGCCCTAGGTGAGGTGCGCGCGTGAGCGTTCTGGACACGATTATCGAGGATGTGCGAACGGATCTGGCCGCTCGTGAGGCGGCCGTTCCGTTCGAGGAAATCAAGCAGCGTTCCGCTGCCGCACAGCCGCCCAAGGATGTGTGGGCGGCGCTGCACGAACCGGGCGTCGGTGTGATCGCCGAGGTCAAGCGGCGCAGTCCCTCGAAGGGGGACCTGGCCGACATAGCCGAACCCGCCGATCTCGCCGCGGAGTACTGCGACGCGGGCGCCAGGGTGATCAGCGTGCTCACCGAGGAGCGTCGTTTCGGCGGTTCGCTCGCCGATCTCGACGCGGTGCGCGCGCGGGTGAGTGCTCCGCTGCTGCGGAAGGACTTCATCGTCAGCCCCTACCAGGTGCACGAGGCGCGTGCGCACGGAGCGGACATGGTGCTGCTCATCGTGGCCGCGCTCGAGCAGAACGCTCTCGAGGCCCTGCTGGACCGGGTGGAGTCGCTCGGGATGACGGCCCTGGTCGAAGTGCACAACGCCGAGGAGGCCGACCGGGCGCTCGCCGCGGGCGGGAAGATCATCGGAGTGAACGCGCGGGACCTGCACACGCTGGAAGTGGACCGGGAGGTCTTCGGGCGGACAGCCCCCGGGCTTCCCGCCGAGGTGATCAAGGTCGCCGAGTCCGGGGTGCGCGGACCCAGCGATCTGATGGCTTACGCGGGTTCCGGCGCCGACGCCGTTCTGGTCGGCGAGGGGTTGGTCGGCAGCGACAACCCGCGTGCTGCTTTGACGCAGTTGGTCACGGCGGGGTCGCACCCCGCGTGCCCGCGGCCGAGTCGGGGATAGGAGACCGGATGACAGCACGCGATCCCGAGGGGGCGAGCGGCGTGAGCGGTGCGCACGTCACGTCCGGTGGGCACGACCCCGACGAGGGCGGACACTTCGGGCCCTACGGGGGGCGGTTCATGCCCGAGGCGCTCATCGCCGCTCAGGACGAGCTCGCCGAGGAGTACGACAAGGCGCGCAACGATCCCGAGTTCGTCGCCGAACTCGATCGGCTGCTGCGCGACTACGCGGGCAGGCCCTCGCCGTTGACCGAGGCCGAGCGGTTCGGTGCCCACGCGGGAGGGGCCCGCGTGCTGCTCAAGCGCGAGGACCTCAACCACACCGGCTCCCACAAGATCAACAACGTGCTCGGCCAGGCCCTGCTGGTCAAGCGCATGGGAAAGCGCCGGGTGATCGCCGAGACCGGAGCCGGACAGCACGGGGTCGCCACGGCCACCGCCTGCGCGCTGCTCGATCTGGACTGCGTCATCTACATGGGCGCCACGGACACCGAGCGGCAGGCGCTCAACGTCGCCAGGATGAGGTTGCTCGGGGCGGAGGTGCGGCCGGTGAACACCGGTTCGGCCACGCTCAAGGACGCGATCAACGAGGCCCTGCGGGACTGGGTGACCAACGTGGCCGACACCCACTACCTGCTGGGCACGGCGGCCGGGTCCCACCCGTTCCCGCTGATGGTGCGCAACCTCCACAAGGTGATCGGTCAGGAGTCCAGGGAGCAGGTGCTGCGCTCGACCGGAGCGCTCCCCGACGCCGTGGTCGCCTGCGTGGGGGGCGGATCCAACGCGATCGGCGTGTTCCACGGCTTCGTCGACGATCCGGGGGTCCGCCTGGTCGGCATGGAGGCCGGTGGGCACGGTCTCGACAGCGGGGAGCACGGGGCCGCCCTCACGAGCGGAACACCGGGCACGCTCCACGGGGCCAGGTCGTACCTGCTGCAGGACGAGGACGGCCAGATCGCCGAGGCGTACTCGATCTCGGCCGGGCTGGACTACCCGGGTGTGGGCCCGGAGCACGCGTGGCTGGCCGACAGCGGACGCGCCGAGTACCGCGCAGTGACCGACGAAGAGGCCATGGAGGCGTTCAAGCTGCTCTCCCGCACGGAGGGCATCATCCCCGCCATCGAGTCGGCCCACGCGCTGGCCGGAGCGCTGCGCCTCGGCGAGGAGCTCGGTCCCGAGGCGGTGCTGCTGGTGAACCTCTCCGGACGAGGGGACAAGGACATGGACACCGCCGCGCACTACTTCGGCCTCGTGCCCGAGGCCGGTATCACGGGAGAGGACCAGCAGTGAGCCTGGAAGATGTTTTCCGCACCTGTGCGGCACAGCGGCGGGCGGCGCTGATCGGCTACCTGCCAGCGGGGTTTCCCACGGTGCCCGAGAGCGTCGAGCTCCTCGAGGCCATGGTCCGGGGAGACGGCGACACCCCCGGCTGCGACGTCGTCGAAGTGGGGCTGCCCTACTCCGATCCAGTGATGGACGGGCCGACGATCCAGTCCGCTTCCGGGCAGGCGCTGCGCAACGGATTCCGGGTGCGCCAGCTGTTCGACGCGGTCTCGGCGGTGGCCGCCGCAGGCGCGGCGCCCGTGGTCATGAGCTACTGGAACCCGATACATCGCTACGGCCCGGACGCCTTCGCCGCGGATCTGCGAGCCGCGGGCGGGTTCGGGCTGATCACCCCGGACCTGATCCCGGAGGAGGCCGGGGAGTGGTCGACCGCGTCGAACCGGCACGGACTCGACAGGATCTTCCTGGTGGCTCCCTCGTCCTCGGAGCGACGCCTGGCGCTGACCGCCGAGGCAGGCTCGGGCTTCCTCTACGCGGCCTCGGTGATGGGGGTGACCGGGGCGCGCGACTCCGTGTCCGGTTCGGCGCGGGAGCTGGTGCGACGCACCAGGCAGCACACGAGCCTGCCGATCGGGGTTGGACTCGGGGTGCGCAACGCCGAGCACGCGGCCGAGGTGGGCGAGTTCGCCGACGGGGTGATCGTCGGTTCCGCCTTCATCACCCGTGCCGAGCAGGAGGGAGCCCCGGGAGTGGGGGCTTTCGCGGGCGAGCTGGCCAGGGGCCTGCGCGCCGAGCCCGCGTCGACGGCGGACCGGTGATCCGGACGGGGAACCCGTGTCGGAGGCGGTCCCCGCGCCCGTTACGGTAGTCACGTGACTGTCGCGCTGCCGACCCCGGTGACCACGCAGCTGGCCAACATACCCAGTCCCGATCGCGGGGTCTGGTTCCTCGGTCCGATCCCCATCCGCGCCTACGCGCTCTGCATCATCGTCGGCATCATCATCGCCATCCTCTGGGCGGAGCGCCGTTGGGTGGCGCGCGGCGGCCGCAAGGGCGCGGTCACCGACATCGCCGTTTTCGCGGTTCCCTTCGGCCTGGTCGGTGGCAGGCTCTACCACGTGATCACGGACTACTGGCGCTACTTCGGCGCCGACAGTCCGAACCCGTGGTGGGGAATTTTCCAGATCTGGCAGGGTGGTCTCGGCATCTGGGGAGCCGTGGCCCTCGGCGCGGTCGGAGCCTGGATCGGTTGCAGGCGTCGCGGAGTGCCGCTGCCCGCCTTCGCCGACGCGGTGGCCCCAGGGCTCGTGGTGGCCCAGGCGGTCGGCAGGCTGGGCAACTACTTCAACCAGGAGCTCTACGGCGGCCCGACCGACCTGCCCTGGGGCCTGGAGATCTACCAGCGCGCGCCGGACCCGGTCACCGGGGTGGCCGTCAGCGACGTGCCCGTCAAGGTCGTGCACCCCACGTTCCTCTACGAGCTGCTGTGGAACCTGCTCGTGGCGCTGCTGATCGTCTGGGCCGACCGCAAGTTCCGGATGGGGCACGGCAGGGTGTTCGCGCTGTACGTGGCCGGCTACACCGCGGGGCGCTTCTGGATCGAGATGATGCGCACGGACCCGGCCTCCACCCCGTTCGACCTCGGGATCAGGGTCAACGTCTACGTCTCGGCGCTGGTCTTCCTGCTGGCCGTGGTCTACCTGCTGCTCGCCCGGCGGGGCCGGGAGGAGCCGCACTTCCTGCTCGGCAAACCCGTCCCGGGCGATCCCGATTACGGGGCCGGGAACTCCACGCCCCCGGAGAGCGCGGACTCGGGGCAGCGGAGCGGGCGCGGTTCCGTCACGGAGGAGAGGTACGAGGCCGAGCACGCTCGTGCTGAGGAGTCCCCGGACTCCTCAGCTGAGCAGGGGGGCGCGGAGCGGCCGAACAGCACCGAGTGACCGGGAATCGCCGGCGCGCTCCGCCGGAGCGCGCCCGGTGCTGACCGAGGGCGCTGATCACGACTCCTGCCGAGGCCCCGCGGCGCGCACGGGCGCCACCACCGGGGAACCGTCCGGGGCGGACAGCACGGAGATCCGCGCGGTGTAGTGCTTCTCCAGCGTGTCGGCCGTGAGCACCTCCTCGGGAGTGCCCTCCGCCGTCACCACACCCCCGTTCAGCAGCAACAGGCGCTCGGCGTACTGGCCCGCCACGGTGAGGTCGTGCAGGGTGCTCACGACCGTGGTTCCCCGCTCGTGACGCAGCCGATCGACCAGGTCCAGCAGTTCCTGGGCGTGCCCCACGTCCAGCCCCGTGGTCGGCTCGTCGAGCAGCAGCACCCCGGCGCGTTGGGCCAGGGCCCGCGCCAGCACGGCGCGTTGCCGCTCACCCCCGGAGAGGGTGGGCAGTTTGCGATCGGCCATCCGGGTGAGGTCCAGCCGATCCAGCACCTCGGCCACCACGTCGAGGTCAGCCCCGGTCTCCCTGCCCAGCAGTCCCGTGTGCGGACTGCGCCCGAGCAGCACGTAGTCGGTCACGGTCAGCCCCACGGGCAGCTGCGGAAGCTGGGGCGCGTACCCGAGCGCCCTGGCCCGGTCCCGGTGGCGCAGTCCGCTGACGGCGCGCCCGTCCACGAGCACCCGGCCGGTGTGCTCGACGAGACCGAGCACGGCCTTGAGCAGGGTGGACTTGCCCGAGCCGTTCGGTCCGATGACCCCGAGCCAGCCCCCGGAACCGATCCCGGCGGAGACCTCGGAGACCACTGTGCGTCCCCGGTACCCCGCCGAGAGCCCGTCGATTTCCACGGTGCTCATGCGCCTCGCCTCTCCGTTCGCGGTCCCGGTCCCCGCGGGACGCCTCTTTCTCGTTCGGTCACCGCGCGCGGTTCGTGCGCAGCAGCAGGGCGAAGAACGGGGCCCCGGTGAAGGCGGTGACCACGCCGATCGGGAGCTCGGCCGGAGCCATGACGGTCCGGGCCAGCGTGTCGGCCCCCACCAGGAAGGAACCGCCGAACAACAGCGAGAGCGGAACTATCACCCGGTAACTTCCCCCCGCGGTCAACCGCACCAGATGGGGGACGACCAGTCCGACGAACCCGATCAACCCGGCCACCGAAACGGCCGACGCCGTGGCCAGCGACGCGGCCACCAGCACCAGGGCCCGCACCCGGCCCGGTCGGACGCCCAGCGCGCTCGCCTCCTCGTCCCCGGTCCCGAGCAGGTCCAGCAGGCGGGCGCACGCGCACAGCACCACGGCGGCCAGCGCCGAGGTCGGCAGCACCACGAGCACCTCGTCCCAGCCCGAGGTGCTCAGGTTGCCGAGGATCCACATGTACACGCGCTGCAGCGACTCCACCCGGAGCTGCTGGACGAACGTCTGGGCCGCCGTGAGGAAGGACCCCACGGCCACCCCGGCCAGCACCAGGGTGGCGGTGTCGGGGCCCGCGGAACGGCCGATCAACCAGGTGAGCCCGACCCCGCCCAGCGCACCGCCGAAAGCGGCCACCTGGGCCAGGCCGGTGCTTCCGAGATCGACCTGCGGCGTCGTGATGACCACGACGGTCACGCCCAGGCCTGCTCCCGCCGCCGCCCCGAGCAGGTAGGGATCCGCCAGCGGATTGCGGAATACCCCCTGGAAGGCGGCTCCCGAGATCGCCAGCGCGGCTCCGACCAGCGCCGCGAGCACCACGCGGGGGACGCGCAGCTGCCAGAGGATCGCGGCCTCCCGCTCGGACAGCGGGGAGCGTCCCCCGGTCAGCTGCGCACCGATCTCGGTGAGCACGCGCTGCCAGCCCAGATCGGCCGCGCCGAGCAGCACGGACAGCAGCGCCAGCGCGACCAGCGCCGCGATCCCGCACAGCACGTGGACCGGCCGCAGGACGTTGTGCCGTGGACGTGCTCCGCGCCCGGGCGCTCCGGGAGAGCCGTCCGTGACTGCGGGGCCGGCCCGTAACTCGCTCATCCGGAACGGTCAGCTCTTCTGCGCGGCGGTGACGGCCTCGCTGATCGCGCGGGCCAGTTCGACCACGCGCGGGCCCCAGCGGTTGGCGATGTCCTCGTCGAGCTCGTGGACCCGTCCCTCGCGCACCGCGGTCAGGCTGTCCCAGCCCGCTCGCCGGGAGACCTTCTCCTCGGTGACGCCGGCGGAACCGGTGTCGGCGAGGAAGATCATGTCCGGGTCGGCCCGCAGGATCTTCTCCGCGGAGATTTGGGGGAACTTGCCGTCGCCGGCGGAGTCGGCGATGTTGGTCAGCCCGAACTTCCGGTAGACGCTGCCCACGAAGCTGTCGGACGTGGCGGTGAAGTGGTCCGGGCTGATCTCGTGGTAGTAGGTCAGCTCCCCGCCGGGGTCGGGAGTCTTCGCGACCAGTTCGTCCAGCTGGGAGCGCATCCGGTTCACGGTCTCGGTGGCCCGCTCGCCGTGCCCCGTGGCCCGTCCCAGCGCCTTGATCTGGTCGTACGAGTCCTGGAGGTTCTCGGCCGAGGGGGTGAGCAGCACCGGCACGTCGATCTTGCGCAGTCCGTCGGCCAGCGAGTCCGCGCTGCCCGCCTGGGCGATCACGAGGTCGGGGCGGTACTCGGAAACGGCGCTCGCGCTGGTGTCCAGGGCGGAGAAGTCCTTGCGCGGAGCCCTCTCCGGGTAGTCCGAGTTCTTGCCGACCGCGACGACCTGCTCGCCCGCGCCGATCTCGTAGAGGACCTCGGTGGCCGTCGGGCTCAACGAGACGATGCGCTTCGGCTGCTCCGTCAGGGTGATCGACTGGTTGTCGGACAGCTCGACCTTGACCGGGAAGGAGGAGGCGGAGTCGTTCCCGCTGCTCGACTGCCCGCCGGAACCGGGTCTGCTCGCGCACGACGTGATTGGAACGAGCAGCGCGAGCACGGCCAGCAGCAGGGCGGCGTTGCGGCTAAGTCCGATCGTCCGGCTCATGACTGTCCTCGGTCTCGGCCGGTGCACGCGGAGTCCGCCACAGAACCGGCCGACACCGCGTTCCTGCACCGGGAACGGCGGTCTCGAGTGACGTACGAGGCGACCTGGCTCGGCCCGGTCGCTCCGCCGCGGCGGAGCGGGGCCTCACAGTTGCGGGACAGCACCGGAGTCGCACCGGGTTTCGCTCGTACGGCACCACGCGGGCTGCTCCGGGGAGCAGTCAACGTTCTGATCAGCAAAGATATCAGTTCGTTCGGTCGTGTGAGCGAACAGCCCCGCCGGGGACGGCAACGCGCTCCGGGTCGCGTCCCGGAGTGTGGGAAGTTCGGCGGGTGCACCGCGACTTCCGCCCTCGATCCGACGTGGCGAGGACTCCCGGCGGGCGGGAGGTGCCGCGCCGGACCGAGGGCGCCGGTCCGCTCATTCCTCGATCTCGAGGCCCTGCAGCTCCGGGGGCAGGTCGCCGGTGTGCACGACGGCCAGCCTGGTGGTGCTCCTGGTGAGCGCCACGTACACATCGCTGAGCCCCCGACTGGACTCGGACAGCAGCACCTGCGGCTCGACCACGACCACGCTGTCGAACTCGAGCCCCTTGGCCTGATCCACCGTCAGCACCATCACCGGTGCTTCCAGGCCCTCCGGCTGGGGACCGAAGGCGGCCTCCGGAGTCCGCTCGACGATCGAGGGACCGATCTCGGAGAGCTCGCCTGCCGGGAGCAGCACCGCGACCCGCCCGCCGTCGACGGCTCCCGTCTCCTTCGCGGTCACCTCCGCGACCCGGGTGGGCAGCTCCTCCTCCGCCACGCGGAGGCGGTAGGGCTCCACCCCGGTGCTGCGCACCGAGTTGGGCACTGAGAGGTCCACGTCCATCGCGGACAGCAGCGACTCCGCGCGGGACATGATCTCGGAAGGTGTCCGGTAGTTGATCGTCAGCTCCTCCAAGCGCCAGCGCCGCGCCACGTACGGGGACAGCACCTCGTGCCACGAACTGGCCCCCGCAGTGGAACCGGTCTGGGCGATGTCGCCGACCACCGTCATGGACCGACTGGGGCACCTGCGCATCAGCACGCGCCAGGCCATCGCGGACAGCTCCTGGGCCTCGTCGATGATGACGTGCCCGAAGGTCCAGGTGCGGTCGCCTGCGGCCCGCTCCGCGGCCGTCATGTCGCTGTCGGTGCGATGCCGTTGCGCCAGCAGGTCGGCGTCGAGCACGTCGGAGACCCGCAGCCGCTCGGGGTCGATGATCTCCTCGTCCTGCTCCATGATGTGCAGCACGCCCTCGGCGTAGGCCAGCTCCTCGCGCTCCTGCTGGCGCTGTGCCTGCTGCTGCTCGGAGTCGTCCTCGCCGAGCAGCTCGGCCAACTCGTCGAGCAGCGGTGCGTCCGAGGGGGTCCACTCGGCCCCCGACCCGCGCAGCAGGGCCTGCCGCTGCTGCTCGTCGAAGTACTTGCGGGACGCCTTGCGCAGCCGCTCGGGCGAGGAGAGCAGCTCGTCGAGCAGCGTGGTCGGTTCGAGCTCGGGCCAGAGCCCCTCCAGGGCCTCGCACACCCCGGTATCGGCGCGCAGCTCCGCGGAGATGTCGTCGATGTCGCGCTGGTCGAGCAGGTCCCTGCCGAGACGGTCGGCCACCTGCAACGCCAGTGCCGAGAACATCTCGCGGCGGAAGATCTTCCTGGCCTCGTTGTGCGACTTGCGCGATTTGCGCGCCTTGGTGCGTGCCTGGCTGCACGTGCTCTTGTCGATGTGGAGCGGTTCGCGGTCGAAGGTCACCTCGATGTAGTTCTTGGGGACCTGTTGCCGCTCGCGCACCGCGTTGTTCAGGACCGAGACCATCTCCGAACGCCCCTTGAGCTCGGCGGCCTCGGCGGACTCACGTCCGGTGGCCACCACGCCCGGGTACAGCTCGCCGACGGTGGACAGCAGCACGCCGGTCTCCCCGAGCGAGGGGAGCACCTGTCCGATGTAGCGCAGGAACGTCGGGTTGGGGCCGACCACGAGCACGCCGCGCTTGGTCAGCTGCTGCCGGTAGGTGTAGAGCAGGTAGGCGGCCCGGTGCAGCGCGACGGCCGTCTTGCCCGTTCCCGGGCCGCCCTGCACCACCAGCACGCCGTTCATGCCGCTGCGGATGATCCGGTCCTGCTCGGCCTGGATGGTGGCGACGATGTCGCCCATCTTCCCGGTGCGGCGCTCGTCCAGGGCCGCGAGCAACGTGGCCTCGCCGGCGAGGCCGAGATGACTGCTCTGCTCGGCCGCGTCCAGATCGAGGACCTCGTCCTCCAGATCCGTGACGGTGCGTCTGGTGGTCCGGATGTGCCTGCGGCGCACGACTCCGTCCCTGGACGCCGCCGTGGCGAGGTAGAACGGCCGCGCGGCCGGAGCGCGCCAGTCGATGAGCAGCGGTGTGTACTCGTTCTCCTCGTCGAACAGCCCCAACCTGCCGATGTGAAAGCGTTCACCACTGTCCAGGTCGAGCCTGCCGAAACACAGCCCGTTCTCCACCGCGCTCAACTGGGAGAGCTTGTCGATGTGCATCTTGGTGGAAATGTCGCGCTCGGTGCGCGCCTGCGGTGTGCCACCGGTTTCGCGGAGCGTCTCGGCCAGACGCCTGCTGTTGTACTGGCGTAGCTCGTCGAGCTTGTCGTAGAGCATCGACACGTACTGCTGCTCGGCGGCGACGCTGTCGGTGTGGTCAAGTTCCCGATCGGCTCGGGTGTCGGACACGACTCCACCTCGTGCGGTCAAGAGCGTTGGGACAGGAAATGCGCCAAGTGGAGGCGCGGCGGTGTCGAATGCGAACACCACGGCCCGCCAGCAGGGCCGACGAACGAGTATACCCCCGCGGGGAGGGTGCTTGCCGGTGCGTGATCGCCGAGCCGGTGTGAAGCACGTGGCCCGTGGCGGGAGCCGTGCGGGAAAAGCGGCCCCGACCGCGTGAGTAGTGCGACGACTATTCTGGGGAGCCGGAATGTGCACGTGCCATGTTGGCGGCCCTCCTGCGCCGTCACCGGGGTGGGCCGCGCGGTGACTTCCGGGCGGGGCTCGGGATGTCCCGGGCGTGCGTGGCGGCGAACGGAGCCAGGTTGAGCGGAGGACTGCACGGAAAGATCGTCGACGTTCTGGGGCGCGAGATCAGCTCCGGAACGCATCCGCCCGGTAGCGTGCTGCGCGTCGAGGACCTGGAGCAGCGTTTCGGCATATCCCGCAGCGTGGTGCGCGAGGTGGTGCGCACGCTCGCCTCGATCCGGCTCGTGGTGGGGCGTCAGCGGATCGGGATCGTGGTGCGGCCGCGTGAGGAGTGGAACACCTTCGATCCGATGCTGATCCGCTGGCTGCTGGAGGTCGACAGGACCAACCAGGTCAAGACCCTCGTGGAACTCCGCACCGCGGTCGAACCGGTGGCCGCCGGTGCCGCTGCGCAGCGTGCCGACGCCGAGCAGGTGGCCGAGCTGGTGCGTCTCGCGACCCGGATGAGCGAACTCGCCTCGGCAGGGGCCCTGGAGGAGTTCCTCGACGCCGACGTGGCCTTCCACTCCCTGGTGCTGAGGTCCTCGGGCAACGAGATGTTCGCCCAGCTGCACGAGGTGGTGCGCGAGGTGCTGCGCTGGCGCACCGAGCAGGGGCTGATGCCCGCACGTCCCGAGCCGATGGCCATCGAGCTGCACGACGAGATCGCACGGTGCATCGGTCGGGGCGACGGCCGGCGCGCCGAGGAGGCCACGAGGGAGCTGGTCGCCGAGGCGCTGCACGGGACGTTGGAGCTGCTGGACGCTCCCTCCGAGGCGTGAGCCGCTCCGCACCGGTGGTTGCCGGCCGCCCGCACCCGGCACGCGGAGCGCGGCTCGGCAAGGGACGGGGCGGAGGTCCGGTGAGCCGTGCGGAGGGCCCGGTCAGGACTGCTCCGACTGCTGGCCCGCGACCCACCCCGCGATCTGCGCCCGCGAGGTGAAGTCGAGCTTGGTGAGGATGTGCTGCACGTGCCCTTCCACCGTCCGCAGCGCGATGACCAGTCGTTCGGCTATTTCCTTGTTGGTGCGTCCCTGCGCCACGAGCTGGGCGATCTCCCGCTCCCGGCTCGTCAGCGGCATCGGGTGCACGTTCTCCCGCGAGCTGGCTCGCGAACGCTGCTTGATCTCCAGCGCGTAGTCGATCGCGGCCTCGGAGGACCAGCGGTATCCGCGGTCGAAGGCGTCGTTGTACTCCTCGGAGCCGAGGGCCTGCCGCGTGTCGACCAGATGACTCCGGTGCTGCTCGGCGAAGGCGGCGTAGAGATTGGGGGTGGAACGCGCCGCCTCCCAGGCTCCGCCCGCCGCCCCGAACAGCCGGGCCGCGCGCTTGTCGTCACCGCGGCGGCGCGCGGCCCAGGCCATGGTGTCCATGCTGAAGGCGATGGCCAGCCGGTTGTCCAGCCTGCGCTGCAGGCTCAGCGCTTCCTTGAGGGCCGAGTCGGCCCGCTCGGGGTTGTCGGCGGTGATCTTGAGGTAGCCGATCGCCCACAACGTCCAGGACCGCCAGTAGATCTCCCCGCGCCCGGTGGTGATCGCCAGCGCGTCGTCGAGCAGTTCCAGACCGTGCTGTCTTCGCCCGCCCAGCGTGTGGGCGAGCCCGAGCCCGATCAGCGCGAACAGCTCGCCCTGCGGGTCGACGTGGCGGCGGAAGGCGGTCAGCGCTGCCTGGAGGAGCCGGGTGGCCGTGTCCGTTTCCTGCTCGAACAGCGCCGCCATGCCGTAGACCTGGGTCAGATGGGCGCGTTCGAGGGCGGCGTCCTCGTCCTCGATCGTGGTGATGGCCGTGTCCAGGGAGCGCCGCGCCACCGAGACGTCCCCGTGCAGCAGGGTGAACCAGGCGCTCGCGGCGAGTGCCGAGGCCCGGTCCCGCCTGGCGTGTTCCGTGCCGGTCAGGGCCAGCGTCCTGTCCAGCCAGTGTCGCGCCTCCGAGTGCAACCCGCGCAGTTGCCAGTAGCGTCCCAGCCCGATGGCCAGGCGCAGGGCGGAGGACGGGTCCTCGGCCGCCCTCTCGGGAGTGCTCGCCAGGTGCAGGGCCGTGCGCAGGTTCGCCTGCTCCATGCGCAGTCGCCGCACCCATTCGACCTGCTCGGCGCCGATCCACTCGGCGGAGAACCGAGCCACGATGTTGCTGTACCACTGCCGGTGCCGTTCCTCGGTCCCGGAGCGCTCGCCCGCAGCGGTAAGCTTCTCCAGACCGTACTCGCGCAGCGCGTGCGGGATCCGGTAGCGGCTCGGGCCGTCGTGCTCGGAGTCGCGCAGCAGGATCGACTTGTCCACCAACGAGTGGACGAGCGTGGCGACGTTCCCGCGGTCGACGGCGTCTCCGAGGACGTGTTCGGCGGCCTCCAGGTCGAAGCTGCCCGCGAACACCGACAGGTGCGCCCACGCCCTGCGGTCCTGCTCGGTGCACAGGTCGTAGCTCCAGTCGATCAGGGCGCGCAGCGTCCGCTGCCGTTGCGGCGCTCCGCGCCGTCCTCCGCTGAGCAGCTCGTAGCGCTCGTTGAGGCGCTGCTCGAGCTGTTCGGGGGACAGGGAGCGCAGCCGCACCACGGCCAGCTCGATGGCGAGGGGGTTCCCGTCGAGCCGCTGGCACAGGCGCATCAGCACGGGAGCGTTGTCCGGGGTCACCTCGAACTCGGGAACCACGGCGCGGGCCCGGTCGGCGAACAACCTCACTGCCGCGTACTGCTCGTAGGCCTCCGGGGCGGGAAGTTGCTCCTGCTCGGGGGTCTGCAGCGGTGGGACGACCAGCGTGCTCTCCCCTGCGATGCCGAGGGACTGCCTGCTGGTGGCGAGTACGCGGACCCCGGGGCAGGAGCGCACGAGGACGTCCACGAACTCGGCGCAGGCCTCCACGAGGTGCTCGCAGTTGTCCACGACGAGCAGTGTTTCGCGTTCGCGGAAGTACTCGACGATGTCGTCGGTCTCCGTGCCACCGGAGGACTCCGGGATGCTGAGCTGTTCCACCACGGTGGCGGGCAGCAGTTCCGGGTCGTCCAGGTCGCCGAGATCGACCTGCCAGACCTTGTCCCGGAACGACTTGCGCGCGCCCGTGGCCACGCGCAGCGCCAGCCTGCTCTTGCCGATCCCCCCGGGGCCGGTGAGCGTAACCACCCGGGACTCGGCCAGCAGTCGTTTGGTGAGCGTGATCTCGCGACGCCTTCCGACGAAGCTCGTGACCTCTGCCGGGAGATTGCCGCCGGCCGTGCGTGAGCGAGCTCGTGCGGTGGAGTCCACGCCCACGAGAATAACGCGATTCAGTCCGCGGAACCGTCGATCAGCTCCGCTCCGGAGCGCGCTGACCTGGGGGAACGATTACTCACTCGAAGGTGGGAACGCCCTCTCGGCCCGCGAGGCCCGACCCGGTCCGAGGAGCTCCGCTTCGGCCGGAGGAGCGCCAGCGCGGCGAGGACGCCCGCCAGATCCGCCACGAGGTCGAGGGGATCGGCGTGGCGATGTATCGGCAGCGCGGCCTGCAGCAGCTCGGACAGCGGTGCGTAGCAGACCAGCGCGGTCACCAGCGGGCCTGAGCGCAGGCCGGCCAGCTTCCCGGTGCCGGTCAGCGCGAGGAAGAGCGTGAGGTGGACGAGCTTGTCCGCGCCGGGAGGAGCGGTGGGAACCCCGCTCGAAGGGGTGAAAAGAATCACCGCGCTGGCTACGCAGCAAATCGTGAACAGCACGCGGTGGAGGAGTTTACTGAAAGGATCCAGCACTGTGGCCTCTCGGAAGGTGGACAACGCCGGTGGTCGCATACTGCGCGCGCGATAGTACGGATTAGGCTGTGACACCGTGAGTCGACGAGCCAAGATAGTTTGTACTATGGGGCCAGCAACGGCCAGCCCGGAGAAGGTGAGTGCGCTCGTCAGCGCCGGGATGAACGTCGCTCGGCTGAATTTCAGTCACGGTAGTCACGAGGACCACCGCCATGTTTACGACATGGTCCGCGCCCAGGCGTCCGAGTCCGGACGCGCGGTGGGGATTCTCGCCGACCTGCAGGGGCCGAAGATTCGGCTGGGGACCTTCGCCGAGGGCGAGGTCGAGTGGCGTACCGGTGAGACGGTGCGGATCACGGTGGAGGACGTGCAGGGCAACCATGATCGGGTGTCCACGACCTACGAGGGACTGACCGGCGACGCGAAGGTGGGCGACCGGATCCTCGTCGACGACGGGAAGGTCGGACTGACCGTGACCGCCGTCGAGGAGACCGATGTGGTCTGCCAGGTCGACGAAGGGGGGCCGGTCTCCGACCACAAGGGGCTCTCCCTGCCGGGAATGGACGTCTCCGTTCCGGCGATGTCGCCCAAGGACATCGACGACCTGGAGTTCGCGCTGAACATGGGCGTGGACTTCATCGCGCTGTCGTTCGTCCGCACCCCGGCCGACATCGACATCGTGCACCAGGTCATGGACCGGGTCGGTCGCCGCGCCCCGGTGATCGCGAAGCTGGAGAAGCCCGAGGCGGTGGACAACCTCGAGGCCATCGTGCTCGCCTTCGACGGAGTGATGGTGGCCAGGGGGGATCTCGGCGTCGAGCTCCCGCTGGAACACGTGCCGCTGGTGCAGAAGAGGGCGATCGGGATCGCCAGGGAGAACGCCAAGCCGGTGATCGTGGCCACCCAGATGCTGGATTCCATGATCGGCAACCCGAGGCCGACCAGGGCGGAGACGTCCGATGTGGCCAACGCCGTGCTGGACGGCACCGACGCCGTGATGTTGTCCGGCGAGACCAGCGTCGGGGAGTACCCGGTGGACACGGTGGAGACGATGGCCCGCATCGTCGAGGCGGTCGAGGCAGGTTCCTCGGAACCGCCGGAACTGAGCCACGTGCCGCGCACCAAGCGGGGAGTGCTCTCCTACGCCGCCAGGGACATCGGGGAGCGTCTCAGCGCCAAGGCGCTGGTGGCGTTCACGCAGTCCGGTGACACCGTGCGGAGGTTGGCCCGGTTGCACACCAGGCTGCCGCTGTTCGCGTTCACCCCCGAGGAATCCGTCCGGAGTCAGCTCGCTCTCACTTGGGGGACGGAGACCTTCCTGGTTCCTAGTGTGGAGACCACCGACCAGATGGTGCGCCAGGTGGATCAGGCCATGTTGTCGATCGGACGTTCGGAGACCGGGGACACAGTGGTCATCGTCGCCGGGTCTCCTCCGGGGACGGTTGGCTCGACGAACCTGGTTCGGGTGCACCGTCTCGGCGAGGAAGACCACGTCTGATCTCCCCGAAGCGTGGCGGAACCGGAGTACGCGGCACCGCGGTGCCGGCGCTCTCCGGCATTCCGCGCGCCTCGGGCGAGGGTTGGCGCACACCGATCACGACACGAGGAGCCCGAAGTGACCCGAGCGGCACGGGACGCCGCCGCAGACCCTGCAGGCGCCAGCAGTCAGTCCTCGGTTCCGGTGGACGCCAGCGGAATGCCGCACGGACAGCCTGTGCTGGACCGGCTGGTCGCGTTGCTGGATCTCGAACCCATCGAGGAGAACATTTTCCGGGGGGTCAGTCCCGCGGAATCACCGGTGAGGGTGTTCGGCGGCCAGGTGGCCGGTCAGGCCCTCGTGGCGGCCGGGAGAACGGTGCCGTCCGACCGCAGGGTGCACTCCCTGCACGCCTACTTCCTCCGCCCCGGAGATCCCAGCGTTCCGATCGTCTACGAGGTGGACCGGACCCGTGACGGTCGTTCGTTCACCACGCGTCGGGTCGTCGCGGTGCAGCACGGCAAACCCATCTTCTCGCTGTCCACGTCCTTCCAGATCGAGGAGGAGGGCATGGACCACGCGGAGCCGATGCCCGAGGTCCCCGCCCCGGAGGAGCTGCCGACCTACGGGGAGCGCCTCGGTGCCATGGCCCACGAGATCGGAGGCATGGCCAACCTGCCGCGACCCGTGGACATCCGACACGTCACCGAACCGCCGTGGCTGAGCCGCAGGCAGGGGCCGCAGGACGCCCGCAGCAGGGTGTGGATGCGGGCCGACGGCGAGCTGCCCGACGACGATCTGCTGCACGTCTGCCTGCTCGCATACGCCTCGGACCTGACGCTGCTGGACTCGGTGCTCATCGGGCACGGCGTGTACTGGGGGGTGGACAAGGTCCAGGGCGCGAGCCTGGACCACGCGATGTGGTTCCACCGTCGCTTCCGCGCGGACGAGTGGTTCCTCTACGACTGCAGCTCCCCGAGCGCTTCCGGGGCGCGCGGGTTGGCGACCGGGAACTTCTTCTCCAGGGACGGTTCCCTGATCGCCACCGTCGTCCAGGAAGGGCTGCTTCGCGTGGCGGACTGACAGCGGGAGCTTCCCGGTCCGGTCGGTCGTCGCGTGCATCGACGAGCCGGACCGGACCGCTGGGTCGAGGCGGGGACCGGCGCACGAGGCCCCGGTGCGCACGGCCTCGGTCTCGAGGTGAGCCCGGCCTGCGGTGCTCAACTCCGCCTGCGTGCGGGCCGCGGTGGACGGGGTGGAGTGAGCGCGCGGGTGTGGACCTGTTCGAGCACCACCGACGTGGTGAAGTGCCGCACCTCCGTGCGCGCGGACAGCTTGTCCACGAGGAAGCTCTGCAGGTGCGCGCTGTCGGCCACGGCTACGTGCAGCATGAAATCGGCCTGGCCGCTGACGTGGAGCAGTGAACGGGTCTCGGGCTGGGCCATCACGAACTCCCGGAAGGAGTCCACCACGGCCCGCGTGTGCGGGCGGACGTTGATGGACACCACCGCTTCCAGGGTCAGACCGGTCGCGGCCGGGTCCACGTCGATGTGCGAGCCGGTTATCACCCCCTGCTCGCGCAGCCTGCGCACTCGCTGCAGGCAGCTCGACGCGGCCAGCCCGATCCTTTCGGCCAGCGTCCTGTTGGGCAGCGTCGCGTCGTTCTGCAACTCCTCCAGAATCCGCCAGTCCACCGAATCCAGTTCTACTGTGTTCGTCATCGCCGAACATCGTATGTCGTAGCTGGCAAGTGCACGAACTAATGGCCCATTGTTCCGAGGACTGTCGAAGATTCGTCGGATGAGTGTGAAGGAGTTCGCGGTGCACATCGCTTGGGGGTCGTTCCTGCTCGCCCTGCTGGTGATCATCCTGGTTCCGGGGCCCGACTTCGTGGTGGTGACCAGAAACGCCGCGAGCGGAACCAGGTGGGGATGGTTGGCCGCGGCCGGTGTGATCTGCGGGCTGCTCGTGCACGCGAGCGCGGCCACCGCGGGACTGTCCGCTCTGGTCGTGGCCGTCCCCGGGGCGTTGGTCGTGGTCAAGGTGATCGGGATCTGCTATCTGGCCTTCATGGGGCTGCAGATCCTGCGACGGGCGGGCACCGGAACCGTGCGCGACACGGCAGCGGAGCCGACGTCGCGGAGGGCGGTGTTCTTCCGCGGTTTGCTGATCGACGTGCTCAACCCGAAGGTGCTGCTCACCTTCCTCACCCTGCTGCCGCAGGCCATGGATCCCTCCGGTGATCCGATGCCCCAGGCACTGTTGTTGAGCGGGGTGGCGGTCTCCTCGTTCGCCGCCTGGTGGTTGATCGTGGTTCCCTCGGTCGGGTGGTTGTCGGCCTTTCTCGCCGCCCCGCGGCGGAAGCGTGTCTTCGAGCGCTGCTGCGGGGGTGCGCTGCTGGTGATGGCCGGCTCCATCGCGATGGCCTGATCGGCGGGGACTCCCCGGACGGGGCCCGCTTCCGCGGGCGAACACTCACGGGCGCGGTGCGTCGGTGTTGACCGCGTGCCGGGGCTGTGCTTGGTTGTACCGAGCACGAGCAGTGTTCGTTCGTGCTGCTTGCGTGTGCCCTGTTCGAAAGGCGGGACGTTGCGACGTGGGCTGGCTCTGCTCCTGGGCTTCGTCGTGCTGTTGACGATCCCCACCGGCGCCGCTTCGCCGTCCCCTCCGGACGCGGGTGGTGAGCTGCGCGACGACCTGGACGGAATACTCGAGGACCCCCGGCTGGAGGGGGCGACCGCCGGGGTCGTGGTTCGCGACCCGCGCAGTGACCGCGTGCTCTACGCGCGGAACCAGCGCACGCGGATGACCCCTGCCTCCAACGCCAAGCTGTTCACCTCGGTGGCCGCGCTGGAAACGCTCGGAGAGGACTTCCGGTTCGACACCGAGGTGCTCGCGACGGGGGAAAGGCGGGGAGCGGAGCTGCGCGGTGAGCTGTACCTGCGCGGGACCGGCGATCCGACGATGCTGGCTGCCGATTACCGGGAGCTGGCCGCCGAGGTCGCCGCGTCCGGGATCGAGGTCGTGCGCGGCAGGGTGCTCGCCGACGACAGCTGGTTCACCGGTCCGGGGCTGGCCAACGGATGGATGGCCGTGGACGAGCCCTACCACTACGCGGCACCGGTCTCGGCGCTCACCGTCGCCCCCACAGAGGACTACGACGCCGGTTCGGTGCTCGTCCGGGTGCGTCCGGGGCAGCCGGGGACCCCCGTGCGGGTGAGCACCAGGCCCTCGACCGGTGCGGTCACCGTGGTCAACCGCGCTCGAACGAGCAGTGCCGGCTCCCCGGAGACCCTGTCCGTGCGTCGTGAGCACGGGAGCGACCGGGTGCTCGTTTCCGGGGAACTGCCCGCCGATTCGGGGAGGAAGCGCTTCTTCAGCAGCGTCCCGGATCCCACCCGGTACGCGCTGGACGTGTTCCGGCGCGCGTTGGCCGAGCACGGGGTGTCCTTCGAGGGGGTGGGCACCGCCCGAACCTCCGAACGGGCGAGGGTGCTGGCCGAGCACCGTTCCATGCCTCTGGGCGAGCTGCTGACCCCCTTCCTCAAGTTGAGCAACAACGGGCACGCGGAAACGCTGGTCAAGACCATGGGAAGGCGGGTTCTGGGCGAGGGCAGCTGGACCGCCGGGATGCAGGTGCTCCGGGACGAGCTGGACGCCCTCGGTGTGGATCCTGGGAGCTACCGCCTCGTCGACGGCTCCGGGCTCTCCACTCTGGACGCGGTGAGCCCGCGGCAGCTGAGCCTGCTGCTCGACGCCGCGCGTGCGGAACCGTGGTTCGACACCTGGTACGCGGCGCTGCCCGTCGCGGGAGCGCCCGAACGGTTGGTCGGAGGCACGCTCAGGGGGCGCATGGGAGGCACCGCCGCCGAGGGCGAGGTGGTGGCCAAGACGGGGTCGATGACCGGGGTGACCGCTCTGTCCGGGTACGTGCGCACCCGCTCGGACCGGCCTCTGGTGTTCTCGGTCGTGTTCAACGACTTCCTGGGAGCCGCCCCGCGCGACGTGCAGGACGCGCTGGCGGTGCGACTGGCCGAGCACGGAGGTGACGCGTCCCCCGGAACGGGCGATCCGCGTTCCCGGGAGCACGACCCGCCGCGCATTTCCGCTGGAAGGGACGGCTCCGGTGTCGACGCCCGCCGCTCAGCGCTCGAGTGCTCCTGGACCAAGAGCTGTCGCACCGACAACGATGGTTGAGCTCGTCCCCTGACTCAGGGTGGTTCAGGGGCGCACCGGATTCGTGCGACCGTAATCACGCGATAGCGTGAGTCACGTCGCCGGCCCGAGGAGTGCGTGTGTCTGTTGTCAGTGAGCTGCTCGCCGCGATCGCGGGATTGCCCCGGCCACTCCTCGTCGTGGTGGTCGGCGCGCTGGTGCTGGGCGAGTGCACTCTCGGCATCGGTTTCTTCGTTCCCGGGGAAAGCGGCTTGCTGATCGCTTCGGCCGCCGTCACCGACGTCGGTTTCTTCCTGACGCTGTCCCTGTCGGTGGCCCTGTTCGCCGTGATCGGCGACAACATCGGTTTCCTGCTCGGGCGTCGCTACGGATGGCGCATGCGGGAGAGCGCCGCCGTGCGCAAGCTCGGCCAACGGCACTGGGACCGGGCCGGCGGACACCTGCGCCGCTACGGGATGGGGGCGGTTTTCCTGGCGCGCTTCCTGCCCGTGGTCCGCACCCTGACCCCGGCCGCGGCCGGGTCCTGCGGGCTCGGCTACGCCCGGTTCCTGGCGGCCTCGCTGCTCGGGGGAATCTCCTGGGCCGTGCTGCACGTGTCGATCGGTTGGTTGGCCGGGGCCTCGGCCAAGTACATCGAGCACATACTCGGCGGAGCGGGCTGGGGCGCACTGGGGGCGCTGGTGCTGGTCGGGCTGGTTCTCTGGCTGTGGCGACGTCGTTCCGGTCGCCGCGCCGCGCAGGAGACCGCGGCGGGCCCGGTCGGAGCGGAGGCCCCCGACCTCGCAACCGGAAACGGCACGGCCGAGGACGTCGACCGCGCCGCGTGAGCGCTCGCGCACCGGTCTGCTCCGAAGCGGAGCACGCTTCCGCACCGCCGCCGGACGGCGAGCTCCGCTCAGACGTTGGGGGCCACGTCGGTGCCGACACCGCGCCTGCGGATGTGGACCAGGTCCTGCCGCTGCTCGGGCAGGGTCGCCTCCTCCTTGCCCTCGATGACGAACCCCGCGTCGGTGATCAACCTGCGGTCCTGGTCCCCGGTCTGCCCCTCGCTGGTCAGGTAGTCGCCCAAGAACATCGAGTTCGCCACGTGCAGTGCCAACGCCTGCACATTCCGCAGGTGGATCTCCCTGCCGCCCGCGAGGCGGAGCTCGACGTCGGGGAAGAAGAACCGGTAGAGGGCCAGGATCCGCAGACAGCGCTGCGGCGTCAGGTGCCACTGCCCCTCGAGCGGGGTTCCCTCCATCGGAATCAGGAAGTTGACGGGTACGGAGTCGGGGGACAGCTCGCGCAGTTCGAGAGCGAGGCTGATCACGTCCGAGTCGGACTCCCCCGTGCCGAAGATCGCTCCTGAGCAGGGGGACAACCCCGCCGAAGTGGCTTCCCGGACCGTGCTCGTCCGGTCCGCGAAGGTGTGCGTCGAGCAGATCTCGGAGTAGCGTTCCTCGTTGGTGTTCAGGTTGTGGCTGTAGGCGTACGCGCCCGCCGCGCGGAGCTGCTCGGCCTGCCCCGCGGAGAGCAGTCCGAGGCAGGCGCAGATCTCCACGTCCGGTTGCTTGCGCAGGATGGCCTCGATGGTCGAGCCGACCCTGTTGACGTCACGCTGACCAGGTCCGCGGCCGCTGGCGACCAGGCAGATGCGTTTCGCCCCCGCCTCGGCGGCCGCCTCGGCTGCTTCGGCCGCTTCCTCGGCAGCGACCCAGGAGTACTTGAGGATCTCCGAGTCGGAACCCAGACGTTGCGCGCAGTAGGTGCAGTCCTCCGGGCACAGTCCGCTCTTCATGTTGATGATCGTGTTCAGCTTGACCCGGTTCCCGAAGAAGTGCCTGCGCACCCGGGCAGCGGCCGCTACGACGTCGAGAACGTCGAACTCCTCGGTGAGCACTCCGGCCGCCTCTTCGCGCGTCGGAGCCCGCCGTTGCAGCGCCTTCGTGACCAGTTCGTCCAGCGGATTCGTCATGTCGTCGACGGTCGCGGAACGACCGGAGGGTCACAAGATCGCGAAATCTACAAGAAAGGCAGCGCTGATTTGTCGGTACGGAGCCCGGTGTCGAAGAGGTGCCGCGCCCCCGATGGGGACGCGGCACCTTCAACTAATCCGGATCACCGACGTTCTCCGGTCGCGTGCGCCACCCGCGACCGGAACGCAACAGGCCCTCCGTCAGAGGTTGGGGTAGAGCGGATGCTTCGTCGCGAGCGCCTCGACGCGGGCACGCAGCTTCTTGCTGAGCGCCTCGTCGAACTCGGAGTGCAGCGCCGTGGCGATGATGTCGGCGATCTCGCTGAAGTCCTCGGCCCCGAACCCGCGGGTGGCCAGCGCCGAGGTGCCGATGCGCAGCCCCGAGGTCACCATCGGCGGCCGCGGGTCGTTCGGCACCGCGTTGCGGTTGAGCGTCACGCCGATCTCGTGCATGCGGTCCTCGGCCTGCTGACCGTTGAGCTCCGAGTTGCGCAGATCCACCAGCACCAGGTGCACGTCCGTCCCGCCGGAGACGATCTGCACCCCGGCCGCGGCCGCGTCGGGCTGCTGCAGCCGGTCGGCGACGATCCGCGCCCCCTCGAGGGTGCGCCGCTGGCGGTCGGCGAACTCCTCGCCCGCGGCGAGCTTGAAGGCCACGGCCTTGCCCGCGATCACGTGCTCCAGCGGACCACCCTGCTGGCCGGGGAACACGGCCGAGTTGAACTTCTTGCCGAGATCCTGCTGGGCGGACAGGATCACACCCGCGCGCGGACCGCCGAGGGTCTTGTGCGTGGTGGTGGTGACCACGTGGGCGTGCGGAACCGGGTTGGGGTGCAGTCCGGCCGCGACCAGCCCGGCGAAGTGGGCCATGTCCACCATGAGGTAGGCGCCGACCTCGTCGGCGATCTCCCTGAAACGCTTGAAGTCCAGCTGACGCGGGTAGGCGGACCAGCCGGCGATGATCAGCTGCGGCTTGTTCTCCCTGGCCAGGCGGGCGACCTCATCCATGTCGATGAGGTTGTCGTCCTCGCGGACGTGGTAGGGGACCACGTTGTAGAGCTTGCCCGAGAAATTGATCCGCATCCCGTGGGTGAGGTGCCCACCGTTGGCCAGATCGAGGCCCAGGATGGTGTCACCCGGGTTGAGCAGCGCGAACATGGCCGCCGAGTTGGCCTGGGCACCCGAGTGCGGTTGGACGTTGGCGTAGGCGGCCCCGAAGAGGTCCTTGACCCTGTCGATGGCCAGTTGTTCGACGACGTCGACGTGCTCGCAGCCACCGTAGTAGCGCTTGCCCGGGTACCCCTCGGCGTACTTGTTGGTCAGCACCGACCCCTGAGCCTCCAGCACCGACTGCGGTGCGAAGTTCTCCGAGGCGATCATCTCCAGCGTGTTCTGCTGGCGATGCAGCTCGGCATCGACCGCATTGGCCACCTCGGGATCGACCGAGGCGAGTCGCTCGTTGAACAGATCGCCTGACGGCATGATCAATTACCTCCGTGTTTGTGATTACCGGTGGACTCGGTCGGCCGCGTTCAGCGGTTTCGGTTGTAGAAGGGGGTTTCCACGACCTCCACGGGCGCGGCCTTTCCGCGGATGTCCACCTGCAGTTCGGTACCCGGCTCGGCGTTGACCCGGTCCACATAGGCCATCGCGATCGGGTGTCCCAGCGTGGGCGACGGTGCTCCGCTGGTCACGACACCGGTCTCGGCGCCATCGCTGTCCAGCACGGTGTAACCGTGCCGCGGCGCGCGACGACCTGTCCCGCGCAGCCCCACCAGAGTCCTCCGTGGTGGTTGTTCGGCGGCCGCCGCGAGCGCCGCGCGACCGACGAAGTCCGCCGACTTGTCCAGCCGAACCACTCGCCCCAGGTTCGCGTGGAACGGAGTCAGCTCGGGGGACAACTCGTGTCCGTGCAGCGGCATGCCCGCTTCCAGCCGCAGGGTGTCCCGACACGCCAGGCCCGCGGGTTGCAGCCCGTGCGGTGCGCCCGACTCGCTGAGCGCGTGCCAAACCGTAGCGGCGTCCGCGGTCGATGTGAACAGCTCGAAACCGTCTTCGCCGGTATAGCCGGTACGGGCGAGCAAAATGTCACAGTTGGCCACACGGCTCGGGTAGCCGGCGAAGTACCGGACCTGGCCGAGATCGGTGTCGGTCAGCGGCGCCAGGATCTCCGCGGCTGCGGGGCCCTGCACCGCGATCAGCGCGTACTCGGTGGAGACGTCGGTGTACTCGGTGTCGAAGGAACGCACCCGCTCGGCGAGCTCGGCCGAGACCACCTCCGCGTTGGCAGCGTTGGCCACCACGAGGAACTCCTGGTCAGCGGTGCGGTAGAAGATCAGGTCGTCCAGCACGCCGCCGTTGTCGTCGCAGATCATCGTGTAGCGTGCGCGCCCGACCTTGAGTCCGGAGGCGTTGGCAACCAGCGCGTGGTCCAGCGCCTCGGCGGCCTGCGGTCCGCTGAGCCTGAGCTCGCCCATGTGCGTGAGGTCGAACAGCCCGGCCGCGTTGCGCACGGCGTTGTGCTCGACGATGTCCCCGGCGTAGCGTAGCGGCATCTCCCAGCCGGCGAACTCGGTGAAACTCGCCCCCAGCTGTCGGTGCACGTCGTGCAGTGGTGTCTGACGTGGTGGTGACATGATGTGTGACTCCTCCCGGACGGCGCCTGCTAGGCGTCTCCCCGGAGTCATTGGCCTGAGAGTTTCGCCGCGTCGTGGCTCGTGCCGTGGCGGCTTGCACCGTGGGCGAGGGGCTCCCGCCCCTGCTTTCCTCCGTGATCGCCTGTTGCCATGCGGTGATTGGGCCTGAGAGTTTATCGGGGAGTATTGCTCCTTCGGCGCTCCGCGTGCACGTTGAGGCCATTGCCGTGGCCGGGCAGCGTTGCCGCGAGCCGCTTGCGGAGTCTCTCCCGCATGACGTCATCGGCGCACTGTTCGGTTGTGAGCAGGACGCTACGGAGCCCCCGGTGTCGAGTCAAGCACACCGAGGGGTGATCCTCGTCCGATCAGCCGCGAATCCCTGCCCTCCGGGCGGGGAGATCATCCTCACCTCCGTCGGCAAGTCCCGGCACGAGGGAGCAGCGGGAGCTCGCGCCGCCGCGCGAGCCGGGCCCGGGTCGGCGAGGTCCCGGCGGGGCTCGTCAGGACTGCCCGGAGTCTCCCGCGAGTTCGGCGTGCCTGCTGCGCAGTCCTTCCACGAAGGCCTGCAGGGCCAGCTCGAAACTGGCGTTGTCGATCTCGGCGGCGCGCCGGGGGAGCAGGTGCGCCCGTTCCAGGTTGGGGAAGCGCTCCTCGTACAGTTCCGCGTCCGCGGGGAAGCCACCCGCGAAGGAGCCCATGGCTCCTCCGATGACCAGGTACTTGACCGAGGCGCCGATCATCGTGGCGTACCGCTGCGGCCACCCCGCGTTGACCAGGCCGCCGTGCACGGCGTCGGCACGTCGCAGGGCCGCCTCCCTGCGCGCGGGCCCGGAGGCGAGCAGCGGAACCAGGTTGGGGTGCTCGGCCAGCGCTGCCCGGTAGGAGCGCGCCCACACCATCAGTCCGGTGACCCAGTCCGTGTCGAACCCGGACACGTCCACCTCGTCCATCACCGAATTGGCGATGTCCTGCAACAGTTCGTCCTTGTTGGGGACGTAGTTGTACAGCGAGGCGGCCCGCACTCCCAGGCGTTCGGCCAGCTTTCGCATGGACAGGGCCTCCAGGCCGGCCTCGTCGATGATCTCCAGAGCGCACTCGCGGATGCGTCCCATCGAGAGCAGGGGAGTGCTCGGTCTGGGCACTGTTACCTCCGGGGTCTCGATGTCCGCGTTGATGTCCGGCGCGTTCGGCTCGCCTCCGTCCGGGGGTTCGGTCGCTCGGCCTCGGCCGCGCGCCGCTCGGGGTGTCCCGGGGTTCACCGGTGAGCGCGTGGGAGCGGGTTCGCGGCTTCAATGTGTCATATCGGGCCTCGGCGGACGTGCCGGGTTCCGCGCGCCCGGGGCGCACCTCCCGGCTGCGGCGGGCGTGCGCGCTCGAAGCGTTCACGAGGTGTTCGTCCGTGCGCGCGGCCCTGTTCAAACTCGCGGTTCCGTTGTAGGCTCCTGCAAAACTAACAACGTTAGTTAAGCTGTCGCCCGCAGCGGCGCGTGCCGCGAGCGGCAGCGGCTCCTGGTGCGCGAAGGAGATCGCTGATGAGCGAGAATCGTCCTTGTTCGAACTCCGCGGACGAGAGCGCGGCAGGTCCGCGTTCCACGCTCTCGCTGGCCTCGCTGCTGGCGGAACCCGCCAAGCGCGCCCCCGGACGAACCGCCGTCGTCGAGGGGAGGCAGCGCTTCGGTTACGGCGAGCTCTGGGAGCAGGTGCGCGGGTACGCGGCCGTGCTGCGCGAGCTCGGGGTGGCCGAGGGGTCACGGGTGGCCCTGGTGGCTCCGAACGTGGTGGACTTCGTGCGCGTCTACTACGCGGTGCAGACCCTGGGGGCGGTCGTGGTCCCGGTTCCGCTGCTGTTGATTCCGGAGGAAGCCGAGCACCTGGTGGTCGACTCGGAGGCGGAACTGATCGTCGGGCACACCGGCCAGCTCGAGCTGGCGCGCGGGTGTTCCCGGTTGGCGGGAGTCCGGCTGGTCACCGTCGGACCCCGAGAGGAGGGACAGCCCGAGCACGGCCTCGACGAACTGGCCCGCTCCGCGGAGCCCGTGAGCGGTTTCGTCTCCAGGCAACCGCAGGACCCGGCCGTGATCTTCTACACCAGCGGAACCACGGGAAAGCCCAAGGGGGCGGTGCTCACCCAGCTCAACATGGTCATGAACGCCACGGTCAACGCCTTCGACGCCAACGAGACCACCCCGCGCGACCGGGTGCTCGGTTGCCTTCCGTTGTTCCACGTGTTCGGGCAGACCGTCTCGATGAATACCACCTTCCGGGCCGGGGCCACCCTGGTGCTGCAGCCCGGGTTCGATCCGGCGCAGGCGCTGGAACTCATTCGCGAGCACGAGATCACCCAGTTCAACGGGGTTCCGACCATGTACGGCCGGATGCTCGAGGCGGCGGAGGAGGGGTTGGAACTGCCCAGTCTCCGCCTGTGCATATCCGGGGGAGCGGCACTGCCGGTGCGGGTGCTGGAACGGTTCAACGAACGTTTCGACACCAGGATCCTGGAGGGCTACGGGCTGTCCGAGACCTCGCCCACGGCAACGGTGAACCAACCCGCGCTGGGAACCCGTGCCGGCACCGTCGGACATCCGCTCTGGGGGATCGAGGTGGAGATCGCCGATCCGGACGCGGAGCGGATCGAGCTGCTCGAGTCCGGGGCGACCGGCGAGGTGGTGGTGCGGGGACACAACGTGTTCGCCGGTTACCTCAACGGCCCGGAGGCGACCGCGGCCGTGCTGGTCGACGGCTGGTTCCGGACCGGCGACATCGGGCGCAAGGACGAGGACGGCTTCCTGTCCATCGTCGACAGGAAGAAGGACCTGATCATCCGCAACGGGTACAACGTGTATCCGCGCGAGGTCGAGGAGACGCTGCTCGAGCACCCAGCCGTGAAGCAGGTGGCGGTGATCGGTCTGCCGGACGAAGTGCGTGGTGAAGAGGTCTGTGCAGTGGTGGTTCCCGCCGATAAGGTGGATACCGACCAGTCGGTTGGCGATTGGATAACCGAGTGGGCCGCGCGCAGGCTGGCGGCGCACAAGTATCCGCGCCGCGTGAGCTTCGTGGCCGAGCTCCCGCTCGGTCCCAGCCACAAGGTCCTGAAGAGGGAGCTGCGCACCCGGGTCATCGCGGAGCTGCGCCGAACCAACGACAGTGAGGAGTGAACGTGTCTTCGGAACTGAGTGACAAGGTGGCCGTGGTTACCGGAGCGGCCAGGGGGATCGGCTCCGGCATCGCGCAGACCCTGGCCGCGTCCGGTGCGGCTGTGGCCGTGGTGGACCTCGAGGAGTCCTCCTGCGCCGAGACCGTGGAGCAGATCGAGGCCTCCGGCGGCAGGGCGCTCGCGGTGGGCGCGGACGTGACCGACTCCGACTCCGTCGAGCAGGCCTTCGAACGCGTCTCCGAGCAGCTCGGCACGGTCGGCGTCCTCGTGAACAACGCGGGGGTCACCAAGGACAACATGCTGTTCAAGATGTCCGAGCAGGACTGGGACACGGTCATGGGCGTGCACCTGCGCGGTGCCTTCCTGTGCAGCAGGGCGGCCCAGAAGCGGATGGTCCCCGAGCGCTGGGGCAAGATCGTGAACCTGTCCAGCGTGTCCGCGCTCGGCAACCGCGGCCAGGCCAACTACTCGACGGCGAAGGCTGGCATCCAGGGGTTCACCAAGACCCTGGCGATCGAACTCGGCCCCTTCGGGATCAACGTCAACGCGATCGCGCCGGGATTCATCGTCTCGGACATGACCGCGGCCACGGCACAACGACTCGGCATGGACTTCGAGGACCTCAAGGCGGGTGCCGCGGGTGAGACTCCGGTCCGCCGGGTTGGGCAGCCGGAGGACATCGCCAATGCGGTGTCCTTCCTGACCAGCGACAAGTCCTCGTTCATCACCGGTCAGACGCTGTACGTCGACGGCGGCCGCAAGCTCGGCTGAACCGGAGCGGGCCCTCCGACGGTGCACCCGTCGCCACCAGGGGCGGGTGCACCGCCTCCGAACTCCGCGTCACTTGGAACCTCTTTTTCGGGAGAAGGAGTCGTCATGGTCGATTTCTCGTTGTCGGACACCGAGCGCGACATCCGCGACTGGGTGCGCAACTTCGTCCAGCGGGAACTGATGCCGCTGGAACAGCAGGTGCTGGACAGGGAGCGCAGGGGAGAGCGCGGTCTGAGCAAGGAGGAGACCGAGCAGCTGCGCGACAAGGCCCGCCAGGCGGGGTTCTGGGGAGTGCAGACGCCCGAGGAGTACGGCGGCATGGGGTTGTCGGCCGTGCTGACCGCCCTGACCGAGGTCGAGCTGGGGCGCACCTTCGTGCCGTTCAGCTTCGGAGGCAGCGCGGACAACATCCTCTACCACGGGGACGAGCAGCAGAAGCAGCGCTACCTGCTGCCCACCATCGAGGGCACCCGCAAGTCCTGCTTCGCGATAACGGAGCCCGATGCGGGATCGGACGCGAAGAACATCCGCACGACCGCCAGGAAGGAGGGGGCGGAGTGGGTCATCGACGGTGAGAAGACGTTCATCACCGGAGGCATCGACGCGGACTTCGCGATGGTCTTCGCCGTGACCGACAGGGAGAAGGGCGCCGACGGCGGTGTGACCTGCTTCCTCGTGGACCGGGACATGGGCTGGACCTCGGAACCCATCGACATCATGGGTGAGTGGGACCGGCAGCCCGCCGCGCTGACCTTCGACGGGGTTCGGGTTCCCGAGGAGAACGTGCTCGGTGAGGTCGGTGGCGGGTTCTCACTGGCCATGCAGTGGATCGGCCGGGGGCGGTATCTGCTGCCCGCGCGTGCGCTCGGGGGGTGCGAGCGCATGGTGGAGATGGCGACCGAGTACTCGCAGTCGAGGAAGACCTTCGGCGCGCCCATCGCAGACAGGCAGGCCATCCAGTGGATGCTCGCCGATTCGGCCGTGGACATCGAGTCCCTGCGCTGGTTGGTGCTCCAGGCCGCCTGGCAAGCCGACCAGGGGATGGACTCCCGCCACGCGCAGTCCATCGCCAAGTTGCACGGAGGGGTGCGCGCCAACGAGATCGTCGACCGGGTGATGCAGATTCACGGCGGGATGGGCTACACCCGGGAGCTGCCCATCGAGCGTTGGTACCGCGACCTGCGGCTGCTGCGCATCTTCGAGGGAACCGACGAGATCCAGCGCCGCACCCTGGCCAGGAACCTGTTGAAGGGCAACGCCACGGTGCGGGGAGCGCTCGGCTGAGCGAGTCCGAACCTCTCGGGCCGGCCGGCCCCGTCGGGCTCGTTTCTCCTGGTGACACCGCGAGTGCGCAGCGTGCTGTGACGTCGGTCTCGCTTGCTCGCGTTTCGGGTAATCTGGACACGGAGGAAACCGATTCGACGGCAGGAGCTGGCATGTCGATCTTCAAGAAGGTGGCCGACTTCGCCAAGAGTCCGCAGGGCAGGCGTGCGGTCGCACAGGCCAAGCGCTATGCCCAGGACCCCAAGAACAAGGAAAAGATCGATCGGGTCGTCAACAAGGTCAAGGGCAGGGGAAAGAGCCACTGACCTTGTTCGGGCAACTCGCGGAGAAGGCCCCGCCGGAAGCCCGGCGGGGCCTTCGTCGTCCGTGGTGCTCCCGAGTCCGCGTTCCGCGGCTTTCATCAACCCCCGGACGAGTGAGGTGAATCCCGGACAAGGGCTGTCCCGCGTCCGCGCGGAGCAGTAGAGTGCGACACGCATGATCACTGTGTGACCGCGGGGCGTGATATGGGCAGCGTTTACGTTGTCGGAACCTTCGACACCAAGCGAGCCGAGCTCGATCACGTCGCGGACCTGCTCCGGCAGAACGGCTCCTCGGTGGTGACCGTGGACCTGAGCACCCGGGATACCGCCGCGGCGGCCGTGTCCGTGCCCGCGGAGTCGGTAGCGGCGCATCACCCGCACGGAAGCTGGGGCGTTTTCACCGGCGACCGTGGTTCGGCGGTCTCCGGCATGGCCGAGGCGTTCGAGGAGTTCCTGAAGTCGCGCACGGATGTGGCCGGTGTCCTCGGGCTCGGCGGGTCCGGCGCCACGGCGATGATCACTCCGGCCATGCGCTCTTTGCCGATCGGCGTCCCCAAGTTCATGGTCTCCACCGTCGTGTCGGGCGAGGTCTCCGGCTACGTCGACGCGAGCGACATCACGCTGCTGCCCTCGGTCACCGACATGGCGGGATTGAACCGGATCTCGCGCCGCGTGCTCGCCAACGCGGCCAACGGGATCCACGGTGCTGTCGTGGCCGGAACGGGCCCCGGGGGCGAGGACAAGCCCGCTGTCGCCCTGTCCATGTTCGGTGTCACCACGGCCTGCGTTTCCGGTGTCGTCGCCGAGCTCGGTGAGGACTACGACCCCCTGGTCTTCCACGCGACCGGCACGGGCGGTCGCGCGATGGAGAAGCTGGCCGGGGACGGCTTGCTGCGCGCTGTGCTGGACATCACGACCACCGAGGTGTGCGACCTCGTCGCGGGCGGTGTGATGAGCGCGGGGGAGGAGCGCTTCGACTCCCTGGCGCGCAGCGGTGTTCCCTACGTCGGTTCGTGCGGCGCTCTGGACATGGTGAACTTCGGGCCGCGGGAAACGGTTCCGGAGAAGTACGCCGACCGGAATCTCTACGAGCACAACCCGCAGGTGACCCTGATGCGAACCACTCCGGAGGAGTGCGAGCGCATTGGTCTGTTCATCGCGGAGAAACTCAACGCTTTCGCGTCCCCGGTTCGCTTCCTGCTGCCCGAGGGCGGAGTTTCCCTCCTTGACGTCCCGGGCGGCCCCTTTCACGATCCCGAGGCGGACGAAGCCCTTTTCGAGACCCTGCGGAGCAACGTCGTCCAGGACGACAGGCGGCGTCTCGTCCGACTGCCGTACAACGTCAACGATCCGGAGTTCGTGCGCGAACTGTTGACCGCTTTTTCCGAGGTGGTGCGCTAGTGACCGACAGCGACGGCACGGCCCCTGGTGCTGTGGGGAAAACGAGCGAGCGTTCCCGGATACTGGGGCGACTGCGGGAAAAGGCCTCCCGGGGACTGCCGATCATCGGCGGTGGCGCCGGTACCGGACTCTCGGCCAAGTGCGAGGAGGCCGGCGGGATCGATCTCATCGTGATCTACAACTCCGGCCGTTACCGGATGGCGGGACGCGGCTCGCTGGCGGGACTGCTCGCGTACGGAAACGCCAACGACACGGTCGTGGAAATGGCCCGTGAAGTGATTCCGGTGGTGCGGAACACTCCCGTGCTGGCCGGGGTGAACGGAACGGATCCCTTCATGATGCGGGACAGGTTCCTGTCCGAGCTGCGCGGGATGGGGTTCGCCGGTGTGCAGAACTTTCCCACCGTGGGACTCATAGACGGGACTTTCCGGCAGAATCTGGAAGAGACCGGGATGAGCTACGACCTGGAAGTGGAACTGATCCGTGCCGCGAGCGAAGCGGACCTGCTCACCACCCCCTACGTTTTCTCGGCCGACGACGCCAGGGCCATGACCGAGGCCGGGGCCGACGTCCTGGTGTGCCACATGGGCCTCACCACGGGAGGGTCCATCGGGGCGGAAACTGCCAAGGACCTCGACGACTGCGTCCGGTTGATAGACGAGTGGTCCGCGGCGGCCGCCGAAATCCGGAACGACATTCTGGTGCTGTGCCACGGGGGGCCGATAAGCGATCCCGAGGACGCCGGTTACGTGTTGTCCCGGACCAGGCGCTGTCACGGTTTCTACGGTGCGAGCAGTATGGAGCGACTGCCCACCGAGCGGGCGGTGGTCGCCCGGACCGAGGCATTCCTGCGCGGAGCGGGTGAGAGCGGCGACTGACCGACGCCTTCCGCTCCCCGGGCGCGGGGCGGATTTTCGTTTCGAAAACGTTGTGGAGGAGTTCCGATGGCAGAGTCCTACGCGAGTGCGGTCATCCCCGCCCCCGTGGACCGCGTCTGGCAGTGGTTCGGGGACTTCGCCGGTCTCGCCGAGTGGCATCCCGCCGTGACCGCTCTCGAGCTGGAGGGCGGCTCCCCGACCGAGGTGGGGGTGGTCCGGCGGCTGTGGCTGGGTGACGGAGCGCGGGTGCGTGAGCGGTTGACGGCGTTCGACTCGGTCGGCCGCAGCTACTGCTACGAGATGTTGGAGGGGCCGTTCCAGGTCAGGAGCTATCGGGCTATCGTGCGGCTGGCTCCGGTCACGGCCACCGGTGCGACCTTCGCGGAGTGGTCGGCTCGCTACGACACCGAGGCGGAGCAGGAGGCCGAGCTGGACCGGATCTTCGTCACGGAGGTGTTCGCCCCCGGACTCGCCGGATTGGCCCGCTTTTACACCGACGAGTGAAACTCTGTGCTTACCCCTCCAACACCCAGGTAATTCGTTCGGGGGATCGGTTTGCGACGGGCTCGCACACGGCGAATACAGGAACGGTTAGAGTCATATGCGTGCCAAGCAGCTTTGTGCAGTCCGCAGCGAAATCAGGTGAACCGGAAGTCGGTGCAGAGCGGGTCGTGGTGACCGGCGGATCGGGCTTTGTCGGCAAAGCCGTTGTCCGGGCCCTCGCGAACCGCGGCAACCCCGTGACGGTCGTCGACCGAGTCGAGCCCGAGATTCCGGAGGAACACCGTCACCTGGTCAGTCACGTCCCCGGCGATCTGACAGACCCCGAGGTTCGGGACGCCGCCGTCACCGAGGGAAGTGCCGGGATCATCCATCTGGCCGCGATCACTTCCGTGTTGCGCTCGGTGGACAAGCCCACCGAGACTTTTGCCGAGAACGTGGAGGTCACCCAGGGGCTGCTGGAACTGGCACGCCAGCGGGGTCTCACACGTTTCGTGCTCGCCTCCACCAACGCCGTTGTCGGCGACATCGGCTACGGCACGATCTCCGAACGGCTGCCGTTGCGGCCGCTGACACCGTACGGAGCGACCAAGGCCGCCTGCGAGATGCTGCTGTCCGGTTACACCGGCGCCTACGGCATCGCCACCACGGCACTGCGCTTCACCAACATCTACGGGCCCGGCATGGGGCACAAGGACAGCTTCGTGCCGCGCCTCATGCGCGCCGCGCTGGCGGACGAAGGAGTGGAGGTGTACGGAGACGGCTCGCAGAGCCGTGATTTCGTCCATCTCGACGACGTGGTCCGAGCCATCGTCGCCGCGTGGGACAAGCAGTACAGCGGTACGGCCGTCATCGGCTCCGGAAGCTCCGTCTCGGTGATGGAACTGATCGAGTCGGTGCGCGCCGTCACGGGCAAGGAGATCCCCGTGACGCACGTGCCCGCGAAGAACGGTGAGATGCCCGCGGTGATCGTCGAGGTCGAGAAGGCCAAGCGCGAGCTCGACTACCAGCCGAGCGTGCGGTTCTCCGAGGGGCTGCGCACGGTCTGGGACGACTTCCGCCACGTCGCCGACGGCAGTGTTCCCGCGACGACATGACCCACCGGCTGTTGCGTACGGTCCGGCGGCACTGGCTGCTGGCGCTGTTCCTGCTGGGTGGGGTGTTGCTGCGCCTCCTCGTGGAGGTCGCTTACCAGCCCGCGCTGCTGTACATCGACTCCACCCGGTACCTGCGGGATCTCGGGGTCTTCGATCCCAGCAACATCAACCCGATCGGTTACGAGCTGCTGCTGCTCGGGCCGGTGTTGCTGTTCGGGAACCTCGGGGTCGTGGTACTGGTCCAGCACCTGCTCGGACTCGCCCTGGCGTTGGCCGGGTACTGCCTGCTGCTGCGATTGGGGTGCAGGCGTTGGCTGGCAGCTCTCGCGGTCGCCCCGGTGCTGTTCGACGCGTACCAGCTCCAGGTCGAGCACATGATCATGTCCGATCTGTTGTTCCAGGTGCTGCTGCTGACCGTGCTCATCCTGCTGACCTGGTGGGGAACTCCGGGGCCACGGCTCGCTCTCGTCGCGGGGTGTGTGCTGGCGGCCTCGGTGCTGGTCCGCCTGGTGGGGCTCACCCTCGTCGTCCCCGCGGCGGTGTTCGTGCTGTTGGCGGCCGGGCTGCGTCCGCGGGACGGCTGGAAGCGCCGGCTCCGCGCCGGAGGTGCCCTCGTGGGCGGTTTCGTGCTCGTGCTGGCCGGGTACGCGAGTTACCACATGCTCTGGACCGGAGTTCCCGCTCTCGGCGGATCGACGGGGAGCGTGGTGTTCGGTCGTACGGCGATGGTGGCCAAGTGCGACGAGCTGGACCTCACCAAGGCGCAGCGGGCCGTGTGCCCGAAGGAGCCGGTGTCCGAGCGCAAGCGCAACGGGATCGACTACTACATCCACTTCTTCCACAACCAGGTCGACACCGATGAGCTGCCCGAGGACACGACCTACTCGATCGCACAGCACTCACTGGCGTTCAAGGTGCTGCGCAGTCAGCCCCTGGACGTCTTCGGAGGGGTGGCCAAGGACTTCCTCAAGGGGTTCGCCCCCATGCGCACCCAGTCGCCCGGGGACGTCCCGCTGTCGAGGTGGCACTTCCAGACCGAGTATCCGCTCTACTTCACCGAGTGGTCCCTGAACGGATGGCTCGAGTACTACGACGACGGTGGTTACTCGGTCAACGACCGAGCCGCGGGGCTTCTGCGCACCTACCAGCAGAGCGGGGGCTATACTCCCGGCACTGTCCTCGGGCTGGCTCTGCTCGTCACTGTTGCGGCGATGCTGGGGGTGGGACGAGCCAACCGGAGCGGGCTCAGAGCGGTGTGTCTGCTTTCGGGAGGATTGGCTTCGGCCGCACTCTTCACCGCGGCGGCCATGGAGTTCTCCTGGCGGTATCAACTTCCCGGGCTGGTGCTGCTGCCCCTGGCCGGGGCACTGGGAATCACAGCCATAACCGGCCGCCGGACCGACACGAAGGGTTCCACGACGAACCGGTAGCCGAGATCACGGCCTGAAGGAGCATGAGATGTCGACGACCTTTCCGGACGAGGTCGACCAGGACGCGTTGGCCGATTACGCCACGCGCTACGGCGATCACCGGTTCGCCCCGGTAGTTGTGCTGATCGCCGCCTACAACGAGCAGGACGCAATCCCCTCCGTGCTGGACGGGATCCCCGAGACGAGCTGCGGCCTGAACGTGGACACCCTGGTCGTGGTGGACGGTGCCACCGACGCCACGGCCGAGGCGGCGGCGCGTCACGGTGCCTACACCTGCACGGCTCCGAAGAACCGGGGGCAGGGAGCCGCGCTGCGGCTCGGCTACCGACTGGCCGCCGAGCGCGGGGCACGCTACGTGGTGACCACTGACGCCGACGGGCAGTACGAGATCGAGGAGCTTCCCAGCCTGCTGCGTCCGCTCATCGACGACGAGGCCGACTTCGTGACCGGATCGCGGCGTCTGGGCAGCAGCGAGAACCCGCAGTTGCTGCGTCGCGTGGGCACTTACGTGTTCGCGTGGCTCGTCAGCGCCATGACCGGGCAGCGCATCACGGACACCTCGTTCGGGTTCCGCGCCATGCGCGCCGAGGTTCCCAACTCGGTGCGCCTGGAGCAGCAGCAGTACCAGTCCTCGGAGCTGTTGGTCGGGGTGCTGGCACGTGGTTACCGCGTTCGGGAGCAGGCCATGACCATGCGTCAGCGGGTCGCCGGATTCAGCAAGAAGGGCAACAACGTGCTCTACGGGTACCGCTACACCAAGGTGGTGCTCGGCACCTGGATGCGTGAGCGCAAGGCCCGGCGCGTGATGCAGGCTTCGGCGGGATCGACCTCCTCGGAGGAGCAGGTCAGCGAGCCGGCTCGTGCCGCCGGTGACTAGGGAAGACCACCCGGTCCATCAGGAAGAACTTGACCACGAACATCAGCAGGTAGGTTCCCAGGTAGGCCCCCCAGACCAGCGTGACTCGGGGGGCAGCGGATTCGGCGAACAGATGCAGGGCGAGAGTTTCGGCGTAGTTGGCGGCTGTTCCGGCGATCAGCACGGTGGCCACCGAGACGGGGAGGAACCGGGCGAGTTCGCCACGCAGCCCGCTGCGCCCCCTGCTGCCCCAGGTTCTCCGATTCAGCAGGAAGTTGGGGACGGCTCCTGCCAGCCAGCCCAGCACCGTGGACAGGATCGGCATGGAGCTGAGCGAGTAGGAGAGCAGGAACACGAGCTGACTACTGATTGTAGCTACGGCGGAAGCTCCGGCGAAACGGCGGAGCAGTCGCCAGTAGTGACGTGCGCCTCCGGTGGGCTGTTGTGCTTCCGGCCCCGAGGTGGCGGCCACGATGTGCTCCCTTCCTGTGGGTGGAACGGGTCGTCGAAGTGGACTCCACGAATGTACGGAGATGGCTTCGTCGCCGGCCCATTGGATGAGAGCATGCCATTCGTGGAGGTGAGGTTGGCTGTCACAGGGCGGCAGTTAGCCTTTCATATCGGACACGATCGTGTGAGACGGGTTTTCGCTCACACACGTCGTGCCCGGTGAATCACATTCTGTGGATACCCGCGAGCAGGGTGTCTCGGAAACGGACCTTGGCAGATGGTGGACACGATGTCGGTGAACGGCATCGTGGAAGCCGGCATTGTACAGAGGAGAAGAAGGCGTGCGAATCCTCGTCCTCGGTGGGGACGGCTACCTTGGTTGGCCGACCGCTCTGCACCTGTCCGACTGCGGTCACGAGGTGGCCGTAGTAGACAACTTCGCCCGTAGGGCCTATGACCACGAGATGGGCGTGCGTAGCCTGGTTCCGGTCGAACCGCTGCAGGTGCGGGTCGACGCCTGGCGGGAGGTTTCCGGCCAGGAGATCAAGATGTACTACGGTGATCTCGTCGACTCGGAATTCACCGTCGAGATGATCAGGGACTTCCGTCCCGACACCATCGTGCATTTCGCCGAGCAGCGTGCCGCTCCCTACTCCATGATCGACCGCAAGCACGCGGTCTACACCCAGCACAACAACGTGATCGGCAACCTCAACGTGCTGTTCGCGATCGAGGAAGTCGATCCGAGCATCCACCTGGTCAAGCTCGGCACGATGGGTGAGTACGGCACTCCCAACATCGACATCGAGGAGGGTTGGCTCGAGGTCACCCACAAGGGGCGCACCGACCGGATGCTGTACCCGAAGAAGCCGGGCTCCTTCTACCACCTCAGCAAGGTGCACGACAGCCACAACATCGAGTTCGCCTGCCGTATCTGGGGCCTGCGTGCGACGGATCTGAACCAGGGGGTCGTCTACGGGCAGGAGACTCCGCAGACGGCCAGGGACCCGAGGTTGGCGACCCGGTTCGACTACGACGCCATTTTCGGCACCGTGCTCAACCGCTTCGTGATCCAGGCCGTGCTCGGTCACCCGCTGACGGTTTACGGCACCGGCGGTCAGACGCGTGGCGTCATCGACATCAGGGACACCGTCGAGTGCATCAGGCTGGCCGCGGAGAACCCCGCCGATCCGGGCGAGTTCCGCGTGTTCAACCAGATGACCGAGAGCTTCTCGGTGGAGGAGATCGCCAAGACGGTTGCCAACAACTACCACGGCACCGTTGAGGTGGAGTACCTCGAGAACCCGCGCGTGGAGCAGGACCAGCACTACTACAACGTCGTGCACACCGGTCTGGTCGAGCTCGGCCTCGACCCGCACCTGCTGTCCAACACCCTGATCAACTCCCTGTTCGGCGTGGCCGAGCAGTTCAAGGACCGCGTCGATCTCGCTGCCATGCGCCCCACCGTGCAGTGGCGTACGGCGGCCAGCCCGATGCGGGCCGAGGAAGGCTGACAACCGCTCACAGCGGTTCACGAGTGGCCGCGGGGGCTTCTTCGGAGTCGCTCCCGAAATCGGGCGGGACGAGGCAGCTCTCGTCCCGCCGTCGCGGTGCCCGTTTCAGGGGCGACGAGCCGCGCTCGCGGCCACTCCGCCGACCAGCGTTCCTATCGCTATTCCCAGCAACACGTTCAACACGCACGTGGCGAGCTGTGTTTCCAGCGCCGCCGTGGTTGTGAAAGGTCGCACTGCCACCGCTGTCGTGGCGAGCGCGACTATCCACCCGAAGAAGGTCGTCGGCCGTGGCGTGCTCAGCAGCAGCAGATGCATCAGCCCGGTCGCGAGCAGCGCCGCCACGGCCGCGAACAGGCACATCCAGACCGTGCTGACGTCCCCGAGCGTGCCGTAGCGCGATGGACCGAGCACGGGGATGTGGAGAACTCCGCGAGCGATCACCAGCCCCACCAGGGCGATCAGCAGCGCGACGAGAGCCGTGGCCGCTCCTCCGGTCCACAGCTGTCGAACGTTGATCCCCGGACGGCCGGAGCCGCCACCCGTCGGTCGAGCGTCCCGCTCGGACACCGGCACCCTCCCGACAGCGACGAACCGGGCAACGACAGTCGATGTTCACGGCAGGTGCGCTACACCGCAACGCCTGCCCCCGTTTCCTCACTCCAACGAGTGGTCGCGTGGTTGACCGCGGCGTCCCCGTGCCCGGCCCGCTACGGCGGGACCGGGGCAGTGCCGGACGGGGGACGAGTGCTTCGCGGTGAAGGAGCACTCCCTCGCGCACTGTGACCTTCCGGGCGCCGTGCGGCGTCGCGAGTCTTTTTCCCCGAGCGAGCCCCGCATTCGCGTGTCGGACATCACTTTGGCGGCTTGTTTGCTTTAACGTGGCCCCCGATGTGTTCATTCGATCATTTATCCGGCGGGCTACATTACCGCTTTTCGCGATCTCTTCGAGATCACGATTCCGGAGGTTCTTGATCCGGAATGAGTCGACGACGTGGATCTTTTCCGAAGCTGTTTTGTGGTTTTACCAGGGACTTCGACGAGGAATCCGATCACGGGTCCCGAGGTCCCCCGGATCGGCCCGCGCCGCCCCGTGTCGCAGTCGGAGGCGTGGTGAGCCAAGTAGGCGTTTGGTTGCAGCGTTATCGAAGCGCAACCCGCTTATGAACACATAGAGTGCTTGCATGCGTGGCACATGTGCTCTTGCTCTGCATCCAAAGGGTGAGAGCTTGAAGCAGTGGATACATAAAGCTACGTTGCAGCCGGTACGTCACGGTTCGGTCACGACGCACTTCAACCCCCGAGGAGTGCACCCGACCCCCGACGGGATGTGTCCGGACCTCCCCGAGACGGAAAGGCGAGCATGGCCGACAAGCATGACGAGGGCGGTCGCGACAAGTTCTCCACCCTCAAGTCACGTATCCCCGAATCCCTTCGCAATTCGTTTTCGAGTTCCGGGAGCAACCCCGTCCGCAACAAGATTCTCGCCGGCGTGGTCGCGGCGGGCGCCTTCGTCGCGGTCGGATCTCCGCTGGTCGCCGTGAGCGGTGAGGACGGCGGAGGGTCGCAGAACCGCGACGTCGCTCCGGTGGCGGAACAGCGTCCGCTGAGCGCGGCCGTCAACGGCACCCCCGAGTCCCCCGAGTCCGTGAAGCTGCCCAGCGGCGAGTCGGACAGCGACGGGGGGGAGAAGCAGAACCTGGACAAGAGCAAGCAGGTGCGCCAGCAGCGTGCCGCCGAGAAGGCGAAGCAGGTCGAGGCGGAGCGCAAGGCTGAGCAGAAGAAGGCCGTCCAGCAGCAGGCCGAGAAGAAGAGGGCTCTTGCCCGCGAGGCCGCGCAGAAGGAGAAGGCCGAGCAGCAGAACAAGGCGGACGAGCAGGAGAAGCAGCCACGGGCCAAGGCGGCTCCGAAGGCGGCCGAGGCACCTGATCCCACGCCGAACAAGCTGGTCGAGCAAGGGTTCCTCACCTCGGGCTTCCACAGCCGTGGTGGCACGCACGCCGGTATCGACATCGGCGCCGACACGGGAACACCGATCTACGCTCCGCAAGCGGGCACCGTGATCAGCTCCGGTTCCGCCAGCGGCTTCGGGATGTGGGTCCGCGTGCAGCACGACAACGGTGAGGTCACCGTCTACGGGCACATCCATAGCTCGCAGGTCAGCGTCGGCCAGCAGGTGGAGGCCGGACAGCAGATCGCCACCGTCGGCAGCCGCGGGCAGTCGACCGGACCGCACCTGCACTTCGAGGTCCGCGTCGGTCCCGGAGCGCAGGAGCTCAACCCGATCCCGTGGTTGCAGCAGCGGGGCCTGGGCCTCGGCTGACGCCCGCGACGAGTCGTTGCCGGGGGACCGTGCTTCCCCCGACGCCGGTTCCCCGGCAACTCCCCAACCGAACACCCCCCGGGCCGGGATGCGAATCGGGGCCGCTCAGTCCGAGCGGCCCCGATTCGCGTGGGTCACAACCAGAGACGGGAGGGCAGAGACGGTTCTCACGACCGACCCCGCGAGAGGTCAGTCCTTCACGGGTTCGGGAGGGACGTCCACTTCTATGCGCTCCCGCAACCAGCTCAGGGTGCGCGCGAGCAGCCGTGAGACGTGCATCTGGGATATCCCGATCTGCTCGGCGATCTGGGTCTGGGTCATCGACTTGAAGAAGCGCAGCACCACGATGCGCCGTTCCCGCTCGCCGAGCTCCTCGAGCAGGGGGCGGATCGCCGCGCGGTTCTCCACCTCGTCCAGCTCTGCGTCCGAAGAGCCGATGGCGTCGCCGAGCGGTATCTCGTCGGTGTCGCTGAGCAGTTCGTCGAGGGAACTGCTCCGGTAGGCGTTGCCCGCCTCCAGCCCCTGGTGAACCTCGTCCCTGCTGATGCCGAGATGTCCGGCTATCTCACTGGGGGTGGGGGCTCTGCCCAGGCTCTGCGAGAGCGTCGAGATCGCCGAGGAAATGGACAGGTGCCTTTCCTGCAGGCGTCGTGGTACTCGAACCGTCCAGCCGGTGTCCCGGAAATGGCGCCGCACTTCGCCCATGATGGTGGGAACGGCGTAGGAGAGGAAATCGACACCCCGTTGCGGGTCGAATCGGTCCACGGCGTTGATCAGTCCGAGAGTGGCCACCTGGATGAGGTCCTCCTGGGCCTCACCCCGGTTGCTGAACCTCCGCGCTATGTGCTGTGCGATGGGCAGGTGCTCGGTCACCAACCTGTCCCGCAGTTCGGCGTAGCGCCGATCGGTTTTTTCCAACCCCGCGAACTCGACGAATAACGGGGCCAGTTCCTCGTAGTTCTGACCTCGGTAGGCGTGCTCGGAGTCCGCCTGCGTCACTCGTGGACCATCCGTCCCTTGCTCAGCTGTATACGCACGACATGCCCGTCAGCGTGCTCTTCCGATTCCTGAACCGAGGATGCCACGTTGTCCGACAACGCGCTCAGTACACGCCAGCTGAACGTGTTCTTGCGCGGTCCGGAGGCATCCGGACTGTTCACCTCGGCGGTGAACTCCAGTACGTCGTTCTCGGTGCGGAAGCGCCCCACCAGCTGACTCCGCTCAGCGGCGATGCGGACCAGCGACGAGCAGGCCTCGTCCACGGCCAGTCGCAGGTCGGCGATGGTGTCGACGTCGAAGTCGGCACGCATGGCCAGGTCACCGACCACGGCGCGCATGACGGGGAGTTGTTCGGGATCGGCCACGACCCGCACTTCGACCACGTGCGGATCTCCGTCCGTGCCCGGTGCTTGCGGGTGCGGAGCGGAACTTTCCACAGCTGCCTGGTGGTGATCCGACTGGGATGCTGACACGCGGACTCCTCGTTCCAACCTCATGCGAGACCACCGCACATCGAATCAGAGGGACGAGATCGTCCAATATCTCGGGGGTGCGATCGAGGGGAGGACGCTTCGGGCCACGGCTCGGACAGAGACCGTGAACGGAACTGAACGCTCATAGCCGCCTGGTACCCGACAACGAAGCATTGCAAACGGATGTTCGTCGTTGCGGGCCAGGCGGCTGCGGCTGTGCTTTTTCGGTTGTGGAAACAAGCCCGGAGGCTCGCGGGCTCATCAGTTCCCGCGGGTCAGACCAGGGTGCTCCAGTAGGCCCAGAACGCCTCCAGGATCAGGCCGATGACGGCCAGGTACCACAGCACCAGCACCACGGTGTGGACCCGGGCCACGCCGAGCACCAGCGGTCGGGCCGGGCCGACGGGGAGGTTCCTTCTCTCGAGGTTGTGCAGCGTGGTGTACCAGAACACCGCTATGGTCACCACCCACACCACCATGCAGTACGGGCACAGCGCGTGGATCTCGTAGAGGCTCTGCCAGATCAGCCAGTGCACGAAGACGACCCCGAACAGCGTGCCCAGCTGCATGCCGATCCAGTACCAGCGCGGCGGCCGGAAGCCGGACAGCAGCGCGACACCGGTCGTGGTCACGATCGCGAAGGCGGCCACGCCGATCAGCGGGTTGGGGAATCCGAACGCCGTGGCCTGATCGCTCTCCATCACCGAGCCGCACGAGACCACCGGGTTGATGCTGCAGCTGGTCACGTAGTCGGGATTGATCAGGCTCAGGTACTCCTCGATGCTGAGGGCGAACGCGGCGATGAAGCCGATTCCGCCCCCGATCAGGTAGAGCCAACCCAGTCCGCGCCCGAAGAGCGGGGGTTCGGAGCGCTCCGCCGGGCTTCCGGGGCCCTCGTGTTGAGTCGTTTCGGCTGTCGCTGTCACTTGGCCAGGGCTCCGTCCAGTTCCTCACGCAGGTGCTGCACCGGGTTGCCCCCGCTCCCGAACTCGACCTTCTTGCCGTTCAGGAAGTAGGTGGGAGTTCCCGAGACCCCGGCCTGCTCACCGTCGGACCTGTCCTGGTCGATGCGCTGCTGGACCTGGTCGGACTGCATGTCCTTCTGGAACTTGTCCACGTCCAGGCCGATCTGCTCGGCGAACTTGGTGAACTGCTCCTGGGCGCGTTGCTTGTCGCTGCTCACGTTCTGCCCGCCGGAGGCGGCCGCCCAGGAGGAGTAGTTGTCGAACACCTTGTGATACATCTGCTTGAACTCGCCCTGCATGGCGGCGGCCTCGACTGCGCGCGCCGCTGGTTCGGCCAGGGGGTGCATGTCCAGCGGGAAGTTCCGCACCACGAAGTTGATCTTCCCGTCGTACTCCTGCTCGATCTTGGTGTTCACGGCCTGGTAGTAGGAGTGACAGCTGGGGCACTGGTAGTCGACGAACTCGACCAGGGTGGGGGCTCCCTCACCCGCGTCGAGCACCTTGTTGCTTCCCTCGGGGTGCAGCACGGATGCGGCGACCTTGTCCGAGCCGTTGGTGGAGTTGGTGCCGCCACCTCCGAAGAACACGACGCCACCGATGACTGCCACCGCTACGACCAGCACGATCGCGGTGAGGATGATGTTGGTCGAAGCCCCGCTGCGCTTCGCCATCGGATTGGTTGTCTTGGGCATCGGCCTGTTACACCTTCGACGGTCGGTTCGCGCGAGGACTGCTCGCGCGCGGGCGTTTCGGTCAGTTTCCCCTACTCACACGATCGTGAAATTCGCCGGGGTGGGTCATGTCACCGTGACGGGGGAAGGGGCTGCGCTGTGATAGTTGTTCGTCACCATCATGCCCGCGGTGGAGTTCGATTTGTTCGCTCGCTTGGGTGAACTCAACTACGCTCGGAGATCCACAGGAGGAGAGGGAGGGGCAGACGCTCCCCGCCGTGGCGATCGAGGGGCGAATAGCCGGCTGAGCACCGGATCAGCCGAACGGCCACCGGGGCGAACCGCTCGGTTCACGCACCGCTTCAGTTCGCGGGCAACCCGAGCACTGCCGCTTCGCCGTCGGCAGGGGGTACCTGCTCGGCGGGAAACCAGGTGGCCAGCACGACGGTCAGCACGACCATCAGAACGGTGCCGGCTATGGAAGCGATCACCTGGCGAGAACTGACCTGCATCTTCGATCCCCCGTGTGCGCCGTGCCGAAAAGCGTGCGCGGTGACGCTCCGCCCCCCGGAGGTGACAAGATCACCGCACTCCGGGTGTCGAACATCGCTTCCGAATCGTTACACGGTGCGGTGGATCAGTGCTCATCGGTGCTTTCCGGGCGCAGCTGCGGTCGGTTCGGGGAACCGACGCGGGCGGCGCCGGAACGAGACCCGGGCACTCGCCCCGCCGCGGTGTGCTCGGGCCGAGCGGCCCCACGGCCGGGAGAGCTTCGCTCAGTGCTCCGCGGCCCACGCGTCCCGCTCGTCGAGGTAGGAGATCAGCAGTTCGCCCAGGGCGCGCAGGTGCTCGTACATCCTGCTCTCGGCGGAGTCGCCGTCCCCCTCCGCCAGGGCGGTGAGCACGGCGGAGTGGTCCCGCGCGCAGGCATCCGTCCAGCCCGCCGCGGCCAGGGCCTGCTCACGCGGTGCGTAGCGCCTGGTCAGTTCGAAGAACCAGGCGAGTTTCCTGGCGTGGGCGGCGTCGCCCAGCTCCCGGTGGAAGCGGTTGAGCAGCTCGGCCGCCCTCGTGCGTTCGTCGAGCTCGTGCGCCCGGGACAGGTCCCGCTGCACCGTGCGCAGCTGTTCGAGCTCCTCGGAGGTGAGTTCCTCCGCGCACCGGCGGGCCAACCGGCCCGCGATCAGTGCCTGCAGCTCGAAGATGTCCATCAGGTCGCGGCGGTTCGGCGAGGCGACTGCGAAGCCCTGCCGCGGTTCGAGCTCGACGAACCCCTCGGCGGTGAGGGTGATCAGCGCCTCGCGCACCGGCGTCACGCTGATGCCCAGGTCCTCGGCGAGTTGATCCAGCCGCAGGTACTCCCCGTCGAGCACCTGGCCGGTTATGATCTGCTCGCGGATGTGCACCGCGACTTCCTCCGGAAGCTGGGGTCTGCGTCCGCGGGACGCTGATTCGGATACGGCCATCGAACTCCCGATCGTCACGATGCTGGGGGCGATCACACGCGCTCGTGTTCCCGGAGGGCCTCCGTGCGAGGGCCGGGCCCCGAATTGTCGGTGAATCCGGCGGGACGCGCATCGCGCGCGGCCCGGCCTGCCGTCAGTCGCCCGCGAAACAGCGGCGGACTGACCTGAGCACGATTCGCGGTGCCGGTCCGGCAGAACCCCGGGGCGTATCGTCTGGAGGCGTGGTGGCTGATCCCTTCACGGGTGGTGTCCACGGGGCGTTCACCCACAAGAGCCCCGACGGGCCCACCGAACAGATCACGCGTTCACTCGCGCAGGCAAGGCTCGACGACGTGCCCGAGCTGGCACAACGGCTCATGGGCGCGATCTTCACCGACAACCCGGAGTGGACCGACTACCGTCCGGTTCCCCGGGAGGACCTGTGGGAGGGATGCGCCAACTACCTCGCTCGCGTGCTGCACGTGCTCAGCGGACGCGTTCCGCGCAGCGAGGACGACAGCGTGGCCGCGGCGATCGGAAGGCGTCGTGCCGAGCAGGGAGTTCCGCTCGAGGTGATGTTGCGGACCTTCCGACTCGGGGGGCGCGTGGTCTGGGAGGCCCTGGTCGAGCAGGCGCACGCCGATCAGGTCGATCCGGACGCCGTGCTCGGTGCCGCTACGGCGATGTGGAACGTCATCGACGCCCTGTCCTCGGCGCTGTCCACCTCCTACCGCAACACCGAGCTGGAACAACTGCGCAGCGACGACCAGCGAAGGCACGCCCTCGTGGAGGACCTGCTCGGCGGACGGGCGCGGGACACGGCGTTCGCGCAGCGCACCGCCAAGGAGCTGGACCTGCCCACTTCCGGCCCCTACGTCGTCGTGGTGGCGGAGATGATCGCCGACGGCAGCTTCGCGCTGCGTGGTCAGCAGGCTGCGCTGGCCGCGCTGCACATCCGGTCGGTGTGGCAGGTGCGCGCGGACACCTTCGTGGGGCTGATAGCGCTGGAGCAGCACGACGAGTCCACCGCGCTGGGGGCGCTGCGCCAGTTGGTCCGCGGACGGGCGGGCGCCTCGCCCGTGGTGCGCGGTCTGGCCGAGGTGGGGCTGGGGCACGAGTTGGCCGTCACGGCGCTGGGGACCTCGCCGCGGGGCTCCGTCGAGCTCGTCTCGTTGGGACAGCGCTATCCCGAGGCGTTGCTGGTGCAGTCCCCCGACCTGGCGCAGCGACTGCTGGACGAGCAGCTGGGGCAGGTGCTGGCGCTGCAACCGAAGGAACGCGACATGCTGCTGGAGACCCTGTCCGCCTGGCTGGAGGAGAACTGCTCCACGGCCAACGCGGCCGTGCGGCTCCACTGCCACCGCAACACGGTGCTGAACCGGCTGCACAGGATCACGACGTTGATCGGCAAGCCGCTGCACGGCCGGGACTCCTACGTCGCGCTCTCCCTGGCCCTGTCGGTGTTGCGGATGCGCGCCGACGGTTGAAGCGGCGCTGCCGCTCGCAGGCCCCGTGGTCGACCGCGGACGGTTGAACATCGATCTCGGAGCGCGTCAACCGTGTTGATCGGTAATTTCTCGAATTTTTGACACTGGGTCGGTTGGCGGTGCCGTTTTTCCGGCTCGAACTTCGAGTTACTGCTGGCATGTTCACTTTTCGTGTTCATTGTTTACCGCTACGTCACTGAATGGTGGGGAAAATGTGCGCACTGCACAGCCACTGAGGGTCAACTCTGGGCGTGAGGGCATGGCGCGACCGTGGTCGCGGTCACGACACTCGGGATGCGACAGCTCGACGCTTTCGGCGGGTGCGAGAACAAAGGAGCACAGCGAAGTGCAGGAATTCGACCTACTCGTGGTAGGCGGCGGCCCCGGTGGCTACGTCGCGGCGATCCGCGCCGCCCAGCGTGGCCTCTCGGTCGGCCTGGTGGAGAAGGAAAAAGCCGGTGGCGTGTGCCTGAACTGGGGCTGCATCCCGACCAAGGCGATGCTGCGCTCCGCCGAGGTGTACGAGACCGTGCTGCACTCCGAGGACTTCGGGGTCCGCGCGGAGAACGTGGCGCTGGACTTCGGTGCGGTGGCGCGCCGCAAGGACGGGGTCGTCAAGAACCTCACGGACGGTGTGGCGGGCCTGCTCAAGGCCAACGGCGTGACCGTCATCGACGGACACGCCCGTTTCACCGGACCGACGAGCGTGGACGTCTACCCGACCGGTGACTCCCCGCTGGGCGAGGGCGGGCCGCGTTACGCCGCCGCCCCGGCCGGGGGACAACCGGTGGAGAAGGTGACCGCGCGGGACGTGATCCTGGCGACCGGCTCGACTCCCGTCCGCCTGCCGATCCCGGGGGGAGACCTCCCCGGTGTGATCACTTCCGACGGGGCCTTCGGTCTCGACGAGGTGCCGGGGCGCATCGCCGTGATCGGAGGCAGCGCCGTCGGAGCGGAGTGGGCGAGCATGTTCGCGGCCTTCGGCAGTGAGGTCACCATCGTGGAGATGGCCTCCAGCCTGGTGCCGATCGAGGACGCCGAGGTCGGCAAGGCGCTCGGCCGCTCCATGAGCAAGAGCGGTGTCCGCGTGCTCACCGAGTCGACCGTCTCCGCGATCGAGCAGGCCGACGGAGCACTGCGGGTGCGGGTGGACGGCGCCAAGGAGCAGCAGCTCGACGTGGACGTCGTGCTCATGGGCGTCGGCCGCAAGCCCAACACCGCCGAACTCGACCTCGAGGCCACCGGCGTCGCCACCGACGAGCGCGGTTTCGTCCGGGTCGACGAGAAGATGCGGACCAACGTCGAGCACCTTCACGCGATCGGTGACCTCACCGGCAAGGCGCTGCTCGCCCACGTCGCCTCCCACCAGGGCGTGGTCGCCGCGGACACCATCGCGGGGCACGAGTCCCACATCGACTACGGAGTGGTCCCGGCGGCCACCTTCACCCATCCCGAGATCGCCAGTGTCGGGCTCACCGAGGCGGCCGCGAAGGAGGCGGGGCACGACGTCGTCACCAGCCGTTTCCCCTTCGCCGCGCTGGGTCGGGCCAAGACCACCGGCGACGAGGAGGGCTTCATGAAGATCGTCGCCGGCAGCAAGCACGGGGAGATCCTCGGGGTGCACGTGATCGGCCCCTCGGCCAGCGACCTGATCACCGAGGGAACCCTGGCGATCAGTCTGGAGGCCACGCTCGACGAGCTCGCCGACACGATCCACGCCCACCCGACGCTGGGGGAGATCGGCATGGAGGGAGCCATGTCGGCCCTCGGGCTCCCGCTGCACACCGCGCCGCCGCGCCGTCGCTGAGCGCGGAGGCGGTTCACCCAGTGGGGATCCGCCCCTGTGCGCCAGGGGCGGATCCCGAGCTGCAGAAGGCATCGGCGTTCGACCGCAACCGCCACGCACCGCGTTGCCCTTCGGTCCTCGGGACGCCGCAACCACCCACTCGAAGAGGGGATCTCTCATGGCGGAGACCGCTACCCGCAGCAAGCCGACAAGCTCCGGCTCGAAAAGTCGTCGCGGCGGCACCCGCTCGAGCGGAAACCGGGCGCAACAGACTCAGGAGAAGGCCGCGCTGGGATCCGAGTCCCCGGAACAGCTGCGCGACTACTTCAAGCAGATGTCGCTGATCAGGCGTTTCGAGGAGCGCGCCGCCCAGGGCTACACCCAGGCCAAGGTCGGTGGGTACTGCCATCTGAACCTGGGCGAGGAAGCCACCGTCGTCGGGTTGATGAGCTCGTTGCGCAACTCCGACTACCTGTTCACCAACTACCGGGAGCACGGTTACGCCATCGCCAAGGGCATCGAGCCGCGCAGGGTGATGGCCGAGCTCTACGGCCGCACCACCGGAACCTCCAAGGGGCTCGGCGGTTCGATGCACATGTTCGACACCGAGGTCGGGCTGCTCGGGGGGTACGGAATCGTCGGTGGACAGATTCCGCTCGCGACGGGCGCGGCGCTGGCGATCGACTACCGGGGCGACGACCAGGTGGTCATGTGTCAGATGGGCGACGGTACGACGAACATCGGCGCCTTCCACGAGTCGTTGAACATCGCGGCGCTGTGGAAGCTGCCCGTGGTGTTCGTCGTGATCAACAACTACCTCGGCATGGGGACCACGGTGGACAGGTCCTCGGCCGAGTCCGAGCTCTACAAGCGGGCGGTCGCCTACCGGATGCACGGTGAGCGCGTGGACGGCAACGACGTGCTCGCGGTGAACGAGGCGTCCAGCAGGTTGGTCGAGCACGCCAGGAAGACCGGCGAGCCGGCCGTGCTCGAGACGGTCAGCTACCGGATGAAGGGGCACTCGGTGGTCGACCCGGCCAAGTACCGCAGCTCCGAGGACGCCCAGGCGGCCAGGGCTGCCGACCCGGTCACCGCTTTCCGGGACCAGTTGGTCTCGGCCGGAGTGCTGGACGAGGACGGCGCCTCCGAGATCGAGCAGACCGTGCAGACCGAGGTCGACGAGGCAGTCGCCTTCGCCGACGAGAGTCCGCACCCCGATCCCTCGAACCTGTTCGACTACACCTACGCCACGCCGGTCGCCAACGACTCCCGCAGGCTTCCGGCCGACCCGGTCTTCTGACGAGTCGTCCCGCCGGGCCCCTTCCCGAGGGGGCCGGCGGGACGACCCGCCGAATCATCACACCCCGCCACGAACTGCCGGGGCCGTGCGCGCGGCCCGCGGCGAAGCATGCCCAGGAGAAACACCGTTGGCCGTCATCACCTATCGGCAAGCGCTGCACGACACGCTGCGCGAGGAAATGCTCGCCGATGAGAACGTCTTCCTCATCGGCGAGGAGATCGGAGTCTTCGAGGGCTCCTACAAGATCACCGCGGGCTTGCTCGACGAGTTCGGTGAGAAGCGCGTCCGGGACACCCCGATCGCGGAGGAAGGCTTCGTCGGTGCCGCCGTGGGAGCGGCGATGCTGGGACTGCGCCCGGTCGTGGAGTTGATGACGATCAACTTCTCGCTGCTGGCGCTGGACCAGATCGTCAACCACGCCGCGAAGATCTACGGAATGTTCGGTGGCCAGTCCAACGCCCCCATGGTGCTGCGCACCCCCGGTGGCGGTGGGCAGCAGCTCGGTGCCACGCATTCCCAGAACATCGAGCTCTACTACGCCTTCGTCCCCGGCCTTAAGGTGGTCGCACCGAGCACGCCCGCTGATGCGAAGGCGCTGCTCAAGGCTTCCATGGCCGACAACGATCCCGTGCTGTTCCTGGAGAACCTGGCCCTGTACAACACCAAGGGCGAGGTTCCGGACGAGGTGGCCCCCGCGGAGATCGGCAAGGCGGGCGTCGTCCGCCCGGGAAGCGACATCACCATCATCGGGTACTCGAGGATGGCCAACGTCGCCACCCAGGTCGCCGACCAGCTGCAGCAGGAGGAGGGCATCTCGGCCGAGGTCGTGGACCTGCGCAGCCTGCGCCCGCTGGACAGGGAGACCATCGTCGAGTCGGTGCGCAAGACCGGCTGCGCCGTCATCGCCGAGGACGACTGGTTGACCTACGGTGTCGGTGCGGAGATCGCGGCTTCGATCTCGGACGGCGCCTTCGACTACCTCGACGCCCCGGTGCGCCGTGTCGCCGCGGCCGAGGTGCCGTTGCCCTACGCCAAACCGCTGGAGCGGGCGGCGTTGCCCTCCGCCGAGTCGCTGACCACGGCGGTGCACCAGACACTCGAAGCCGTCGGACATCGTCGCTGAGAACCCAGCAAGGCGCAGACTCGCCGTGCCGGCGGCGGAAGAGCAGCGAGCTCCCGCACCGGCGCGGTGAGTCTTTCATCAGGAGCCGAGGAAGACCATGACCGAGATTCACATGCCGCGCCTGTCCGACACGATGGAGGAAGGCGTCATCTCCGCCTGGCGCAAGCAGGTGGGCGAGCAGATCAACCGTGGCGACGTGGTGGCCGACATCGAGACGGACAAGGCCGTCATGGAACTGGAGGCCTACGACGACGGGGTGCTGGAGAAGATCCTGATCGGGGAGGGCGAGACTGTCCCGATCGGAACCCCGATCGGTCTGCTCGGCGACGGCTCCGGTTCGGCCGCGGAGGCGGGCCCCTCCGAGAGCCCCGGTTCCGCCCAGCAGTCCTCCGGGGAGGCGAGCGGTTCGCAATCGCAGGACAACGGGGGCGGTTCCGCTCCGACCCAGCAGGACTCCGCTCCCGCCGGACGGGGCTCGGCTGCGGAGACCACCAACGGTTCCCAGGACGGTCCGCGGAACCGCCCGAAGGCCTCCCCGCTGGCGCGCGCGGTCGCGCGGGAGAAGGGCGTGGACCTGTCCACCGTTTCCGGCACCGGCCCCGGGGGCAGGATCATCAGGGTCGACATCGAAGCTGCCGCCGAGCGTTCCGGCTCGGAGCAGCCCGCGGCCGCTCCTACCGCTCCCGCCGCTTCCACGGGAAGCGCCGCAGGCGGGAGCCCTGCCGCGGAGGAGGACCCGGATCTCGAGGAGATCCCGCTGAGCAACATCCGCAAGGTGACCGCCAAGCGGCTGACCGAGAGCAAGCAGCAGGCCCCGCACTTCTACCTGACCAGCGCGGTCGACGTCACGGACCTGGTTTCCTTCCGCGCGGACCTCAACGAGCGGCTGCAGGCCGCGGGCGGTCCGAAGGTCAGCGTGAACGACCTGGTGGTCAAGGCCTGCGCGACCGCCCTGCGCGCCAACCCCTCGGTCAACGTCTCCTTCCGGGACGAGAAGCTGTTCCAGCACAAGCGGGTCCACCTCGGAGTGGCCGTGGCGCTGGACTCCGGACTCGTGGTGCCGGTCATCCCCGACGCCGACCGCAAGAGCGTCTCGGAGATCGCCGCCGAGGGGCGGGAGAAGGCCGAGCGCGCCCGGGACGGCAAGCTGAAGCCGGATGAGATGTCCGGAAGCACCTTCAGCGTGTCCAACCTGGGCATGTTCGGCATCGAGGAGTTCTCCGCCGTGATCAACCCGCCCGAGGCGGCCATCCTCGCGGTGGGCGCCACGCGGGACGAGGTGCAGGTGCGCGACGGCGAGTTCGCGGTCCGCAAGATGCTCCGCCTCACCCTGTCGGCCGATCACCGCGCGGTGGACGGTGCCGTGGGCGCGGTGTTCATGCAGCAGCTCACGGGACTGCTGGAGGACCCGATCAGGATCATCGCGTGAGACGGATCGCGTGAGACGAGCCGAGAGCGGGGCCGGTCGCCGGGGTGCGGCCGGCCCCGCTCGTTTCGCGCCCGTCCTCGGGGTCGGGTGGGAGAACCGCTCGCGCGAACGGAGTTCCGGTAGGATCAGTCGCCGTGGCTGTCGGACGGTTCCCCCGAACGGGCGTCCCGGCGGCCGGGACGGGAGACCACCACAGGATCGGCGGCGCTGTTTCGGCGGTGCCGCGAGAGTTCGCCGATGAATGACACGGGAGTCGGAGCCCGCGAACTGGGCAAGGGCTTGTTCGACATACTCCGTTCACCGAAGATGCTGCTGCTCGGTGGTGTGCCCGCCCTGCTGAGCAGTCTGCTCCTGTTCGCGGGGATCGGTGTGCTCGCCTGGTTCAGCGGTGACCTGGCCTCCTGGATGACCCCCTTCGCCGAGGGGTGGTCCGCGTGGTGGCGCGGGGTGCTGCGCGTGGTGCTGGCCTGCGCCCTGGTCGCGGGGGCCGTGCTGCTCGGTTCGGTGTCCTTCGTCGCGCTGACCCTGTTGATCGGCGGGCCGTTCTACGACTACATCGCAGAGCGCACCGAACGGGAGCGCGGGCTGGACAGCGGATCCGACGGGGCAGGCCAGCCCCTGCTGATGTGGCGCGGCGTGCGTGACGCGCTGCGGCTGGTGCTGATCGGTGTCCTCGGGGCGCTGCTGCTGTTCCCGCTCGGGTTCGTTCCCGTGCTGGGACAGACCGTGGTGCCGCTCTGCGGAGTGCTGTTCGGCGCGTGGCTGATAGCCCTGGAAGTGACCGGCCCCGTGTTCCAACGGCTCGGTATGGGAGTAGGACGGCGGCACCGGGTGCTGTGGCGCCACCGGCGCGAGGTGCTGGGATTCGCCGTTCCGACCTACCTGCTCTGCCTGATCCCGGTCGCCCAGCTCGTGGTGATCCCCTCCGCGGTGGTCGGTGGAGTCCTGCTGGCGCACCGGGTGCTGGGCCACGAGCGGGGCGGCGATCACGCGGCGGGAGCCCCGAGCGGGAGCACCTGACGGGGAGAGCTCATCCGCCGCTGAGCGGGGTCTCCCACCGGTCACCGGCCGTGGAACTCCGCCCCGGTGGCGGCCGGTTCCCGGAGCCGGAGGGGAACTCGCGGTGGCCGGTCGTTGAGAACGTGCAGGAGCCCGAACCGAGTCGGTTGCGAGGATCGTTGTGCAAGAGTTCGGCCAAGTGCTGACGAACGTGTCGGGAGCGGTTCCTGCTTCCGTGGTAGCGCTGCTCGCGCTCGTGCTGGTCGGCTACCGCGGCACCTGGCGGGTGCTGCGCAACGTGGTGACCATCGCCCACGAGGCTGGGCACGCCCTGGTGGCTCTGCTCAGCGGCCGCAGACTCAACGGGATCCGACTGCACTCGGACACCTCCGGGTTGACCGTTTCCACCGGGCCCGCGCGCGGTCCGGGGATGGTCCTGACCCTGTTCGCGGGATATCCGGCCGTGTCGCTGCTGGGGGCCGTCGCGGCCTGGACGGTTTCCGCCGAGCACGTGGAGGTCATGCTCTGGACGGCGGTGGGGGCGCTGGCGCTGTTGCTGATCGCGCTGCGCAACCTCTACGGGGTGTTGTCCGTGGTGCTCACCGGGCTCGCTCTCGTGGTCGTGATCCGGTGGGGGACTCCTCCGGTCACAGTGGTGTGCGCCGAACTGCTGAGCTGGTTGCTGCTGCTGGGTGGTGTGCGGCCGTTGTTCGAGCTGGCCGGCAAGCGCCGCAGGGGGCGGGCGTCCGATTCCGATGCGGACCAGCTGGCCAGGTTGACCGGTGTCGCGGGGGGAGTCTGGATGGGGCTCTGGTTCGTGATCTCCGTGGGACTGCTGGTTCTGGGGGCGCGCTGGTTGCTGGACCTGCCACCGCTGACGGAGTTCTCCGCACTGGTCAGCGGCTGAATCTCGTCCGAGCGGTTGCCAACGCGGCGCCGGTTGGACGAGCATCGTCGCAGTGGCGGTGTGGTGGTCGGCGCCGGAACGGCGGCTCGTGCCGAGGAGTCCGCTCGTTGCCGGCATCCGGACCTGTTCGCCGTGCCGAGGGGAGTCCGCGCTCCCGCGGAGAGCCGAGTCCGCGGGCCCCTTCCGAGGCGACCGGGTCGAACGCCGGAGTGGTGCGTTCGGACGTTTTGTCGGGATCACTCGGTAGTCTCGGGGAGCACGGGGCGGAACCGTCGCGAGGAGCGAGCCGTGAGCGGGAGTGGCGTGCCGGTTGCGCTGGGGCGTGCGGCTCCGGTACGCCGCACGTGCGGCGGTGGTTTCCCGTCGGCCTTCGGGCGTGCGGGGTTCGGTGCGGTCGCTAGGGAGAGGTGAGATGAGTCGCGCGAGTTCCGGCGGTGGTGCTTCGAGCGAAGGATTCGTGCCCGATCAGCGAACTGCTTCCTGGGGCAGCGAGCCGTGGTGCGCGGAACTGGCGGCGCAGTGGGCCCGGCGACTGGACCGCACCTCCTACGTGCCGATGGCGCGTGAGTCCCTGGAGGACAGGCTGCGCGAACTGGTCGGTGAGCTCGTGGACGCTCTCCGGACGTCGGGCGAGGCCGAGCGTGCCGGGGAGCGGGTCGGCGAGCAGCTGGTCCGGCTGAACGCCACCGGTGAGGACAGCCTCGCGCGCAGCCTCGACCTGCTCTGCCGTGCGCTGCTGCCCGCCTCCTCCGACGAGTCGACCCGGCAGGTGTTCGGTCTGCTGGCCTCGCTCGCCTCCGGCTACGCCGCCGCGGACCGCGCGACCGTGCTCGACCAGCAGGAGCATCTGAGACGCGCGCTGCTGCGCTCCAAGGCGGACAGCGAACACGGTCTCCGGGCCAGTCGGGACGGTTTCCGCGAGATCTTCCGCACGACTCCGGTCGGCGTGGGCATATGCGACCGGCAGGGCACTTTCCTCGAGGTCAACGAGGCCCTGGAGTCGATCCTCGGGTACTCGGGGGAGGAGCTGCGCTCCAGGACGCTGGCCGAGCTGCTTCATCCCGACGAGGCCGACTTCCTCGCGAACACCTGCGCGGAGCTGCTGCGGGGAACCCGCGACGAGCTGCGGGAACGCAGGAACCTGCTGCGAGCCGACGGTGGCGAGGTCTGGACCCGCGTCTCGCTCGCGAGCCTGCCCGGAGGGGAGGAACTCCTCGGCCGCTTCGTGGTGATGGTGGAGGACCTGCGGGAGTTGAGCTCCCTGCAGGAGCGCCTGCAGCACCAGACCCTGCACGACGCCGTGACCGGCCTGCCCAACCGACAGCACTTCCGCTCCAGACTGGAGACCGCGCTCGCGGGACTGCCCGCCACGGAACGTCTCACGCTGTACCAGCTGCGGCTGGACGGTTTCGAACTGATCAACGAGGGGCTCGGCTACGAGGTCGGTGACGAGATCGTCCGCACCGTGGCAAACCGGCTCCAGGGGCTCGTCGAGGACGAGGACGGACTGGTGGCCCGCATCGGTGGGACCGAGTTCGCCGTCCTGATCCGGCAGGAGCAGTACACGCCGGAGATCTCCGAGTTCGCCGAGTTGATCAACGAGGAGCTGGACGAGCCCATCTACATCGGCGAGAGCGGGCTGGCCCCCACAGCCAGCATCGGGGTCATCCAACGCGCCGTGGGCGACCAGGAACCCACCGACATGATGTGGGCGGCCGAAGTGGCGCTGCGCGGAGCGGAGCAGGCGGGCAAGCGGCAGTGGGCGCTCTTCGACCCGCACCGGGCCCCGTCGGAGCGTTCCGATGCCAGGCTGGCCGCCGTGATGCCGGGAGCGCTGGAACTCGGCGAGTTCGAAGTGCGCTACAGACCGTGGGTGTCGCTGGCCGAGGGCAGTCTGTTCGCCGTGGAGGTACGCCTCTCCTGGCAACCCTCCGGCTGCGCGGAGCTCGACCACGACGAGTGCCTGCGGCTGGCCGAGTTGTCCGGGATCACGCTGCCCCTGCGGGACTGGATGCTGCGCACCGCGTGGACCCAGCTCGGCGAGTGGCACGCGCAGGGGCTGCGCCCGCAGCTCATCGCGGGGTTGAGCCCCAACCAGTCCCGCGACCCGGATCTGGTGGCCGTGGTGCGCGACCTCGTGGACGGGGGAGAGCTCGACGCCGGGTGGTTGCGGCTGTGCGTGTCCATGAAAGCCCTGATGAGCAGTGGTGGTGAGGCACGCGACAACGTAACGACCCTGGCCGGAACGGGTGTGCAGACCGCTGCGCACGAGTTCAGCGGAGCTCCCTCCGAACTGCGCTTCCTGCGCGAGTTCCCCACCTACGCCGCTCTGCTGGCTCCGGACGTGGTGCGGCTGGTCGGTGAGTGCGCGAGTGAGCGGGACACCCCGGAGGCCCGCGCGTTGGCCGGGGTGATCCCGCTGGTGCGGGACTGCGGGGTGCCGGTAGCCGCCTCGGGGGTGAGCACCGAGCACCAGGCGCGCTGGTGGAGGGAAGCCGGCTGCGCGATCGCCTCCGGACCGTACTACGGCACACCGCTGGACGCGGCGGGCACGACCGAGTTGCTGCGGAGCGGAACAGCTCCCTACGACCTCGCGGGATGACGTGCGGGACTCCGGGTCACGCGCCCGAGTCCTCCGCACGGCTGGAACCGTCCGCGCGGAACGCGCGCAGGATGCGCTCGGCGGCCATGCCCGCGGTCACCTCGCCGTCGCGCACCCGCTGCTCGATCTCCTCGCGCGTCCGCTCCACCCGCGGGTTCCCGAGGAGTTCGCTCATCAGCTGGTCCCGCACCAGCTCCCAGGTCCACTCCAGCCGTTGCCTGCTGCGTTTCTCCGCGAGCTCGCCGGCCGCGGACAGCGCGGCGTGGTGCTCCAGCACCTGCTGCCACAGCTCGTCCAGCCCCGCTCCGTTGAGGCCGCTGCAGGTGGTGATCCGCGGTTTCCAGGAGGCGTTCGGCGGGGTGAGCAGCCGCAGCGCGCTCCGCAACTCGCGGGCGGAGCGGCGGGCCTCGTCCTCGTGGGGGCCGTCGGCCTTGTTCACCGCGACCAGGTCGGCCAGCTCCAGCACCCCCTTCTTGATGCCCTGGAGCTGATCCCCGGTGCGGGCCAGGGTGAGCAGCAGGAAGCAGTCCACCATGCCCGCGACCGTGATCTCGGACTGTCCGACCCCGACGGTCTCCACCAGCACCACGTCGAATCCGGCCGCCTCCATGAGCACGATCGTTTCCCTGGTGGCCCTGGCCACCCCGCCGAGGGTTCCCGCCGTGGGGGAGGGGCGGATGAAGGCGTTCGCCTCGGCGGCGAGGGCGCCCATGCGGGTCTTGTCCCCGAGGATGCTGCCCCCGCTCCGGTTCGACGAGGGATCCACGGCCAGCACCCCCACCCGGTGCCCCGCACCGACCAGCTTGGTGCCGAGCGACTCGATGAAGGTGGACTTGCCGACCCCGGGGACACCGGTGACGCCGATGCGGTGGGATCCGCCCGCGTGCGGCAGCAGCCGGGCAAGCAGCCGCTGCGCCTTGTCCCGGTGCTCGGGGCGGGTGGACTCCACGAGGGTTATGGCCCGTGCCAGCGTGGCGCGGGACCCCGCGAGCACCCCCTCCGCGTAGGTGTCGACGTCGATGTTGCGTGGCATGGTTCAGGTCCCGTTTCGCCGCGGGCGCCGCCCGGACGCTCCGTTCACGCCCGGGCACCCTGTTCGGACGAGTGTGCTCGTTGAAGGCCTTCCCGGTGTGCTGACGACCGGTGTGCTGACGACCGGTGCGTGGGCAGTCGGTGCTCCCGGCGTCGACTCACGCGGGACGGCTGCCCGACCGGCCGAGCTGAGCTTGGCCGCGGAAGTCACCCCGCCTCGTGCCCCAGCTCGGTGCGCAACCGCCGCAGCAGCCCGTCGGCGGCTTCCGCGATCACAGTGCCCGGTCCGAACACGGCTGCAGCCCCGGCCTCGTGCAGCGCCTCGTGGTCGGCGGGCGGGATCACGCCGCCGACCACGATCACGATGTCGTCCCCGCCGACCTCGTCCAGCGCCGTGCGCAGGGCGGGGACCAGGGTCAGGTGGCCCGCGGCCAGCGAGGACACGCCGACCACGTGCACGTCCGACTCGACGGCTTGCCGGGCGACTTCGGCCGGGGTCTGGAACAGCGGTCCCACGTCGACGTCGAAGCCGAGGTCGGCGAAGGCGGTGGAGATCACCTTCTGGCCGCGGTCGTGGCCGTCCTGGCCCATCTTCGCCACCAGGATCCTGGGCCTGCGCCCCTCGTCCCGAGTGAACTCCTCGACCAGTGAGCGCGTCCGCTCGATGCTGGAGTCGTCGCCGGTCTCCTCGGTGTACACCCCGGAGATGGTACGGATCTGCCCCGAGTGCCTGCCGAACGCGGCCTCCAACGCGTCGGAGATCTCGCCCACGGTGGCGTGGGCCCGCGCCGCGTCCACGGCCAGGGTGAGCAGGTTGTGCTCCAGGTCGTCGGGGCGCTGTCCGTCCACGGTGGCCTGGGCGGCCGCGGTGAGCCTGCGCAGCGCGTCGGTGCAGGCCTGCTCGTCGCGGTGCTCCCGCAGCCTGCGGAGCTTTTCGAGCTGTTCGGCGCGCACCGCGCTGTTGTCCACCTTGCGCACCTCGGGCGCCCCGTCCTCGGTGGAATCCCCGGGGCGGTGGCGGTTGACCCCGATCAGTGGTTGCCTGCCCGAGTCGATACGTGCCTGGGTGCGTGCGGCGGCCTCCTCGATGCGCATCTTCGGGATCCCCGCGTCGATGGCAGCGGCCATGCCACCGGCCCGCTCGATCTCGTCGATGTGGGTCATCGCCCGCTCGGCCAGGTCCTGGGTGAGGCGTTCGACGTAGTGGCTGCCGCCCCACGGGTCGATGACCCTGGTGGTTCCGGACTCCTGCTGCAGCAGCAGCTGGGTGTTGCGGGCGATGCGTGCCGAGAAGTCCGTCGGCAGCGCCAGCGCCTCGTCCAGCGCGTTGGTGTGCAGCGACTGGGTGTGCCCCTGGGTGGCCGCCATGGCCTCCACGCAGGTGCGCGCCACGTTGTTGAACGCGTCCTGCGCGGTCAGCGACCAGCCGGAGGTCTGCGAGTGGGTCCGCAGCGAGAGCGACTTCGGGTCGGTGGGGCCGTGCTCGGAGACCAGCCGGGCCCACAGCAACCTGGCCGCGCGCAACTTCGCCACTTCCATGCCGAAGTGCATCCCGATCCCCCAGAAGAAGGACAGTCGGGGGGCGAAGGAGTCGATGTCCAGGCCCGCGTTCAGCCCGGCCCTGATGTAGTCGAGTCCGTCGGCGAGAGTGTAGGCCAGTTCCAGGTCGGCAGTGGCCCCGGCCTCCTGGATGTGGTAGCCGGAGATGGAGATCGAGTTGAACTTCGGCATCCGCGCCGAGGTGTAGGCGAAGATGTCCGAGATGATCCGCATCGAGGGCTGCGGGGGGTAGATGTAGGTGTTGCGGACCATGAACTCCTTGAGGATGTCGTTCTGAATGGTCCCCGCGAGCTTCTCCGGCGGAACCCCCTGCTCCTCGGCGGCGACGATGAACAGCGCCAGCACCGGCAGCACCGCGCCGTTCATGGTCATAGACACGCTCATCCGGTCCAGCGGGATGCCGTCGAACAGCTGCCGCATGTCCAGGATCGAGTCGATGGCGACTCCGGCCATGCCCACGTCGCCGGCCACCCGCGGATGGTCGGAGTCGTAGCCGCGGTGGGTGGCGAGGTCGAACGCCACCGACAGTCCCTTCTGCCCGGCGGCTAGGTTGCGCCGGTAGAAGGCGTTCGACTCGGCCGCGGTGGAGAAACCGGCGTACTGGCGCACGGTCCACGGCTGGTTGACGTACATCGTCGAGTACGGGCCGCGCAGGTAGGGGGCCACACCGGGGTAGCCGTGCTGGAAGCGCAGCCCTTCGGTGTCCGACTCCGCGTAGAGCGGCTTGACGTCGATGCCCTCGGGGGAGTGCCAGGCCAGTTGCTCGGGGTCGTGGCCGGTCGTTTCCCGCACCGCCCGGTTCCACTGCTGTCCGTCCTCAGTGGCCGCGGGCTCGTCCAGCTCGACTTCGGTGAAGTCGGGAATCCTGTCGTGGCTGGTCATGATGTCGCTTTCGGAACGGCCGCGGTGGGCGAGGCCCACCGTTGGTGGATGTCGGTCAGCACTTGCGGCACGTCGCTGCGAGCGTGGACGAAGCCGTCCACGCCCCGGGGAGCCGGATCCCCCCGGGGGGAGCGGGCCAGCAGGACGAGCCGCGCCCCCGCCTTCCCGAGGGCCGCTGCGGTCTCCTCCGCGCGCTGCTCGTAGATCTCGTCCGAGGAGCACAGCACGACCAGGGAGGTCCCCGAGCGCTCGAACGCCTCCAGCACTTGGGCGGTGGTTTCGGTCTCCCCGGCCTCCTCGGTGGTCACTCCGCCCGTGGCGAGCAGGTTCCTGGTGAACGAGGCGCGCGCGGTGTGGGAGGCCAGCGGGCCGAGCGTCGCGAGGAAGACCCGGGGGCGTCCGGCGGGCAGCTCCTCGGCCATGCGGTCGGCCTCGTCGCGGAGCCGCTCGTAGTCCTCGGCGTAGCGGTGCCGGGGCAGTCCGCCCGTTTCCGGTTCCGGGGGACGGGCGCGACGGGTGAGCGGGCGTTCGCTCGGGTCCGGATACTCGTTGACTCCGGTGAGCTGGTCGGTGCGGTGGGCCAGCGCCGCACGGCGCCGTTGCCAGGTGTCGTCCAACCGCTCGGCGACCATTCCCGAGTCGAGCGCCTCGGGCAGGCCTCCTGCCGCCTCGATGTCCTGGAACCAGCTCCACGCGGTTTTCGCGAGTTCGTCGGTCAGGGACTCCACGTAGTACGAGCCGCCCGCCGGGTCGATCACCTGTCCGATGTGGGCTTCGTCGGTCAGCAGGGCCTGGGTGTTGCGGGCGATGCGGCGGGAGAAGGAGTCGGGCAGCCCCAGCGGGGTGTCGAAGGGTTGCACCGTGACCGACTGCGCACCCCCGGCGCCGGCGGCGAACGCGGCGATGGTGGAACGCAGCATGTTCACCCACGGGTCGTGGCGAGTGAGCATCGCCGAGGAGGTGACGGCGTGCTGGCGCTGGCCCCGCGCGTGCTCGGCGACTCCGCAGGCGCGCAGCACCCGTTCCCAGATCCGGCGGGCAGCCCTGAGCTTGGCGATGGTGGTGAACTGGTCCACGGTGGCCGCGAAGCGGAACTCCAACAGGCCCGCCGCGGTTTCCACGGGTAGCTCGGCCGCGGTGAGCGCGCGCAGGTAGGCGACTCCGGCCGCTACGGCGCAGCCGAGCTCCTCGGCGTCGGAACCCCCCGCGTCGTGGGACGGCAGCCCGTCCACGCTGATGGCCTGCATTCCCGGATGCCGCCGCGCGCAGCGGCGGGCGAGTTCCACGGCGGGGGCCATGTCGTGGGGGATTCCCGTGCGGGCGTGCAGGCCCACGGGGTCCGCCCCGAAGTTGCCGCGCAGCGATTCCGCGGCCACGCCCCACTGCTCGGCCAGGCGCAGCAGTTCCGCGGCGGCGCTCTCGTAGTGCTGTCCGGGCTGCAGCACCACACCGGCCAGGTCGAGCCGGGTTCCGTGCAACGCGTCCCCGAGGTCCTCCACGGCGATGCCGCCGGGACCCGTCCGCAGCCACACCGAACCGGCCCTGCCTTCCAGATCGGCCAGTATCTCGCGGTTGCTCGTGGCCGCGTCCGGATCGTCGTGGTACTGGCGGACCTCCCAGCCCCCGTCGACCGCGCCAGCGGGCCGGGAGTGCCTGGTGAACGGCGCCAGTCCGGGAAGTCCGCTCGCGGAGTGCCCGGCGCGCGCCGTGTACAGCGGCTGGACCTCGATCCCGTCGTAGGTCTCGGTTGCCAGCGATTCCTCCGGATGCTCCCGGGCGGGGGCGTCCCGGGGGAGCAGTCCGGACTTGCGCAGCACCTGATCGACCTGCGCCTGCCACTGCCCGTGAGTGGGCGGTTCGAACCCGGCCATCAGATCGAGCCGGTCTCCGTGCTCGCTCGACGTTGAGCGCTCCGACGCCGTCATGGAAGCCGATGGTATGCCCGCTTCCGACTTGTCGAGACCGGCGCCGGGTGTGACGCACGTCCCAAATTTGTTAGAGCTCGTTAACCGGCTTCGGGAGCCGTACCGGGAGCGTCGGGCGTCGTCGTGGACTCCGCGCGCTCGGCGCTCGGCGCGATACTCGCCGAGATCGGGCGCTGGCGTGCGGACGTCCTCAAGTGAGGAACACGTGGCCGCTGCGAGCGACGGTCCGGCCAGCACCGCGGCTCACCGCTGCTCGAACTGCCGCTCCAGTCCGGGCACGATTTCGTCGAACGGGGCGAGAGCGCGGAACTCCCGCGCCATCGCCCTGGCGCGGTGGCGGTGGGCGGAGTCTGCCAGCACCGTTCCCACGGCGGTGCGCAGCGAGTCGTGGTCGACGTCCTCGAGGTTGAGACGTTTGCCCAACTCCAACTGCTCGACCCGTTCGGCGTTGGCCGGCTGCTCGGCGAATATGGGCAGCACCACCATGGGGATCCCGCTGCTGAGCGCCTCCCGGACCCCGTTGAAACCGCCGTGGGTGATGAAGGCCTCACAGGCGGGCAGCAGCAGTTGTTGCTGCGCGAAGGAGGTCAGGTGCACGTTGTCCGGACGGGAGCCGGTCCAGTCCTCGGGAGAGGTTCCGCTGCCCAGGGCGACCACTCCCGTGACGCGCAGATCGCCGAGTACTTCCACGATGGTGTTCAACAGGTTGAGTTCACCGCCGCCGAGCACCCCGGCCGCGTTGGAGCCGAGGGTGGCCAGTACCAGGGGGCGGTCGCCCGGCAGTTTCGCGATCTCCGGGTCGAGCTGTTCGGCCCGCGGCGGGGGAGCGCTGTAATAGCTCGCCGAGGGGATCCGCAGCGACTCCGGGTAGAAGCTTTCCGGGGCCATGCCGATCCTGCCGCTCCGGAAGGGGTGCAGCGGATCGGTCACCGGTTCCAGATCGAGCCTGTCGCGCTGCTCGTTGATCGTGGTGAGCATGGCCTCGGTGTTGAACGGCCCCAGCGGGCCGATGTCCAGGGCGGTGTGCCGCAAGCCGAGGTATTCGGCCGCGTAGTAGCTCGAGTGGTCGGTGGACTCGCGAACGAGCAGATCGGGGGCGAAGGACTTCAGCACCTCCACGGCCTCCTCCGCGCTGTCCCCGGCGACCGGTCCGGCGAACATCGCCGCGAAGTGGTCGTCCTGCGTACGCATCGTCCTGCGTCCGAGCTCGTCGAACAGCGACAGGTCCAGCCCGAGCCGCTCGCGCAGTTCGGGGCGTTGGAACATCTCGCGCGGAGAGGCCGCGTTCCGGAGGGGAAGCGGGGTCAACCCGAACGAGTGGACCTGTTCGGACAGTTCGGGCGAGGTCAGCACCGCCACTTCGTGCCCGGCATCGGCCGCCGACCGAGCGAGCGGGAGCACGGCCGGAACGAGGTGGGAGTAGATGGGTTGACTGCCGAAGGCGATACGCAAGGCGACTGCTTCCCTTTCATCGATCGTGCTCGTCGAGCGTGTGGTTGAGGACGTTTCGCTCACCGCAGGCCGAAACGGTGGGGTGGCGTTCGACAGGAGCAGCTCCCCCTGCGGAGAGATCACGGTCCTGCCGGCTGCGCTTCCCCCGCTCGCGCGGGGGGCGCGGGGAGATCTCGGGGCTCCGTCCCGTCGATCGCGGCGTGTCGGACGGTACGACGGCGCTGTTCAGCGGGAGGCGCACACCGCGACGCTCTGCCCCGGGAGAGCGCACCGCGCGCGTTCCCACCGGTGCGCCGTGCTCGTCGGTGGACCGGCTCGCGCGGCGAACTCCCCGGTCCGCCGGAGCTCGTCCGCCGAGGACGGTCATGGGCAACTCTGAACAAGCAGGCATACGTTGGTCCGGGAATCGAAGGGCAGTGTTGAACCGTGGTTGAACCGTGGTTGGACCGTGCACGGTGCCGGGTCGTGAGCGGGCTCTCGAGATCGACGGTACTCGCCGAGGCGATCACCATCGGTGAGATGGTTTTCACACAACGCTTTCGTGTGGTCCTCGGGAGGCTGCTCCGAACAGCCGCGGTCGTTCCTGCGGGCGACGTAGGACGGCGGTCGGTGCGAGTTCGGCAGAGGTCGTAGCGTGGAGCCGTGTTGATAGCCCGTTCCATCGCCCTGTTCGTGCTGGCCGCTTTCTGCGAGATAGGCGGTGCTTGGCTGGTTTGGCAGGGGGTGCGTGAGCACCGTGGCTGGTTGTGGATCGGTGCCGGTGTGGCGGCGCTCGGGGCGTACGGGTTCGTGGCCACCCTGCAACCCGATGCCCACTTCGGACGGATCCTCGCCGCCTACGGAGGCGTGTTCGTGGCCGGGTCGCTGGCCTGGGGAGCGGCGCTGGACGGCTACCGGCCCGATCGCTATGACGTCATCGGTGCGTTGATCTGCCTGCTCGGGGTGGCCGTGATCATGTACGCCCCGCGCGTCCGGTGAGTTCTCACCGGAGCGCAACCTCGGTCGCGGTGACTCGGCCCCGTCGGCGGCAGGAGTCGGCTACCGGGCTCGGCCGGATGTGACCGGAAGGCGCGAACGTCGTGCCGCTCAAACCGGGCGGTCGTCCGGGGAAGTGGCGGGCGCATCGGAGCGGGAGGAGGTCGGTTCGTCCGCAGGGCTGCCTCGCCCCCTGGTGGGCTCGGTGGCGCTGGGGGCGGTGCCGGCAGCCGTCACCGTGCTGCGCCGAGCGCCGCGGGACTGCACATCACGGGGGTGGGGCTTGGCCAGTCGGGGGAGCACCTCCGGACGAGTGTGTCGGACCCCACGTGCCCACCACGGACGCCGAACGGGAAGATGGAGGAGAGATGACGCTTACCGACCAGCTCCCCCCGACGCCCGATGCCGATCCGGACACGCTCCTGGAGGGTTTCACCACCTGGACCGCCGAGCAGGGGTTCGACCTCTACCCCGCTCAGGAAGAAGCGCTGATGGAGGTGGTGTCGGGGTCCAACGTTATCGTCAGTACTCCGACCGGATCGGGCAAGAGCCTGATCGCGGTCGGCGCGCACTTCACCGCCCTGGCGAACAAGCAGCGCAGCTTCTACACCGCGCCCATCAAGGCACTGGTCTCGGAGAAGTTCTTCTCACTGGTCGACACGTTCGGACCGGACAACGTGGGCATGCTGACCGGCGACAGCAGCGTCAACCCGGACGCTCCGATCATCTGCTGCACCGCCGAGATCCTGGCCAACATCGCATTGCGCGACGGGGAGCGCGCCGAAGTCGGCCAGGTGGTCATGGACGAGTTCCACTTCTACGCGGAACCGCAGCGCGGTTGGGCGTGGCAGGTGCCGATGCTGGAGCTGCCGCAGGCCCAGTTCGTGCTGATGTCGGCGACGCTCGGGGACGTGACCGGCTTCAAGCAGGACCTCACCCGGCGCACCGGTCGGGAGACGGCCGTGGTCAGCTCCGCCGAGCGCCCGGTCCCGCTGACCTTCCGCTACGCCATGACCCCGCTGCACGAGACCATCGAGGAACTGCTCGGTGGTAATCAGGCCCCCATCTACGTGGTGTACTTCAACCAGTCCTCCGCCGTGGAGCAGGCGCAGGCGCTGGTGAGCATGAACGTGGCCAGCAGGGCCGAGCGGGACGCCATCTCCGAGAAGCTGGGCGGTTTCCGGTTCACCGCCGGGTTCGGCAAGACGCTCTCGCGCTTGATCCGGCACGGCATCGGCGTGCACCACGCGGGGATGCTGCCGCGCTACCGCCGTCTGGTGGAGCAGCTGGCCCAGGCCGGGTTGCTCAAGGTCATCTGCGGCACCGACACCCTCGGGGTCGGCATCAACGTGCCCATCCGCACCGTGCTGCTGACCGGGCTGACCAAGTTCGACGGGAACCGGACCAGGCACCTCAAGGCCAGGGAGTTCCACCAGGTCGCGGGACGTGCCGGACGTGCGGGCTACGACACGGACGGTTACGTGGTGGTGCAGGCGCCCGAGCACGTCATCGAGAACGAGCGCGCGCTGGCCAAGGCGGGCGACGACCCGAAGAAGCGCCGCAAGGTCGTCAAGAAGAAGGCCCCCGAGGGTTTCGTGTCCTGGGGGCAGAAGACCTTCGACAAGCTGGTGGCGGCGGAGCCGGAGCCGCTGGTCTCCAGCTTCAACGTCACGCATGCCATGCTGCTCAACGTAATCAGCAGGCCGGGTGACACCTACGCGGCCATGCGCAAGCTGCTCACCGACAACCACGAGAGCCGTCCGGCGCAGCGCAAGCACATGCTGCGTGCCATCGCGATCTACCGGGCGCTGGTCTCGGCCGGAGTGGTCGAGCAGCTGGAGGAGCCGGACGAGCAGGGCAGGTTGGTGCGGCTGACCATGGACCTGCAGTTCGACTTCGCGCTCAACCAGCCGCTCTCGCCGTTCGCGCTGGCGGCCATCGAGCTGCTCGATCCGGAGTCACCGAGCTACGCGGTCGACGTGCTCTCGATCATCGAGGCGACGTTGGACGATCCGCGCCAGGTACTGGGGGCGCAGCAGGCCAAGGAGCGCGGTGATGCCATCGCCAGGATGAAGGCCGAGGGCGTGGAGTACGAGCAGCGGATGGAGGTGGTCGAGGAGATCACCCACCCGCGGCCGTTGGCCGACATGCTGGAGGCGGCCTACGAGACCTATCGGCAGGGCCATCCCTGGGTCTCCGAGCACGAGGTGTCGCCGAAGTCGGTGGCCAGGGACATGTACGAGCGCGCGATGAACTTCGTCGAGTTCGTCAACCACTACGGCCTGGCCCGTTCGGAGGGGTTGGTGCTGCGGTACCTGGCCGATGTGTACAAGGCGCTGCGGCACACCGTCCCCTACGACGCCAAGGACGAGGAGCTCGGCGACATCATCGAGTGGCTCGGGGAGCTGGTGCGTCAGGTGGACTCCAGTCTGCTCGACGAGTGGGAGCGGCTGCGCAACCCCTCCGCCGAATCCGAGGGTGCCGAACCGGTCGACGAGGGACCCGCCAAGCTGACCGAGAACACCCGGGCCTTCCGCGTGCAGGTGCGCAACGCCATGTTCCGCCGGGTCGAGCTGGCCGCGCGGGAGCGGTTCGAGGAGCTGGCCGCGCTCGAGGGCGAGAACGGCTTCACCGCCGAGGACTGGCGAGCGGCGATGGACGAGTACTTCGAGGAGTACGACGAGCTGGGCACCGATGCCGACGCCCGTGGCCCCGCCCTGTTCATGGTCACCGAGGAGTCGCAGCGCTGGTTGGTGCGCCAGATTTTCGATGACCCCTCCGGGGACCACGACTGGGGGATCAGCGCCGAGGTGGATCTGCCTGCCTCGGACGAGGCCGGGGTGGCGGTGGTTCGGGTCACCTCGGTGGGGCGGTTCGAGCAGTACTGACGAGCTTTCCGGGGCGGCCCGTCGCTTCGGCTCTTCGGCCGAGGTGGCGGGCCGTTCTGCGTTTCAGCGGCGAGTGAGCCCGCCGCGCTGTGGCGCTCAGCGCCGTCTCGGTTTTCCCTGGTGAGGTGGGTGCACGTATAAAAGTTGCCCGCAATTCAATTTTGTCCTACTTTCAAGGGTGTAATCGAATACGCTTTCGGGAGGGCGACGAGGATGAGTGCTGCTTACACGGCCGAGGCCACCGCGACCGGTTCGGGAAGGGGCGGGCACACCCGTTCCTCCGACGGGGTGCTGGACCTGGATCTGTCCGTTCCCCGGGAGCTCGGCGGGGCCGGCGGTGCGGGAACCAATCCCGAGCAACTGTTCGCGGCGGGGTACGCGGCCTGCTTCCACAGCGCGCTGCAACTGGTGGCCAAGCAGGAGAAGGAGGACATCGAGGGTTCCTCGGTCACCGCGGACGTGGGCATCGGCCCCGACGGGAACGGGGGGTACCAGCTGTCCGTGACGCTGCGGGTGGGGTTGCCCGGTTTCGGCGAGGCCAGAGCCCTCGAGCTGGCGCGGGGCGCCGATCGCGTGTGCCCCTACTCCAACGCGATACGCGGGAATGTGGACATCGAGCTGAGCGCGGAGTGAGCGGTCCGGCGTTCTCCCGGGGCGAGCTGCTCCGGGGGAACGCCGCCGCGTTCGACCTGTCGGCAGGTCCGTTCAGCCCTCGAGGCGAGCGGAGAGGGCGTACGAGTTGCGGAAGACGGTTCCAAGGGCCTCGTCGCTGGGCAGCTGCCTGCCGTACTGCTCGGCGATGTCGGTGAACGCCTCGCGCGAGACGTTCCACCCCGCGGGGCGCAGCCGCTCCGCTGGGTCGGGCTTCCGCTCACCGGACATCAGCTCGGTCATGTCGATGCCCCACTGCAGTGCGATCTCGTTCAACTGCGAGTGAGCGAGGTCCGCGGGCAGTTCGGTGTGCTCGATCACCAGCCGACTCCCCGGAGACGAGAGGGAGTGCACGGTGTCGAGCAGACCGCTCTCGGCTTCGGCGGGGAGGTAGGGGGACAGCCCCTCGGCCAGCCACGCGGTGGGCTGCGCGGTGTCGAAACCGGCGCGCATCAGCTCGTGGGCCCAGTCCTCGCGCAGGTCCACCCCGAGCGCGTGGCGTTCGCACCGTGCCCGCGCGCTCTCGGAGCCGAGAACCGAGTCCTTGAACTCGAGGACCTTCGGCTGGTCGATCTCGAACAGCCGGAACCCTTCCGGCCACTCCGCGCGGAAGGCCCTGGTGTCCAAGCCGCTGGCCAGGATGACGGCCTGTCGAACACCTCGTGCGCCCGCCTCCGCGAACCAGTCGTCGAAGTAGCGGGTGCGTACCGCCACGTAGTCGGCCATCCGCTTCAGGAGTGGTGCCTCCTCGGTGGGGGAGACGGGCATCTCGACCGGGGACTCGGCGGCTCCCACGAGCGCGGCCGCGTGGGGATCGGAGATGAGTCGGTCGTCCCTGCCGCTCTCGACGGCACGCCCACTCGCGACGGCGAGAGCCGTGATCCCGACTCCGGTCGTGATGTCCCAGTCGTGCAGTGCGCTCACCCGATCACCTCCGAGTCGAACCAACTCATTTCGTTAGTGACACTAACTTTACTCGTTCGACTGACAAACGAATGTGATCGATATCGCGTTTTCAGCGGTGCTGCGCGGCGACGAGCCAGCGGACGGAGCGGCGAGGAGAGCCTTCCGCAGGCGTGTGAGCAGCCGAAACATCTGCCATGACCGGTGCGGGAGGAACACCCGGGGCGGGGTGGCCTTCGCGGCGCTGCCCGCCGTGGTGATCAGTCACTCGATAGACTGCGCCCATGGGTCACGGACTCCGCGACGCGACCACCCCGACCGCGCGCCTGGACCACGATTCGGCCGTCTCCGTAGCCGAGACGTTGCAGGCGCTGGCCACGCCGTCCCGTTTGTTGATCCTGAGCGAGCTGCGCCAGGGCGCCCGTTCGGTGAACCAGCTGGCCGAAGCCGTGGGAATGGGGCAATCCGCTGTCTCGCACCAGCTGCGCGTGCTGCGCTCACTCTGGTTGGTGAAAGGGGACCGGGCGGGCAGAGCGGTGGTGTATTCGCTCTACGACACGCACGTCGCCCAGTTCCTCGACGAGGCGGTGCACCGCGTGGAACACCTCCACCCGAACACGCTCGAACGTCAGCGATCCCTGTGACGCGGTTCGCCCCCGCGTGCGGGAAGTCGACCCTCGAGCAGACTCCGCGCAGCGCGGGGTGGGGTGGTGCCGCTGAAGGAGCTCCGGGAAACACCGGCCCCGAAGGGCGCGGAATCCCCGCCCGGCACTACCCGCCTCGAAGGGGGAACCGGGCCGAACCGGCAGGTCCACCGGAAAGGCCCCGTCAGCTCCGCTCCTCCAGCCAGGTGGTGTGCACCGGCCCCCCGAGAAGCTCCCGGTCGTCGATCAGCTCGCGGTGCAGCGGGATCGTGCTCGCCACGCCCTCCACGCGGAACTCCGACAGGGCCTGACGTGCTCGCGCGTAGGCCTGTCGCCGGTCCGCTCCCCAGCAGACCAGCTTCGCGATCAGCGAGTCGTAGAAGGGGCTGATCTGCTCACCGCTGGTGAGAGCGGTGTCGAGCCGGACGCCGGGCCCTCCCGGAGCCTCGAAGGCGGTTATCTCACCCGGAGTCGGGAGGAAGCCGTTGTCCGGGTCCTCGGCGTTGATCCGCAGCTCCACGGCGGCCCCCGAATGACGGACCGCGTCCTGCGTGAGGGACAACTCCGCACCGTCGGCGATCCTGAGCTGCTCGGCGACCAGGTCCACTCCGGTGATGGCCTCGGTGATCGGGTGCTCCACCTGCACCCTGGTGTTCATCTCGATGAAGTAGAACCGTCCGTCCGGGTCGACCAGGAACTCGACCGTGCCCGCGTTGCGGTAACCGACGTGTTCGCCCAGCCGTTTTGCCGCCTCGCCCAGCTCGTTCCTGGTGCGCTCGTCCAGGTCCGGCGCGGGAGCCTCCTCCAGGAGCTTCTGTCTGCGACGCTGCACCGAGCAGTCGCGTTCGAACAGATGGACCAGGTTCCCGTGGTGGTCGGCCAACAACTGCACCTCGATGTGCCTGGCCCCCGGAAGCGCACGTTCCAGGTAGGCGGTCCCGTCCCCGAAGGCGGACTGGGCCTCGGCCCGGGCCCCGGCGAAGACCTCGGTCAGCTGCTCGGCGTCCCGCACCGGCCGGATGCCGCGTCCACCGCCGCCTGCCGCGGCCTTAACCAGGATCGGATAGCCGATCTCCTCGGCGACGCGCACCGCGTCGTCCGTGTCGGTGACCGGCCTGCTGCCCGGCACCACCGGCACCCCGGCCTCGGTCGCGGCGCTGCGCGCGCTGGCCTTGTCCCCCATCAGCTCGATCACCTCGGGGGGAGGGCCGATGAAGGTGAAACCGGCCGCGGTGACCGCGCGGGCGAAAGCCGCGTTCTCCGAGAGGAAGCCGTACCCGGGATGAACCGCGTCGACCTCGGCGTACTTGGCCGCCTCGAGGATCGCGTCGGTGTTGAGGTACGACTTCGCCGCGGGGGAGCCACCTATGTGCAACGCCTCGTCGGCCATGCGGACCCAGCGCGCGTTCTTGTCCGTGTCCGAGTAGACCGCGACGGCCTCGTGGCCCGCCGTGTGGCAGGCCCGCACTATGCGCACCGCGATCTCACCGCGGTTGGCGACCAGGATTCTGCTGCGTCCCGTCATGCTTCATCGACCTCGACAATGCCCTGGCCCGCCTCGACCTCGTCCCCTTCGTTGAGCAGGAACTTGCTGATCGTTCCCGAACGATCGGCCTTGACTTCGTTGAACGTCTTCATCACCTCGATCAGGGCGACGAGCTGTCCGGGTTCGACCGTCCCGCCCTCCTCGATGAAGGGGTCCTGTTCGGGGGAGGGACGTCGGTAGAACACACCGGGCAGCTGTGCGTTCATCGTGGACATGAAGCCTCCTTCGACGAGTGGTCCGCTTGATCCGCTGCGCGTTGTGAGCGCCGGGGTGGTTTCACGTTTCTCCGGACCTCAACCACTCAGGACCGTGCGGAGTTTGTGCAACCACGCGTCGCGGTCCTGACGAGCTTGTACGGCGGAGTCGACATCCGTGGCGGTGAACCGCACGTGACCGCCCGTGCCCGTCTGGGCTATGCGATCGCGGTCGGCCGACACGACCGTGCCGACGGTCGCGTAACCGCCGCCGGTGACGGCGTCGTTCAACAGGATGATCGGTTCGTTGCCTCCGGGGATCTGCACGGACCCGATCGGATAGCCGAGGTCGACGACGTTGGCCGGGTCGCTGCCCGCCCCGAAGGGCTGCTCCCGCTCGATGAAGTCGATCGTCCCTCCGCGGAGACGGTAGCCGATCCGGTCGGCGTCCTTGGTCACTTTCCACGTCGTGTCGAAAAAGGAGTTCAGCGCGTCCTCGGTGAGCCGGTAGGAGCACAGCCCGACCACCAGGCGCACGTCCACCACGTCGGGAAACTCGGGCAGGAACTCCGCGGGGACGGTGGTTCCCTCGGCGGGAGGGTCCTGCGCCTGGCCGAGCGGAACACGGTCCCCTTCGGCCAGCGCACGTCCCTCGAACCCTCCGATCCCGGTGAGCTTGTAGGTGGAGCGGGAGTTCAGGTACTCGGGAACGTCCAGTCCGCCGCCGATCGCGACGTAGGGGCGGGCACCCGCCGCGAGCGGTCCGAACCCGAGGACGTCCCCCGGACCCACGCGCAGACTCGTCCACATCGGAGCGGAGGCCCCGTTGATCGTGACGGAGCTGTCCGCCCCGGTGACCGCGACGGCGCGGGAATCGGTGAACTCGAGCTCCGGCCCCAGGTAGGTCGCCTCCAACGCGGCGTCCGACCCCGGATTCCCGGCGAGCAGATTGGCGATGGTGAAGGAGTAGCGGTCCATCGCCCCGGAGGGGGGCATGCCGATCGCGTAGTGCCCGTCACGACCGGCGTCCTGCACCGTGGTGTACAACCCTCCCGAACGGACTAGTACTTCGTTCATCGGTCCAACTCCTTCACCAAATCGCGGTTGACCGCGTCCGGGTTCTCGAGAAAGGCGGCGGGGGAGAACTCCACCTCGCGGATGCGGTAGCGGAAGGTGCCCGCCTCCACTTCCGAGCGGACGTGGTCGTACTCGGCACGATCGACGGGTCGATAGCGCAGGATGTCGCTCGGCTGCGGGAACGCGATCCGGTCGTGGAAGTCGGGCAGGCTCTGCCTCCCGTCGAACACGGGGGCCGGGGCGATCCCGAACAGCTGGTACCCGCCCGCACCGCGGACCGGGTAGACGACCGAGAAAGCACCGCCGTAACCGAACGCCCGTTCCGGGGTGTCCGTTCGCGGCCGCACGTACTTGGGCACCTCGATCTGCCGTTCCCGCGGAACCATCTGGTAGCAGAAGGGCAGCCCCGGGACGAAGCCGAGCATGGTGACGATGAAGGGAGCGCTGCCGATCGCCTCGATCAGTTCTTCGACGGTGGAGAAGCCGTTGATCCGAGCGGCGTACTCCAGATCGGTCACGTTCGGGTCCTGGTGATTGTCCCTGAATCGGAGCAGGGTCTCCCTGGTCCAGGGATCGTCGAAAAGTACCGGAACGTCCACTATCCGGGTTGAGACCACCCGGTTCCCGTCGAGTTCTCCGGCCGAGTGTTCCAACCGCCGCAGTTCCTCGACCAGTTCGGTGGGATGCAGTTTCCCGGGGTCGAGTCTGACCAGATAGGAGGCGTTGGAGGGGCAGATGTCCACGATCCCCTCCAGATCCCGGTCGCGGAGAGCTCCGGTGATCGCCATGGCCTTGAAGTTGGCCTGCAGGCTCATCTCCCGGTCCAGCTCGACGAAAACGAACTCGTCTCCCCCGAACTCGTAGCGGGCCTCTGGCAGTCGTACCGTCGTTTCCGCCATAGTCGACCTCCGGGGTTGACTGCGATCTGTCCGTGTGCACGAGCATGCATCGCGCTGGTTGATGACGCAGGACTTACCCGCACGGGTTTCGCACGTTCGAGGGACAGGCTGATTGATTTCGCAGCGCGTGACAACGTCCGTCTGCGTGAATCGTCAATATAGCGTAGAGTGTTTGTGACCGGTCTCACTCGCCGTGGAGGTGCGGAATGCAGACACTGGTGGACCTCAACGCCGATGCAGGGGAGAGTTTCGGGCGCTGGACTCTCGGCGCGGACGACCAACTGATTCCGCTCGTCAACTCGGTGAACGTCGCCTGCGGGTGGCACGCGGGGGACCCGGGCACAATGCACAGCACTCTGCGGATCGCGCGGGAAGCGGGGGCTTCGGTGGGAGCCCACCCCGGCATGCCCGACCTGGCCGGTTTCGGGAGGCGGGCCATCGCGCTGAGCCCGCAGGAGGCGGCGGACGCGTGCCTGTATCAGTTCGGGGCGCTGCGCGGTATCGCGGACAGCCTCGGAGTGCCCGTCACGCACGTCAAGCCGCACGGAGCGCTGTACGGATTGACGCTGCGGGACGAGAACGTGGCCGATGCGGTGGTGGACGCGCTGGCCAACGCCGCCCCGGAGACGAACGTCGTGCTGTTGGCCGGGCAGACGGCCCAACGGCTCGCTGCCAAGGGATACCCCGTGGTGCGGGAGGCGTTCGCGGATCTGGACTACGACGACAACGGCCACATCGTCATCGAACCGGTCCCTCGGGCGAAGTCCCCGCAGCAGTGCACCGAACAGGCGACGTCAGTGCTGCGGGGGGAGCTCGTCTCGATGAACGGTGCTTCGGTTCCGGTGGACGCCGACACGATCTGCGTGCACGGTGACCGGCCGAACGCGGTCGAGATCGCGGAGGCGATCCGAGCCCGTTTCGACGAGGAAGGGGTCGGAACCGCGCCGATGGCCACCGTGCTCGCGAAGCGTGACTGAAAAGGCACGCCTGTCAGCGACTTCCGTCAGCCGGGCGCCCCCGGTCCGGCCGGAGTGGCTCGGCCCGGGGCGCCCCGCACCGATCAGGTGGCGGGCAACAGTTCCTCCCGGAGGGAGACCCGGAGATCGCTGTAGTGGTCACCTTCCGGGCTGAACGGAGGTATGCGATCCGGAACGCAGTCGCTGACCAGCAGTGAGTCCACCGCGCGCTCCTCGGGGCCTGCCGTCACCAGCGCACTTCCGTCCGGTGCCCACACTCCGGAGTTGCCGCGGTACTGCCAGTGCCCGCGTTCCGTGCTCTCCCAGCCGCGTCGATTGGCGTAGGCGACGAAGACGCGCCACACCGAGGCCATGGCCGGGATGATGTGCTCCGTGGCGTCCGGGTAGGGGACTTGCGTCGGTGTTCCGTCGTGCAGCACGAAGTGCTGATCCGCGGCTGTGGGGCCGACCACGAGACCGGCCCCGCGCTGCACCAGGTTCTGGTACAGCGGGGGGAACTCGCACTCGTAGCAGTTCAACAGCCCCACCGGGTACTGGTTGATCTTGCACACGGGTGGGAGTTCGGTACCTGCCGTGAAGTTGGCGCGTTCGGCGGCACCGTAGAGGTGGGTTTTGCGGTAGTTGGCGACGAGCTCGCCGTCGGAGACCAGCGCGATCGAGTCGTGCACGGTGCCGCGGGCAGCGCGTTCCACGTAGGGCAGCGCGATGGCCGTTTCGTGACGCAGGGACAGTTCGCGGGCCGTGGAGACGGTGTTGCCCGAGCTGGGCTCGGCCAGCTGCTGGCACTCCTCCGGGCTCAGGGCGTAACCGGTGACGTAGCACTCGGGGAAGACCGTCAGCTGGCAGCGGTACGTGCCCGCCATGCGAACGGCCTCGTGCAGCCGCCGCAGGTTCTTCTCGACCGCCTCCGGGGTTCCCACCGGGTTCTCGGCTTGGAAGATTCCCAGGCGCAGTCCACTCCCCGCGTAGGGAGGTTCCTGGCTGTTGAGCCTACAGACGGCACGGATCGGCGACATTGCCGCTCCTTTCATCCGGTTGGTGTTCGAAACGGTCCGGAGCGCTGTGCGAGCTCCGGAAACTCGACGTGGTCGGGCGAACTCCCGTTGCGCTGAGGACTTCCGGTACGCGTCCCTTCCGGTACCGGGGCGGGGCGACCACGGAGAAACTGTGGTGAACTCAGGGGCCGGTGACGAAACTCCGCACGCTCTTCAGCAGGCTCTCGGCCTTTTCGCGGGTCATGTCGTCACGCACCACCACACGCAGCACGTCCGTGTCCTCCATGTCGGGCGGAAGTGCGTAGACGGGAACGGACCAGCCCAGCTGGCCCAGGTGGTCGGACAGCTCGTGCAGCTTCCACTGCACGTGGTCCCGGAGCCGAAGAGCCACCACGGGAAGCTGGCGGCCGTCTCCGAGTATGTCGAACGGCCCCGTCTCGGCCAGTGCGTCGGCCAGCATCGCCGCGATCTCGCGGCTGCGCGCGTGCGTGGCGCGGTAGCCCTCGAAACCGAGTCGGACGAAGTTGTAGTACTGCACCACCACCGGAGCGGCGGAGCGCGAGAAGGTCAACTCGTGATGCGTGCGCGTGCTGCCCAGATAGTTCGTCCGGAAGTCCAACCATCCGGTGCGCGCCTGGCGGTTCCTCCAGAGCATCCAACCCAGTCCAGGGGGGACCAGACCGTACTTGTGCCCGGATGCGTTGATGGACTGCACCCGGGGCAGCCGGAAGTCCCAGTCCAGCTCGGGGTCGAGGAACGGTGCCACGAAACCGCCGGAAGCCGCGTCGATGTGCAACGGCACGTCGACACCGCTCGAGTCGGCGAGCTCGTCGAGGGCTGTGGCGATCTTGGCGATCGGTTCGTAGCTGCCGTCTATGGTGGATCCGAGGACGCCGACCACACCTATGGTGTTCTCGTCGCACAGCTCGGTCACCGACTCGGGGGTCAGGTGCAGTGCCTGCTCCCCCACCCGGACCACACGGGGTTCGACGTTCCAGTGCCGGCAGAACTTGTGCCAGCAGACGTGCGCGTTGGAGCCGAAGACCAGGTTCGGTCGAGCGTTACCTCCCCGGGGACGGGAGTTGTGCTCCCACCTGCGCAGCAGGGAAGTCCCCGCGAGTAACGCGGCCTCGCTGGAACCGGTGGTGGCGCCTCCGACCACGCTCTTGGGATCGCCGCTCCACAGTCCTCCGAGGATCCGCACGCACTGCTGCTCGATCTCGGTCGCAGCGGGGTACTGGTCCCGGTCGACCAGGTTGTATTCGAGGTATTCGTTGAACAACTGGGCGACTTCCGGCTCGTAGGACGTGGCCAGGAAGGTGGCGAGGTTCATCGCGGGTGGTGTGTCACCCCCCATGCGCTTCCTGAGCACATCCGCCGCGGCGGAGGCCTCCCTGCCGTGTTCGGGCAATTCGCCTGGCGGTACCTGTGTGGAAGCTGGTGTGCCAGGTCGGCTGACCGCCGGCCTACCCGACATGTTCATCTCCTAGGAATCGAGTTGTCGTTGTACCGACTTTCCGAAACCTATGTCGGCAGGGCCGTGCGAGCCCATAGGAGGAAGGTTCCACTCCGGTTGATCACGGGCTGGAATGAAGGTTGGCTTTAATGGTCCGTTAGTACGAATTCCATGAACAGAAGTGCTAAATCGCTCCGGGTGAGGTGGAATGTTGCCTCCGGCGTGACGACAACCAGGATGGCGGTCGATCCGGCCCCGGGCTCAAAAGTGACCGAGATCACTTCTGTGGCTCGAAGCGTCAGTAGGGGACCGTCAGGTCGATAGGTGGCAATGGTGGAGAGTGGCGGGAGTCATTTCATGATCGATTCTTACCGGAAGGCACTCGATTCGGCAATCACGGCGATGCTGCGCGAGGCCATGGAGCACTCGGAGGCCTTGGATCATCTGGTCGACCAGATCAACCAGCTGGTCACGCTGCGGGTGAGGCTGGCCGAGACCCAGGGGGAGGACCAGGACGGGGACGAGGAGGTCGTGAAGTCCGAGTCGTCCGGGCTCGATCGGCTGACCCAGCGGGAGGGAGAGGTCCTCGACCACTTGGTGCGTGGCAGGTCCAATCGTCAGATCGCGCGCTCGCTGGCGATATCGGAGCGGACGGTGAAAAATCACCTGCACGGTATATTCACCAAGTTGGGGGTCACGGACCGCACTTCTGCCGCGATCACGGCGCTGGACGAGAGCAGGGAAACTTGATCAACATCTCGGTGGGCGTCCCGACGTGGGACGTCTTTTCACTGAAATGATCAAGTAGAAGTGTCCGACAGGTGAGAAGTGAAGAGAAAACGTGCCCGTGTGCTGCTTCGGTTGTGCGGGGTCGAAGTATTTGGCACGATAGTGTGAGAATTCAAAACGAAAAAAATTCGGAAATAGTTTTGGCCGCGCGTTGCGAAGGGCAGTCGCTTTTCGGTCCCGTTCTCGGGAGTCCGGAAACATCGACGCGTGTTCCCCGCAGTACCGTGGTCGGCCACCTCGCACCACCGCACCGACCCGACGAGCAGTCGTGATCGGTGCGGTGCGGGGCGGGCGGCGTTCAGCTCAATCCGACGACCTCACCGCGATCGTCGATGTCGATCCGTTCCGCGGCCGGACGGGAGCTGAGCCCCGGCATGGTGCGGATGTCACCGCAGATCGGGTACACGAACCCGGCTCCGACCGAGGCGCGGACATCGCGTACGGGCAATGTCCACCCGGTCGGGGCTCCGAGCAGACTCGGATTCGAGCTCAGCGACAGATGCGTCTTGGCGATGCAGACGGGCAACGAACCGAAGCCGTTCTCAGTGTAGCTCTTCAGCGCTTTCGCCGCGGCGGGCTCGTACGAGACGTCCTCGGCTCCGTAGACCCGAGTGGCGATGGTCTCGATCTTGCTCCGCAGGTCGGCCGAGTCGGGATAGAGCAGCTCGAAGCGACTCGGCTCCTCGGCGGCTTCGGCGACCGCCTCGGCGAGCTCGACCGCCCCCTTGCCACCGTCGCTGAAGTGGGTGCTGATCGCCACCCTGGCCCCGGCCTGCTCGGCGACGTCGCGGATCGCCTGGTGCTCACTGGCGTGGTCGGACGGAAAGGCGTTGACCGCCACCACCGGGGAGACACCGTGCAACCGGAGGTTGTCGATCTGCTTGCGCAGGTTCGCCGCTCCGGCCAGCACGTCGTCGGGATTCTCGGCCAGCATCTCCTCCGGAAGGTCCTTGCCCGCCACCACGCGGAAGCGACCGGAGTGAGCCTTGAGCGCGCGCACGGTGGCCACCAGCACGGCGGCGTCCGGGCGGAGCCCGGAGTTGCGGCACTTGATGTTGAAGAACCGCTCGGCCCCCATGTCGGCGCCGAACCCCGCTTCGGTGACCACGTAGTCGGCACACCTGCTGGCTATCCGGTCGGCCACGATCGAGGAGTTCCCGTGGGCGATGTTGCCGAAGGGGCCCGCGTGCACCAGTACGGGCGTGTTCTCCACCGTCTGCATCAGATTGGGCTTGATGGCCTCGCGCATGATCACCGTCATGGCTCCGGCCGCGCCGAGCTGCTCGGCGGTGACCGGCTCGCCGTCGTAGGTGTAGCCGATCACGATTCGTCCGAGCCGGGCACGCATGTCGTGCAACGAGGTGGACAGCGCGAGCACCGCCATCACCTCGCTCGCCGCGGTGATGTCGAAACCCGTCTGGTGCGGTGAGCCGTCGTCGTTGCCGCCCAGTCCGGTCACGATGTTGCGCAGATCCCTGTCGTTGACGTCGGTGACCCTCCGCCAGGTGATGCGACGTGGATCCAGCCCCAGCCGGTTCCCCTTGTGCAAGTGGTTGTCCACCATCGCCGCCAGCATGTTGTTGGCGGCGGTGACCGCGTGCATGTCCCCGGTGAGATGCAGGTTCAGCGCCTCCATCGGCACGACCTGGCTGTATCCACCGCCCGCTGCGCCGCCCTTGATGCCGAAGGTGGGGCCCATGGAGGGCTGGCGGACCGTCACCGCCGAGGTCTTGCCCAGGTGGCGCAGCGCCTGGCCGAGCCCGACGGTCGTGGTCGTTTTGCCCTCCCCCAGCGGAGTGGGCGTGATGGCCGATACCAGGACGTACTTGGCACGGTTCTCCGTACCGGCCTCCTCGAGGGCGTCCAGGGAAACCTTGGCCACGTCCCGGCCGTACGGTTCGAGCAGGTGAGGAGCCAGCCCCAACTGCCCGGCGATCTCCTCCAGCGATCTGCGCGGGGAGGACCGCGAGATGTCCAGATCGGACGGCATGTTCATGCGGGCACCTCCTGCAAGCGGTCGGCCGTTTCCATGGCCCACTGCCTGGTCTTGGCGATCTCGTTGAAGGTGAACAAGTGGCAACCGGCGATGTTGTAGTCCGGGTCCACGAGGTAGGGGGAGAGCTCGTCGAACAAGTTCTCCGGGGTGTAGCGGGTGAGCAGTTTCCCGACCACCCCGTGCTGCTTGCGCAGGAATCTCATGGACTGGCCCAGCCCGATCTTCATCGAGATCCGCAGCAACTTGCTCGGATCGATGGAGCCGGGAGCCCCGATGTAGACCGGAAGGGTCACCCCCCTGGCCCGCATGGTCTTGACCCACGAGGCGATCGTGTTCGGGTCGTAGCAGATCTGCGAGACGATGTAGTCCGCGTACCGCGCCTTCTCGTCGGTGGCCTGGATCGTCATCTGGTCCGAGATGAAGGAGTGCGGTTCGGGATAACCGGTGATGCCCACCCGGTGCGGCCTGTTGCCGATCTCCTCCATGCCCCGGAGCAGGGAAAGCGCGTCGGTGAACCTGCCTGCGGGGTTGTCCGCGTCACCGGCGATCACGAACACTTCGGTGAGCCCCAGGGCCTCGATCCGGGACAGCAGCTCGTCGAGGTGCGCGTTGTCCCGGACGAGCCGCGCCGCCAGGTGCGGGACCACGTGCATCCCCGAACCGCGCAGCCTGGCCGCGAGATCCAGGGTGGCCTCGGTCCCCTTGGAGGGCGAGGAGGTCACGGTCACCGTCGTGCCGGGGGGAAGCCCCTGCACCTGTTCCAGTGTTCCACGCAACGGCAGCACTTCGTAACGAGCGTTGCGCAGGTGGTGCTGTAGCTGTTGCCGCGCGTTCGTGCTCATTTCGACACCGCCGCTTCTTCCTGCTGCTCGAGTTGCTTGGGGATCTGCTTGTTCGGGTCGAGGAAGGGCTTCTCGGCCACCACGGCCTCCTGCGGCCCGTGCTGGGTCTCGACGACGAGCGGAGTTCCGGTCTCGCGGTAGCTGATCGGCACCATGGCGTAGCCGATGTTGCTCTCCACTCGCGGCGAGTAGCAGGCCGAGGTGACATCCCCGATGTGCAGGCCGTTCGGGTCCCGCACGGGGAAGGTGTCGATCATCGAACCGTCGTTGAAGCTGCCCACTTCCGGACCGCCGATCTTCACGCCCACCAGCCTGCGGCTGATTCCCTCGTTGTAGATGCGGGTCAGCGCCGACTTGCCGATGAAGTCGGCCTCCTGGTTGAGGTCGACCATCCAGGTCGCCTCGAAGCCGTAGCCGACCTCGAACGGGTTGGTGTCGTAGGTGATGTCGCAGCCCCAGGAGAGGATGCCGGCCTCGATCCTGCGGATGTGGCAGGGACCGATCACCTGCATGTCGTAGGGACGACCGGCCTCCCAGATCTTCTCCCAGAGGCGCACACCGTCGCGGCTGGCGTTGTGCAGGTAGATCTCGTAACCGAGTTCGGCGGTGTAACCGGTCCGCGAGACGATCACGTCCATGCCGTCGAGCTCGCGGTCCACCGCGTAGTAGTAGGGGATGTCCTTGATGGAGTCACCGAACAGGTCGATCATGACGTCGCGGGACTTGGGGCCCTGCACCTGCACGGGGCCCACGTCGGGTTCCCTGATCTGGACGTTCATGCCCATGCTGTAGGCGAGCCCCTTGGCCCAGAGGAGCACGTCGCTGTCGGCCAGCGACAGCCAGAAGTGGTTCTCACCGAGCCGCAGCAGTACGGGATCGTTGATGATCCCGCCCTCCTCGGAGGTGATGAACACGTACTTGCACTGCCCGACCCGGCACTTGTTGAGATCACGGGGAACCAGCATGTTGGTGAAGTCGAAGGCGTCCGGCCCTGTGATCTCGACCTGCCGCTCGACACCGACGTCCCACAGGGTCACACCGTTCAGCAGGTGCCAGTACTCGGCGACGGGGTCGCCGTAGTGCCTGGCGTGGTAGGTGTGGTTGTACACGCTGTACATGCCCACCCCGTGCCTGCGCGAGGCGTAGAAGAAGGGCGACTTGCGGATGCGGGGGTACTGCAGGATCGCAGGGGTCGGGTTGATGCTCATGGGGGACTCCTCAAGGGATCTTCGGATTGAACGGATCACCCCCACCGCTTCGCGGAGGACGGTGGGGACGATGATCGGGGGATCGGTTTCGATGCGCTTTTAGCAGCGCATCCGTTTCATCTCGGGGTCGAAGACCGGATCGGACATCACCGTCGCGGGGTGGCGTCGTCCGAAGTAGGAAACCTCCACCGGAGTTCCCGCCTCGGACAACTCCGAGGGCAGCCAGGCGTAGGCCAGGCTGAGCCCGATGCTGTGGCCGTAGCCCGTGCTCGTGGTGAAGCCGCAGGCCTGCCGGGCGGTTCGATCGGAAAAGACCGGTTCGGACCCCATGACCACAGTGCCGTCGTCGATCGACAGACAGCACAACTTGCGTCGAATCGGGTTCTCGCGACGGCGAAGCAGAGCGTCACGACCGATGAACTCGCCCTTGTCCGGTTTGACCGCGAAGGCGAGTCCGGCCTCGTCGGGAGTGTGCTCGCTCCACATGTCGCCGCCCCAGGCCCGATATCCTTTCTCCAGCCGGAGGTTGCTGAAAGCACCTCTGCCTCCGGCTATGACGCCGTACTCGGCGCCCGCGGCGGAAAGCAGGTCCCACAGCCGGAGACCGAAATCCGCCGAAGTGTAGAGCTCCCAGCCCAGTTCACCGACGTAGGACAGGCGCAGCGCGGTGACCGGGACCTCGCGCACGAACAGCCTTTTGGCTCGGAAGAAGCGGAACCCCTCGTGGGAGACGTCCTCGTCGGTCAACGACTGCAGCACGGCCCGGGCGTAGGGCCCCCACAGGCCGATGCAGCAGGTTCCACCGGTCGTGTCCCGCACCGTGGTCGCCTCGTCCGCGTGCTCGCGCATCCACGCGATGTCGCGCTGACCGTTGCAGCCGACCTGGAAGGTGTCCTCGGACAGGCGGGTCACGGTCACGTCGGAACGAACCCCTCCGGTGTCGTCCAGCATCAGCGTGTAGGTGACGTAGCCGGGGGCCCGATCCAGCTGGTTGGTGGTCACCCGCTGCAGCAGGTCCAGCGCACCGCGACCGCTGACCTCCGCGCGGCACAGTGAGGTCATGTCGTACATGGCGACCCGTTCGCGGGTGATCTGGTGCTCGGCTCCGATGATCGGGGACCAGTACCGGCTCGCCCACTCGCCGGGCGCGACTATTTCGCGCTCGGTGGTCAGCGGTGCGTTCGACTCGAACCAGTGCGGGCGTTCCCACCCGCTGGCCTCGAGGAACACGGCGCTGAGCTCCTGCTGCCTCGGGTAGAACGGGCTGGTCCGCAGCGGGCGCGGGTGCTCCGGAGGCTGCTGGGGGTGGATGATGTCGTAGACCTCGCGGAAGGTCTGCGCGCTGCGCTCGGCCACGTAGCTGTTGCTGTGGGCGAAGTTCTCGAAACGCCGCACGTCGGCGGAACGCAGGTCGGTGCCGGGGACACCGTCGGTCATCCACTCGGCCACGGCCTTGCCCACTCCGGCCGAGTGCGTGATCCACACCGCTTCGGCGAGCCAGAAGTTGTCCACCTCGCGGGTCGGCCCGAGCACCGGCCCTCCGTCCGAAGTGAACAGGAAGACGCCGTTCATCCCTTCGGAGACCTGGGTTCGACGCAGGTCGGGGACGAGCTCACGGCCGCGCTCGAAAGGTTCGGCGAAGTCCTCCGGGGTGAAGGGGTGCACCGAGGACATCCCCTTCCAACCGCCTCCCTCCGGCGGGGCTTCGGCCCCCTCGCCGGGGGCGGCGGTCGGGCTGATCTCCTCCGTGGACACCGGGATGACGCGGTGCCGGTAGGACCCGACCCCGTAGCGGTCGTGGATCTGGCGGAAGTACATCGAGCTGTCCTGCTGGCGCAGGATCGGCTGCTCGACCTCCTCGGAACCGGCCGTGAGCCCGGGAACGGGCTCGGTGACGGCGTACTGGTGCGCCACCGGTTGCACGGGGACGGACACCCCGGCCATTTCCCCCACCCGAGGTCCCCAGATGCCCGCGCAGCACAGCACGGTGTCGGTCTCCACGGTGCCCGCCGAGGTGTGCACGGCGTGCACCTTGCCGTCCGAGACGTCGAACCCGGTGACTTCGGTGTGCGCGGCGAAGCGGACACCGAGCCGCTCGGCCTCGCGCGACATCGCCTCGGCCGCGCGCACGGGCTTGGCGATCCCGTCGGTGGGGACGTACAACCCGCCGTAGATGTGGTCCGGGTCCACCTGCGGGATCTTTTCCCGCACCTCGGCGGGGGTGAGCAGCGTTCCTTGCACCCCCCAAGCCGTGGCCAGCCCGAGTTTGCGGTGCAGGTCGTCCCACCTGGCCCTGGTGGTGGCCACCTCGATACCGCCCACCTGGTGGAAGCAGGGCCGACCGTCGACGCTCAACGAGTTGAACAGCTCGACCGTGTAGTTGGCGAGCTGGGTCATCGTCTGCGAACCGCTCGTCTGGAAGACCAGCCCGGGGGCGTGTGAACTGGATCCTCCGGTGGCGAAGAGCGGGCCCTGCTCGATCACGAGCACGTCCGTCATCCCGCGCTGGGCGAGGTGATACGCGGTACTGCATCCGACGATTCCGGCACCGATTATCACAGTGCGTGCACGCGAACCGAGCGCCGAAGCCATAGCCGCCCCCTGTCGAAGTCGGGAACCGGTGTTGCGTTTAGAACAACTATCTGCGTCACTCGCAACAGTGCGCCCGATGCTATAGGTGTGTCAAGACACACATTCGGGCGAAAGACAACTGTTTCGGAGAGGCGGCATCATGCGCCTGAACAGGGAGTTCCCGAACATTTCTTCGGGTTTCGGGGAGCGTGCGGGGCGGAGCTTCAGATCGCCCGGCGAATGGCGTTCTCGAAGTGGTCGACGTGCTCCACGGCGATGCGGTCCGCGCGTTCCCCGTCGCCGGAGACCACCGCTTTCAGCAACTCTGCGTGCTCGGTGACGTGTCCCGTCACGTCGGGCAGTCGATCGAAGAAGAGGCCCCAGATGCGCAACGCGAGGTTGTAGTACTGCCCGAGGGTGTTCTCGAGGTATCCGTTGTGGGTGCAGCGGTACAGCGTGCGGTGGATGCGGGCGTCCACGCCCATCACCGCGTCCCGCTCCTCGGGGAGGTGCTCGACCGCTTCCGCCAGCTCCTCGAGTTCCGCGCGTTCCGCTTCGGTGGCTCGCTCGGCCGCCCTGCGGGCCGCGTGCCCCTCGAGGCGTCGGCGCACATCGGCGATCAGCGCGTGGTCGGTGATGTTGACCTCGGTGACGAACGTCCCCCGGCGGGGGTAGATCGCGACGAGGGACTCGGCCGCGAGTCGCTTCACGGCCTCTCGGAAGGGGGTGCGCCCGAGGTCGAGCTCACGGGTGAGGGCTTCCTCCTGAACCGGTGAACCGGGTTCCAGTCGTAACGAGAGGATCTCCTCCCGCAGGGTCAGGTAGGCCCGCTCCGCCTGCGAGAGGTTCCGGGTTGAGCCATCACCCGATGGGGAATTGACCGCTTCCGACACGGCTCGTAGTCTACCGTACAGACTGACATTTCAGTTGTTGGTTAGTTGTATATAACCCTTCGTGTGCTGTGGCCACTCGAAAGTGGAGCGCAACTCACTCCGGAGTGGGAACCGGTAAATCACGAGCACTACTGCGAGCAACCCGAACGCACTCCCAGCAAGGAGCCCCGTTGGTCGTTGACGGACACACTTCTCCCGCTCCGGACCGGCTGTGGCGCAATCCGGAGCCGAAGAGCAACTACGACGTGGTGATCGTCGGCGCGGGTGGGCACGGACTTGCCACCGCCTACTACCTGGCGCGCAACCACGGTGTGACGGACGTAGCCGTCCTCGAGCGCGGATGGCTCGCCGGTGGCAACATGGCACGCAACACCACGATCATCCGCTCGAACTACCTCCTCGACGCCAGCGCGGCGCTCTACGATCACGCCCTGCGGCTCTGGGAGGGACTTCCGGAGGAGCTGGACCACGAGTTCCAGTTCAGCCAGTGCGGCGTGCTCAATCTCGCCCACACCGAGCAGGAGGCGCGGGACGCGCGCAGACGAGCCTTCGCCAACGAGCTCAACGGGGTGGACGCCGAATGGCTCACCCCGGACGAAACAGCCGAGGTGTGCCCGATCCTGGACACCTCACCGCGGTTGCGCTACCCGGTGCTCGGGGCCACCTACCAGCGCAGAGCCGGGGTGGCCAAGCACGACCTCGTCGCGTGGGCGCTGGCGCGCAAGTGCGACGAGATGGGCGTGGACCTCATCCAGAACTGTGAGGTCACCGGGTTCGTCACGGCAGGCGATCGGGTGACCGGGGTGCACACGAGCAGGGGGACGATCGGCGCGGGACGAGTCGGGTTGGCCGCGGCCGGGAGGACGAGCCTCCTCACGGACACGCTGGGGATCTCCCTGCCGCTGCAGAGCCATCCGCTGCAGGCGATGGCCACCGAGATCCTGGAACCGGTGCACCCGTGCGTGGTCATGTCCAACCACGTCCACGTCTACACCAGTCAGGCCCACAAGGGGGAGCTGGTTCTCGGAGCGGGGATAGACACCCACAACGGGTACGCGCAGCGCGGCTCGGTGCACGTGATCGAGAACCAGCTGGCCGCGGCCGTGGAACTGTTCCCGGTCTTCGCGCGGGCCCACCTGCTGCGCACCTGGGCGGGAACGGTGGACGTCACCCCCGACGCATCGCCGATCATCGGCCCCACCCCCTACGAGGACCTCTTCGTCAACTGCGGTTGGGGAACCGGTGGTTTCAAGGCCACGCCGGGGGCGGGGTGGGTGTTCGCCCACACCATCGCCACCGGAGCTCCGCACCCGCTCAACGAGCCCTACGGGATGGAGCGGTTCACGAGCGGGGCGCTCATCGACGAACACGGTGCTGCGGCCGTGGCCCACTGAGGAAGGGGGAGATCAATGCTGCTCATCCGATGTCCGTGGTGCGGCGACCGCGACGAGGTCGAGTTCCGCTACGGAGGGCAGGCCGATGTGGCCTACCCGGCCGATCCCCACGAGCTCGACGACGCCGAGTGGGGGAAGTTCCTGTTCGTGCGAGCGAACCCGATGGGGGCACTCACCGAGCGGTGGGTGCACACCGCCGGCTGCCGCCGGTGGTTCTCCGTCGTCCGTGACACCGCGACCAACGAGATGACGCCGGACATCCCCCGGCGTCGGGAAAGTCGGTAGCGCCATGATGAGTTCGTCCAATCCCAACCGGCTCAACGCTTCCGTCCGCTCCGGACGGATCGACCGCACCCGGCTGATCAACTGCACCGTGGACGGGATCACGGTTCAGGGACGTCCCGGGGACACCCTGGCCTCGGCGCTGCTGGCCAGCGGAACGATCGAAGTGGGCTCCTCCGTGCACCGCGGCCGAGCCCGCGGGGTGCTCACGGCCGACTGCACCGAGCCGAACGCCCTGGTGCAGCGGTTGGACGGTTGTCCGGAACCGATGCTCGCCGCCACCGAGATCGAGCTGTACGAGGGGCTGGAAGTCCGCACCCTGTCGGGTGTCGGCTGGTTGAGCGGGGAGCGGGACACCGCCCGCTACGACAAGAAGTTCGTGCACTCCGACGTGGTCGTGGTCGGGGCCGGACCGGCGGGCATGGCCGCGAGTCTGGCCGCCGCCCGCAGCGGCGCGCGAGTGATCCTGGTCGACCAGCATCGTGAGCTGGGCGGCATGCTGCTGGACGGGCAGTCGCACATCGCGGGGCATCCGGCCACCGAATGGGTGGGGCGCTCCGCCAGGGAGCTGGCCGAGAACGAGAACGTGCGGGTGCTGCCCCGCTCGGCCGTGCTCGGCTGCTACGACCACAACTACCTGCTCGTGGCCGAGCGCAGGACCGACCACCTGCCCACGACCCCGGAGGCGGCCACCAGGCAACGGCTCTGGCACGTCAGGGCGGGCCAGGTGGTGCTCGCCACGGGGGCGCACGAGCGCCCCCTCGTGTTTGCCGACAACGATCGCCCCGGGGTCATGCTCGCCTCGGCGGTGCGCTCCTACCTCAACCGCTACGCCGTGCTTCCGGGGCGGAACGCGGTGGTGTTCACGACCTCGGACAGCGCCTACACCACGGCGCTCGATCTGCTCTCCTCCGGAGCGCGGGTTCCCGCGATCGTCGACACCAGACCGAATCCCCCAGCTCGACTGGTCGAGCAGGCCCGCGCGGCCGGGGCGCAGGTTCACCCCGGCGCTGTCGTGGTCGCCACGGAGGGATCCCCGCGGATCTCCGCGGTGCGAATCCGCGGACTGGACGACAACGGTGCGCTCAGCGGTGCACCCGTGGACGTCTCCTGCGATCTGCTGGCCGTGTGCGGTGGCTGGAACCCGGCCGTCCAACTGTTCGCCCAGAGCGGCGGAGCGGTGCGGTGGGATCCGGTCGTCGCCGGGTTCGTGCCGTCGAACACCGGGGGGCGCTCGACTCGGGTCGTGGGAGCGGCCCGCGGGACCTACGATCTGGCCGGTTGCCTGGCACAGGGGTTCGCGGCGGGAGCCGAGGCCGCGACCGTGGCCGGTTTCCGAACCGCGCCGCCACCGGTCCCCCAGGTGGACGGGGACCGCCCCGGTTCCCGGCCCCGTCCGGTCTGGGCGGTTCCGGACGAATCGCGTCCCCCGGAGTCCTGCGCGGACCACTTCGTCGATCTGCAGCGCGACGCCACCGTGGCCGACATCCACGCCGCCACCGAGACGGGGATGCGTTCGGTCCAGCACGTCAAGCGGTACACGACCATTTCCACGGGGGTCGAACAGGGCAAGAACTCCGGGGTGAACGCGATCGGCGTGCTGGCCGACGTCCTCGCGGCCGACTCCCCGGGTGAGGTCGGCACCACGACGTTCCGCCCGCCCTACACGCCGGTGCCGCTGGCACTGTTCGCGGGCCGAACCAACGGGTCGCTCTACGACCCGGTGCGCACGACCCCCATGCACTCCCGGCACGAACAGGCCGGAGCTGTTTTCGAGGACGTCGGCCAGTGGAAACGGCCGCGCTACTACCCGCGTCCGGGCGAGGACATGCACAGCGCGGTCCTGCGGGAGTGCGCGGCGGCGCGCACCGGGGTGGCCATTCAGGACGTGAGCACGCTGGGGCGCATCGAGGTGGTCGGTTCGGACGCCCCGACCTTCCTCGACCGGGTTTACACCAACGGTTTCGCCAACCTCCCGGTCGGCAGAGCCCGCTACGGAATGATGTGCGGGGCGGACGGGATGGTGCTCGACGACGGCGTGTCGATGCGACTTGCCGAGGACAGGTACCTGATGAGCACCACCACCGGCGGCGCGGCGAAGGTGCTGGACTGGCTCGAGGAGTGGTTGCAGACCGAGTGGCCCGAGCTGGACGTCTACTGCACCTCGGTGACCGAGCAGTGGGCGGCCGTCGCCGTGGTGGGGCCCGATTCCAGGACGGTGGTGGGGCGCCTCGCCCCCGATCTGGACGTCTCCGCCGAGTCCTTCGGCTTCATGCGGTTCCGGGAGACGGTGCTCGGCAACGGGATACCGGCCAGGGTGGCCCGGGTGTCCTTCTCCGGCGAGCTGGCTTTCGAGATCAACGTGGCCGGGTGGTACGGACGAGCGCTGTGGGACGCCGCGATGGCGGCGGGCGCCGACCTGGACATCACTCCCTACGGCACGGAGACGATGCACGTGCTGCGCGCCGAGAAGGGGTTCGTGATCGTCGGGCAGGACACCGACGGTACCGTCACCCCGCTGGACCTGGGCATGGACTGGGCGGTGTCCCGCCGCAAGGACTTCATCGGGAAACGCTCGCTGAGTCGCCCCGAGATGTTGCGCGAGGACCGCAAGCAGCTGGTGGGGCTGCTGCCGGTGGACACCGACACCCTGCTCCCCGAGGGGGCTCATCTGGTCGACCCCGGGGCTTCCCGGCGTCCTCCGGTGCCGATGCAGGGGCACGTCACGTCGAGCTACCACAGCGCCGCCCTCGGACGCACCTTCGCGCTAGGGCTGGTCAGCGGGGGGCAGGAACGGATCGGGGAAGTGCTGCGCTCCCCGGTGGACGGTTCCGACATCGAGGTGGAGGTAACCACCCCAGTTCTCTACGATCCGGAAGGAGTTCGACGTGACGGTCCTGCACAGGGTTGAAACCGATCTCGCCGAAGAGGACACCGCCGCAGTGGCGGCACCGCGGCACAGCCCCCTGGAACACCGCAGCGCGGAGTTCGAACGAGCCACGGCGCTCGGGCCGAGGGGAGTCCGCCTCAGGGAGGAGCCGTTCCTGACTCAGCTCGACCTCCGAGTTCCTCCGGACGAGGTTGCTTCCGGGGCGATCGCCGAGACGCTCGGTCTGACGCCGCCCGCGGCGAACGAGGTCAGCGGCGACGAGGAGCGGGCCCTGCTGTGGCTGGGGCCGGACGAGTGGCTGCTGGTGGCCGAGGAGGAGCGGGCCCGGGGCGTGCTGCGTGCGGTCCGTGCCGCGCAGCAGGAGGCGCGGGGTTCCTCGGTGGACGTGTCCGCGAACCGGACGACGCTGCGGCTCGCCGGCCCGGCCGCGCGCGAGGTGCTGGAAAAGGTGTGCTCGCTGGACCTGCACCCGCGGGCCTTCTCGGTCGGTGACTGCGCGCAGACCCTGCTCGGGCGCGCGGGCGCGGTGCTGTGGCAGGTGGGTGCGGAACCCGAGTACCGCGTTCTGGTGCGTTGCTCGTTCGCGGAGTACCTCGCGGACCTGCTGCTCGACGCCATGGCCGAGTTCTTGGAGGGATGAGTCAGCGGGCACGACAGCATCAGCACTCGACCGAGTCCGTCGGGCCGGAACCGCGTCGGTGGGACCGATCGACGCGATTCCGGTTCGGCCGCATCAGTGGCTCACCCGGTGGAGGGCCGGTTTCGCGGGGGTCGTGGTGGTTCCCTCGCGCGGTAGGATAAAAGTGACGGGTCCCGGTTCGGGCGATTTCCCCCGCCCAGGCCGGATGGTGGTAGCGCAACCGGTGAGCTCGCCGGTACCGCCGGGTTCGTCCACACGGGCGAGCATTGTTGCGAACAGGGAGTCCAGCGAAGTCCCGGTCGTGCTTTTGGTTCGACGGTGCGGCTGGGCAGACAGCTGGTTCCGGCAGTTGTCCCCGGACGGATACGGTTGAGTAGTGAGTGAATCAGCGGACGCACGAGGTAAGGGATCGGCAGCACTCGTCCAGTCGGTGGATCGGGCCGTGACGATCCTGGAACTCGTGGCACGCAACGGCGAAGTCGGGATCACGGAGATCGCCGGTGAGCTGGGTGTGCACAAGTCTACCGCGTCGCGGCTGGTCAGCGTGTTGGAAACGCGCGGCCTGCTGGAACAACTCAAGGACAGAGGCAAGTACGTGATCGGCTTCGGGGTGGTGCGGCTGGCCGGCGCCGCGACCGAGCGGATGGATCTTCCCCGGCTGGGAGGGCCGTACTGTGACTCGCTCGCGGCCGAACTCGGTGAGACCGTCAACATCGCCATCCGCGACCACGACGTGGCCATCAACATCAGTCAGGCGCGTGGTACGGCCGCCGTCACCGCGCACAACTGGGTCGGACAGCGGACCCCGCTGCACGCGACCTCCAGCGGGAAGGTGCTGTTCGCGCACTCCCCGGAAGAGGATCGTGAGGACCTGCTCAATGAGGAGCTGCAGCAGTACACGGCCCGCACCATCACCGATCCGGAGGAACTTCGCAAGGAGTTCCAGGCGATCGTCAGGGACGGTTTCGCGACCAGTTACGAGGAGCTGGAGCTGGGACTGAACGCCGCCGCCGTCGCCGTGTACAACCACGACGGCGGAGTCATAGCCGCGTTGAGTGCCTCCGGGCCGTCCTACCGCTTCTCCCGCAGGCGGATGCGCGAACTGGTGGACGCGATGACGGTGGCCTCCAAGGAGCTCTCCGCCCAGCTCGGTTACCTGGAGTCCTGAGCCTTTCGTCCGCCTTTCAGGCTGGAGGCCGTGCGCAACCAGGGCTGACGGACTCGCTCGTCCGAGCCCGCGCGGCTTCCGGACCCGTCCTTCCACCCGTGTGCGGGATCAGCGCGACTCGTCTCCTTCCGCGGGGGACTCTCGCGTGTGCTGGGGGCCGGCCGCGTCGTTGACCATCGTGTCCGAGCTCCGGGAATTCTCCGCCGGCTCGGAGAGCGAGTAGTGGGCGCGGATGCCGGCGGCCTCCCGGAGCATCCGGTGGGTGGTGAACATGTCCGCGACCCGGTCGGCGAACAGCGCGCGCTGGTGCTCGTCCTCCGGATGCACCGTTTCGATCATGTGCTTGGCGAAGTAGATCCGCAGCGCGCTCCGGTCAGCCTGATCGTTGATGGGCAGGATCCCGGGGTCGGGGTTCTGCCCGTCGAACTCGAATCCGTGCTGCCCGGCTCCGCCGAGCTCGGTCTCCGCGCTGGTCCGTTCGGACGTGGTCCACCACCTGCTGGACGAGCTCGGGGTGGATCGGGCCGGTCCGGAACTGTGCGCCAGCTGGGAGAGGCGGTCCAGGGAGTCCACCAGCTCGAGGGTCTCCTCGAGGTGCTGCTTGGTCATCTCGCCCTGGGCCAACCACCACACCACGGCGCTGCCTGCGTCCTTGAGCGCGTCCTCGGCCAGGTACTCGCGCAGTCCACGCTCCTGGTCCCGCCTGCGCTGCCGGAGCTCCTCGTCCTTGGCCGCCTCGCTGAGCGCGCGCAGTCGTTCCGCGTCCTGCTCCCCGAGGGACAGGGAGACGTCAGTTGCCCAGGCCTGCAGGTAGCCCTCTCCGTCCTGCCGGAGCGTCCCGAGAGCGGCCTGCAACCGGTGCGCGGTGATCTCGTGGTCCAGCGCCCCCGTCTCGGCCGTCACCGCGCTGGCGCGGTCGTGCACGGATTCCACGGCGATGGCTCGTTGGCGTTCCGGGCCGGGACCGGCAGCTCCCGGCCCCGGTATCCAGTGCACGTTGGCGGAGAGCAACAGCGGGTACTCGGGGTGAACGGTGGGCACCCGGAGTCCGCTCACTTCGCAGGAGGGATGGGGAGTCGGGGGATCCTCGGTACGCTGCTGTTTCTCCCGCATCTCCTGGCGGATCTGTTGCTGTGCGCGTCGTTGGAGTATTCCCCTGCCGAGCAGCGCCGGAATCGTCAGCAGCACGAGCGCAAGAGGCAGCCAGGCCCAAACGGGCCAGCCCAGGGCGAGCCCGAGAAGCACCGGAGCGAGCAGGAGTACTCCGGCCAACGTTCCGAGCAGCGTCTTCTCCTCGTACGTCATCGGCTGACCTCCTCATCGCGCCGGTGTGTGAATCCGGCTTCCGCGCTTCCCGCTCCCGGTGCGTTCCGGTCTCCCGCGCGGCGGCCACACAGGGGGCGGGGGTCCGGGTGGTGCTGCCGGGGTCGTGGGACCGGTTGAGCGCTCCTGCCCGCGACGCGTTTCGATGAGCTTCGCCGAGCGGTTTCCGCAGGCTCCGCGGGGGCGGATCGGATGGCACACCCCCGTGCGTACCGCTCGGACCTGGGGGAGAGGTACCTCCCGTGATCGAGTTCGCTCGAACGGAGTAGACGTTTCCGGGACGGGAGGGGCCGGTGCCGCACGGGCCCCGGCCCCGCGTCGAATCCCTAGGACGTGCCCCACACCTCCTGGGCGGTCTCGACGATCAGCTTGAGCTTCGCGACCTGCTGCTCGTAGCTGAGGGCGTTGCCCTCCTCGGTCGAGGCGAATCCACACTGGGGGGACAGGCACAGCTGGTCGACGTCGATGTAGCGGCTGGCCTCCTCGATGCGACGTTTCAGCGTGTCCTTGGACTCGAGCTCACCGCTCTTGGTGGTGACCAGGCCGAGGACCACCGCCTTGTCCTTGGGGACGAAGCGGAGCGGAGCGAATCCTCCGGAGCGCTCGTCGTCGTACTCGAGGAAGAACCCGTCCACGTCGAGTTCGCTGAACACCGCCTCGGCGACGAATTCGTAGCCGCCCTCGGCGACCCAGGAGGAGCGGTAGTTGCCCCGGCACATGTGCGTGGTCACGGCCATGTCCGCCGGTTTCCCCGCCAGAGCCGCGTTGATCTGCTTTATGTTGCGCAGGTGCTGGCGTTCGGCGTCGGCCCCCGTGGCCGCGAGCTGCTCCCGCTGCGCCGGGTCGTTGAGGTAGGCCAGGCTGGTGTCGTCCAGCTGCAGGTAGCGGCACCCGAGGCGGCCCATGGCGCTGATCTGGTCGGCGTAGGCGGCGGAGAGGTCGCTCCAGAACTCCTCGATGTCCGGGTAGACCTCCTCGCTGATGGCCGCGGGTCCACCTCTGTAGTGGACCATGCTCGGAGAGGGGAGTGTCAACTTCGGGGTGTTCGTGGTGACCTGCTTGCGCAGGTACTCGAAATCCTCGGCGAATATGGGTTCTTCCAGAGCTATCTTCCCGTCCACTTTGGTCGCCGACGGGGTGAATTCGATGTCTCCGGATTCGTTGTGGAACTGCACGTGCATGGTCGAGTCGGACTTCCCGATCCCGGCGAGCCGGTAGATGAAGTCCATGTGCCACGTGCTGCGCCGGAATTCCCCGTCGGTGGCAGTGGAGAGCCCGATCTCCTCCTGCATGCGCACCACTTCGGTGACTGCGCGGTCCTCGACCTCGCGCAGCCCCTCCGCGGTGATGCGGCCCGCCGCGAAGTCCTCGCGAGCCGCGTGCAGGTAGGAGGGGCGAAGCAGACTGCCGACGTGGTCGGCCCGGTACGGTGGGAAACTGCGCTGTGCCATGCGGCGCACACTAGGGCAGTGCGGAAGCGCTGCACAGCATCCGCCCGGATCGTCGCCCGTGCGCTGCTGTTATTTCCGCGGATTTCTGCGTTCGGGAAAACTTTCCGTAATTTTATTTCCGCTGAGCGGAAAATGGGGTTCATGGACCGCTTCGCGTCCTGCATTCTGTCCGGGTGTGTCCGTCGCGGCGGCCGCAACGGGTGATTCGCTCTCGGGAGAGGCATGGTGTCCGACGCGGGAAGATCCGGGGAAAGACCGGAGAAAGAAACGGTCGTGGGGAAACTGGTCGATCTGCTGGCGGCGTTCTCGCCGCGGCGCCAGGAACTGACTCTCAGTGAGATGGCTCGCTTCTCCGGGCTCGCCACGACGACCGTGCACCGACTGGCCGGTGAGCTGACCGAACGCGGACTCCTGGAACGAGGGGCGGATCGCAGGTACCGCATAGGTCTGGCCCTGTTCGAGATAGCGGCACTGGCTCCCCGCGGTCCGGGGCTGCGCGAGGTGGCACTGCCGTTCATGGAGGACCTCTACGAGGTGACCAGGGAGAACGTCCAGCTCGCCGTGCGGGCTGGCGACGAGATGGTGTTCGTCGAGCGGATCGCCGGACGTTCCTCGGTCGGGGTTCGCACTCGCATCGGCGGGCGTTTCCCGATGCCCCCGACCGGAGTGGGGTTGGTGCTGCTCGCCCACGCACCGGCCGATGTCCAGCAACGCGTGCTGGAGGCTCCGTTGACCCGGTACACGCCGTACACGCTCACCGATCCGGAATCACTGCGCAACACCTTGGCCGAAGTGCGCCGCACCGGGGTGGCGATCAGTGACCGCCAGGTGACCTCGGACGCGGTGTCGGTGGCCGTCCCGGTTCACGACGACCACGACGTGGTGGCCGCCCTGTCCGTGGTCCAACGTTTCGGGGACGCCCGGCCGAGTTCGCTCACCCCGGCCGTGCGGGCCGCCGCGCTGGGGATGTCCCGCTCGCTCGCGGCGGCGGGCAGCGCTCCCGCCGGACGCTGAGCGCACGAAACTTCCGGGCGCCCCCGTCCGCGGGTCCGGTGGCCGCGTCCCGGTGGGCGGAAGATGGTTCGCCTCCCCGCCGGGACAACCGGACGGAGGGCTTCAACGGGAGTGGACCTCGGAGGCTCGTTCGTGCTGTCGCTTCAGCTCCAGGTAGTGCTCGGCGTTGGCCTTCACGAGCTCGCGCTCCTCGGCCGAGGTCTCCCGGCGCACCTTGCCCGGAACACCCGCGACCAGCGAATTCGGTGGGATCTCAGTGCCTTCGAGGACCACGGTCCCTGCCGCGAGGAGGGTGCCCGTTCCGATGCGGGCACCGTTGAGCACCGTCGTGCTCATCCCGACCAGCACCTCGTCCTCCACGGTGCACCCGTGGAGCACGGCCCGGTGCCCCACCGAGACGTGCTCGCCGATGGTCACCGGGAATCCCGGATCGGCGTGCAGCACGCAGCCGTCCTGGACGTTGCTGTACCTGCCGATGGAGATGCGGTCCCCGTCGGCGCGCACGACCGAGCCGTACCAGACGCTGGCCCCCGAGGAGAGCGTGACGGAGCCGGCCAGGGTGGTTCCGTGGGCCGCCCAGGAGTCCTCCGCGAGCTGCGGAGCGGTCCCGTTGATCTCCACCGCGTACATGACACCTCCGTGGAATCGGACTCGTGCAGGGGACAACCTACACACGAGCGAGTGGGGACTCGTGGACGCATCCGGGTGAGCGCCCGGGTGCTCCGCCGCGGGCCGGATCCCGCGGGCTCCTCGCGAGTGCCCGGCGGGACCCCGGTGGAGCCGCCGCGACCCGGTGGACGCCGCCCGGCCGGGAGGCGGGGAGAGGCGCTATCAGACGCCGTAGACCCTGGTGCGCGCCCGCCGGTAGGCTTCCCGGACCTCGGCTCCCGAATCGACGTCGCCGGCCTCGTGCCGCTCGTAGCGCAGCTGCCAGTCCGGTGGCTGCTCGCTCCCGGCGGCGACCCACGCGGCCTGCTTGGCCGCTCCCAGCGCGACGTACTCCGCCGGTTCCGGCACGTGCACGTCCACGCCGAACAGGGAGGGGGCTATCGCGCGTACGGCGGGGGAGTCGGCCGCTCCGCCTATCAGCAGGACACGTCGCACCGTCACCCCGACCTCGCGCAGCGCCTCCACTCCGTCGGCCAGGCCGCACAGCATCCCCTCCACTGAGGCCCGGGCCAGGTTCTCCGGGGTCATGTTCGTCCCCCGCATGCCCGTGAGCGTGCCGGTGGCCTCCGGCAGGTCCGGAGTGCGCTCCCCCTCGAGATAGGGGATCAGGCTCAGGCCTCCCGAACCGGGAGCCGCCGACAACGCGAGATCGCTGAGCCCGTCCAGGTCGGTTCCCAGCGCGTTGGCCGTGGAGTCCAGCACGCGAGCGGCGTTCAACGTGCACACGAGCGGAAGGTGTCGACCGGTCGCGTCGCAGAACCCGGCCACGGTCCCGGTCTCCTCGGAGGTGGGGTGGTCGGAGACGGCGAAGGCGGTTCCCGAGGTCCCCAGCGAGACGACCACGTCGCCCGGTCCGATGCCCATGCCCAGCGCGGCCGCCATGTTGTCGCCGGTACCGGGGCCGAGCACGGCACCGTTGAGCTCCTCCAGACCGGCGACTTCGCCCGCCTCGTCGGAGGGGCCCAGGATCTCGGGCAGGCGCGGTGTGCGCCCGCCCAGCACCTCCCGGCACAGCTCTGGCAGCCACTCCCCGGACGCAGGGGAGAAGTAGCCCGTTCCGGAAGCGTCCCCGCGGTCGGTGCAAGCCTGCTCCGGACGCCCCGCCAGTCGCCACGTCACCCAGTCGTGCGGCAGGAGCACCCGGTCCAAGCGATCCGCGTTGTGCGGTTCGTTCTCGGCCAGCCAGGCCAGCTTGGGCAGGGTGAAGCTCGCCACCGGCACGAGTCCGGTTCGCTCGGCGAGCTTGTCCGCTCCGTGGCGTTCGATCAGCTCACGAGCCTGCGGGGCCGATCGGGTGTCGTTCCACAGCAGCGCGTCCCGCAGGGGAGCACCGCCGCTGTCGAGCGGAACCAGACCGTGCTGTTGCCCGGCGACCGAGACGGCCTCGACGGGGCCGGGGGCCTGGTCGATCGCCTGCCGGACCGCCTCGCCGCAGGCCGTCCACCACACGGCGGGGTCGATCTCGGTCTGAGGAGGATGTGGGGACTTTCCTTCGGAAACCACCACGCCGTCCTCCGAGTTCACCACCACTGCCTTGGTGGACTGAGTGGACGAGTCGATACCCAGAATGAACACGACTTCCTCCTCGAAAAGCACTGCGTCGCGAATGTGTGAGACTACGCCGAACGCGGGCTGCGAGGCAGCCCGCGTTCGGCGTCCGAGTTGCGTTGTCCGGCGGCCCACGTCGCGGGTGCTCGCTGAACGTGGCCGAAGGCCGCCCGTGCGGCGCGTCCCGCCGGGCGGACCGCGCCCCGAATTCAACACCCGCCCGCGGGATCGTCCGGCAACGCGGCCGTCGTGCTCCGGAGGGGCCACCCGCGGGGCGGCCCCTCCGGAGCACCCAGTCCCGCGAGAGGACCGGGCCGCGCTCAGCCGAGCCCCATGAGGTGCTCCAGAGCGAGCTGATCGAGCAGTTCGTAGTGCATGGCCCGCTTGCCGGCCTCCTCGGGGTCGAAGTCCTCCTGCGCGGTGAGCAGGTCGGCCGCCTTCTCCCCGGAGGAGCTCGTGGGCCGACGGAGCTCGGTGACCCGGGACGCTTCCAGCACTTCCCGCACCCTGGGATCGGCGCGGAAGGCCGCGGCGCGGTCCTTGAGGATCAGGTAGTTGCGCATGCAACCCGCCGCCGACTCCCACACGCCTTCCTCGTCCTCGGTGCGCGAGGGCTTGAAGTCGAAGTGCCGCGGACCGGAGTAGCCCGCGCTCTCCAGCAGGTCGACCGTGAAAAAGGCGTTCTTGAGGTCACCGGCACCGAAGCGCAGATCCTGGTCGAACTTGGCGCCGTGCTGTCCGTTGAGGTCGAGGTGGAACAGTTTGTCCGACCACAGCGCCTGGGCGATGCCGTGCACGTAGTTGAGCCCGGCCATCTGCTCGTGACCGACCTCAGGGTTGACCCCGACCATCTCGGGATGCTGCAGGCGCTCGATGAACGCCAGTACGTGCCCCACGGTGGGCAGCAGGATGTCCCCGCGGGGTTCGTTCGGCTTGGGCTCCAGAGCCAGCCGCAGGTCGTAGCCCCGCTCGCGGATGAACTCGCAGACCAGGTCAATGCCTTCCTTGTAGCGCTCGAACGCGCTGCAGGCGTCGAGCGCGGCCTCGGACTCGGCGCCTTCCCTTCCGCCCCAGGCCACGAAGGTCTCAGCTCCCAGCTCGGCCGCCAACTCGACGTTGCGCAGCACCTTGCGCAGCGCGAAACGCCTGATGTCGCGATCGTTGGCCGTGAGGGCGCCGTCCTTGAAAACCGGGTGTCCGAAGAGATTGGTCGTCACCATCGGAACGGTCATCCCGGTCTCGTCGAGCGCCGCGCGGAAGCGGGACACGGCGTTCTCGCGCTCCGATTCGGAGGCGCCGAACGGGATCAGGTCGTCGTCGTGGAAGGTGACTCCCCACGCGCCCCGCTCCGCCAGCTTGTGCACGGCCCGGACCGGGTCCAGTTCGGGCCGGGTAGCGGCGCCGAACGGGTCGGCGCCCTGGAATCCGACCGTCCACAGGCCGAACGAGAACTTGTCGGCCGGGGTGGGCGAGTAGTCGTTCATTCGGTTTCTTCTCCTTCGGAGCGGTTGCTCACCTGTCGTTGACGAGGCCGGCACCGGCCCCACCCCCGAGTGCGGGACGGGGCGGTGCCTGCTCCCGTGCTCCCGGGCCGGAGCCCCCGTCACAGCTGGACAGCGGGGCTCCGGGCGGGAGTCGCGTCACTCGACCTTGACGACGAAGCTCGTCGACTCGGACGTGCCGCGGTACCGGACGTTCGCCGTGATCGTGGCCACGCCCCGGTTCTGGGTGCGGATCTCGCCGTGCCGGTTCACGGACACGACGTCGGGCCGGTTGCTCCGGTAGTCGACCCGCATGCCCCTCGGGAGGGGGGTGTCCTGGGAGTCGGCGATGTGCCCGCGCAGGGTCCCGTCGTTCATCGACACGGTGATCCGCGGTTTCACCACGGTGTCCTGCGAGAACATCTTGCGGACCGTGATGCCGCGCTCACCGTCGCCCGCCGCGCGCGGGGTGGTGCTGACAGTGGAGGGCACGGGTTTGAGCTTGCCGTGCACGCCGACCGTCGCGCGTTGCGCGACCTCGGAACTCGAATGCGCCAGCCGGAACTCGTAGTTCCCGTTCGCCACCTCGTAGCGCCCGGCCTGCTGGTCGAAGAACGCCAGGTCGCGTACGGGAACCTCGAAGTGCACCTGCTTGGTCTCACCCGGTTGCAGCGACACCTTCTCGAAGCCGGCCAGACGTTCGTCCGGACGTTGCGTCGGTGCCGATCCGTCCGGGGGAGAGGTGTAGAGCTGGACCACGTCCGAGCCCTTGGTCTCACCCGTGTTGGTGACCTTGGCGGTGGCCCGCACAGTGCCGTTGGCGTTCACCTGGTTGCGGTCCACCCGCAGATCGGAGTACTCGAAGCGGTTGTAGCCGAGTCCGTGCCCGAAGGGGTAGGAGGCCTGGCCGTCGAAGTACATGTAGGTCCGCCCCGGACCGCTACCGCTCTGTCGAATGCTGTAGTCGCCCATCGCCGGCAGCTGTGATTCGTCGCGGTACCAGGTGAAGGGCAGGTGTCCGCTGGGATTCTGCTTGCCGAGCAGCACGTCGGCCAGGGCCTGACCCTTGCGCTGCCCGTTGTAGGAGCTCCACAGCATCGCCGACACGTCGGAGGAGAAGCTGCTCACGTCGACCTGGCCGATGGTCTCCATGTAGACGACCGTGTCGGGGTTGCGCGCGGCGACCTCGTTGATCAGCGAGGTCTGCGGTTTCGGCAGGTCGATCGACTTGCGGTCCTGGTCCTCCTTGGCCGTGCTCTCGTCGGTACCGGCGTAGACGATCGCGGCGTCGTAGTCGGCCGACTTGCGCACCGACTCCTGGTTGAGCTTCTGCTCGCTTCCGGGAGCGGTTCCGGGCAGGTAGTCCACCACGGCGTCCGGATTGACGGCTTTGACCGCGGCCTTGACGCCGGCGTATCCGTTGACCCCGTTGGCCTGGCCCGCGGAGTGCTGGTTGCTGGAGTAGCCGCCCAGATACATCTCCTCCGGATTGGCGTGATCACCGATCACGGCCACGCGGTACTGGCCGGACTCGGGGACCTTCAGCGGGAGGAGCTTGTTCCCGCTGTCGCCGGAGGACTTGTTCTGCAGCAGCACGATCGACTCGGACGCGGCCTCACGAGCCAGTTTCAACCGCTGCGGCGTCTGGGTGACCGCGTTGTTGGAGTCCGAGTTCTCCCAGCTCCCCTTGGGGACGCGTTCACGTGCCCGCTGCACCCACGGGACCTTCTCCGGGTCGTCGAACTCGCCGAGCTTGATCCGGATCGTGAACATCCGGATCAGCGAGGCGTCCATGAAGTTGGCCGTGTAGACCCCGTTGCCGGTTTCGATTCCCTGCTTGGCGGCCTTGGTCAGCGTGTTCGCGAAGTTGTGCTCGTCGTGGTAGCCCTTGTTGCAGTTCAGGTCCACCCCGGCAGCGTTCGCGTACGCGTTGCGCTCGACGTGGTCGAGCGGCTCGTCCTCGCCCGCGGGCTTCCACTGGTGTCCGTGCTGGATCTCGTAGACCGAGTCGCAGTCGGAGGTGAAAAAGCCCTTGAAGCCGAAGGTCTTGCGCGCCAGCGTGTCCAGCAGCTTCACGCTGGCCGAGGTAGGCACCTCGTTGACCCGGTTGTAGGAGCTCATGATGGAACCGGGGGAGCTGTTGCGAATCACCTCCTTGAACGGGGCCGTGTAGTACTCGCGCAACGTGCGCTCGTCCATGTTGGAGGAACCGGTTAGCCGGTTGAACTCGCTGTTGTTCGCCGCGAAGTGCTTGATGGTGGTGCTGGTCTTGAGATAGCCCTTCGCGGAAGGCAGCAGCTCGCCGTTCTTGTCCTTGCCCTCCATTCCGTTGACGTACTGCGCGGCCATCTTCGCCGTCAGTCCGGGGTCCTCGCTGAACGTCTCGTCGTTGCGGCCCCAACGGGGGTCGCGGGCGAGGTTGATCGTCGGGGAGTAGAAGTTGAGGTCGCGCATGTTGTCGCGCACGACCTCCCTGGCCTCGCTGGAGGTCTCCTGGGCCACCCGGTACATCAGGTCCGGGTTCCACGTGGACCCCATGGACAGGCTCACCGGGTAGGAGGTGGTGTTGGTCAACACCTCGGGCTCGGAGTCGTCGGCCAGCTGTTCGCGGGCGACACCGTGTGCGGCCTCGTTCCACCAGCCGTAGGCGCGCACCCCGAGGCGGGGGATCGCCGGAGCACGGCTGCTGACCATCTGGTCGGCCTTCTCGGAGGGCGTCATCCGCGACACGAGGTCCGCGGCCCGCTCCCGGGCGGAGAAGCTCGGATCGAGGTAGACGGGTTTGTCCTCGTCCGTGTTCGGCTCCTGTGCGATGGCGGGCGCGGTGGACACGGTGCACGCCATGCACAGACCGATCAGTGCCAGTAATCGTGTCGGTCGTCTGTTCACTTCCGTCCCTCCTGGACTCGCAGTCTGGGTCAGACCTGTTGGGACTCGATTCCTTCCTTGGCCGGACCTTCGTGCAGGTCCGCTTCCAAGCCCTCCAAACTTCGGCCGGTGGTTTCCGGCACGAACGCGCTGACGAAGACGAAGGACAGCACGCCGAGCGCGGCGAAGATGAGCATCGACCAGCCCTGTCCGATGGCGCCGAGAACGACGGGGAAGGCCAGCGAAACCACGAAGTTCGCCGCCCAGTTGCTCCAGGTGGCCAGTCCTTCGGCCGGTCCGCGGATCCGCAGCGGGTAGAGCTCGGGCAGCATCACCCAGACGACCGGCCCCCAGGTCGCCCCGAAGGAGGCGATGTAGGTGGCCAGGCAGATGACGGTGATAATCGCGACGGTTTGTCCGGAGGCACCGACGATCAGGGTGAGGATCCCCAGCACGCCGAGACTGACGCTCATACCGGTACTGCCGGTCAGCAGCAGCCGCTTGCGGCCGATCCGGTCGGTGTAGCGCACCGCGATCAGGGTGAACAGCAGCATCACGGTCCCGATGCCGACCTGCGCGGCGATCGAGGCCCCGTCACCCATGCCGAGCTGCGTCAGCGTCGTGGGCGCGTAGTAGATGATGGTGTTGATGCCGACGAACTGCTGGAGCACGGCGAGCCCGATCCCGATGAACAGGGCGGGGCGGATCCATTTCGCCGTCAGGTCCCGCCAGCCCAGCTGTTCGCCGGTCTGGCGCTGCGCGGCCCGGATCTCCTCGAAGCCCTCCTCGACCTCTTCCGGCGGGCGGGTGCGTTCCAGCACCGCGCGGGCCTCGTCCGTGCGGTCGCGACTGGCCAGCCAGCGCGGGGTCTCGGGCATGAACAGCATCCCGATGAACAGCGCCACCGCGGGAATGACCGCCAGCCCGAGCATCCACCGCCAGGCCTCCCACGGGGCCAGGGCGTAGTCGACGATGTAGGCGAGCAGGATGCCCGTGGTGATCAGCAGCTGGTTCAGCGAGGTCAGGGTCCCGCGGATCCGGGTGGGCGAGATCTCGGCGATGTACATCGGAACGATCACCGAGGCGAGACCGACCCCGATGCCGATCACGAAGCGGGCGAGGACGAGATTGGCCACGTCGGGGCTGAACGCGGCCCACAGCGACCCGAGCGCGAACACGCACGCCGCGATCAGGGTCATCATCCGCCTGCCCAAACGGGCGGCCAGACTGCCGCTGGTCAGCGCGCCGACCATCGCTCCGACGAGGATCCCGCTGGTCACCAGCCCCTGCAGGAACTCGTTGTCGGCTATTCCGAGCGGCCCTTTCAAGTAGAGCAGCGCTCCGGAGATCACCCTGGTGTCGTACCCGAACAGCAGCGCGCCGATGGCGCAGATCGTGGCGGGCAGATACACGGAGCGAGCGCTGCCGTGGCGCTGTTTCGTTTCTGTCATCGGGCGTTCACTCCTGCGAGCCAATATGATTTGTAAGAGGTAAAAACAAATTTGCCGATGTGTCAACCCCCACACCGATTGGCGCTGCTCAGCAGTGCCAAGTTGACTGGGCTCCGGCCATCAGCGAGAACGAGTGAGGACGTCTTGACCGCATCGACCGTGCAGGGCCGTGATCCGGCCAGCCTGCGCCGCCACAACCTCCGCACTCTGTTGCGTCATCTGCACCTGCAGGGAGCCACCAGCAGGGTGCGGCTGGGAGAGGTGACCGGACTGACTCGCAGCACCATCGCGGATCTGGTCGGCGAGCTCGCCGAACGAGGGCTGGCGGTCGAGACGGGATCCAGCCAGCCGCAGTCGGGCCGTGGTCGTCCGCCGATGATCGTCTCCCCGCGGGAGGAGACCGCCTACGTGCTGGCCGTGTCGGTCGATGTGGACACCATCGGGATCGGACGTGTGGGGCTCGGCGGCACCCTCCTGGAGGAGTCGGAGACCCGGCACGAACGGGTTCCGGGGGATCCGACCGCGAGCGTGAACCAGCTCGTGCGGTTGATCCACGCGGAAGTGGAGCCGCTCGAGGAGGCGCCCCTCGCGGTGGGCATCGCGGTTCCCGGCCTCGTCCGCTCCGAGGACGGGGTGGTCAGCCGTGCCCCGAACCTGGGATGGCGCAAGTTGAACCTGGCCGAACGACTGCGCGACGAGCTCCGGCTCACCGGGCCGATCGTGATCGGCAACGAGGCGCGGCTGGCCGCGTTGGCCGAGCACCGCCGGGGTGCGGGCAGGGACTGCGCCGATCTCGTCTACGTCTCCGCGGGAGTCGGCGTCGGCGGGGGGATAGTCACCCACGACCGGCTGCTGACGGGAAGCACCGGTTACGCCGGAGAGGTCGGCCACATGATCACCAACCCCGGTGGGCGCTCCTGCCACTGCGGTGGCCGGGGATGCTGGGAGACCGAGATCGGCGCGGACGCCCTGCTGGACCAGGTGGGGGCGGGCACCTCGCCGAACCGGCACACCGCGCTGGCGGAACTGTTCTCCGGGGCCGAGCGCTCCGAGCCGGAAGTCCTGGAAGCGTTCCGCCGGATGTGCACCCCGGTGGCCGTCGGCCTGGCCAACCTGATCAACGTTTTCGACCCCAGTCGGGTGCTGCTCGGAGGGTGGTTGCAGTTGATGCTGCGGAACACCGGGGAGGAACTGCGCACGGCCCTGGATCGGCTCCGCGGGCTGCCCGAGCTTCCGGTGGACCTGCGAACCGCGCGGTTCGGTGAGCAGGGACGTCTGCTCGGGGCGGCCGAAGCCGCGGTCAGCGGTTTCCTCTCCGAGCTGAACTAGCAGCGGAGGCGGTGACGCGCTCCGGTGAGCGGGCACGGCCGGGTTCGTCGGGTAGCCCGGACGGCCACCCGCCGCCGCGGCGAGGACGGGGCGGCGGGGCAGCCGAGTTGTCCGGTGTCCGCCGGCGTGCTGCGCTGTGAACATGGCCGAAGACGGAACGGAGCTGTCCGCTGGAGAGGCAGAGGGGAAAGTTCGCCCGGACCGGGCCGAGAGCGCTCTGAGCGTCTACGGCAGCGGTGTGCGTACCGCGCTGCGGAACAACGCCACTGCCTACGGCTTCTCGATAACGATCACCTCCTCCTACGGTCTGGTCAACGGAGCGGGCGGTCCGCCGAGTAGTTGGGAGACGGTTTCCTTCGCGCTGGGGGCCGCCGTCGCGTTCGTGCTGGTGGGCGGAGTGTTTCTCGGTCACTTCCGAAGGGGCAGTCTTCCGGAGAGCGCGCGGGTGGCCACCATGAGCGGCGCCGTCGATCTGCTGTCCGTCTCCGCGTCCGTGGCCGTGGCTTACGGCCTTTCTCGGATAGGGGGATACTGGGCGTGGCCCTTGACGGCCGCGGGCACCGTGGTTACCTATCTGCTGGTGGGAGGGGGCGACATTCTGATAGCGCGCAGCGCGGCGAACAGGACGTCGTTGGCGCAGCGCCAGTGATCCGATCACCGCGGGGCGGGGTCGTTCCGGGAGCGGAACCGGGGCACCGGAAGGTCGCGATTGCGGCGGTGCGCAACTTCGCCGGAGTGCTTCCGAGGCCGGCCGCCCGGTGCGGGTGTACGGTCCGAGTCCTCGGCGCGGTCGGGCCGCGGGCCGCGTGTTGTTCCCCTCGAGGAGAGAATGGGAACGGCGACGCGGAGACGATCGAGACGTCGGCTCGGGCCGGTTCGAGGGAGTGAGAACATGGGCGGCACCGGGATGGCCCCGGAGACGATCGACGTTGTGCCCATGCGCATGGCACATCTGGAGGGTGTGCTGGACCTGGGGTTTCGGACTTTCGACGTCTCCACCATGCCGTACACCTCGTGGTCGCTGTCGAGCATTACGGAGCACTTCGACACTCAGCCGGAGGCGTGCTGGGTGGCCGAGTCCGAAGGTGAGGTCCTCGGTTTCGTGCTCGGGTCCATGTCCTACGACGAACGCGAGGACTGGGGCTACATGGAGTGGATCTCCCTCGACCCCCGTGCGCGCGGCAGCGGTGTGGCCAGCCAGCTGGTCGAGGCCTGCTGTCAGGCCCTGTTCGACGCGGGAGCGGCACGGATCATCACCGACGTCGAGCACGGCAACGAGCCCTCCGCGCGGATGATGCGGCGCAACGCGTTCACCGAGGGGGTGACCGTGACGTTGTTCGTCAGGAAGCGCTCGAACGAATCGCCGAGCTTCGGACGCGCTCCTCACGTGCGCAGCAAGCCGGAGGATCCGGCCAGAGCGCGGGTTCGCACGGTGGCGCGCCGTTCCACGGGAGGTTCGTCGACTGCCTGAGAGCTCGGAACTGCTCCGCGCAGATCTCCCGGAGGGGACGGGGCCGGAGGACCGGCTCCGCGGTCGAGCGGGACGGCCCCGTCCCCGGTGGGTGAGGCGGCGGCACTTCGGTTCGGACGCGCGGGCGTGCCGCGAAGCGGCCCGTAAAGCTCCACGGCGATATCGTGGTTGTATTGTGGGTGCAGGGAAAGCACTGTATGGAAGGGGACGTACGTATGGGGCGCAAGCGCGCCAAGGCCAAGCAGGCCAAAATCGCACGTGAGCTCAAGTACAGTTCGCCACCGCTCGATATCGAGGCCTTGCAGGACGAGTTGGCCGAAGGTGATTCCGAGGACGAGGACGAGGACGACGAAGGGGAAAGTCGTGATTCGGAGAATTACGATCGGAACTCCGAATGAGCGCTGCTCCGTGGGGCGGTGGTGACTTTCCCGCCCACGTCGTGGTTCCGCCCCCGGGGAGTGGGTTCGGCTTCCGGTCGGCTCCCTCGCGCCACTGCGCGTCCTGACGAGGAGTCGAAGCCGGGAGTTGAGCCGAGTGCGTCACTCTTCGATCATTCCTCGTGTCGCTTTCCGTGCTTTCGGTGTTTGTTCCCGCGTCGGTGCTGCGAGGATTTTGTTCTCGGTTTTCGTGGATTTTTCGGCAGGTGTTGCGAAAAAGAATCTCCGATTGTCGCCCTCGAGAAGTGCGCTTTCGGCTTTCCGGTGCGTTCGATTCGAATTGTTCGGCTCGCGTTCCCGGGCCGGGCCGTGTGCGGAGGAGGGAAGTGGCCTTCCGGGTGTTTCGAGCTCCGGAGGGGGGTGCTCGCCGAACCGTCGTCGCGGGAGCGTCCGGCAGGCCCTTTCCGCTCCCGGCATCGGCACGGCGGGAGTTTCCGGACTCCCCCGACGAGGCGCACACTCCGCGGAGCGCCCCGCGCGGGCGCTCCGCGTGGAGCTCGACGACGAACAATCGTCTCGTGACGACTCCGAACTCGGTTTCCGCAAAAACGAACCTCTTCGTGGGCGGGTGGGAGGAGATCTGCGGGGCTTTCACACCCCTGTGATTCTTCCGGGAGCGTCCGCGAGCGGGAACGTGCGGTCCGGGGCGAGGTGTTTCCGCGGCGCCCCGAGCACCTCCTCGGCGAAATGGGGCGTGCGCCCCGGCGGAGCGAGCGCTTCTCCGGGCGGCAGACCGGGCAGGGGCTACTGCTCGCCCCTGCCGAGCGCCTTGTACACCGTCTGAGGGGAGACGCGGGCCAGAGCCGCTATCTCCCTGCGGTTGAGTCCCGCCCCGTCTGCCTCGCGGATGGTCCGGCGGGTGCGTTCCCAGAGCTCGTCGAGCTGCTGCTCCACCGCGGTTCTTTCCCGGGCGAGGTCGGTCAGTTTCCCCCGCGCCGCTTCAGCGTCCTCCATGGTGACCGAGTCTGCCCGTGGCGGTGCGTTTCCGCAGCGGGCACCCCCGTGCTTTTCCGGTGGGGACCGGTCGGGGCGGAGGTCCTACTCCTTGACACCACCCCCGGTGATGCCCGCGGCCACGTACCGCTGCGCGGTCAGCAGCAGGATCGCCGCTGGGATGGAGGCCAGCACGGCGGTGGCCATCACCCCGTTCCAGTTCGTGGTCTGGTTGCCGACGAAGCGGTAGATCCCCACGGTGATCGGCTGGATGGTGTTGCCCGTGGTGAAGCTGACCGCGAACAGGAAGTCCGCCCAGGCGAAGAGGAAGCTGAACAGCCCCGCTGTGATCAGGGCGTTGCGGCACACCGGAAGGACCACGCTGCCGAACGTGCGCCACTGGCCGCAGCCGTCGACTCGGGCGGCCTCGAGCAGCTCGCCCGGGACTCCGCTCATGAAGGTGCGCAGGATCAGCACCGCGAACGGGACGGTCAGCGTCGAGTCGGCCAGGATCATGCCCGCGTAGCTGTCCAGCAGCCCGAGCTGGCTGAACACCGGGTAGAGCGAGTTGGCCATCACGATTCCGGGCACCATCTGCACCAGCAGCACGACCAGAACCAGCGCCAGTGTGCCGCGCAGCCGGAACCTGGCCAGCGCGTGGGCGGCTGGTGCGCTCACCAGCAGCGTGAACAGCACCGTTCCCAACGCGATCACCAGACTCGTGAGCAGGTGCGAGCCCTGGGTGCGTATTGCCTCGACGTAGCCGCTCCAGGTCGGGTCGACCGGGAACCAGGCCGGTGGCGTCCGCAGCAGGGCGTCGCTGCGCTGCAAGGAGACGTTGATCATCCAGTACACCGGGGCCAGGAAGGTGAGTACCAGCACGATGCCGGCAGCGGTGTTGGTCACTCGTCGTGCGGTGCTCATCGGGGCCCTCCTTCCGAGCGGATCGAATCGCGGATGGAGCGCAGGTAGAACAGCGCGAACACCAGTGCGATCACGATGAGGATGTTGCCGACGGCGGCACCCTGGCCGAAGTCGAACTCCTCGAACGACAGCGCGAAGGACCACGTGGTCAGCGTCTCGGTGGCGTTGGCCGGACCGCCACCGGTGAGGACCATGATCATGTCGAAGACCTTGAGCGTGTAGATCAGTCCCAGCATCAGCACGATGGAGATGACCGGCCGCAGCAGCGGAAGCGTGATCCTGCGGAAGCGCTGCCACGGACCCGCGCCGTCCAGCGCCGCGGCCTCGTACAGCGAAGCGGGAACGGCCTGGAGACCGCTGTACAGAATGACCAGGTTGAACGGAACACCCACCCAGATGTTGGCGATGATCGCCGCGGTCAACGCGTACTGGGTGCTGGACAACCAGGGGATCGGGTCCTGGATCAGGTGCAGTCCGAGCAGGATCTGGTTGAGCACCCCGAAGCCCTCGTCGTAGATCCAGCGGAACACGGCACCGGACACCACCAGCGGTAGCAGCCACGGCAGCAGCAGCAAGCCGCGCAGCACTCCGCTGAGCGGGAAGCGGCGCTGGAAGAACACCGCCAGCCCCAGACCGATCACGAACTGGAACGACAACGAGCCCGCGGTGAACAGGACCGTGTTCAGCACGGCGGTGCCGAACAGCGGATCGGTGACGAGCTCGACGTAGTTGTCCAGTCCCACGAAGGGAGCACCGCCCTCGTAGAACGAGGCGACCGTCCACTGCTGGAACCCCATCATCAGGTTTCGCACGACCGGGTAGCAGAAGAACAGCAGGAGGAACACGACCATCGGCAGGACGAAGGTCCACTGGATCAGTCGTTCACGCCTTCCACCGATCCCGCCGCGTGCGCGTCGTGGCGGGGAGGATCCGGTCGTCGTGGTTTTCGTGCTCGCCGTCGTCATGACAACCACCCGTTCAGGAGCGTTGACGTCAGTCCGCGTTCTCCGCGACACGTGCGGCTCGTTGCAGGGCTCGTTCGGGACTGGTCGTTCCGGCGATGGTGGCTTGGACGGCGTCGGCCAGCGCCTGGGACACCTCCCGGTACCGGGGGCCCAGTTCGGCCGTGCGCGCTCGTCCGGTGGCCACTTCGGTGACGAAGGGCTTCATGGCCGGAACGTCCCGGGCGTACTGCTCGGCGACGTCCACTCGGGACGGGACGTAGGCGTGGTCGGTCGTCCAGTCCAGCATGTTGTCCCGCTCGAGCATGCAGCCCAGCACGCGTGCGGCGTTCTCCTGCCGTCGCGGAGTGGTTTCCGGCACGACACCGACCTCACCGCCGAGCGGCACCTGCGGGGCGATCTCGGGACTCGGGGTGGGGATCGGCACGACTCCGTAGTCCGTGCCCGATTCATCCAGAGCGGACAGGGACCAGGAACCGTTGATCATCATGGCCGCGTGGCCGCTCGCGAAGCGGTCGATGACGTCGTTCTGGTTCCAGTTGACCACCGATCTGGAAGCCAGCCCGTCCTCGACCAGGCCGGACCAGAACTCCAGGGCACGCACCGACTCCGGGGAGGTGAGCTCGTCGAGCTCCCCGCCGTTGCTCCACAGGAAGGGCTCGAACTGCCAGGTGCCCTCCTCGGAGGTGATCGCGGAGAACGCGAGACCGTGGGTGGAACCCCGGGTCAGGGTGCGGGCGGCCTCGCGCAGTTCCCGCCAGGTTTCCGGTGGTTCCAGCCCGGCCCGCTCGAACATGGTGCGGTTGTAGAACAGCGCGAGCCCGTTCACCCCGGGGGCGAGCCCGTAGAGCTTCCCCTGGTGGGACCCCGCCTCCACGATGGCGGGGAAGTGCCCCTCGCCGCTGAGCCCGTACTGGCTCAGCTCGGTGAGCGCTCCGGTCTCGGCCACGGTCTGCAGGTCGGGGTTGTCCACGAACAGCAGGTCCGGTAGCGAGTGCGCGGTGGCGTCCCGGAGAACTTTGGGCATCAACTGGTCGGTGGGCACGTCCTGCCGTTGGATCCGCAGGCCGAAGCGTTGCGCACATCGGTCCAGCACCGCTCTGAACTGTCGGCTCGTCGCGGCGTCCGTGTAGTGGTCGAGCTCGACCACCACGTTCGGGTCGCGTGAGCGCACCCCGCCGGCGCAGCCCGCGGTGACCAGCAGCACGGCCAGACCGATGACGACGAGGCGGGTGGGGAAGCTGCTGTCCCGCCGTCTTCTCGGGGCACCATCGGCTGCGCGGCCCCTCCCCGGCGGTGTGCGGTCGGCGGGCGGTCGTCGTCCGGCCCGTTCGGAACGAGCATTTCGAACCGCTTCGACGAATCCGACTAGTGACCGCATCCTAGTCACCTTCTTCCGGTGCTGTCGTGCTCCTGCCGGTTCTGCGGGGTCGGCGCGCCGCTGTCGTGCGCACGAGGCCGAAGGTTCGGCCGCACTGAGGCGTCCCCCGGCATCGTTCCGAGCTGGGGGAGACCTCTCCTGTGTTCGGCGGTGTGCTCGGTGCGTTCCCGCGTGCCGTCCGATGTGGCTCGCAGCTCGGTGGGCACGTGGGGCGCCGCTCCGGACGAGGTCCGAACGTCGCGGGTGCTTCCTGCGATCGTGGGCATGTGTGGTTCCCGTTCACTGGAGAGGCCAGTTTTCGAATCGCTTCGAAAGAAAATAGAAGGTGATCGAGGTCACGTCAACAGTCGGCTGGCCGGGTTCGCGTGCTGCGGGGAGGGACATCGGTGGGAGTGCCTGCGGGCCGGAGAACGGCCAACGCGGAAGGCGTGGCCCGCGCGTCCGCTCGTTTTCGGTGCGGCTCCGCGGAGTCCGGCCGCCCGCGGTGTCCGTGCTGCTCTCTCCCGGCCGTTAGGTTCGGGTCACTGCTCGTCGTCCTGGTCCCGGGGACTCCGGGCTCGTGCTCTCGCGAACCAGTCGCGGGACTCGTGGTTCCGCCCGCGTTGTGCGAGCAGTCCTCCGAGGACGAGCATGGCTTTCGGGTAGCCGGATTCGGCCGCGCTGCGGAAGGCCTCTTCCGCGGCACGGGCGTTGTCGTTCTGCCAGGCCTGCTGGCCGATGTAGAGCGCTTCCCGCGGAGTGGACAGAGCCAGCACTGCGCTTCTGGTCGTGTCCGGGGTGGGCAGGCCGCGCAGCGGACTTCCCGGAAGTTCCGCGCTGTCGAGGAGGTAGTCGGAGGCCAGGTAGGTGTTCTCCGCGTGGGGCTGCAGGCACGAGCTGGCGCCGAGCACCCTCCGGCGGGCCCAGGTGAGGCCCTCGGTGAAAGCGGGGAGGTCGTCGCGGTGCCGCCAGCCGGGTGCGAGGTAGTGCGCGTGCAGTCCTTCCAGGACTTCCGCGGGCAGGGGCTGGTGGTATCCGGCGCGGCGGCAGTCGACGGCGGCGCTGATGACGGCTTGGCCGAGGTGGTAGAGCTCGCCGTCGCCGGTGGTCCAGCGGCCGAACATGGCTTTGCCCGCTGCCAGGTACTCGGCGAATCCCTCCTCGGCGTGCAGCGCGGAGTGGATGCGGTGGTCGGTTTGCCGGGAAGCCGCGTCGCGTTCGGTGCTGCTGAGACGGCGGGCGAGATTGATGCGGTGCTCGTCCCGGAGCTGTTCGACGAGCTGGACGGCGCTGCGCGCGACGTCCGGGGAAGCGTGGCTTCCGGAGAGGGCGGCGCGGTCGTAGCGGGCCAGCTCGTCGTCGCGGATGGTGGCCACGATCCTGGTGTTCCGGTCGCTCGGGCACAGTCGGTGTGCCAGGCCGAGGTCGAGTCCGTCCGGGGTGAGAAAGCGCTCCAGGTCGTCGAGCCAGATCACGGTGTCGGTGAGGTCGATCTCGGCTTCGGCGATCTCACGCAGCGCCGGTCCGTCGTTGGGCACGAGCAACCTGTGGTCCGGAAGTCGTCGGCGCAAGGTCTCGAGGGCTGCGCGGCTCTTGCCCGCGGCGGCTCGGCCGTGCACCAGCACCGTGCCACCCCGGGCGATCGCCCGATCCAGGTCCGCGTCCCGGTCGCGCGGGACGAAGGGCGGTAGCTGCTCCTCCGAGTCGGTGTCGATGGCGGGTTTGACGCCGAGCGCGAGCAGGCCCAGCTGATCCACGGTGGGAAGACGTCCGACGACGAGGTGCAGGGCGCGTCCGGGCAGCACACCGGACGGGTCGGGTGAGTGATCCGCCCCGGGGCGGCCGTCCGGGGCGGGGAGCCGCCGCCACGCCGCCGCGATCCCGGCACCGGTAACACCGAGTATTCCGAAGATCCAGCTCAGCGCCTCGAACATGTTGCGGACGGGACTGCTGTCCTCGAGCAGCCAGCCGGGACGGCTCAGCAGGAATCCCGCGACCGTGACGGCCAGGAGGCCACCCAGCAGCAGTGCTCGGAACCACCGACTCCGCATGATCGCAGTTTCGCACAGGAATGCGTGCTTTCGCCCCGGCTTCCGGTGGTCGTATCGGAGAGCTTCGGGAGCGTGCGCGACTTCCGCGGATCGTTCACAGGCACACGAGCGTGCTGGTTCCGGAAGGGGCGCTCGGGTCGGTCCGTGTACGTGCATTGGCCGTGTATGTGCCGTGAGCACTCGCACAGGCCCGCACCGAGCCGGGTGCAGCCGCAGATCCCGTGATCGGCCGCTGTTCGCGTCGCCCCAGCGCAGCGGCCGTTTTCGGGTGGTGGTGCGGGGTGCCCCCGGTCCGACTCGAACGGACACTACACGGATTTTGAGTCCGCCGCCTCTGCCTATTGGGCTACGGGGGCCGCTGTTGACACAAGCATACGGCACCACCGATCACTGATCGCGGACGGGGTGGCCGCAGGCGGTTCGGGCGGAGTGTCCGGGCCTGCGCGGAAACGAGCGGAACGAGCGGGGTTCCACGTGCGTGGCCCAGCTCTCATCCTCCGCTCGCGCGGCCCCTGCTGCCTTCACTGTGGTGCGCAGGACGATAAGCTGCACTCTCCGGTGCGACCGCACCGGCAGACCCGAGAACCATCCAGGAGGATCCGGTGACCACGCCGGCTGCCGAGGACCCGAACGCGGCGACGAATGCTACTCAGCACCGCGTGCTCGTGGCCGAGGACGAGGCGCTGATCAGGCTCGATCTTGTGGAGATGCTTCGCGAGGAGGGATATCAGGTCGTCGGTGAGGCCGGTGACGGGGAAGAAGCGGTTCGTCTCGCGGAGGAGCTGCGGCCCGATCTGGTGATCCTGGACATCAAGATGCCGAAGATGGACGGCATCGAGGCGGCTTCCTCGATAGCGGGTGAGCGGATCGCCCCCGTGGTGATTCTGACCGCGTTCAGCCAGCGTGACCTGGTCGAGCGGGCGAAGGAGGCCGGGGCCATGTCCTACCTGGTCAAGCCCTTCGCCAAGCGCGACCTGGTGCCCGCCATCGAGCTCGCGGTCTCGCGGTTCACCGAGGTTCAGGCCCTGGAGGCGGAGGCCGCGAACCTCTCCGAACGTCTCGAGTCGCGCAAGACGATCGAGCGTGCCAAGGGCCTGCTCATGAGCAACCACGACATGTCGGAGCCGGAGTCCTTCCGCTGGTTGCAGCGTACCGCCATGGACCGGCGCACCACCATGAAGGCGGTTGCCCAGGCAGTGCTCGAGAGCCTGGAGTGAGCGCCCGCTCCCCGCTGCTCCACCGCCCGGCCGTGTTCGCGCGAACGCCGGCCGCGGCGCCGGTCCGGCACAGCACCGGTCCGGGAACTACCTCCGCCCCGGGCCGGTGCCGACTCACTCGCTCGCCGGCGGCTTCTCGCGGATGAGGCAGGTCAGTCGTGCCGAACAGGTGCGCCTGTCCTGTTCGTCGGTTATGACGATCTCGTAGGTGGCGGTGCTCCCGCCCCGGTGCAGCGGTGTGGCCACCCCGGTCACGTTCCCCTCTGTGGCGGCGCGGTGGTGCGTGCACGACAGTTCCAGCCCCACCGCGATCCGGTCGGCCCCGGCGTGCAACGCCGCCGCGATCGACCCCAGCTGCTCGGCGAGCACGGCGTTCGCGCCCCCGTGCAGCAGCCCGTAGGGCTGCCTGTTGCCGGAAACAGGCATGACTCCGACCACACGATCGGGGGCGTATTCGGTCATCCTGATGCCCATCCGGCTCCCCAGCTGCTCCTGCTCGGAAACGGTGGGCGTCGCTGCGGGGCCGTCCGCGCCGGACAGCACCGTTCCGTTCGTGTCCTCGGCCACTTCTCGCTCTCCTGCCCTGTGCGTAACCGTTGACGGGGGTTGAGCCTAGACTCGCACGCCGTGATGGCATCCGAGCACCGACGCCTGCTGCTGATCGACGGCCACTCCATGGCCTACCGAGCGTTCTACGCCCTGCCCAAGGAGAATTTTCAGACGGGCACCGGACAGCACACCAACGCGGTCTACGGCTTCACCTCGATGCTGATCAACCTGCTGCGGGACGAGCAGCCGACGCATCTCGGGGTGGCCTTCGACGTATCGCGCCAGACCTTCCGGTCCGAAACCTATCCGGAGTACAAGGCCAACAGGGGATCGACCCCCGAGGAGTTCCGCGGTCAGGTGAGCCTGATCCAGGAAGTGCTCGGTGCGCTGAACATTCCGGTGCTGAGCAAGGACAACTACGAGGCCGACGACGTCATCGCCACCCTGACCAGCCAGGCGGTCGCCGAGGGGGGCGACGTCCGCATCTGTACCGGTGATCGCGACGCCCTGCAGCTGGTTTCCGAGAACGTCACCGTGCTGTACCCCAGCAAGGGCGTTTCCGAGATGACCCGTTTCACCCCGGAGGCGGTGCAGGAGAAGTACGGGCTGACGCCGCTGCAGTACCCCGATTTCGCGGCGCTGCGCGGCGACCCCTCGGACAACCTGCCCAAGATCGACGGCGTGGGGGAGAAGACCGTCACCAAGTGGATCCAGCAGTTCGGCTCGTTGAACGAACTGCTGGACCGGGCCGACGAGGTGAAGGGCAAGGCCGGCGAGAAGCTGCGCGCCCACGTGGCGCAGGTGTTGCGCAACAGGGAACTGACTCAGCTCGTCTCGGACGTCGCGCTGGACGCGCGTCCGGAGGACCTCGAGATGCGGCAGTGGGACCGCGACGCCGTGCACCGCGTGTTCGACGACCTGGAATTCCGGGTGCTGCGTGATCGGCTGTTCAGCACGCTGTCGACCGAGGAGCCCGAGGTCTCCGAGGGGTTCCAGGTCTCCGGCGGGATCGCGGATCCGGGAACGCTGCGGGACTGGCTGGACAACCACGCCAGGGACGGTCGTCGGGTCGGGTTGGCCTGCACCGGGACCTGGTCGCAGGGCAGCGGGGACCTCGACGGGATCGCCGTGGCCACCGCGTCCGGCGCGGGGACCTATGTGGACGTCGCTGAGCTGACGCCCGAGGACGAGAGCGCTTTCGGCGAGTGGCTGGCGGACGAGTCCGTTCCGAAAGCCGCCCACGACGTCAAGGTCCCCATGCACGCGATCCGGGAGCGCGGCTGGGAATTGCGCGGCGTCACCAGCGACACCGCGCTGGGCGCTTACCTGGTCCGTCCGGGGCAGCGTTCCTTCGATCTCCCCGATCTGGTCGTGCGGTACCTGCAGCGCGATCTCAGCGTGCGCGGGGGCGATGACAGCGGTCAGCTCTCGTTGCTGGAGGACGAGGACCAGGCCAGGAAGGACGCAGCCGCGGCCGAGCTGGTGCGGGCAAAGGCGGTGCTGGAGCTCGCTGACGCGCTGGACGGCGAGCTCGAGGGGATCGAGAACCGCGGCCTGCTCACCGATCTGGAGCTGCCGCTGCTGCGCGTGCTGGTCGACCTGGAGGAGGCCGGCATAGCGGTGGACCGGCAGCGGCTGGAGGAACTGGGCGAGCACTTCGTCGGGCGAGTGGAGGAGGCCGCCGGACAGGCCTACTCGGTCATCGGCAGGGAGATCAACCTCGGCTCGCCGAAGCAGCTGCAAACGGTGCTCTTCGACGAGCTGGGCATGCCCAAGACGAAGCGCACCAAAACCGGTTACACCACCGACGCCGAGGCGTTGCAGGGGCTGTACGCCAAGACCGAGCACCCGTTCCTGCGGCACCTGCTGGAGCACCGGGACGCCACCAAGCTCAAAACCACCGTGGAGGGGCTGGTGAAGGCCGTGGCTCCGGACGGGCGGATCCACACCACCCTGAACCAGATGATCGCCTCCACGGGCAGGCTCTCGTCCACGGAACCGAACCTGCAGAACATCCCCGTCCGCACCGAGGAGGGGCGGCGGATCCGGGAGGTGTTCGTCGTCGGTGACGGCTACGAGACACTGCTCACCGCGGACTACAGCCAGATCGAGATGCGGATCATGGCCCACCTCTCCGGTGACGAGGGGCTCATCGAGGCCTTCCGGACCGGTGAGGACCTGCACAACTACGTCGCCTCCCAGGCGTTCGGCGTGCCGATCGCCGAGGTCGACCACGAGCTGCGTCGTCGGGTCAAGGCGATGTCCTACGGGCTGGTCTACGGGCTGTCCTCCTACGGGCTGGCCCAGCAGCTGCAGATCTCCAACGAGGAGTCCAAGCAGCAGATGGACGCCTACTTCGCCCGGTTCGGTCGGGTGCGCGAGTACCTGCACGAGATCGTCGATCGGGCGCGCAAGGACGGCTACACGTCCACCATCCTCGGACGACGTCGTTACCTGCCCGATCTGACCAGCGACAACAGGCAGCGCCGGGAAATGGCCGAACGCATGGCGCTGAACGCCCCGATCCAGGGCAGCGCCGCGGACATCATCAAGGTGGCGATGCTCGGCGTGCACAGCGCGCTGGCCTCCGAGGGGCTGTCCTCCAGGATGCTGCTGCAGGTGCACGACGAACTGATCATCGAAGTGGCCGAGGGCGAGACCGCGGCCGTCGAGCGGCTGGTTCGCGAGCAGATGAGCTCAGCGGCGAGTTTGGACGTTCCGCTGGAGGTTTCCGTGGGAACGGGGGATTCCTGGGACACGGCGGCACACTGACCCCTTCGCCGCGTCGTGAGGCCATACGGTTGTTCACCGGGTGCTCCCGCCGGGGCGACACCCGGTGAACCGGGGCAGCCGGTTGTCACTCCGAAGGGGTCATGCGGTTAGGCTGCCCTGGATTCAGTTGTGCATCGGCGGTGCAGGCTCCGTCGGGGTGTTCCGTCGTCTCAAGCAGGGGATTCGAGCCGCCGGAGAACTGGCGTATCACGACACGAGAAACCGCGGATGGTCGACGCGTGGTGTTGGGGGTTGCCCGACGTCGGCGAAGGAGGATCATGATCAGCATCGACAGACTGGACCATTTGGTGCTCACCGTGGCCGATGTCGATCGTGCGTTGGACTTCTACGAGAACATTCTCGGAATGGAGACCGTGACCTTTCAGGGGGAGCGGCGCGCGGTGCGTTTCGGTCAGCAGACCATCAAACTGCACGCGGCCAGCGAGCTGGTGGAACCCACGGCGACGCATCCGGTTCCCGGCTCGGCGAACCTGTGCTTGGTCACCGGCAACGTGCTCAGCGAGGTCCAGGAGCACCTGAGGGCGAACGACGTGCGCATCGAGGCCGGTCCGGTCGTGCGGACCGGCAGCACCGGTCAGATCACCTCGTTGTACCTGCGTGATCCGGACGGCAACCTGATCGAGATCGCTCGTTACGACGAGCAGGAGCAGTCGGCGCGGGAGTGACTCGCCCGCCCCGCGGAACGGCGGGGCGGCTGCTCTCGCCCCCTCGCTACGGCGTGTGAATCCGTGCGGTACAGTGCGTGCTCGAAGGGCCCGGAGTGGTGAAAGCCAAACCACTCCGGGCCCTTCTCGTCCGCTGCGGCGGTCGCGGTGTCAGAGTGCCAGTTCCGGTCGGAGCCTGGAGGCAGTCCAGACCCGCTGCCGCATGGCGGCGACTGTGCTCAGCAGCAGCCCACCGGCCAGGTAGCAGGCGAGCACCAGCGCCGCCCGGGCCGCGCTGTCCGCGCCACCGCCGTAGATCAGGTGCCGCAGCCCGTCCACCACGTGACTCAGCGGCAGCACCCGGTGCAGCGGGTGCAGCACGTCGGGAATGGTCTGCCAGGGGAAGGTTCCCCCGGCCGTGACGAGCTGCAGAACCAGGAACACCAGGGCGAGGAACTTCCCGCGCGGGCCGAACGCGGCGTTGAGCGAGTGCACCACACCGGTGAACGCGAGCGAGGTCAGCACCAGGAAGCTCAGGGTCAGCCACGGGCGCGCGGGCTGGACTCCGACGCCGAAGACCACGACCAGATAGAGCAGCACGGCCTGGACCGTCCCCACGATCGCGGCGGGCAACCAGCCCCCGAGCGCGGTGCGCCACGGTGCGACGCCTGCGGCCAACGCGCGGTTGGAGAGGGGACGCATCAGCAGGAACAGCACGAACCCGCCGATCCACAGCGCCAATCCCATGAAGTAGGGGGCCAGCCCGGCCCCGTAGGTTCCCGCCTCGGTCTGCGCCCGCTCGTCCACGGCGACCGGGTTCCCGATGGTCTCGGCCGTGGCTTCGCGCGTGGACTCGTCCGGGGCCGGGATGTCGGCTGCTCCGTCGTCGAGCTTGTCGGCCAGCTCGTGCGAGCCGTTGGCCAGCTCGTCCGATCCGTTGGCCAGCCTGGTGGTGCCCGAGGCCAGTTCGTCGGCGCCGGTGGTGAGCTGCTCGGCCCCGGACACCGCCTCCCGCTGCTTGTCCCGCAGCTCGGTGGCTCCGGAGTGGACCTCGGCGGAGCCGTTCGCGAGCTTTTCCGAGGCCGTGTCCAGCTTCGCGATGCCGTTGGTCAGTTCGGGGGTCCTGTTCGCGAGCTCCCGCGCGTGCGTGGCGACCTGCTCCGCTCCGTCCGAGAGCTTGCGGATCTTGTTCACCCGTTGCTGGACCTTCGAGTTGGCCTCGTCCACGGGCTGGTCGAGTTCGTCGATCGAGCGGGTGACGCGCTCGATCTGCTGCTCCGACATCCCGAGCCCGCGCAGTTTCTCGACCACGTCGCTCTTGGCGCCGTCCAGCCCGTCGGCTACGCGCTGCGACACGGTCCCGAGCTTCGTGGCCTTCTCGGCGAGCTCGGCGTTGCCCTCGGCGACGCGTTCGGCGCCGTCGGCGAGGCGGTCGCTGCGCTCCGGAAGCTCGGCGGTTCGCTCCCGCAGGCGGTTCAGTCCGCCGTGGAGCTCGTCGCTGCCGTCGGCGATCTCTCCGGCGCCCTCGGCGAGCTGGGCGGAGCCGTCGGCCAACCTGCGCTGTCCGGTGAGCAGTTCGTGCGCTCCCCGGGAGAGCCGCGCGGCACCGCTGCTGGCGCTGTCCAGCCCCTCGTCCAGTTCTCCGGCCCCGTTCGCGAGTTCTCCGGCCCCGTCGGCCGCCCGTACCGTCTGGTCGTGCACGGTGCTCAGTCCGAGCAGCAGCTGCCGCGCGGCATCGCTTCCCGCGTCGGCGGCGACTCCCTGACGAACCCGGGTGACCACCTGGTCGGCGATCGTTCCCGCCAAGTAGTTGTTCGCGTCGTTGGTGACCAGCCGCAGCCGGGCCTGCTCCGGATCGAACTCGCCGGGGGAGAGCAGTGCTTCGGAGAAGCCCTGCGGGATCACGAGAGCGAAGGTGTAGCGACCCTCCGAGACTCCGCTGGTCGCCTGCTCGCGGCTCACCCGGTTCCAGTCGAAGTCCCCGGAGTCGATCAGGCGTTGGTAGACCGTGTCGCCCGCCGTGAGCCTGCTCCCGTCGTCCCGGGTGGCTCCCGCGTCGTCGACCACGACGGCGGCGGGAACGGAGTCCAGCTCCCCGTAGGGGTCCCAGTTCGCGTAGATGTACATCGCTCCGTAGAGCAGCGGGACGAGGGTGACCGCCACGAGAGCGAGCTTGGGCAGCTTGCCGGAGGTCAGCCGGCGTAGTTCGGTCCTGGCCAGGCGAAGAGTGGTCATGGTGCGGTCCTGGGGGAAGTTCCGGCGGTGGGAGTGGGGTGGGTGCACTCGGAGACGGGCTGCTCGGTGCCCGAGTTCCGAGCGGAGCCGATGCGAATCGGGCGCACGTTCAGTTCCCGCGCGGTCTGCGGTGCGCACAGCGCCACGACCGCGTAGCCGTGGGTGGCGGTTTCGCGTGCGGCGGTGTACCAGCTAAGCGGGTCACCGCCGTGGCGGTCGGGGCAGTCGAGGATCAGCGCTTCGGTGCCGCGCGCGGTGCGGGCGAGGTCGAGCAGCACCCTGGTCCGGAGCTCCGGTGCGAGCTGTTCGAAACGCTTCCGGGCCGAGTGGTGCAGTCCGCGCTCGGACAACCACCGGTGCACCGCTCGCCTGCCGAACGGTCTCCCGGCGAGACCGAGCCCTTCGGCGACCGCTTCGGAGAGTTCGACGGATCCTTCCGGCTCGGTGATTCCGGCGGAGTCGACCACGGCTGTGGTCCGCCGCAGTCGGACGGGGGAAGCGTGCCCGTTGCGCAGGACCGTTCCGCTGTCGGGGCGCAGGCGTCCCGACAACGCCAGCGCCAGTGCGGTGCGCCCCGATCCGGGCGGTCCCGCGACGAGCAGCAGCTCCTCCGAACGGACGTGCAGCGAGGTGGGCTCGAGCAGCGGCCCGTGCGGACCGGCGACCTCGACTCCCGTTGCGACGATCTCCACGGCTCGGCGTTGCCTTTCGCGTCGCGACCGGCTCCGCCGTCCGAGGTGTCAGCGCAGTGCGGTAGCCGGTCTGATCTCCCATATCGTCCACAGCGGCCGGTAGCCCTGGCGGTGCCAGAAAACCGGGGACACCGGGTTGGCCGGGTTGTAGTACAGGAAGCTGCCCACGGCTCCCGCCGCCGCGAAGTCGTTGTGGGCCATCGTCATCAGGTCGCGACCGATGCCGGTGCCCCGGTGCTCCTCGCGGACGGAGAGGCAGTTGACGTAGCCCCAGAGTCCGCTGCCGATCCGGTGTCCACTGTGGTGGTTGTTCGCGTCGACCCAGCCGCATTCGGCGAGTCCGACCGGAATCTCGTTCCGCTCGGCCAGCCAGACCGGATCGCCGCCCGGAGCCTCGGCGCTTCCGGGGGTGCTCCGCGTGCGCAACCGGACTTCGACGGCACTGCGCTTGAGTCCGGCCGCGTCGGGGCGAAGGACGGAGCCCCCGACCAGCGCGGCGTACTCGAGCTCGGCCATGGCCAGTTCGACGACCCGGTCCGAATCGGGCGGTCCGGCCCGACGCATCTTTACGGTACCAGACAGTTTCGTATCTACTTCCGGAGTCGGTGTCCGCACCGCGAGGCAGGTCAGCGGGGTGAAACCGTGGTCGAGCAGGGCCCGGGTGGCCGAGACGTCCCGGCTGGGCCAGGTGACCAGGCAGGCGGAGTCCCGCTCGGGAACAGCGCGGGTGGCGAGCTGCTCCCGGAAGGCGCGCAGCAGCACGTCCATGCCCGCACGCGGGTGCTCGCCGAGCAGGGGGAAGAGTTCGTAGGTGTCAGCCGTGGACCACAGACTCGGCAGGGTTCCGGGAGGCTGATGCGCGTGGGCGGAAACCCCCGCCACCGTCCGCCCGGCGTCCAGATGAGCCAGGACCGGTTCGCCGTGGCGCGGCAGGGGGTAGACCGCGGGCAGGGCGGGATCCAGCCGCCGGAACCGCCGCTGCTGGGCCTTGAGCAATTCCTGTGCGTTGTTCACGGCGCTTCCGGTGCCTTTTCGCTCGTATCGGCTCGCGCGGACGCGAGCGGTGGTCGCGGTGCTGCTGGTTCGCCCGCCCCGTCGTTGCCGGTCGCGTACCGCTGTTGTCCGGTTACTCGGGAAGCAGGCAGCGGAAGATCACGGTGCCCGGAAGCGTCCTGCCGCGCAACGGACTCCACTGGCCCCACACCTCGGTGTGGTCCTCCGGCCACTCCGGCTCGATCAGGTCCAGCAGTCGGAAGCCCGCCGAGGTTATCTGGCTCACGTAGTCGCCGAGCGTGCGATGGTGCTCGACGTAGGTGGCCCTGCCGGTGGCGTTGATCTCGACGTACGGACTGCGATCGAAGTAGGACTGCACGGCCGTCAGGCCGTCCGGGCCCGGATCGTCCGGGAACGCCCAGCGAATGGGGTGGGTGACCGCGAACACCCAGAGCCCGCCCGGGCGCAGCACTCGGGAGACCTCGCGCATCACCTGCCCCGAGTCGGCGACGAAGGGCACGCCTCCGAAAGCGGAGCAGACGGTGTCGAAGGACTCGGCCGCGAACGGAAGCATGTCCGCGCTGCCCTGCACCAGCGGAACGCTCCGCCCGGAGCGTTCGTTGCCTGCCGCGGCGTGGCGCAACATGCCCTCGGAGATGTCCAATCCCACTGGGTGGGCTCCCCGGGCGGCCAGCCAGCGGGAGCAGGCGGCCGCCCCGCAGCCGACCTCGAGGACGTGCTTTCCCGCGACCTCGCCCAGCAGTTTCGCCTCGCGCTCGCGCAGGCGCTCCGGGCACCACAGGAATTCCTCGTCCCCGAGGAACGGGCCGTGCTCGGCCTGGTAGTCATCGGCGTCGGCGTCCCACCACAGCTTGCTGGCCGAGCGGGACTCGGCGGATCCCGCGGCCCGGTTCGCCGTTCCGATGGTGCCGAGGACGCGCTCGGCCGTGGTGTGCTCCGGATCTCCGCCGGAAGCCTGCTGCCCCGCTTCGGGAACGACGGCGGAGGCCGCGGCCCTCCGCCCGTCGTCCTGGTCGGATCCGGTGGTGACGCGGTCGGTCACTGTTGCCTCCGTGGAGTCCTGGGTGGTGTTCTCGTGGGTGTCCGGCGGGGGGACCGCGGAATCGGTGGGGCGATTTGCTCCGCGATCGCCGGGGCGGGTACGCTATCGCTCGCACCAGGAGTATGTCTCCGCCAGGGCCCCGTGTTCGAACACGGTGCCGGGGTCACCGTTTTCGCGTGGTCCGTCCACCCACCGGGGCTGGTTCCCGGGGTGGTCATTCTCCGGAAAATACCGCGCGGGAAGCCACCGGCCGTGCCGCTTCCCGCCGGGAGTTGCGGCTCCCGGGTGGCTGGAAAGCGGCCGGGGACAAGGGCCCCGAACGCCGCTCGGACTTCCGGCGTCGTGACGGGCGGGTCCCGTGCGGGACCACTCCGGGTGCATGAGAACCTTAGACCCGACAACCTACCTATCCGTACCGGAGCAACCCACCTGATGTCCACCGACACCACCACCGTCCCGACTGCAGCCGCCACCAAGCCGCAGGTCGCAGTGAACGACGTCGGGACGGAGGAGGACTTCCTCGCCGCCGTCGACCAGACCATCAAGTACTTCAACGATGGCGACATCGTCGAGGGCACTATCGTCAAGGTCGACAAGGACGAGGTCCTGCTCGACATCGGCTACAAGACCGAGGGCGTTATCCCGTCCAGGGAACTGTCCATCAAGCACGATGTCGATCCCGCCGAGGTCGTGGCCGTCGGCGACTTTGTCGAAGCCCTTGTCCTGCAGAAGGAGGACAAGGAAGGCCGCCTCATCCTGTCCAAGAAGCGTGCGCAGTACGAACGCGCCTGGGGGACGATCGAGGACCTCAAGGAGAAGGACGAGCCCGTGCGCGGCTCCGTCATCGAGGTCGTCAAGGGCGGCCTCATCCTCGACATCGGCCTGCGCGGCTTCCTGCCCGCTTCGCTGGTTGAGATGCGGCGTGTTCGCGACCTGCAGCCCTACGTCGGGCGCGAGCTCGAGGCCAAGATCATCGAGCTGGACAAGAACCGCAACAACGTCGTTCTGTCCCGCCGGGCCTGGCTGGAGCAGACCCAGTCCGCCGTCCGCAGCGAGTTCCTCAACCAGCTGCAGAAGGGGCAGGTCCGCAAGGGCGTCGTTTCCTCCATCGTCAACTTCGGTGCGTTCGTCGATCTGGGTGGGGTCGACGGTCTGGTGCACGTCTCGGAGCTTTCCTGGAAGCACATCGACCATCCGAGCGAGGTCGTCGAGGTCGGCCAGGAAGTCACCGTCGAGGTGCTCGACGTGGACATGGACCGCGAGCGGGTCTCGTTGTCCCTGAAGGCGACCCAGGAGGACCCCTGGCGCCAGTTCGCCCGGACCCACGCGATCGGCCAGATCGTGCCCGGTCGGGTCACCAAGCTCGTTCCGTTCGGTGCCTTCGTCCGCGTCGACGAGGGGATCGAGGGCCTGGTGCACATTTCCGAGCTGGCCGAGCGGCACGTGGACATTCCGGAGCAGGTCGCTCAGGTCGGTGACGAGGTCATGGTCAAGGTCATCGACATCGACCTGGAGCGCAGGCGCATCTCGCTGTCGCTGAAGCAGGCCAACGAGGGCTTCACCCCGGACTCGGAGTTCGACCCGACCCAGTACGGCATGGCCGCCGAGTACGACAACGAGGGCAACTACATCTACCCCGAGGGCTTCGACCCGGAGACCCAGGAGTGGAAGGAAGGCTACGAGGCCCAGCGCGAGGAGTGGGAGCGGCAGTACGCCGAGGCCCTCGAGCGCTACGAGGCCCACATGCGCCAGGTTGCCAAGGCCGCCGAGGCCGACGCCGCTGCCGCGGCCGCGGGCGAAGGGGAGGAGGAGCCCCAGGAGGGCGACTACACCTCCACCACGGAGCCCGCTGCTGAGGAGGAGGAGCCGGAGCCGAGCGCCATGGCCAGCGACGCGCAGCTGGCCGCTCTCCGCGAGAAGCTCTCCGGCGGCGCGTGAACGAACCCCCGGTCGTTGACCGGTTGATCGATCGGTTCGTGGGCGGCCCCGCACCCGGGTGGTGCGGGGCCGCCCTTTTTGTGGGCGCGGACCGGGCTCTGCGGGCGGTTCCCGGAAAGCGGCGGCGGGCGGCGGGGAACCCTCCTTCCCGTGCCGGGGCGCGCTGCTGGAACTCGCGGGCGGTTGGAGGACGGATCACCGAACCGTGGGGCAGCGGCCCCGCCGCCCGCCCCGGTGGAACTGACAGGATGGGGCGGATGTTGCGCGTTGGTCTCACAGGAGGAATCGGTTCGGGCAAGTCGACGGTCGCGAACAGGCTGGCCGAGCACGGTGCCGTCGTCGTGGACGCGGATCTCGTTTCGCGGGAGGTCGTCGAACCGGGAACCGAGGGGCTTTCAGAGATCGTGGAGCACTTCGGTGCGGAGGTCCTCGACGAGGACGGGGCGCTGAACCGTTCCGCGCTGGCGCGGGTGGTCTTCGGTGACGAGGCGGCCCGGCGCGTGTTGAACGGGATCGTGCATCCCAGGGTCGCCGCCCGCACCGCCGAGTTGATCGCCGCCGCGCCCGAGGACGCGATCGTGGTCCACGACGTCGCGCTGCTCGTCGAGAACGGCTATCAGGACGATTACCACCTGGTGATCGTGGTGGACGCCCCGGTGGAGCAGCGCGTGCGGCGACTCGTGAACCGGGGGTTGTCCGCGGAGGACGCGCGCTCCCGCATCGAGGCGCAGGCCGACGAGCAGCAGCGGCGGGCGGCCGCCGACGTCTGGCTGGACAACGATTCCGCGCAGTGGGAACTCCGCGCCGAGGTGGACCGGCTGTGGGAGATGCGCCTGATGCCTTTCGAGGCCAACGTGCGGTCCCGCGTTCCGCAGCTCTGGAGCGCTCCTCCGGAGCCGGTCGCGCCCGATCCGGAGTGGCCCGCACAGGCCCGACGGCTGGCTGCGCGGATCGCCAAGGCCGCGGGCGGGGGCGGTGTCCGGGTCGATCACATCGGATCCACCGCGGTTCCGGGGCTGGCTTCCGAGGACGTGCTCGATCTGCAGCTGACCGTCCGTGCGCCGGACGAGGCCGACGTCCTGGACGAGCGGCTCGCCGCCGCCGGTTTCCCGCGGTTGTCCGGACACGACGCGGACGAACCGTGCACCGGGGACTCGGTGGAGCAGTGGTGGCGCAGGCTGCACGTTTCCGCCGATCCGGGCAGGAGGGTCGACCTGCACCTGCGGGTGGAGGGCAGGAGCAACTGGCGCCTGGCACTGCTGTTGTCGGCCTGGCTGCGCGCGGACGAGCAGGCCCGCGCGGAGTACGCGGCGCTCAAGCACCGGTGCGCGGAGCTGTTCGCCTCGGACGTCGACTCCCGGCGTTACGCGGAGGCCAAGCGTGCCTGGTTCGAAAAGGTCCTGCCGCGCGCCGAGCGGTGGGCGGAGCGCACGGGCTGGAGCCCGTACGAGTGAGGCTCTACAGCCCGGCGAACATCCCGCGGTGGGCCAGCCACTGCTCGATGTCGCGGTGCAGGCTGATCTCGTCGAAGACGCTGTGCACCGTGCGCAGCGCCAGGTCGGCCTCCTCCGGTGTCAGCTGACCGCGGTTTATCGCGCGGGCGTACTCCTCCGAGTTGACGATGCGCGGCTGGCCCTGTTGCGGGACTTCCAGCCCCAGGCACAGATCGGTCGCGATCCAGGAGCGCGCGTCGCGGTCGATGCGGGCCGCCGTCAGCAGGCTTCCCTCGGGCAGGGCGTGGCGACTGCGCGGCCGGTAACGGGTCAGCCGCAGTCCGGGATCGGGCAGCAGCCAGGTGATCTCGCTGTCGTGAACCGGGTCATCCGGCGTGCTGCATTCCAGGCACAACCCCCATCGCTCGAGGTGGCAGTCGTCCAGCTGCTGGACGGCCCCGGAACCCAGGTGCCGTTGCGCACTGGGGACGTCGACGATTTCGACATGCTGAGGAGTGATCACCGAACCCACGGGGCCGAGAGTAACCCGAAAGAACTGTGAAATAACCAACAAAATGGATCTGTTATGTAACCTTTGAACCTTGTTCGCGTGATGGTTACACCCTTACCGGTGAGTTAGCCAGTATGTCGGTTGTCGCGCAGCGTGATCTCTGCTAGGAGTTCCCGAATTCGGGCCTCGAGTGCTGAGCATCCGGCGCCTGCGTCGGGGCCACCTCCTCGGGTGCGCGGATCCCCGGGGCTGTCGATCAGGCACCGGGAGTGCGCCACTCCAGCTCGATACCGGAGGTCCGCAACCAGGCCGCGAGGTCGTAGTCGTTCCTGGCCAGGGCGTCCACGGTCGCGTGGGTGGTGGACATCGCCCGCTGCGCGGTCTGCTCGTCCAGCAGACCGGCGCGCAGCGCACTGACGAACTCGTCGGTGTCGAGGACCTCGGCGAAACCCGTGGTCGAAACCACGATGTCCAGGTACAGGTCGACCGTGCGCCACTGCCGCGCCCCGCGCTCCACGGAGACGACGTCCAGGTAGAAGTCCTGCACCCGCTCGTGTCCGGGGCGCCAGCGGAAATCGCTGACCCGGAGGTTCAGCTCGGGAAGCAGCCAGGACTCGACGTAGGTCAGTTTCGGGTGGTCGACGATCTCACGCGCCATGTAGAGCCCGAACGACTCCAGGCGGTACTCGTCCACCGCCCGTAGCCGTCCCTTGGAGTCGGTGTTGGTCCGTGCGGTCAGGTCGAAGACCTCCACCTTCGGAGGATGGACCGGAAGGCCCATGCTCTCGGCGATCTCCCGTTGTGACGTCACGCCGACACTGTACGAGAACCGTGTGAGTCGTGTCGCCGTTTTCCCGCAACGTGCCCACGACGCGGGAAGCGGCGGCGCAGCGGTGTCGTTCCGAGCTCGTAAGCTGGGGGTGTGGCATTCGCGACTGAGAACCCCGTCCTGGCGCACTCCGAGTTCCGGCCGGTCGGTGACATCCCGCGCAAGGAGGGAACCTTCCGGGTCGTCACCGAATACGAGCCGGCGGGAGACCAGCCCGAGGCGATCGACGACCTGGAAAAACGGATCAACTCCGGTGAGACGAACGTGGTGCTGCTCGGCGCGACGGGTACCGGCAAGTCCGCGACCACGGCCTGGCTGATCGAACGCGTACAACGGCCCACCCTGGTGATGGAGCCGAACAAGACACTCGCCGCTCAGATGGCCAACGAGCTGCGCGGGTTCTTCCCGGAGAACGCCGTCGAGTACTTCGTCAGCTACTACGACTACTACCAACCCGAGGCCTACGTCCCCCAGACCGACACCTACATCGAGAAGGACTCCTCGGTGAACGAGGACGTCGAGCGCCTGCGGCACTCGGCGACCTCGAACCTGCTGAGCCGGAGGGACTGCGTGGTGGTCTCCTCGGTGTCGTGCATCTACGGCCTGGGGACGCCGCAGTCCTACCTCGATCGCGCGATCGCGCTGTCGGTGGGCGGGGAGACGGACCGCGACGTCCTGCTGCGCGCCCTCGTGGACGTGCAGTACCAGCGCAACGACCTGGCCTTCCAGCGCGGCACCTTCCGGGTGCGCGGGGACACGGTGGAGGTCATTCCCGCCTACGAGGAGCTCGCCGTCCGCGTGGAGTTCTTCGGCGACGAGATAGAGCGCCTCTACTACCTGCACCCGCTCACCGGGGACGTCGTCCGGGAGGTGCAGGACCTGCGGATCTTCCCGGCCACGCACTACGTCGCCGGGCCCGAGCGCATGGAGCAGGCGATACGCGGCATCGAGGCCGAGCTGGAGGAGCAGCTCGGCAAGCTGGAACGCCAGAACAAGCTGCTCGAGGCGCAGCGCTTGCGGATGCGCACCCAGTACGACATCGAGATGATGCGCCAGGTCGGCTTCTGCTCGGGCATCGAGAACTACTCGCGGCACATCGACGGGCGTGAGCCCGGTACGGCTCCGGCCACGTTGCTCGACTACTTCCCGGAGGACTTCCTGCTGGTCATCGACGAGTCCCACGTCACGGTCCCGCAGGTCGGCGGGATGTTCGAGGGGGACGCCTCGCGCAAGCGCACTCTCGTCGAGCACGGTTTCCGGCTGCCGAGCGCCTTGGACAACCGCCCGCTGACCTGGGAGGAGTTCGCGGACCGGATCGGGCAGACGGTGTATCTCTCGGCGACGCCGGGCTCGTACGAGATGCAGCGCTCCGGGGGTGAGTTCACCGAGCAGGTCATCCGTCCCACCGGCTTGGTCGACCCGGAAGTGGTGGTCAAACCGACCGAGGGGCAGATCGACGACCTCGTCGCGGAGGTCCGCGAACGCGCGGGCAGGGACGAGCGGGTGCTGGTCACCACGCTCACCAAGAAGATGGCCGAGGACCTGACCGACTACCTGCTGGAGCTCGGCATCCGGGTGCGCTACCTGCACTCGGAGGTGGACACCCTGCGCAGGGTCGAGCTGCTCCGCCAGCTCAGGCTCGGCGAGTACGACGTGCTGGTCGGGATCAACCTCCTGCGCGAGGGACTGGACCTGCCCGAGGTCTCGCTGGTGTCGATCCTGGACGCGGACAAGGAGGGTTTCCTGCGTTCGGAGACGAGCCTGGTGCAGACGATCGGCCGGGCCGCGCGCAACGTGTCCGGCCAGGTCCACATGTACGCCGACGGGGTCACCGAGTCGATGCGGCGGGCGATCGAGGAGACCAATCGCAGGCGGGCCAAGCAGATCGCCTACAACGAGGAACGCGGCATCGACCCGCAACCGCTGCGCAAGCAGGTGGCCGACATCCTCGACCGGGTCTACACCGAGTCCGAGGACACCGAGGAGACCGTTGCCGAGGGCGGTTCCGCGCGCAACGCCTCGCGGGGCAAGAAGTCGAGCGGGGAGAGCTCCACGGTGAGTTCGGGCGTGCTCAAGGACCGCGACATCGAGTCCATGCCGCGGGCCGAGCTGGCCGATCTGGTGCAGCAGCTCAACGACCAGATGATGAACGCGGCGCGGGAGCTGCAGTTCGAGCTCGCCGCACGGCTGCGGGACGAGATCAACGATCTCAAGAAGGAGCTGCGCGGCATGGACGAGGCCGGGGTGGAGTAGTCGTCGCGCGCCGAACCGCGACGTGAGTCCGCCCGCGCGGAAGGTCGCCGCTCCCGCGCGGGCGGCTGCTCGTCCCGGCCGGTCCCGGCCGCCGCGGGATCAGGCGAAGGCGCTGTGGCCGGTGATGGACTTGCCCACGATCAGCGTGTTCATCTCGCGGCTGCCCTCGAAGGAGTAGACGGCCTCCGCGTCGGCGAAGAACTTGGCCACCTCGTAGTCGAGCACGATGCCGTTGCCGCCGAACAACTCACGTGCCCAGGAAACGCACTCGCGCATCTTGGTGGTGGTGAAGCTCTTGGCGAGCGCGGCGTGGTCGGCCCCCGCGGTCCCGTCGGCCATCTTCTGGGCCAGCCTGGTCACCATGCCGAACATGGCGGTGATGTTGCCCAGCATCTTCACGAGAAGGTCCTGGATCATCTGGAAACCGCCGATGGGCTTGCCGAACTGCTCGCGCTCCACCGCGTACTCCCGGGCCAGCTCGTAGGCGCGGATGGCCACGCCGAGCGCCTGCCAGGCGACGTTGCCCCTGGTTTTGGCCAGCACCTTGGCGGTGTCCTTGAAGTTCTCGATGTTCTGGAGCCGGTTCTCCTCCGGAACGCGCACCTCGTTCAGCGAGATGTCGGCGTTCTGCACCGAGCGCAGCGCGATCTTGCCCTCGATCTTGCTCGTGTGGAACCCGGGGGTGTCCTTCTCGACCACGAAGCCCTTGACGTTGCCGTCCGCCTCGTCCCTGGCCCAGATGACCACCAGATCGGCGAAGGTTCCGTTGCCGATCCAGCGCTTCGCCCCGTTGAGCACCCACTCGTCGTTCTCCCTGCGGGCGGTGGTGCGCATGCCTCCCGCCACGTCGGAGCCGCCCTCGGGCTCGGTCAGGCCGAAGGCGCCGATCTTGTTCCAGGCGACCATGTCCGGCATCCAGCGATCCCGTTGATGCTGGTCACCACCTCCGTAGATGCTTCCCATGGCCAGGCCGGTGTGCACGCCGGAGGCCACGGCCAGCGAGGGGTCGACCTTGTTCAGCTCTATGCTGAGGAAGCCGTTGAACAGCGGCCTGCGGGTCCGCCCGTCCCCGTACTCGGGGAACTGGAACCCCGCGATCCCCGTCCTGGCGAAGGTCCGGATCGCTTCGAAGGGGAACTCTCCCCGGTCCCAGGCGTCGTTGGCCAGCGGTTTGAGCTCGCGTTGAACGATCTCGCGGATCTCGGCCAGTTCGGAGCGCTCCCCCTCGGTGAGCAGCTCCTCGAAGCCGAAGAAGTCGGGGTCGGTCTTGACGTGCTTGGACATTGTGCTCAACCTTCTTCTCGTGGAAATCGGATCGGTGCGCGCCGGTGGTCAGTCCGCCTCGTTGGTCCCGCGCAGGGCTTCGGTGATCGCGAGTTGCCTGCGGTCACGCCGTGCGGAGCGCGCGCGGTAGGCCTCGGCTCCCTCGCCGTAGGCCCGTTCGGTCTGCTCGGCCAGGGTGTCGATGTTCCCGGCGTTGAGCTCGGGGGTGCCGAGGTCCTTCCACCGCTCGGCCATCCCCTTTCCGAGGTGCTCGATCATGTGCCGGATGCCCCCGGGACCGCCTCCGAGATGGAAGCTTTCGAGGGGGCCCACCGTGGCCCAGCGGTTGCCCAGGGAGTTCTTCACGATCGTGTCCAGCTGCTCGGCGTCGACCACACCGCGCAGCACGAGGTCGAACGACTCGGCCAGCACGGCGCTCTGCAGCCGGTTGGCCACGAACCCCGAGGTCTCGTGGTGCAGCCGGACCGGGGTCTTGCCGAGGCGCTCGTAGAACCCGAAGGCAGCCGCTCCGACGGAATCGGCGGTGCGCTCCCCGGGGACTATCTCCACGAGCGGGACCACGTGCGGTGGGTTGAAGGGATGAGCCACCAGCATCCGTGCGGCGGACTCGTCGGACAGCCGCGCGGCGATGTCGGTGGGCAGCAGCCCAGAGCTCGAGGAGGCGAGCACGGCGTCCTCGGGGGCCGCGTCCGCGATTCGCTGGAACAGCTCCCGCTTGAGCTCCACCCGTTCAGGGCCGTTCTCCTGGACTACGTCGGCGTGCTCGGCGGCCCACTCGGGATCGTCGCCCAACTCGATCCGCTCGCGCGGGTCGGAGTCCTCGGTTCCGGGCAGGGCCGCGCTCAGCGAAGGCAGGGCCGCTTCCAGGGACTCCCGCAGGTCGGTGCGCGGATCGGACAGCCGCACGTGCATGCCGTTGGCGGCGAAGAGCGCCGCCCAGGCGAGTCCGATGGTTCCCGCCCCGATGACCGCGGCCCGCTCGAAGCGCGCCGAGGGCGAGTTCGCCGAATTCGTTGCTTTCGTCATGATGCCTTCTTCGCGTGATCACCGCTCGTGCAGGTAGTCGTGAACCGGGTGCGCCGGACCAAGCGTCAGGTCCGTGAGGATGTGGCTGGCCGAGACGATTCCGCGCACCGGGAGATCGGCCAGCGGCGCCAGCGCGTGCTCGAAGAGCTGGAGACGAGCCGGTGCCGTCCAGGCCTGTTTGACCGTTATGTCGGTGATCTCGGTGCGCACCAGCTCGCACACCCGCGGAGTCCGGTCGCCGCCGGAGACGATGTTGAGCATGTAGGTGGGGACGGTGATCTGTTCCCGGGCGCGGTCGGCCTCCAGCGGCTGGTGCTTGTACCCCATGGTGGCCGTGGCCACGCGCTGGCTACCGTAGTCCAGCGTTCCGACCAGGGCAGCGTGCTCGGTGTGCAGCTCGGGAGTGGCCAGCACTTTCGGATAGGCGCTCAGCTCGCGTCCCGATGCGATGGCCGGGAAGTTGTCCAGGTACATGGCGTGCAGGTACTCGCCCTGCTCGTCACCGAAACGCACCGGGATGGCCTGCCCCGCTTCGGTGTAGGGACCGAAGGAGGTCACCTCGTTCATGCGCATGATCTCGAAGCGGACCAGTGGTTGTTCGACGACCAGCGGTTCCGGAACGACGGCCCGCAGCGCGTCGCGGTCGGTGCGGTAGACGATGTTCAGGTACTCGCGGTCGGTGAACCTGGGGACGCTGGCCGCGAAAGCCGGGTTGGTCAGCGGCGTGGTCAGCGCCTGACGGACTTCTTCCGAACGCATCTCGGGTCTCCTTACCGTGCGGACCATTTCGGTGAGCGGCGTTCCGCGAAGGCGCGGGCACCTTCGGCGAAGTCCTCGGACGCCAGCAGCGCGCGGATCTCCTCGCGTTGGGCGGTGAAGGCCTGCTGCTCCGAGTCGCGCGCCGCCGTCCGGGAGACCCGCTTGGCCGCCTTGACCGCGAGGGGGGCGTTGCGCGAGATGCCTGCGGCCAGTTCCAGAGCCGTGGACTCGGCCGCGCCGTCCGCCGTGACCCTGTTGAGCACACCGAGCTCGGCCGCGCGTTCGGCCGTGAGCTTTTCCCCGGTGAGTATCAGTTCCATCGCCAGGTGGTACGGAACCCGGTTGGGCAGGCGGACCGCTCCGCCCCCACCCGCGATCAGGCCGCGCTGCACCTCGGGCAGCGCGAACTTCGCGCTCGATCCGGCGACGACGAGGTCGCAGGCGAGGGCGAGCTCGAACCCGCCTCCCAGCGCGAAGCCCTCGACCGCCGCGATGAGTGGTTTGTCCGGCTCGGCCTCGGTCAATCCGGCGAACCCCTTGCCCTCGATCGAGGCGGACTCCCCGTTGGCCGCTGCCTTGAGGTCCATGCCCGCGCTGAACATCCGTTCCGCTCCAGTGAGCACCCCGACGCGCAGTTGCGGGTCCTCGTCCAGGCGTCGCACGGCTTCGGCGATGCCTTCGGCGACAGCGGCGTTCACGGCGTTGCGGGCCTTCGGGCGGTCGATGGTGATCACGAGCGTGTTCTCGTGCACCTCCGTGCGCACCGGTTGGTTCTCGATGTCGTTCATTCGTTCACTCCTGCGTCTCGTCCGACCGGTCGAACTCGCCGAGCACCTCGGCGGTGTCCTGGCCGGGCTGGGGTGCGTGCTTGCGGATGGAGGCGGGGGTGCGGGAGAAGTTCATCGGGATCCCCACGACCCGGTAGCTGCCCTCCGTCGGGTGCTCCGCCACGTCCAGCAGGTGCCCCTCGCGCACGTAGGGGTCCTCGGTGGCCTCCTCCAGGCGCAGGACCGGTCCGACGGGAATGCTGTGCTTGGTGCCGACCTCGATCCACTCCTCCGAGGTCAGCTCCGGGGTGACGGACTCGATCAACTCCGCCAGGTCCTGGCCGTCCCGGCGGACGTCGATGAACTCCCCGTTGATCCTGGGATCCTCCGCCAGGTCGGGACGCCCCGCGGCGGCGAACAGGTCGCGGAAGTTCTGCGGGGTGTACGGGATGATCATGACCAGCCCGTCCTTGGTGGGCCGCGCCCGATGGCCCTCGTTCAACGAGTTGGGGAATCCGGTGGGGCCCAGCGGTGGTTCGAAGGCGTTGCCCTGCAGGTGCTCGATCATGTTGAACGACAGCAGGGTGTCGGCCATCGGGACCTCCACGCGCTGTCCCTCACCCGTGGCGCGCTGGTGCAGCAGCGCGGCCATGGTGGAGTAGGCGATGGTGAGCGCGGTGACCTTGTCGGCGAGAATGCTGGGCAGGACCGCGGGGGTTCCGATGTCACCGGCTCGTTGGGCCATGTCGATCATTCCGGAGGCCGCCTGGACGGTTTCGTCGTAGGCGGCCAGCTCGGCTCGGTCCGAGTCGGGGCGGAAACCCTGCGCGTGCGCGTAGACCAGCGCGGGATTGCGCTGCGCGAGGTTCTCGTAGTCCATGCCGAGTCGCTGCAGGGCTCCAGCCCGCATGTTGGTGATCAGCAGGTCGGCCCCGTCGATCAATCCGAGAGCTCGTTCCCGCTGCTCGGGGTCCTTGAGATTGAGCTCCACGCTGCGCTTGTTGCGGTTGACGTTGAGGTGCAGCGGAGTCATTCCGGGAGTGCGGTGCGTGGTGCCGAGGCGTGCGCTGTCCCGGGGGGATTCGATCCGGATCACGTCGGCCCCGAGATCTCCGAATATCTGGGCCGCGTACGGACCCATCACCACCGTGGACATGTCGATGACTCGAACTCCCGCCAGCGGCCCGGTGGCGTTCCGCTTCTCCTCGGTGGACCGCGTACCGGTGGTATTCGACATGGTGTCTCCCTGTCGAGCATTGAAACTTATTAACCTCACTAACGACAGTACGGCCGTACTGTGTTCGCTTCAACTGATCGGCTGTATCGTTTCGCGAAAAACTGCGTGACCACTGCGGTCACGCCTTCGTTCTGGGGTGGTAGCCGTGCTTTGCGCGGATTTTTTCGCCGAGTTGCCCGTTTTTCGGCCGAGGTGGGGCGCGGGGTGGCGCGGACCGGCTTACCGGTCCGGCAGCTCCTCCTGTGCCCTGTTCACGGGCTCGTGCAGTTCACAGCCCTCCGCGGCCCGGTCGAGCCGCCAGATGAGTCCCGTGGCGAGCGCTGGGGAGAAATCCTCGAAGGGAAGGACTATCTGCTCTTCCGTGCGGTACTTGTGCATTCCGCTCTCCGGGTCGAGCATGGAAATGGCGAAGGCCGAACCGTTCGCCACCAACTCGCTGACGGCGGAATAGTCCCCAGTGCTGAGATGGATTTTTTTCTTGATTCCCGCGTTGTCCAGACGCTTTTCCAGCTGTTCGAAGTAAATCGGTGCCGTGGCTGGGGCGGGAACCACATAGGAGTAGTCGGTGAGCTCGTCCAGGCAGACGCTCGTGTGATCGCCGAACTCGGCACGCGGGAGCACGGCGCCGAGCGGTTCGCGCGTCACCTCCAGGACCCCGAGGGAACTCGCGTGCACGGGAAGGTGGACCAGCGCCATGGCCAGTTCCCCGCGGGAGACCGAGCGCACCAGCTCGTCGGTGTTCGCAGGCCAGCGCTTGATCCGGAAGTCCTGCGCACACCGGCGCTCCAGGCGGATGAGCCTGTCCCGAACCCGGGAGTGCAGCCCCGGGGCCACACCGATGAAGACGGTCGGCGTGGAGCTGCCCACCGCCTGGCGCATTCGCCAGGGGATGTCGTCGAAGCGGTGCACCACGTCCTTGGCGGTGGGCAGCAGGTGGCGCCCCGCCTCGGTCAGCTCCACGTTGTGCGAATCCCGTTCGAACAGCGTCATGCCCAGCTCCCGCTCCAGATCGCGGATTCGCTGGCTCAGCGGGGACGTGGCCATGTGGAGCTGGCGGGCGGCCCGCGAGAAGCTCAGGTTCTCCGCGACGGCCACGAAGTAGCGCAGGTGGAAGATCTCCATCACGATCGAGACTACTCGAGAAGTCATCGGTGCCTTCCGCGTACGCGCCCTCCGCCGAACGGATCGGGTACGCCCCACGCGGGGACGTTGGCCAGGACGGAGCGGCTCATCCGACTTAGGATTTCCGGTGCGAAGGAACTCGCGACGAACGAGCGGAAAGGTGTGCACTCGTGCCGAAGCCCCCGGTTCCCGAACAGGTCAGCAAGTTGCTCTCCGCGCCCAACCCCTCCGTGATAACCACGGTGCGCTCGGACGGGCAGCCGGTCTCGGTGGCGACCTGGTACCTGTGGGAGGACGGAAACATCCTGGTCAACATGGATCAGGGGCGGAAACGTCTGGACTACATGAGGGCCGAGCCCAGGGTGAGCCTGACGGTGCTGGCCTCCGACAACTGGTACACCCACGTCAGCCTGCAGGGACACGTCGTCGAACTGCTGGACGATCCGGAGCTCACCGACATCGACCGACTCGCCCGGCACTACACCGGCGACCGGTATCACGTTCGCGATCGGCACCGGATCAGCGCGCGGATCGCGGTCGACCGCTGGCACGGCTGGGGAGCCGCGGAGAACACCGACGTCGTTCACCACTGAGCGCTCCCCGGAGCAGTCGCCGGGAAGTGGCCACCGCCTCGTGCGCCCGGGTGAGGCGAGTCAGCTCGTGATGTCGCCTCGCTGGAAGCGCACGAGCGCGGCGGTGGTGAACACCGCGGCGTAGACGGCGGCCGACAACGCCCCGTTGGCCATGTTCGTCCAGTCGATTCGCGAGTCCAGCAGGTCCACCCACGCCGTGGCGTGGTGCGTGGGCAGCAGCAGTCGCAGCTGCCCCAACCTGGATACGTTGTCGAGGATCTGGGAGACCACCGAGATCCCCACGCTGACGCCCACCGCGGCCAGCGGGTTGCTGGTGCTCACGCTGAGCAGCAGCGCCAGACTCGCCACCCAGGTGAGGTGCACGGCGAGATAGCCGCAGACGGCGGGAAGCACGAGCGCGCTCCACGGGCCCGTCAGCATCCCGTGGTCCGGGGTGATCAGTTCCCCCGAGCCGTACCAGAGCGTGCCCGTGGCGAGGGCGGACAGGGTGAGCAAGCACAATCCCAGTCCGGACAGCAACCCGGCCACGAGGGCTTTCTGCCGCAGCAGCCGGTGTCGCGGTACCGGGATCGTGGCCAGGTAGCGCAGACTCGCCCACGAGGACTCGCTGGCCACGGAATCGCCGAAGAACAACGCCACGGTCAGCACCAGCAGCAAGTGGGTGCACAGCAGCAGGGTGAACACGGCGAAGTTCGAGCCGTTGAACACGGCGAGGTCACCCAGATCGGTGGCGCGTGGGCGGGACCGCTCGTTTTCCCCCAGCGCGAAAGCGGCTATCAGCAGTGCCGGAAGGGCGAGGAGACAGCCCAGCACCACCCGAGTGCGTTTGCGGGTCAGCTGCCTGCGCAGCTCCACGTTCAGCGGCAACGTCCGGTTCGCGCGGTACCCCGGGGCGCTGCCGTCCACCCCGGAAGCCCGTGCGTGCTCATCCACCGCTTCCGGAACGAGCTCCGATTCCTCCCGCATCAGCGGTCCTCTCCGACGAGTTCCAGGAACGCGTCCTCGAGCTTGCGGTGAGGGCCTACCCGGTTGATCGAGACCCCGGATTCCACCAAGGCGTTCACGGCGATCGCGGTCGGGTGACCGGTGAGTTCGGCGTAGACCACATCGGAGCGGACCTCCACCTCGCCGATCCCCTCGAGTCCCTCGAGCGTCCGCGCGGCGCGGTCGGGCTGGTCCACGTGGAACGCGGTGATCGAGTCCGCGGCGATCAGTTCCTCCGTCGTCCCGCCGGCCACGCGACGCCCTTCGCGGAGCACCACCACGTGGGTGCAGGTCTTTTCGACCTCGTCGAGCAGGTGGCTGGACAACAGCACCGAACGTCCCGTGCTCGCGTACTCGCGGAGCACCTCGCGCATCCGCTGGGTGTGTGCCGGATCCAACGCGTTCATCGGCTCGTCGAGCACGAGCAGATCGGGCATGCCCAGAATCGCCTGGGCCAGGGCGACGCGCTGTCGCATGCCCGGTCCGTAGGTACTGACCTTGTGGTTGGCGAACTCGCCGAGAGCGGCGATGCGCACGACCTCGTCCAGCCTGGCCTGCTCGAGCGGGCGCCCGGTCGCCTCCCAGTGGCTGCGCAGGTTTTCCAGCCCGGTCAGGTGCGGCAGCAGTCCCGGCGACTCCACCAAGCCGCCCACGCGGGACAGCACGGGGGCGCCCGGGGTGACTCCGCGCCCGAACACCCGGACACGCCCCTCCTCGGGTCTGCTCAGCCCGAGGACGATGCGCAGCAGGGTGGTCTTGCCCGCGCCGTTCGGTCCGAGCAGTCCCACGACCTGCCCGGGGTCGACGCGCAGGGACAGGTCCCGCACGGCATCGGGGCTGCGCGGATAGGACTTGCCGATCCCCTCCACGGACAGGGGAACGTGGGTGAGCTCCGGATCGGGTGGCTGGCCGTGCGAACGGCCGAATCGGATCGCCAGCACCGCACCGGCGGTGATCAGGAGCGTGAACGTGCCGATCCCGATCAGTGCCCCGTAGGGGGGTGCCGCCGCCTCCACGGGCTCGGCGGGGACCGAGGGCAGTGAAATCGTGTTCCTGCCCGCCGGGGCGACCCGGTGGACGGCGGGTGCCTCCGGGGAGGAGTAGGCGGCGTCGGTCGTGCTCAGCCGCAGGCGTAACCGGTGGCCGGTCTCGAGGGTGTGCACGGTCGGCGACAGCGCGACATCGACCGTGCTCGGAGCGCCGTTCTCGGCGAGACCGCTCACGCGGATGGCGGCGCTGCTCCTGCCGAGCGGCGTTCGTGATCCGTCCGGTCCGACGTCGAGGAGCCTGGCGAAGAGCACGGCGGTGTCGCCGCCGGGCTGTTCCGGCACGGAGGACACCGACAGCTCGAACTGGGGGACTCCCGTTATCCGCACCTCCTGCTCCGAGCGCCGGGTGTCGAAGACGGCCTTCTGCGCCGCGGGTCGTTCGTCCTCCTCCGGAATCGGGGTGTTGGCCGGGGAGGTGGTCGCGCCGGAGGAGGAGCCGTCCTGCCCGCCCGAACCGTTGTTCCGCGGCGCGGAGGACGAGTTGGAGCTGCCGCCGGGCGGGTTGATCACTTCCGTGGCCTCGCCCCGCAGCGGGAGGGCGAAGCGTGGCACGGAGCCTTCCTCGAGCCCCGGGTAGCGTTCGGACACCAGAGTGCTCCGCTCCGTTCCGGAGCCGCCGTCGGTCTCCTCCGCCAGTTGGTACGAGAACGCGCTCGTGGGCTCGGCGTCGCGGGACTCACCTGGGTCGTGCAGCCTGCGGGAGAACCAGTCCCCGACCTGTTCCCACACGGCGGGGGAGAAGCCGCGGTCCGCGCGCTCGTCCACCCAGAGCATCTTCACCGCGCCGCCGGCAGCGGTGATCTGCCGCGCGTTCGCGTCGGCCTGTTCGAGTCCGAACAGGGCGTCGTTCTGGCGCTGGACCAGCAGTGTCGGCACGTCCACGTTGTCCGTGACCGTCGTGGGCGAGGCCGCCGCGAGCAACCGTGACGTGCTTTCGCCCGCCCGTCCGGTGCTGGCCAGCTCGGTGTAGGCCCTGCAGAGTCGTTCGACGAAGTTCTCGCATGTCAGCGGCTCGTCGCCCGGTGGAGCGCTCGGGGGAGGTTCCGCGGATGTCGACGTCGTCGTGCTCGACGGGGCCGGGGAGGCGGAGGTCGGATCCCCCGTGGCCATCTGGAACAGCTTGCGCGCCCAGAGGTGCTTGAACACTCCCGGAGCTCCCTCGGCTCCGTGCGCGGCGGTCGAGGCCGGGATCGGGTGCTGCGAGGCCGCGTTCGGCAGCACTGCTTCGGAGAGGTCGTTGTAGGTGGCCATCGGAGCTATGGCGTCGACCCGCGGGTCGTTGCCCGCCAGCAGCATGCTCAGCGCGCCACCGTAGGAGATCCCGCCGACGCCGACCAGCGGATCGCCCTCGCCCTGAGTCGCGACCTCGGGTTGCCTGGCCATCCAGTCCAGCAGCTGCCGCGCGTCGGTCACCTCGTAGTCCGGGGAATTCAGCGCGATCTTTCCCGTGCTGTCCCCGAACCCGCGCGAGGAGTACGTCAGCACGGTGAACCCGCGGGCGGCGAGTCTTCGGGCCGGTCCGACGAGCTCCGTCTTGTCCCCGGTGAAGCCGTGCGCCAGCACCACGCTCGGGGCAGGAGTGGATGAGGGGGAGAACAGCGTGAGGTCCAGTTGGACGCGTTGCTGGCGTTGCGGCCCGTCCAGTACGTCGATCTTGGCGTGACGGACGCTGATGCGCGACGGTTGTCGAACCGATTCGTCGTCCGAGGACCACAGGGCCACCCCGGCCACGATCAGTGCGATCAGGACGACCGAGAGCAGCGTGAAGCTCGGAGCATGGCGACGGGACGGAAGCACGCGCACGACCCTAGGGCAACAGGGGCGCCGTTGGGGCTCCGAGAAGCCGGTACGCGCGCAGACGCTACGAATTAGATACGGCGCCGAAATCGTATCGCTATCGGCGTGATCCGCGCGCTGCTTCCACGGACCATTTAACCAGTCGGCGGTGACCTTGGCTACATGAAAATTGTTCGTACCGGGTGTTCCGCACCCGCGCGGCGCGGAGGCTTGCCAGTTCGGGGTGCAAGCCCCACCTTGCCCGAGTAGCAGTCCGCACGCGGCTGTGTCCGCCCGTGGTGCCGACCGCCACACCCGCTTGCCCGCCGCCCGCGCGCATGGGCGAGAATCTCGAGGAGGTTGTGGAGGGGAGTATTCCTACACGGCGGCATCGTCATCACGGACCGACGACGCGCGTTGCGCTGACTCGGACCCGGTGCCGTCGGCCGGTCCGGCCGGTGGGAGAGACCTCCGGTCCTTGGCGATGGCCCTGTACCGGAGGTGGTCGATGCATATCGGAACGCAAGTGCTCGCGCAGGCAGCGGAGCGGAGCCAGCAGGACACGATGGGTGTTCCCTGGTGGGTCTGGTTGGCGACCCTGGGTGGTCTGGTCCTGCTGCTGTTGCTGGACCTGGTCATCGTCGACAGGAAACCCCACGAAGTGGGAATGGCGGAAGCGGCCCGCTGGGTGGTTTTCTACGTGGGCTGCGCGCTGCTGTTCGGAGTCGGGGTCTGGCTGCTGGGCGGCCATGAATTCGCCGTGCAGTATTTCACGGGTTACGTGGTGGAATACTCCTTGAGCGTGGACAACCTGTTCATCTTCATGGTGATCATGTCCAGTTTCGCGGTTCCCGCCGTTCACCAGCACCGCGTGCTGCTGATCGGCATCGTTCTCGCGCTGGTCTTCCGCGGGCTCTTCATCGCGGTCGGGGCGCAACTGATCGCGAGGTTCGTCTGGGTGTTCTTCGTCTTCGGCGCTTTCCTGCTCTGGACCGCGGCGAACATGCTCCGGAACAAGGAGGAGAGCGAGGAGCCCGAGAACGCCGTGGTGCGCTGGGTGCGCAAGGCCTACCCGGTCACCGAGCAGTACCACGGCACGAAGGTGTCGGTGAAGTACGACGGCAAGCGGTGGCTCACGCCGATGTTCGTCGTCATCATCGCCATCGGAAGTTCCGACGTGATGTTCGCCGTGGACTCCATTCCGGCGATTTTCGGAATCACCAAGGACTCCTTCCTGGTGTTCACGGCCAACGCTTTCGCCCTGATGGGGTTGCGCCAGTTGTACTTCCTGCTGGGCAATCTCGTCGATCGGCTCGTTTACCTGTCGGCCGGTCTCTCGGTGATTCTGGCCTTCATCGGTTTCAAGCTGATCGTGCACGCCCTGCACGAGTACGGCTGGGTTCCCGAGTGGTTCGAGATCGGGAACTTCCTCTCGCTCGGTGTCATAGTTTCCGTGCTGCTGGTGACCGCGCTGGCGAGCTTGCTGAAGTCCCGCGGGGAACAGCACGCCACGGAGCGGGCCTGACCGGGTCGCTCCGGTTCGCCGTCGTTCTCGCCGACTCGGCGGGGACGACGGGGGACCGGGGCGGGGCTTCCGGGTGCGACGTCTTCCGGGAGAGTCGTGCGGCCCGGCGGTCGGTCGTCAGCTGAGCATCGTGTAGCTGAGCTCCTTGCACACCCGGCCGAGCGGAAGATCGAGGCCGGGATTCTCGAGCGGGAGCAGCAGGTCCGGGGTATCGGGCAGCACCGTTCCGGCGGGGGGATCCCACAAGCACACCGAGGGGTGCCCGGCGTCCATGGAGGAGCGGTACCAGAGACCGTCCAGCTCGGGGTGGGCGGCCCGGATGCAACGTGCCCAGGCCTGGGTGCGCTCCTTCGTGCCGTTGCTGATCGCCTGGGAAGCGCCTGCCCTGGTGGGCCAGAGCCCGGACAGGTCCAGCAGCCGCACCGTGCGGCGCGGCCGGAAGATCACCAGCTGCGGAGCGCGCGTTTTGCGGTCCACAGTGGAAGTCGCCTGGAAGACTTCGGCTATGCACGTGCGCACGGAGAGGGAGAAGTACAGCACGCCGTGCTCCCTGGTCACCGCGGGACCGCCCTGCGGGGTGGGCGGGTGCGGGTCGAATCGCGCGTGCGGGAGCGGTCCGGCGTAGCGAAAGCTGTCCCACTGCTGGGGATGGTTGCCACCGGAGGTGAAGACCCTGACGAGTCTGGTCCCGGCGGGAAGCGCTACGACGTCCTCGGTCCGCCGGAGCACGGCCTGCAGCGCGGCGGGAGTTGGTGGCTGGGGGAGCCGGGCCATCTGCGGTCCTGTGTTCGTCGACGACTACGCGGGGGTTCCGATGACCGAGGCGAGCTCGGCCACGCGCCGAGGATCGCCGTAGGCCATCAGCCATTCCCGCGGACTCACGGGCCGGTCTCCCAATTCCAGGTCCTCCTGGGGGGTCGTCATGAAATTGGCCAGAACCAGAGCGGGCTGGTCGCTCGGCATCGCGGCCAGCACGGTTTCCAGGCCGGGCAGCACGTCGTCGTCGGTGAACTGCCAGGCGGGAAGCCGCCATCCTCCGCGGTCCTTCCACCCGATCAACCTGCGCGAGGCCACGCGGTGCCGGATGCGGCTGCCGTCCACGCCGACGCGTTCGGCGGCCTGCCCCACCGAGAGCGCCGTGTCGCGCAGTACCGTCTGCTCCGCGACGGAGCGCGCTCTGGGATCGGTCTCCTCCTCGCCGAGCGGACTCAGGTCCAGCCCCGTCTCGGTCAGCGCGGCCCGCTCGGACTCGTCGAAGTGCGCGCCGGGATCGGCCTGGGCGGGGGTGAGCCGTTTGGCCGCGTCCTCGACCAGCGTGAGGAACTCGTGCGCGGTCACCTTCAAGCCGGCCCGCGCCAGCACGGTCTCCAGCGCGACTGTCATACTTCCAGCCTAACGCCTTTCCCGGGACCTGTGCGCTGTTGTGCGAACCGTGTCAGTCATGTCACACATCGTGTTCGTCCTGGTTCGCTGCGTGGCCGGGGAAGGTGGACGACTTCCCACGAACCACGCGGTGAAGTCGTCCACTTTCAACGGGTCGCGCTCGACCTCGGGACGTCAGCTGCTCGGCAGGGTGTCCAGGTGATCGGCCACGGTTCGGGAGAAGTCGCGGCCGTTGCTGACGTCCCAGTTGATCGACCAGGTCATGACTCCGCTGACGGAGGGGTGGGCCTGGTCGGGGACGAAGTCGCCGCAGTTGGTCCGCGCCGTCAGGCAGTCCAGCGCGTCGGTGACCACGGAGGGATCGACGTACCCGCTCCCCGCCGCGGAGGGGGAGGCGGGCAGGCCGAGCGAGACCTGGTCCGCGCGCAGCACGTCCAGCAGGTTGCAGGCCTGGGCGGTGATGAAGTCTACGGAGCCCTGGCTGCGTACTTCGCCCGCGCAGCCGAACATGGAGCCGGAGTTGTAGTACTGGGTGTGCACCACGGTGATGATGTCGCTGAGGTTGTTGATCAGCGGCATGTACGACCCGTCCTGCTGCACGTACAGCGTCTGCGGGGCCATGGTCAGGATGAAGTCCTGCCCGAAGTGCTGACGCAGCTGCCTGGCCGCGCTGGTCATCCCGGCCGCGTCGAAGCTGCTTTCCAGGTCGATGTCCAGCCCGTCCAGACCGTACTCCTCGATGATTCCGGTCATCGAGTCCACGAAGTTGTTCACGCGTTGCTCGGTGCTCAGGTCGACCGAGCCCTTGGCGCCGCCTATCGACATCACGAAATCAGTGCCTTGGGCCTTCTTGGCCGCGATGTCCGACTTGAGCTGGGCGTCGGTGTAGCCGCCGAGGGCGTTCGAGAGTCCGGAGTCCACGTTGAACCGGACGGCTCCGGGGCGTGCCGGGTCGTTCTGGGCGAACGCGAGCGCGACCAGGTCGTAATCGGCGGGAACGTCGCTCACGCGTAACGGTTCGGCGTCGTTGACGAAGTTCTGCCAGTAACCGGTGAGCTGGTGTTCGGGGAGGGCGGAGCTCCCGAGCTCCGTGCTCTCGGGGGACGCGTGCTCGGAACTGGTGGCCGCTGTTGCCGGCGCCGTGGCGAACGCCAGCGGGAAGGCGGCCACCGCCAGGGCGGCCGTGATTCGGCGAAGGCGCATCGATACCTCCGTGATCGCTTTTCGAAGCCCCCAAACTGGACTAGACCAGTTTGGGTGGTCAAGGGATCGACGTGTTTTGGCCATCGCACGGGTTGACGACCGCCGGTCGAATCAGTTGACTGTCCGTACCGACTGGTCGGTCTCGCGGAGGTGTGTCGATGTCCGGTGTCTACGACGAGCGTCCGTGGCTGGCTCGCTACGCCGAGGGCGAGCCGGGGGACATAACTCCCCGGTACGGGGACATGATCTCCGTGCTGGAGGACACGTGCGAGCGCTTCCCGGAGAGCGTCGCCCTCACCTACTTCGACACCGAGATCAGCTATCGCGAACTGGACGGACTCGCCGACGCGCTGGCCACGTACCTCGCCGAGCGCGGGGTCGGCGGCGGGGACCGGGTGGCGCTCTACCTGCAAAACATCCCGCAGTTCGGGATAGCGCTGCTCGCGAGCTGGAAGATCGGGGCCATCGTCGTACCGCTGAACCCGATGTATCGCAGCCACGAGCTGACCACCATCCTCGCCGATGCCCAACCTGCCGCGATCGTTTCCTCGGAGGACGGCTGGCACGACGTGCTCGCTGCCGTCCTGGCGGAGCGCGGCGTGCCCGTCGTGCTCACCACCAGCGAACTCGACTTCGCGGGCAGCGGCACCGCCGCGCCGCTGCGGAACTCAGCGCGCAGGCGCCCGGAGGAAACCGACGACCTCGTGGAGACGGTGCGGGCCCGCGAGGGGAGCGAGCCCCAGCGCGCACGCCTGCACCCGGACGACGTCGCCCTGCTCACCTACACCTCCGGCACGGGAGGGGCGCCGAAGGGCGCGACGAACACGCACCGCAACATCAGCTTCAACGCTCAGGCGTTCACGCAGCGGGCCGACGCCGTGGGGGGAGGCATCGTCGCGCTGGCACCGCTGTTCCACATAACGGGGCTGGTCTGCCAGCTGGGAGCGGTGCTCGCCCTGGGCGGCAGGCTGGACCTGCTGTACCGGTTCGAACCGGACACGGTGCTCGAAGTGCTGCGGCGACGGCGACCGCAGTACATGATCGGGCCCTCGACGGCCTACGTCGCCCTGCTGGATCACCCGAGCGCCTTGGCCGAGGACTTCGCCTCCTTCGAGCAGGTGTACTCGGGAGGAGCTCCGCTGCCCGCGGCGCTGGTGGAGCGGTTCCGCTCCCGCTTCGGGCTCTACATCCGCAACGGCTACGGGCTCACCGAGACGACGGCGACCGCGACCTCGGTCCCGCCGCACCTCGAAGCTCCCGTGGACGAGGCGACCGGCACGATCAGCGTCGGGATCCCGACCTTCAACTGCGTGCTGCGCGTGGTCGACGACGACGGGCGGGACCTGCCCGTCGGTTCGACCGGGGAGATCGTCGTCGAAGGGCCGATGGTGGTACCGGCCTACTGGAACAGCCCGGAGCGGACGGAGGAGGGAATTCCGCGGGGCAGGCTGCGCACCGGTGACGTCGGGTTCATGGACGAGGGTGGTTGGTTCTACGTCGTCGACCGGAAGAAGGACATGATCAACGCCTCCGGGTTCAAGGTGTGGCCGCGCGAGGTGGAGGACGTGCTCTACGGCCACCCCGCTGTGCGGGAGGTGGCCGTGGTCGGGGCCCCCGACGCCTACAGGGGCGAAACGGTCAAGGCCTACGTCAGTCTCGTCTCCGGTGGGCGCACCACCGAGGCCGAACTGGCGCAGCACTGCAAGCAGCAGCTGGCGGCGTACAAGTACCCGCGGGAGATAGTGCTCGTCGACGAGCTCCCGAAGACCGCAACGGGCAAGATCCTGCGGCGCCGTCTTCGGGAGGAGGCCAGCGACGAGTGAGCACGACGACGGAAGGAAGTCGATGAGCAAGCGCTTCGACGGTCGCGTGGCGATCGTTACCGGCTCCAGCCGGGGGATCGGGTTCGGCATAGCCCAGCGCCTCGTGGAGGAGGGGGCACGGGTGTGCCTCACGGCCCGCAAGAGCGACGCCCTGGAGGAGGCCGTCCGCGAGCTCGGTGGTCCCGAGCACGCGATCGCGGTCGCGGGCAAGGCCGACGACGGTGAGCACCAGGCCGAGACGGTGTCGCGCACCCTGGAGGCCTTCGGGCGGATCGACGTGCTGGTCAACAACACCGGCATCAACCCGGCCTACGGCCCGTTGATCGAGCTCGACCACGGGGTCGCCCGCAAGACCTTCGAGGTCAACGTCCTGGGCGCGTTGGCGTGGACCCAACTGGTCCACCGGGAGTGGATGGCCGAGCACGGTGGTTCCGTGCTCAACGTGTCCTCGGTGGCCGGTTCGGACCCCGCGCCGGGCATCGGCTACTACGGTGCGACCAAGGCGATGCTGAGTCACATGACCCGTGAGCTCGCGGTCGAGCTGGGGCCCGGAGTGCGGGTGAACGGAGTCGCACCCGCCGTGGTCAAGACGCAGTTCGCCACCGCGCTGTACGAGAACAACGAGGAGGAGCTGGCGGGGCAGTACCCGATGCGCAGGCTCGGCGTGCCCTCCGACGTGGCGGGTGCGGCCGCCTACCTGCTCTCCGACGAGGCCTGCTGGGTGACCGGCCAGATCCTGACTCTGGACGGCGGAGTGACGCTCACCGGTGGGATGTGATTCGCGGTGGTCGGCACGGAACGGGAGAACGGTGTTGCCGGTGTGCGGCTCGACGGCTCCGTGGCGGTGGTGACCGGAGCGGGCAACGGCATAGGCGCGGCCATGAGTCATGAGTTCGCGGCGCGGGGAGCGCGCGTGGTGGTCAACGACGTCGACGCCTCCGCCGCCGAGAGCGTGGCTGCGGAGATCGGTGGGACCGCCGCAGCGGGGGACGCCGCGGGTGATGCGGGAGCTCGGGAGCTCGTGTCCAGGGCCCTGGGCGAGCACGGGCGCATAGATCTGTTCTGCGCCAATGCCGGGGTCGCCACGGCAGGTGGTCCGGAGGCCTCCGAGGAGGACTGGGACCACGCCTGGCAGCTCAACGTGATGGCGCACGTGCGTGCGGCTCGTGCCGTGCTGCCGCACTGGCTCGAGACGGGCGGTGGGCACTTCCTGGCCACGGTGTCGGCGGCAGGCTTGCTGACCATGCTCGGGGCCGCGCCCTACTCGGTGACCAAGCACGCGGCTCTGGGGTTCGCCGAGTGGCTCGCGGTGACCTACGGCGACAGGGGGGTCACCGCGCAGGCGCTGTGCCCGCAGGGGGTGCGCACCGGGATGCTGGCGGGAAGCGGGGAGACCGGGCAGCGATTGCTGGCGCAGGACGCGCTGGAACCCGGTTACGTCGCGGAGGTGGTCGCCGACTCCCTCGGCGGTGACTTCCTGATACTGCCCCACCCCGAGGTCGCGGAGCGCTACGCGCGGCGTGCGGCCGATCCGGACCGTTGGCTTGCCGGGATGAGCTCGCTGCGGCGGCAGGTCGAGCAGCACGGCTAGGGACGTCCCCCGAAGGAGGGGAGCACGGACACGCCGGTGGGCACCGGCCGGTCGGTCGGTGGAGGACCGACCGGTCGGTACTCTGGAGGAGTTCGACCGGTCCGAGGAACGGGGAGGAAAGATGGCGCCGGGATCATCCATCGGTGGGGCGGAGGATCCCGCCGCGCAGGTGTCGGAGAGCGAGGCGGAGCAGGAACCGGTGCCGCAGCGGTTGTTGACGGCTGCCACGCGGCTGTTCGCCGAGAGGGGGTTCGAGACCACCTCCGTTCAGGAGATCGTGGACGCCGCCGGAGTGACCAAGGGGGCCATGTACCACTACTTCGGCGCCAAGGACGATCTGCTCTACGAGATCTACGCGCGGATTCTGCGGGTGCAGACCGCCCGGATGGAGCGAGCCGTCGACAGTGCGGAATCGATCCAGCAGCGCTTGCGGGCCGTGGCGGTCGACGTCGTGGTCACCACTGTCACGCACCTGGACGACACGGTGATCTTCTTCCGCTCCATGCACCTGCTGCATCCGGACAAGCAGGCCGAGGTGCGCGCGCAGCGACGGCACTACCACGAGCGCGTGCGTCGGCTGATCGAGGAGGGGCAGTCGACGGGAGTGTTCCGGAGCGATCGCTCGGCCGAGCTCGTGGTCGACTTCTTCTTCGGGGCGGTGCACCACCTCGGATTCTGGTACCGCAGGGACGGTCCGATGAGCGGTCAGCAGGTGGGGGAGCAGTTCGCGGACCTGCTGCTGGACTCGCTGCGGCCGGACTTCTCCGGGTGAGTCGGAGGCGCGAGCTCGCGGACGCTTCTCGCGGGTGTACAGCGCGACAGGGAGCCACTAGCATACCGACTAGTCGGTATATCCAATTGCGGCAGTTGTGTCCCTCCACGCGGGGTTGTGCATCGCGGAGCGAGGGAGTACGGAGGTGTGCTGTGCGGGCATTGCGAGTCACCGAACTGGGCAAGCCGTACGAAGTGCTCGAGCTCGCCCGGACCGAGCTCCCCGAACCGGGGCCCGAACAGGTCGCCGTGCGTGTGGCGGCGAGTCCGGTGAACTTTCCCGATGTGCTGATGTGCCGGGGAAAGTACCAGGTCAAGCCAGATCCGCCGTTCACGCCGGGCGTCGAGCTGTGCGGTGAGGTGGTCGCTGTGGGATCCGGGGTGACCGGGCTGGCGCACGGGGACAGAGTGATCGGGGCGGGTGCGGTGCCCGACGGAGGGTTCGCGGAGTACGCCCTGATGGACGCCGGGCGGACCTTCCACGCCCCGGAGGCCCTCGACGACGTCGCGGCGGCTTCCCTGTTCATCGGGTACCAGACCGGTTGGTTCGGGCTGCACCGGCGAGCCGGACTGCGCTCCGGGGAGACGCTGCTCGTGCACGCCGCCTCCGGCGGGGTGGGCAGTGCGGCGATACAGCTCGGCAGGGCCGCGGGCGCCACCGTGATCGGCGTGGCCGGTGGCCGGGAGAAGGCCGAGGTGGCCCGTGAACTGGGCGCGCACGTGGTCGTGGACCGGCACACCGAGGACTTCGTCAGCGTGGTCAAGGAAACCACCGGAGGCAGGGGAGCCGATGTGGTCTACGACCCGGTCGGCGGGGACACCTACAGCCGGTCGACCAAGTGTGTCGCCTTCGAGGGACGCATCCTGGTGATCGGGTTCGCCAGCGGGGACATCCCGACACCGGCGCTGAACCACGCCCTGATCAAGAATTACTCGATCGTGGGATTGCACTGGGGGCTGTACAACGAGCGGGATCCACGTGCGGTGCGTGAGGCCCACGAGGACCTGACTCGTATGGCAACGGCCGGAGAGATCGCCCCGCTGGTCAGCGAGCGGGTCGGGCTCGAGGAACTGCCCGCGGCCGCGCAGCGGGTCGCCGACGGGCACACCGTGGGACGGGTGGTTTACACCGGCACGTGATCTTCGAGAGGTCGCCCGCCCGGTCCGCGCGGAACCCGCCCGGTATCTCCGCGGGGCGGGCGACGAACGCGGAAGCGGCCACCCCGGTCGTGACTCCGACCGGAGTGGGCGCTTCCGCGCGCGAGCCGCGGTCAGAACACCACTCGGGAGAGGACCTCGGCCACGCAGGCGGGCTTGTCCGAGCCCTCGATCTCCACAGTGGTGTTCAGGGTCAGCTGCAGCGCTTCACCGCTCTCCGCCACGTCGGCCAGCTCGGAGCCGGCGCGCACCCTGCTGTCCACCTGAACCGGAGTGGGGAAGCGCACCTTGTTCAACCCGTAGTTGATAACCATGCGCGCACCCTCGAAACCGTATATCTGCGCGTTGAGCGCGCTGACCATGCTCAGCGTCAGGAAACCGTGGGCGATGGTGGTCCCGAACGGCCCCGCTGCCGCCCGCTGCGCGTCGACGTGGATCCACTGGTGATCTCCGGTCGCCTCGGCGAACTGGTCGATCATCCGCTGCGTGACCGTCCACCACTGGCTGGTGCCCAGCTTCGTTCCCCGAGCCGAGTACAACTGCTCCGCGTTGGCGAATACGGGCATGTGCTCACCTTCCTGGTTCGGTGCTTGTCACGGGCGTTCCCCCCGTTGACCGGGGCGCCGTGTCCGTTCCCACCGGCTGCGGGCGTGCGCCCCTCACCGGTGCTTCGACAGCTCGCGGCGGGCCAGCGACCGGCGGTGAACCTCGTCGGGCCCGTCCACGATGTGCAGGGTCCGCGCGTGGGCGTACAGATTGGCGAGCGGAGTGTCCTGGCTGACCCCCGCGCCGCCGTGCGCCTGAATGGCCCGGTCGATCACCGTGGTCGCCATCTCGGGAACCGAGACCTTGATGGCCTGGATCTCGGTGTGCGCTCCGCGGTTGCCCACCGTGTCCATCAACCAGGCAGTCTTGAGCACCAATTGGCGCACCGACTCGATCCGCACCCTGGCGTCGGCGATCCAGTGCTGGACCGTGCCCTGGTCGGCGAGCGGCCTGCCGAAGGCCTCCCGGGCGACCACCCGCCTGCACATGAGCTCCAGCGCGCGTTCGGCCATGCCGATGGCCCGCATGCAGTGGTGTATCCGACCGGGACCGAGCCGTGCCTGCGCGATGGTGAAGCCCTCGCCCTCGCCGGAGATGATGTTGGCGGCAGGCACCCGGACCTCGTTGAAGTCGATCTCGGCGTGTCCCCCGTGGTCGCCGTCGGAGTAGCCGAACACGCTCATGCCGCGGCGGATGTCGACGCCGGGGGTGTCCACCGGGACGAGCACCATGCTCTGCTGACGGTGCCGCTCGGCCTCCGGGTCGGTCTTGCCCATGACGATCAGGATCCGGCAGTTCGGATTCATCGCCCCGGAGGACCACCACTTGCGTCCGGTGATGACGTACTCGTCGCCCTCGCGGCGAATGCGGGTCGCTATGTTCGTGGCGTCCGAGGAGGCGACGTCCGGTTCGGTCATGCAGAAGGCGGAACGGATCTCCCCGTTCAGCAGGGGGGCGAGCCACTGCTCGCGCTGCCGTTCGTCGCCGAACATGGAAAGCACTTCCATGTTGCCCGTGTCCGGTGCCGCGCAGTTCAGCGCGGGCGGGGCCAGGTGGGGGCTGCGCCCGGTGATCTCGGCGAGGGGGGCGTACTGCAGGTTGGTGAGCCCGGCTCCGTGCTCACCGGGCAGGAAGAGGTTCCACAGTCCCCTGGAGCGCGCCTCGCGCTTGAGCTCCTCCACGACCCCGGGGACCTCCCAGGGCGCGGAGGAGGCGGCCTGGCGTTCGAACTCCTCCTCTGAGGGCAGCACGTGCTCGTCCATGAAGGACTCGAGCTCCGAACGCATGCTCTCGGTTCGTTCGTCGAAGGCGAAGTCCATCTAGTCCTCCCTGATCTTGGCAAGTCCCTGGCGCACCAGCGGTTCGACCATGGAACCGACGTGCTCGAAACCCTCACCGACGGTCTTCCCCCGGGTGTAGCGGTAGTGGATCCCCTCGAGGATCACCGCTATCTTGAAGAAGCCGAACGCGACGTACCAGTCCAGCTCGGACACGTCCGTACCGCTGTGCTCCGCGTAGTGCTGGAGCAGTTCCCGCGCCGTGGGGAATCCGAATTCCGGTCCGACCCCCTTGGCGATCGGGTTGTTCCGGATGCCGCTGAACCCTTCCCAGTAGACGACCAGCAGTCCGAGGTCGGTGAGGGGATCGCCGAGGGTGGCCATCTCCCAGTCCAGAACGGCACGGATCCGTCCGTCGTCGTCGACCAGCACGTTGTCCAGCCGGTAGTCGCCGTGCACGATCGTGGTGCGCCCACCCGCGGGGATCGTGCTCGCGAGACGGTCCCGCAGTTCGGAGATGCCCGGTATTTCCCGGTCCAGCGAGGACTCGAGCTGCTTGCTCCAGCGGCGGACCTGCCGTTCGAGGAAGCCCTCCGGGCGGCCGAAGTCGGAGAGCCCCACCGCATCCGGGTCGACGGAGTGCAGCCGTGCGAGCACCTCGATCATGCGCAGCGACAGGTCACGGCGCTGCGGTTCGCTCAGTCGCTCGACCTGCTGTCGCGAGCGGTAGACGTGCCCCTCGACGAAGTCCATGACGTAGAAGGGAGCTCCGAGCACGTTCTCGTCCGAGCACAGGAGATGGGTCCGGGGGACGGGAACCGCGGTGTCGGCGAGCGCGGACATGACGCGGTATTCCCTGCTCATGTCGTGCGCGGTCGCGAGAACGTGCCCGAGAGGCGGGCGCCGCAACACCCAGCTGCCGTTGCCGTCCGTCACCCGGTAGGTGAGATTGGAGCGTCCGCCCTGGATGAGCTCGGCGCGCAGTTCTCCCCGGCACAGATCCGGACGTTCGGTCTCCAGGTAGGTCCGCAGGCTCGTCGGGTCGAACCCGGGGGGTGGTCCTTCGGCGGTGTCTTCCGGCATCGCTACTACCTCCGGTCGTGCTTGTCGAGGTCGCCGAGGAGTTCGCGCAGCTCCTGCTCGGTGCGCGCCGCGTCCCGGTGCAGGACGGTGTGCATCCCCAGCCGTCGTGCCGCCGTCACGTTCGCCCGGACGTCGTCGACGAACGCGGTGTTCTCGGGGAGCAGGTCCATTCGGTCCAGGAGGAGTCGGTAGATTTCCGGATCGGGCTTGCGCAGCCCCACCGAACCCGAGACGACAGCGTGCTCGAACAGTCCCTCCAACTGCTCCCACGGATAGGTGTTGCCCCAGCTGTTGGACAGCAGAGCAGTGCGCAGGCCGGCTCCGCGCAGCTTCGTGACCAGGCGCAGCGTCTCCTCGTCCTGGTGCATGAACGAGAAGAGTCGCTGCAGCAGGCCCGCGGGCTCGATCCGACCCTCCTCGTGGTGGGGGCGCAGTCGTGCGGCCAGCAGGTGATTGAACTCCTCGATGGGCAGCAGGCCGGTCTCCAGTCGGTGCAGCGGCGTGTCCGCGGCGGCCTCGCTGCCCACCCACTCCCGCAGCAGTGCCGAGAAGCTCTCCGGGCGGATGCCCTCCGCGCGCGTCCAGGACTCGACCGCCTGCCTGCCGGGGACGGTCAGCACGCCGCCGTAGTCGAACACCACGGCGTCGACAGTGGGCTCCCTCCTCATGGCGAGGCAGCATACCGACTGGGCGGTATGCTGACCAGGGGGAGCAGCGTGCGGGGTTCGCCGGTTCGGCGCGGCGTGCGCGGGGCGGAAAGCCCAACAACACCCGGTCGGCCCACCGCGTGCACGGGAAGTGACCGGTCCGGGCGGGGCGTCATCCCCCCGAGTGGCGGGTTACTGCTTTGTTCCGGTGAAATCCCGCGGCATTTCCCGTCACGATTGGTGCCGTGATTTCGTTTTGGTTTTTCCGATGTGTCGGCACCGTTGTTGACGAAATAACCTACCGGCCGGTAAACACCTCGGTCGTCGCGCGGCATTTTTCGTGGAATCGACGTTTTCCGCTCTGTTCTCGAGGTGATATCGATGGCAAGTGCCAGACGTTCGGGCGCACGCTTGCTGACGGCCGCGGCCTTCGCGATAGCTCCGGTGGTGGCCTTCGCGCAACCCGCGGCGGCGGAGAGCTTCACGCACAACTTCGAGTGCTCGGGTGACTCCCCGCTCGGCGAGCAGTTGTTCGGCTACCAGCAGGATTCGGACGTCTCCGCCCCGTCCAGCGTGGCCGCCGGTGAGGAGTTCGAGGTCGTCATCGACCCCGCGGTCAACACCGTTCCCTCCGAAGTGAACGGTTACGAGGTGGAACGGATGCAGGGCATGGAGCTGAGGCTGCCGATCCCGGACAACTCCACCCATGTTTCCACCCAGTTGGAGGGAGGTTCCAACCTCGGGGGTGCCGAACCCACCGTGAACGTTTCCGACGGAATCGCCACCCTTCACGTGGAAGGTCCCATCTCCGGAGGAGCCGAGTTCGAGCTTCCGACAGTGACGGCCACGCTGCAGGCCGGTGACTCGGGAGTGATCGAAACGCGGCTCCACGGAACCGGATACTCCGATCCCGGTCTGACGTTCGACGCCGACGTTTCGACGGTGCTCGGCACGGTCGGTGTTCCGACCTCCTGCTATCCGGATCCCAACCCGGTGCTGACGACCACGGAGATAAGCTGACCCGAAAAAATGGGGGCTCCCGGACCCGGGAGCCCCCATTTTTGTCGATCCGGAATGAGGAATGTCGCTGTCAGGATTTCTGCGCGGCGTCCTCCTTGAGCATGTCGGAGCACTTCTCGCCGATGGCCATGGTGGTGATGTTCGGGTTCACCGCGACGAGGAAGGGCATCGCCGAGCCGTCCGCCACTCGCAGTCCGTGCACACCCTTGACGCGCAGCCGGGAGTCCAGCGGGGCGTTCGGGTCGTCCGCCGCGCCCATCGGGACGGAGGCGGCCGGGTGGTACACGGTGTTGTGCGTCTTCTGCAGGTAGTCCGCGATCTCGTCGTCGGACTGCACGTCCGGACCGGGGTGGAGCTCGGCGCCGGCCCACTCGCGCATGGCGGGCCTGCTCACGATCTCACGGGCGAGCTTGATGCCGTGGGACATCACCCTGATGTCGTGCGGATCGGTGAAGTAGCGCGGATCGACGGCGGGTTTGTCCCGGAAGTCGCGGCTGCGCAACCGAACCGTGCCCACGGAGCGGCTGCGGGTGACGTTCGGGGTCAGGCAGAAGCCGTTCTCGGTGCTCGGGTACCCCTGCCGCACGGTGTGCATGTCGAACGGGACCGATCCGAAGTGGAACATCAGGTCGGGACGGTCCAGCCCGGGCTCGGTGGTGGTGAAGATGCCGATCTCCCACCACTGGGTGGAGTCCTCGACCATCGGCTTGGCCGCGTCCCAGCCGATGACCCCCTCGGGGTGGTCCTGCAGGTTGGAGCCCACACCGGGGGAGTCGACGCGAACGTCCACACCCACCGAGCGCAGGTGCTCGGCCGGGCCGATGCCGGACAGCATCAACAGCTTCGGCGTGTCGATCGCGCCGGAGCTGAGCACGACTTCCCGCCTGGCGTTGACCTGCTTGCTCCGCAGCCCGTCCGGGGCGAGGTACTCCACGCCCGTGGCTCGGTTGCCCTCGAACAGCACCTGCTTGGCCCGGGTGTCGGTGCGCACCTCCAGGTTCGGGCGAGTGCCCAGGACGGGGTGCAGGTAGGACACCGAGGAGGAGGCCCTGGTCCCGTCCTCGAAGGCGTTGATCTGGAACCAGTTGGCACCGTGCGTGACGGTCTTGCCCGAGTTGAACTCCGTGATCGGGATGCCCTGCTCCTCGCAGGCCCGCAGCAGCGCGGCACCGCAGGGATCGTTCGGCGGCACGCTGCGCAGCCGGACGGGGCCGCTCCGGCCGTGGTGCTCACCGGGGGCGTCGTTGTTCTCCAGCCGCTGGTACAGCGGGAAGATGTCGTCCGAGCCCCAGCCCGTGGCACCCAGCGACTCCCACTCGTCGAGGTCCTCGGCCGGGGCCCAGAAGGCGATGCAGGAGTTGTGCGAGGAACAACCGCCGAGCACCTTGGCGCGGGCGTGGCGCATGAAGGAGTTGCCCTGCTCCTGCGGCTCGATCAGGTAGTCCCAGTCGAAGCCGGACTCCAGCAGCGACATCCACTGCTTGAGTTCGAGGACCTCGCGCTTGTCCTGGTCGGTCGGGCCCGCCTCCAGCAGGCACACGGTGGTGTCGGGGTCTTCCGAGAGTCGCGCGGCCAGGGCGGCTCCGGCGCTGCCGCCACCGACCACGACGTAGTCGAAAGTCGTCGCCTCGTCGCTCATCGTCGTTCTCCTGTTCTGTTCACGACGGCACGAATCCCCCGGGAGCGGGGAGTCGGGACCGCGGAGGACCGTCGCCGTGGGACAACCGGATGTCGTGCCGGGCCGACCAGTGCGGCGATCACCCCGGCACGACGGGCTTCGTTCCCGGTCGTTGGCTCACTCGGCGGCGAACAAGTGCTGTGGTTCGGGCCGCAGGTTCTGGTAGACGTGCTTGGCTTCCTGGTACTCGCGGAGTCCGCCGCCACCGAGCTCGCGCCCGATGCCGGACTGCTTGAAGCCGCCCCACTCGGCCTGGGGCAGGTACGGGTGGAAGTCGTTGATCCACACAGTGCCGTGGCGCAGCCTGCCCGCGACACGTTGCGCCTTGCTCGCGTCGGAGGTGAAAACGGCGCCCGCCAGCCCGTAGTGCGTCTCGTTGGCGATGCGCACGGCGTCGTCCTCGTCCCGGAAGCGCTCGACGGTCAGCACCGGCCCGAAGGACTCCTCGACCACGGCCTGGGAACCCTGCTGGACCTCGTCGAGCACGGTGGGCAGGTAGAAGTAGCCCGACTCGAACCGCTCGCCCTCCGGGCGACGTCCACCGGTGCGCAGCACGGCGCCCTCCTCGATCGAACGCCGCACGTAGTCCTCGACCTTGGCGCGGTGCTCGGCGGAGATCAGCGGTCCCGTCTCGGCCTCCTCGTCGAAGGGACCGCCCAGCTTGATGGACTGCGCCCGGCGCACGATCTCGTCGACCAGCGCGTCGTGGATCTCGTCCTGCACGATCAGGCGCGCACCGGCCGAGCACACCTGCCCGGAGTGCAGGAAGATCGCCGTCATCGCGTAGTCGACCGCCGTTTCGAAGTCGGCATCGGCGAAGACGACGTTCGGGTTCTTGCCCCCGAGCTCGAGGGCCACCCGCTTGACGTTGGCCGCCGCCGAGGCGGCGATGGCACGACCGGTGTGCAGGCCGCCGGTGAACGAGACGAGGTCGACGTCGGGGTGCTCGGACAGCAGCGCGCCGACCTCGGAGCCCTTGCCCAGCACCAGGTTGCCGACTCCGGCGGGCAGCCCGGCTTCGTGCAGCGCGCGCATGAGCAGCATCGCCGTGCTGGGGGTGAGTTCACTGGGCTTGAGGACGAAGGTGTTGCCCGCGGCGATGGCCGGAGCGACCTTCCAGGCCACCTGCAGCAGCGGGAAGTTCCACGGCGTGATCAGGCCGCAGACGCCGACCGGCTCGTAGCTGACCCTGCTGATGGCGTCGTTCGAGCCGGTGTCGACGACGTGGCCGGGGTCGGTGCCCGCGATCTTGCCGTAGTACCGGAAGCAGGCTGCGATGTCGTCCATGTCGTAGCCGCTCTCCACCAGCCGCTTGCCGGTGTCCAGCGATTCGGCCCGGGCGAACTCCTCGCGGTCGCGCACGAGGATGTCGCTCACGCGCAGCAGCAGGTCACCGCGCTCCCACGGGGAGGTGCTCGGCCACGTTCCCTCGTCGAAGGCCGCGCGCGCCGCTGCGATGGCCCGCTCACCGTCGGAACGGTCCCCCTCGGCGACCGTGGCTACCGGGGAGCTGTCGGCGGGGCAGCGGATCTCGCGGGTTCCTCCCGCCGCGGCTGCCTGCCACGCGCCGTCGATGTACAGGGTCTCCGCCGTCGCGGCGGCCTCGGTGGAGGAGACCGTGGCGTTCGGCGGACCGTGGGTCTGCGACATAGTAAGGCTTCCTGTCGGTGCTGCTTGACTGCTGGAGCGGTATCACCGGTAGGCGGAGGTCGACCCGGGGCGCGTGCCGGGGGCGGAGGTTTCGCCCCGGTGCGGCAGCGCGCACGGTCGGCTCCCGTGTCGTCCCGTTCCGTGTTCAGCCGGGTGGAGTCCGACCGGCCTTCGGGGCCCCGAACACCGGTGGGTCTCCACCGCACCGTCCCGTGCTCGGAAGGTCCTTCCGGGCCGGCACGTGAGCGGCGGCTGCTGTGCGCTGACTCTAGCAGGTTTCATGTACATCTGTACATAAAACTGCCGCCGCGGAGTGGTGCTCGATCTTTGTCGAAGCTTTGACCAGCAATTATGTTTGCGAGTGAGGTGGGTCGCATCGCTGGAGGCTCGGTTCATGGCAGTGTGTGTCCGCCCGGGGGAGGGAGCTCGTCCCGGGGCGGGTGAGGCGCACGCGACGGCGGGAGGAGCACGGCAGGCGATGACGACTACGGATTCCGAGCAGCTCGGTGCGGCGGGGAACGGTCGCCGTGGCCAGAGCGGTGGTTCGCGCAAGGATCCGGGGCGCCGCGAGCGAATCGCCCGTGCCGCCATCACCGTCGTCGCCGAGCGCGGCATAGAGCGGCTGACTCACCGCGCCGTCGCCGCGGCGGCCGAGGTTCCGCTGGGGTCGACCACCTACCACTTCGCCACCCTGGACGACCTGCTCGCCGTGGCGCTGCGTCAGGCGGCCCAGGACAACGTCGCCGAGTTGCGGGAGTACGCGGACCGCATGGACTCCGGGGGCGACCTCGCGGCCGTGCTGACCGATCTGGTGCTGCGCTACCTCGGGCCGGAGCGCAAGCGTACCGTGGTCGAGCACGAGCTGTACGTGGCGGCGCTGCACCGTCCCGCGCTGCGGTCGGCGAGCACGGAATGGGACGCGGCGCTGCGCGACCTGTTCACCGCCTACACCGACGAGGTCACGGGCAAGATGCTCGCGGCGGTGTTCTGCGGCCTGCTGTGGCAGGGAATCGTTCGCGAACCTGTTCCGGATCGCGACGAGATCGAGATGATCTTCAGGCGGGCGCTGGGGACCTCCGCGGCGTCCTGATCCGCCCGGCAACGCGTTGACTCCGACGACATCGGACGGTTACCCGTTTTTTGACCCCTGCCGTTGATTCTGTTGGTCGCCTGTGTGGACAATAGCGGAAGCGATCCGCTGTCTCCGTGTGCTCAGAGTGACGTGACCGCCCGTAGTTCAGCCGGGTGGAGCACATCGTTGGGTGCTTTTCGGGTGTACAACGGAAAATGCCGCGTCGGGGGCGTGGCTCGCTCCAACCGAATGCAATCGCTGTTCGCCAGGGATGGGGTGAGACCGTGGGCCACAACGAGAACCGTGAACTCGTGCCGCTCAAGTCCGATTTCGACGTCGTGTGGCGTGGTTTTCGGCGATCACAGGTGCAGTTCTACATCCAGCAGACCGAGAGCGAAGTCCGGATGCTCACCGAGGACCGGGATTCCGCGCTCAGTCAGGTGTCCGAACTCAACGCACAGCTCGAACAGGCTCGTGAGGAAATCGAGTCGCTGCGCAGGCAACTGGACGACGTCTGCCGCACACCGATCGACGAGTCCGCGCTGTCCGACCGGTTACGTCGGATGGTGCAGCTCGCCAACGACGAGGCCGCCGAGATCATCGCTTCCGCGCGGGCGACCGCCGAGCACGAGTGGTCCCGTTCGGAGCAGGCCGCTTCCGAGCTCAGGAACCGGTACGAGCGGCTCGTCGCCGAGGCCGACGACTGGAGGAGGCAGGCGCAGGAGCAGCGTCAGGAAGCGCTCGAGCAGACCAGTCGCGAGATCGAGCGGATGGCGGCCGAGGCCGAGCAGCACCGGCGCAAGCAGGACCGCGAGGCCGAGCAGCGTCGCAACGAGATCGAGCACGACTTCGAGGTCGCGATGGCCGCGCGCCGGGAGGAGGCGATGCGGGAGATGGCCGAGCGCGACCGCGCGAGCAGGGCGGAGGCGGAACGGCGTATCAACGAGGCCGCGGCGGAGGCCGAACGCCGCACTCGGAGGGCGAACGAACAGGTCGAGGCGATGCGCAGGCTGCGGCGCGGACTCGCCGAACAGGTTCGGACCGGGCAGCGTCTGCTCGAGGAGGCCGAGCCCTTCCTGGCGGCCTCGGTGACCGGGACGGAATCCCAGCACGCCGACGCCTACGTGTGGTCGGAACCGAGCGCGGAACGGGAGGACCCGGAAGAAGTGGAGCAGGTGGACGTTCCGAGGCAGCGTGCTCTCGAGAATGCTCCGGATCCGGTCGGCGACACCGCGGACGGTGTGCTTTCCGGGACCTCCGGTGCGAGTGGAGAATCCGGCTGAGGCACTCGCCCGGCAACCGGATTCCGCGGTGATTTCCGGCTCGTGCGGTGGAAGAATCGAGAACACGCCGAGAACTCCTGGCGCGCGGTGCCCGTTCGGACTCGTCGCGAGCGGGCACCGGGCACGAGCGGAGTGGCCGTGTTTCCCCGCGGGACGTCGCTGTTCGTGGCAGGCCCCTCGCGGTTGGGCTCGGGCGGGCCCTGCGAGCGGGCGCGTCCGCGACGAGCCGATCCGACCTCGAGCGGAGAACCGCGCGGGCCGCAGCGGCCCGGTGCGAAAGCCCGTCGACTCCTCGAACGAAAGGTGGCCGTGGTGGTCTCGACCCTGCGTGGCCCGGTGAGTCCCGAGAACCTGGGACGGGTTCTGATGCACGAGCACGTCTTCGTGGTCGGGGAGGAACTGCGCCGCAACTCACTCACCCCGTGGGACGAGCGACATCGCGTCGAGGACGCGGTGACCAAGCTGAGCGCGCTGCGTGCGGCAGGGATCGAGACGATAGTCGATCCGACCGTGATCGGGCTCGGGCGTTACCTGCCCCGGCTGCGGGAGGTCAACGAGCGGGTCGATCTCAACATCATTCCCGCCACCGGGGTTTACACCTACGACGACGTCCCGCTGCAGTTCCGGTTCCGCGGGCCCGGGCTCATGTTCGACGTCGCCGAGCCGATGACCGAACTCTTCGTCACCGAGCTCACCGAGGGGATCGCCGACACCGGGGTCAAGGCCGCGTTCCTCAAGTGCGCGATCGACAGCCCCGGACTGACTCCGGGCGTGGAGCGGGTCATGCGTGCGGTGGCGGCGGCGCACCGCCGCACGGGTGCCCCGATCACGGTGCACACCCATCCGCACAACGGTTCGGGGCGCACGGCCGTGCGGCTGCTGCGTTCCGAGGACGTGGACCTGACGAAGGTCGTTCTCGGGCACAGCGGGGACACCACGGACCTCGACTACCTGACGGAGCTGGCCGATGCGGGATGCCTGCTGGGCATGGACCGCTTCGGGCTGGACGCCGTGCTGGGCTTCGAGCAGCGGGTGGACACCGTGGTCCGGCTCGTTCAGCGGGGATACGCCACCAGCGTGGTGCTCTCCCACGACACTTCCTGCTTCATCGACTGGTTCGACGAGGGAGAACTGCAACGAGCCGCCCCGAACTGGCACTACCTGCACATCAGCCGGGAAGTGCTGCCCGCGCTGCGCGCCAGGGGAGTCACGGAGGAGCAGATCCACACCATGCTGGTGGACAACCCGCGAAAGTACTTCGCCGAAGCTCCGTGACCCGTTCCCGGCCGCAGGCGGTGTCCGCCGGTCACGCCCCGTTCTGCGCCCGCGGGGTCGCCACGGTCTCGAGGGTGGCTCGCCCCGCGTCCGCGTCCTTCCAAGTGCCCCGGAAGCGGAGCACGGCGATCGCCGAGGTCCTGAGCTCGGTTTCCTCACCGGTCAACAGCCCGACCATCTCCTGAAGACCGGGGTTGTGGGCGATCAGCACGGCCGTGCGGGCCTCCTCCGGAAGGTCGTGGACGACTTCCAGCAGCCCGCCCACGTCCGCGCCGTACATCCGGCGGTCGAAGAACACCCCGGGCGAGTCGTCGATCTCGGAAAGTGCCAGTTCACTGGTTCGACGTGCTCTGGCGGCCGTGGAACACATCACGCGATCGACGGTGTAACCGTGCTCCCGCAACCAGGACCCCGCCAGCGGAGCCTCGGTTCGGCCGCGTTCGGCCAGCGGGCGTTCGTGGTCTCCTGCCGAGGAGTGCCGGTCCGCTTTCGCGTGTCGCAGCAGAATCAGCAGTCGGTCCTCTGGGTTCATGCCGTGTACTCCGTTCACGGGATCCGGACACCGCGGACCGGTGCCGTGCTCCGCGAACTTCTGCCGAAGAGGTGGTCCGGTCCGGGTGCTTTGAGCCTGGAAAGCGCGTGGCTCGGGGGCGTGAGTCGGATGGGTCGCACGCAGGCAGGGCAGGTGGTGGTGCTACCTGCTCGAGGTGGCCCCGGCGCTCCCGAGGCGCCGTCTCAGGTGCCGGCCTCGACTCCTGCGCAGTTCTTCGTCACGGGTTCGGGGGATCAGGTCAGTGCGCTCGGGTCGGCGGGAACGTCTACGGCGTGCTCGCGCAGCGATTCCAGCGGCACGACCTCGACCGCCCGTTCGTGGGTGGCCGCCAGGACCACGGGAGGTGCCGCTCCGGCCCGGTAGGCCTCCAGCCAGCGCGCGGCGCACACGCACCAGCGATCCCCCGCCTGCAGGCCCGCGAAGCCGTACTGCGGCCGGGCGGTGGTGAGGTCGTTGCCCGCCTCCCGTTGCTGTTCGAGGAATTCCCTGGTCACCACGGCGCACACCGAGTGGTTGCCGGTGTCCTCCGGCCCGGAGGTGCAGCACCCGTCGCGGTAGAAGCCGGTCACCGGATCGGTACCGCACTGCTCGAGCGGTTCGCCGAGTACATTGCGTTCATCGGTCATGTTCCCAGGATGGCAGTTTTGCCGACACGGATCACCGGATGAGTGCAGCGCGTTCCGCTCGAGTGCTCGCGCGTCCCGTGCCGCGGGAACTTCGCGCAGCGGAAGGCGGGGCGGCCGTGCCCGGGTGACGCGGGGCAGGGGAGCCGTGGCGTCCGGTGCCGGGGAAGTCGAGAAGATCGTCAACACGCACTGTTTTCGAGTGACTGCTTCTCGTGGCCCGAGGGGGCTAATCTAGGTAGTCGACTACGTGTTTTCCGGCGGTTACGTGCACGGTAAGTGCTGGGAGTCTGGGGACCTGTGAATCCCCCCGGCCAAAATACTCCCGAAGAAGAACCCCGAGAACCGGTCGGCTCTTCGGAGCCGGCGGACGCCACCGAGCGTCGGACGTCCCCGGAGCGCCCCCCGAACGCTTCGGGCGACGAGACCTTCCTGCAGCGCGCGACGCGACGCACCGAGCGGTTCGCGCACGAAACCGCCGAGTGGGCACGTCCCGCCGCTCAGCGCACCGGTGACCGGATCGTGCGCTGGGTTCGGCGGTTCCTGGCGCTGCTGGCCGCACTGACCGAACGAGCCGTGCAGTGGCTCTCCCCCCGCATGCGCCGCGCCCACGAGCGGCTGGTGCCGCTCGTCGAGCGCGTCCGCGACCGGATCGCGCCCGCGGTCGAACGAGTCGCGGCGTGGTGCGCGCCTGCCGTTCGCGAGGTCCGGCGGCGACTCGCTCCGGTGCTGGAGCGCGTCCGGACCAGGATCGAGCCGCACCTCTCCCGGCTGCGCGCGAAGCTCCCCGACACCGGAGGCAGGCACAGGGTCGCGCCCCGCGCGCGTTCGGTCCAGCTGACCGCCGCGGCCGCGGCCGTGGGCGTGCTGGCCATCATCGTGGGCACGGCAGGCCAGGGAACCGGCGGGCAGACGACCACTCCGGCCGCGCACACCGTCGACATCCCCTCCCAGGAGCGGACCCAGGCGGACGACCCCGGCGTGCTGAGCGCCCCGGCTCCCGGCAAGGACGACGGCTCGGACAAGAGCTCCGGCAAGTCCAAGAGCTCGGAGGGTGGCGAGAAGCAGTCCCGCTCGGGCAGCAGGATCTCCCCGGAGGCGGCCGCGGCGATCGGCCCGAACGCCAGCGGCATCGACGTGTCCAACCACAACGGGAGCATCGACTGGAACCGGGTGGCGGCTTCCGGGCAGAAGTACGCCTTCGTGCTGGCCACTGACGGCGGGAACTTCACGAACCCGATGTTCCAGCAGCAGTTCCAGGGGGCCAAGGACGCGGGCATGCTCGCGGGCGCCTACCACTTCGGCAGGCCGAACGGCTCGGCCGTGGCGCAGGCCGACCGGCTGATGGACAACATGGGTTCGGTGAACGACGGCCGGACCCTGCCCCCGGTGCTCGACCTGGAGGTGTCGCCGAGCACCGGCGGGTGCTACGGCAAGACGACGGGGCAGATGCACGCCTGGACCCAGGCCTTCCTCGACCGCGTGCAGTCGAGGACCGGCCAGCAGGGCATCATCTACGCCAGCCCCTCGTTCTGGAGCAACTGCATGGCCGGCTCGCAGGCCTTCTCGGAGTACCCGCTGTGGTTGGCCTCCTACGGGGTCTCCCAGCCGAGCGTGCCCGGTGGCTGGAGCAACTACTCCTTCTGGCAGTACACCAACAAGGGGACCGTCCCGGGCATCAGCGGGCCCGTGGACATCAACCGGTTCCAGGGCAGTGGGAAAGATCTGCTCCAACTCACCAAGTGATCCCGAACCGGGAAACCTCGTGGGGCGCTCACCTGATGGTGGGCGCCCCACTTTTTCACCGGTGGCGTCCGCCGAGGAGCGCCCGTGTCCGGAAGGTGCGCACGGGCCGATCCGGCGGCGTTCCGGCCCTGTTCCCAGGAGGGTGACCGGTTCGAGTTACCACCGGGTAAGCTTAGCCCGGTTCCGGGACCGAAACACGTTTCGGTTCTCCGGTCCCGTGATGTTCCGGGTACGTGAGGTGAATCGTGCGAATCGCTCTGCTGTCCTACCGAAGCAAGCCGCACAGCGGCGGGCAGGGGATCTATGTTCGCCACCTCAGCAGGGGGCTGGCCGAGCTGGGGCACGAGGTGGAGGTCTTTTCCGGACAGCCGTATCCGGAACTGGACCAGGGGGTGCGCCTGACCAGGGTCCCCAGCCTCGACCTCTACCGCGAGCCGGACCCCTTCCGCACTCCGCACCCGCGTGAGCTGCGCGGCCCGCTCGACCTCGCGGAGCTGGGCATCATGTGGACGGCCGGGTTCCCCGAACCGCTCACCTTCAGCCTGCGCGCGGCGCGGATCCTGCGCGACAGGGCTCACGAGTTCGACGTGGTGCACGACAACCAGTCCCTGGGGTACGGGCTGCTGGGCCTGCGCCGCGCGGGGATCCCGCTGGTCGCCACCGTGCACCACCCGATCACGCACGACCGGCGCGTGGAGCTGGCGGCGGCCCGCGGGTGGCGCAAGCTGACCCTGCGGCGCTGGTACGGCTTCCTGCGCATGCAGCGGCGCGTGGCCCGGCGGATCCCGCGGGTGCTGACCGTTTCGCGGTCCTCGGCCGAGGACATCGTCAACGACTTCGGGGTTCCCGAGGACAACCTGCGGGTCGTTCCGCTCGGGGTCGATTCCGAGGTCTTCCGGCCACCGGAGCGGCCACGCACCCCCGGAAGGATCGTCGCCATGGCCAGCGCCGACACCCCGATGAAGGGGATCGACACCCTTCTCGAGGCGGTGGCCAAGCTGCGCACCGAGCGCCCGGTCGAGCTGGTGCTGGTCGCCAACCCGGTCCGGGGCGGCCCCACCGAGAGGCTGATCGAGGAGCTGGGGATCGGTGACATCGTCCAGACGGTCAGCGGGCTGAGCGACACCCGGCTGGCCGAGTTGTTCGGTTCGGCCGAGATCGCCTGCGTCCCCTCGCTGTACGAGGGGTTCTCGCTGCCGACCGTCGAGGCCATGGCCTGCGGCACTCCGCTGGTGGCCAGTCGCGCCGGCGCGATCCCCGAGGTGGTCGGAACCGACGGGAGCACGGCCGAGCTGGTGCCGCCCGCCGACGTGGGGGCGCTGGCCGGAAGGCTCGGTGCCCTGCTCGACGACCCGGACAGGAGGGCGGCGCTGGGACGAGCGGGACGGTCCCGGGTTCTCGCGCGTTACAGCTGGGCTTCGGTGGCCGCGGCCACGGTCGACTGCTACGCCGAAGCCATCGAATCGAGCAGGAAGGGGCAGTGAGGCTTTGCTGACGGTGGATTTCGACACGCTCGGGGTGCGACCGGGCCAACGGGTGTTGGACCTGGGGTGCGGCGCGGGCCGCCACGCCTTCGAGCTCTACCGCCGGGGACTGCGCGTGGTCGCCTTCGACCACGCGGAGCAGGACCTCGCCGAGGTGTCGGCGATGTTCGCCGCCATGGAGCAGGAGGGCGAGGTCCCGGACGGGGCGGAGGCCACCACCGTGCAGGGCGACGCCCTCGACCTGCCGTTCCCGGACGAGTCCTTCGACCACGTGATCGCCTCGGAGATCCTCGAACATATCCCGGCCGACGAGCAGGCCATGCGCGAGCTGGTGCGCGTGCTCAAACCGGGCGGGCGCGTCTCGGTGACCGTGCCCAGTCGCTTCCCGGAGCGGGTGTGCTGGGCGCTGTCCGAGCGGTACCACGACGTCGAGGGCGGGCACGTGCGGATCTACCGCAGGAACCAGCTGTTCGACCGGCTGCGGGCCGCCGGGCTGCGCCCGGTCCACCACCACCACGCGCACGCGCTGCACTCCCCGTACTGGTGGTTGAAGTGCGCGGTCGGGGTGGAGCGCACCGATCATCCGCTGACCGGGCTCTACCACCGCATGCTGGTGTGGGACATGCTGAGCGCGCCGTGGTTGACCCGGACGCTGGAGCGGTTGCTGGACCCGGTGCTGGGCAAGAGCGTGGTCACCTACCTGTACAAGCCCGCGGGGGTGGCAGTTGCCTGAGCTCCCGGCCGTCGACGGAGTGCTGTCGGCGACCGAGGTGGAGGTCACCGTCGCATCCATCTCGGCGGTCCAGGAGGACTCCGGGGCGATCCCCTGGTACCCCGGCGGGCACGTGGACCCCTGGGACCACGTGGAGTCGGCCATGGCGCTGTCCGCGGGCGGCATGTTCACCGCGGCGGAACGCGCCTACGAGTGGTCCGCGCGCACGCAGCGCCCGGACGGGTCGTGGCCGATCCGGATCCGCGGGGGAGAGGTCGAGGACCCCGGCGCGGACACCAATTTCTGCGCCTACCTGGCCGTGGGCGTGTGGCACCACCTGCAGGTCACCGGGGATCTCGCGTTCGCGCGCAGGCTGTGGCCGAGCGTGCGGGACGCGATCGACTTCGTGCTCTCCGCGCAGCGTCCCCGGGGCGAGATCGCCTGGGCGCTGGGCGCGGACGGTCGGGCGATGCCGGAAGCGCTGCTGACCGGCTGCTCCAGCATCCACCACAGCCTGCGCTGCGCGCTCGCGCTGGCCGACAGGCTGGGGCGGCCCCAGCCGAGCTGGGAGATGGCCCTGGGGCGTCTCGGCCACGTGCTGCGCGAGCACCCGGAGGTCTTCACCGCCAAGGAGCGTTACTCGATGGACTGGTACTACCCGGTCCTCGGCGGTGCACTGCGCGGGGAGCCCGCGCGTGAGCGGTTGCGGCGGCGCTGGGACGAGTTCGTCGTGGACGGGTTGGGCGCGCGGTGCGTGGTCGACCGTCCCTGGGTGACCGGTGCCGAGACGTGCGAGCTCGTGCTGAGCCTGGACGCGGTCGGCTTCGGCGCGGCGGCGCGGGAGCTGTTCGCCGCCGTCCAGCACCTGCGCGAGGCGGACGGTTCGTACTGGACGGGTTACGTCTACACCGACGGGAAGAACTGGCCGGTGGAGCACACCACCTGGACGGCCGCCGCGGTGGTGCTCGCCGCCGACGCGCTGTCCGGAAGCACCCCCGGGTGCGGTGTCTTCCGCGCGGAGGCGCTGCCCCCGGGACTGGCCGGGGACGGTGCGGCGTGCGGGTGCCTAGAGGACGTCGGGACCGCCACCGACGCGCTGCAGCACCCGCAGTGAATCGGTGGCCGAGACTTCGCGGAACTCCCCGCTGTCGAGGGCCCTCCGGTACACGTGGAACGGCGGGCGGCCTCCGTCGGCGGGGTCGGGGAAGACGTCGTGGATCAGCAGGGCACCGCCCTGCCGTATCCGGGGGGCCCAGTTCGCGAAGTCCGCCTGGGCCGCGGCCTCGGTGTGGCTGCCGTCGATGAACAGCAGGGTTATCGGGGTGCGCCAGATCGAGGCCGCGGTGACCGAGTCGCCCACGACTGCCACGACGTGGTCCTCCAGCCCCGCCTCGGTCATGGTCCGGCGGAAGCGTCCCAGGGTGTCCAGCCGTTCGCTGTGCGGGTCCACCAGCTCGGGGTCGTGGTACTCCCAGCCGCGCTGGTGCTCCTCGGAACCGCGGTGGTGGTCGACCGTCACGACGATTCCGCCCGTCCGCCGTGCCGCCGCCCCCAGGTAGACGGTGGACTTCCCGCAGTAGGTGCCGATCTCCACCCCCACGCCGTCGGCGAGGTACTCCACTGCGGCGTCGAACAGGGCCCTTCCCTCGTGATCCGGCATGAACCCCGTGGCGCGGCGGGCTACGTCGAGCAGGTCCGGAGGGACGACGTCGGTCGGTGACTCCGATGAGCCGATCCCGGCGGGCCGTTGTGTCGCGGCGTGGTTCAACCGGTCCCCTTCGTCGTGTTCGGGCTGGTTCGTGAGCGGTCCCGCTGGTCCGGGGCGCGGAGCGACTCACCGCGTTCGGGCGAGCGGGGGACGCGAAGCCGCTTCGTCGAACAGGAGTGCCCGGAAGTCTAGTCCACGACCGACGGCGGGGTGGTGGACGTGCCGGTCTGTTCAGGACGAGACGAGGGGACCCTCGAAGTCGGCGCGCCTGAGCCGGAACACCTGCAGCAGCAGCCCGTAGTACTTGGTGGTCTCGCCCACCCACTCCATGCCGATGTTGCGCGCGGTGGCTATGGCCCGCGAGTTCGCGGCCCGGGCGACGGCGAAGACCTCGTCGACCCCTTGGGCGAAGGCCCAGCCGAGCAGCGCGCGGGCCCCTTCGGTGGCGTAGCCCCTGCCCCACTCGTCCTGGCGCACCTGCCAGCGGATCTCGAGGTCCTCCTCGTAGGGCGGAAGCAGCCGGAGCCCCAGACCGCCCACCAGGGCGTTGTCGGAGCGGCGCACCATGGCCCACCTGCCGGTGGGCGGGGCCAGGTTGGGAGCGGCCTCGACCCAGGCGTCCAGCACCGCACGCATCGCGTTCAGATCGGTGACCCGCTGCATGACCGGGGTGAGCCACATGGCGATATCGGGGTCGCCGTAGATGCGGAAGGCCGCCTCGGCGTCCTCGGGGGACCAGTCACGGATCAGCAGTCGTTCGGTTTCCAGCGACAACGACGCCATACGGCCACGCTACCCCCGTTGGGCTCGTGCGGCTGGCCGGTTGCGGGAGCTCGTCGCCCGGGCGGAGCTTCAGGATCCGGCCGGCTGCTCAGCCCCGGTCGAAGGTGGCGCGGGTCGCGCCCGGTGTGGTCGTCCGAGGAACGCACCGGGGGATCGGCGAGATCCGGAAATCGTAAGATCCGGGAAGGTCGTGTGAGGATGCGCTCGTGGTCAATCAACCGGTCGACGTCGCCGGGGGCGAGGTGCACGCGGTGCGCGTCGAACCGACCGAGGTGGTCAACACCGGCGACGCGGCCGAGAGCTCGTTGACGGCCTGATCGGCGGAACGCGGTAGGAGGTGGGACGAGCCGGTTCTCAGCGCAACTTGCGGTGCTCGGCCAGCATGGCGACGAACCGCGAGATCCGGCGAGCGCGGGTTTCGGCGCGCTTGGCGTCGGCCACCCGGTGCAGGATCGCGTAGCGGTTCTGGCTGTCGAGGCCGTCGAAGAACTCCTTGGCCGTCGGGTTGGCGTCCAGCCCGCGCCGCAGGTCCTCGGGAACCGTGGCCGTGCGCTGCGACTCGTAGGCGGCCTGCCACCTGCCGTCCTGCTTGGCCCTGTCGACCTCGCGGTGGCCGGGCTCGCGCATCCGCCCCTCCTCGACGAGGCGCTCGGCGTTGTCCCGGTTGATCCGCGACCACTTGCTCCGGGACTTGCGCGGGGTGAAGCGCTGCAACCAGGAGCTGTCGTCGTAGGAGCGTTTGACGGCGTCGATCCAGCCGAAGCACAGTGCCTCGTCCAGGGCTTGTGCGTAGGAGACGGAGGTCTTCGCCGCGTTCTTCTTCGCGATGCGCAGCCACACCTCCGAGGAGCCGTCGTGGTTGGTCGCCAACCACTCCCGCCACTCCTCGCCGGAGGCGAATTCGAGCACCGGCTCGTTCTCCGTCGTCATGCCCCGATCCAACCAGAACCGGTTCCCGCTCTCAGCCGTGCTCCAGGGCTCCCCGCCGCACGACGTCCAGGAAGCTGTTCCAGGGCGGGCGGTCGAACACCAGCACGGCTCCGTCGGGATCCTTCGAGTCCCGCACCGCCACACCGCCTTCCGGACAGGCCACCTCGATGCAGGATCCTTGATCCCCGCTGTAGCTGCTCTTGAGCCAGGTGACCTCCGGATGGACAGCTGCCACCTCCACGCAAGATCCCTGGTCGGCGCTGTAGCTGCTCTTCCTCCAGCACGGGTGTGGCTGTAAGGACGGGATCATGAGTACTCCTTCGTGATCGACTCGATCATTGTGGCCGAGTCGTCCGGGGACAGGGCAAGAGCGCAGAGGTGCTCGAAGGCCACGGTGTGCGCCTCGATTTCGCCGGGTTCCTCCAAGTAGAGGGCACCGGCCCGGTGCTCGATGTAGGCGATCCCGGGATCACCTGTCCACGGAAAGTCCAGGAGCTGGAATCTCCCCATCAGCCCTGCGTGTGCACCGTGCTCGAATGGAATCACTTGGATGGTGACTTTCGGTGTTTCGGTCACCGTGAGCAAATGGACGAGTTGCTCACGCATCACTTCTCGGTCACCCATGACACGTAGTAGAGCGGCTTCGTCGAGCACGGCCCACAGACGCAGTGGTGCATCCTTACGGAACAGTGCTTCTTGTCTGCTCATCCGCACCTCGACGTGCTGCTCGATCTGCTCCTGTCCTCGCTCCGCCGTTCCACGTCGTGCTACTGCTTTCGCGTACTCCCGTGTTTGGAGCAGACCGGGGATGAGCTGGGCCTCGTAGGTTCGGATTTGGGAAGCACCTTGTTCGAGGCCGACGAACAGGGAGAACCACTCGGGGAGAGCTTCGGATTCGTAGCTCTCCCACCAGCCCTTCCGGCGAGCATCCTTGGCGGCCTGGACGTAGTAGGGCCGACGATCCTCGGTCACGCCGTAGAGCGGGAGCAGGATCTCCTCGAGATCGCGGACCTTGGGAGGTACGAAGGCGGTTTCGATGTGGCCGACTTTCTGAGTGCTGCAACGCAACTTCTCGGCCACTTCTCCGCGTTCGAGTGCGGCCTCCTTGCGCAAGCGCGTCAGCTCGTGAGCCAGCCACCTGCGCCACACGGTCGGACTCGAGACCACGCCGGACCTCCGCTCTTGTGCCTGTCTGACCAGATCTTCCACTACGTGCGTGTGCTCGCCAACAGTGTCTCCTGTGCTCGGAGAGGCGTAGCACGCCATTCGATCAGGCGATAGAAAAACTTAGTCGCTAAGTTTAGTGTCTAAGTCATGTCGGAGATCATGCCTGCTCCTTCGGGGTGCGCTCCGGCTCGGATCAGCAGCTCTCGCGTGTCAGGAGGTAGTCATGAGCGACAACGAGATCCTCGAGGTCGAGGCCGAGCAGTTGGAACCGCTCGGAAACGAGGAGGAGTTCGCGGCGCTGGTGGAGCGGCTCGTCCTGGACGAGGCGCCACGGGTGTTCGCGCTGGTCGAGGAGGTCGGTGAGCGGGCCGACGCCGGGATCGTCGCCTGGGGGATGGCGCTGCGCGACCGCGCCGAGCTGGTCGCCGTGGGCGGTGGGATGCGGGGCAGCTTCTCCTCGGCGGAGAGCGCCCGCGAGCTGTTCGGGCTGACCCGCGAACTGCGCCTGGTGTGGCTGCCCGAGGCGTGAACCGTTCGGGCAGGGGAGGGAAGCAGGTCACGCCCTGGGATCTCGGCCGCGTGTGCGGGGAGCCCGCCGGCTCAATCCTTCCGGCGGATCAGCGGGCTCGACAGCTGGTCCGCGGTGGCGGGATTCGACCCCACGAGCCTTGATCCCAGCGGTCCGGATCCCGCTGCGGACGGGCGTGATGCACGGCTCAGGGGTCCGGCTGAAGCAGCCGTGCGGTGGTGAACGATCGACGCAGCAGGACGACGGCCGTTGCTGCCAGGCCTCCCGCTGCCGTGATCGCTGCTGTCGGCCCGAAGGCGGAGGCGAGAGCGCCGATCGCCGCGGTGCCGAGCCCCTGGGCCGTCATGAGGCCGCTGCTGAACAGGCCGAAGCCTCGTCCGCGCAGGTTCTCGGGAACGAGTTCGGCGAAGGCCGCCTGCAGCGGCAGCGAGTAGGCGACGCAGATTCCCACGACGCAGAGCAGGGCCATGGCGGGGACCAGGCCGGGGCGTGCGGCGAAGGCGAGCAGCGGTACGCCCTTGATCAGACCGAGCGGGGGGGCGAGGCGTGCTCGCGTGGCAGGGCGAAACACCCGCGCGACGGCCACGTCGTCGAGCACCATGCCGACCGGCAGCGCCGCGAGGAGATAGCCTGCGCTGCCCTCCGGGAGGCCGGATCGTGCGGCGTAGGCGACGAGCGTGGCCTCGGCCCCGGCCACGGCGGCTACCGGCAGCCACATCGCAGGCAGCAACCCGCGTAGCCGCCGGTCGCCGCGCAGCAGCCCGACATTGGTGCGCCACGTCTCGCGGACCGTCGCGCCCAGTGCGAGCCCGGGCGTGCGGGCGGCGCGCTCCCGCAGGCCCGACCGCCAGATCGCCGCGGCCACCAGATAACTGCAGGCGGCAAGCAGCAGGGCGACCTGCGGGGACAGGACAGCCACCAGCGCACCGCCAACCGCGTAGCCACCGATCTGCACGGTCGAGGAGACCGTCTGAACGATCGACCGCCCGAGCACGTAGCGATCTCCGGCCAGGACCTCCGGCAGCAGGGCTCCGGTCGTGGCCGACCGGAGCGGGGCGAAGATCCCGGCCGTGGCCACCAGCACCAGCACCGCCCAGACGGGAAGCCGGAGCGCGGCCAGGACCCCGGTGACCGCGGTCTGCAGCAGGTCGTAGGCCACGAGCAGCCTGCGCGGTCGCAGCCGGTCGGCCAGGGCGGTCAGCGTGCTGCCACCGATCGCCTGCGGGACGAACCCCGCGCCGAAGGTCACGGCGCTCAGCAGGGGCGAGTCGGTCGCGTCGAAGACCAGCACGGACAGCGCGAGAGGTCGCAGCGTCTCGGCCAGCAGCATGAGCAGGTTGCCCACCACGACGGTCCGGAACTCGGGTTCGACGAAGACGTCGCCGTACGTGGTGCGCCTCGGCTCGGTTCGGTTCCGCGCGGCCATCGCGCCAGCCTCGACCGCGCGGACGGGCGAGCGCAAAGCCTTTTTTCGGAGGGTCCGCGGATCGATCTGCTCGGCGGTGTCGTGCACGCGAAAAAGCCCGCCGGCCCACCGCTTCCGGCGGGCCAGCGGACTCGACCGCTGGTCGGGACGGCGGGATTCGAACCCACGACCCCCTGACCCCCAGTCAGGTGCGCTACCAAACTGCGCCACGTCCCGTTTCCTGCTGAACTGTGATCAGCTTACACCACCCCGGAGTGGCCTCCGCACAGGGGGTCCCCCGCGTTCTCCGCGGCCCGTCCCGGGGCGCGTTCCTCCCCGCCTTCGCGAGCTACCCTCGGGACGATGGGAAAACACAGGCCCAACGCGCTGCAATGGGTCTGGTACACGTTCGGCGGAAAACTACCGGCACACCTGTCCGAGTGGGTGCTGCACGACGTCACCTGCCGGACCTGGGTGCTGCGCCACCTCCTGCGCGCGCTGACCCAGCTCACCCCGCTCTGCGTCGCGGTCCTGCTGCTGCCGGGGCCGCTGTACATCAGAGCGAGCTCGATGGTGCTCGGACTGCTCGTCGGACTGTTCTACTCGATGAGCGCCATGGTCGAGACGAACGAGCACCGGTTGATCAAGCACGGACACGCGCCGGGAATCGGACGGGAGACCAGGGCCATTCACCGGGACCTCCGCAGAACCACCCGCGAGGAGACCCGCAGACGCAGGCAGGGCCACTGACCGGGGCCACTGACCGGGGCTTGATCGAAACTCACCGCTCGCTTCGCGCCGGAGCCGGTGTTGTACCCGCAGCGCTCGGCGGCCTAGGTTCGGAACCGACACGAACTCGACGACTCCGCGGAGCGGGACTACGACGGCGCGGTGGAAGGACGGAAAGCATGGGTGCCAACGCCGATTCCGGGGCGGCGGAGGGTGAACACGCACGGCTGGCGCGGCGGCGCGCTGCGGTGCTGCCTTCCTGGCTCGGCACGCTGTACTCCGAGCCGATCGACATCGAGAGCGGTTCGGGAAGGCACGTCCACGATGCCGAGGGGAACCGCTACCTGGACTTCTTCGGCGGGATCCTGACGACCATGACCGGCCACGCCGTGCCGGAGGTGACCGAGGCCGTCAGCGAGCAGGCGGGCAGGATCCTGCACTCGTCGACGCTGTACCTGAACGAACCGATGATCGAGCTGGCCGAGCGGGTCGCGGAACTGTCCGAGATCGAGGATCCGCGGGTCTTCTTCACCACCAGCGGCACCGAGGCCAACGACACCGCCCTGCTGCTGGCCACGGGCTACCGCTCCTCGAACCAGATCCTGGCCCTGCGCAACAGCTACCACGGGCGCTCGTTCGCCTCGCTGTCGGTGACCGGCAACAGGGCCTGGTCGCCGAGCAGCCTCTCACCGGTGCAGACGAACTACGTGCACGGCAGCCGCAGGCGCGGCACCGTGCTCGAGGGGCTCGACGACGCCGAGTTCACCGCGGCCTGCGTGCGCGACCTCGAGGACGTGCTCGACCAGCTGCACGGCAACGTCGCCTGCCTGATCGCGGAGCCGATCCAGGGCGTGGGCGGTTTCGCCGCGCCGCCGGACGGCTTGTTCGCGCGCTTCAAGGAGGTGCTCGACCGGCACGGCATCCTCTGGATCAGCGACGAGGTGCAGACCGGCTGGGGACGCACCGGGGAGCACTTCTGGGGCTGGCAGGCGCACGACGCGAACGGCTCTCCGGACATCGTCACCTTCGCCAAGGGAATCGGCAACGGGCTGCCCATCGCGGGAGTGGTCGCCCGCGGGGAGGTGATGGACAGCGTCTCCGCGAACTCCATCTCCACCTTCGGCGGCAGCCCGCTGACCGCGGCAGGCGCCCTGGCCAACCTCGAGTACCACCGGCGCAACGACCTGTGGGGCAACGCTTATCGGGTCGGGGCGGTGCTGCGCGACGAGCTGTCCGCCGCCGAGTCGATGCCCGGGGTGGGCGAGCTGCGCGGCAAGGGGCTGATGCTCGGCGTCGAGCTCCTCCGCCCGGACGGCTCGCCCGCACCGGAACTCGCCGCCGAGACGACCGAGCAGGCCCGCTCCCGCGGACTGCTGATCGGCAAGGGAGGACTCGAGGGCAACGTGCTGCGGATAGCCCCGCCGCTGAGCCTGACGTCCCAGGAGGCCGTGGACGGGGCGCGCATCCTGCTCGAGGCGCTGCGCGCCTCCGGGGCGGAGGAGTGACCGGGAGCACGGACCACCCGGCCCCGGCGGCCCGCCGCTCCGGATAGGCTGGCGCCGGGCGAAGTCGTCGAACGCGCACCGAGTCCGCGGAGCGCGCGGCGACCGCCGCAGAACCGGCCCCCGAGCCGTGCCCCCGGAGGGGCGGTCACGGGCACGGGGGAACAGCACCCGACCAGAAGGCCAGCCGTGACACGATCCCAGCCTCCACAGCAGTCGTCGCCCGAACGTTCCGGCAGCGAAGCCGTGACCCGACGCGCGAGCTCCCTGCTGGCCGAGTACCGCACGTTCGTCACCAGAGCGGTGCGCGAGCCCTCCACCATCGGGGCGGTGCTGCCGAGCTCGCCGGTGCTGGCCCGGGAGATGGCCGCCGTCGTGCCGAGCACCGACCGGCCGGTGGTCGTCGAACTGGGACCGGGCACCGGTGCGCTCAGCGGCGCGATCGCACAGCGCGTCCCGGAGGGAGGGCGGCACATAGCCGTCGAGGTGGACCCGGGCATGTGCGAGCACCTGCGCAACACCTGTCCCGGGCTCGAGGTCATCGAGGGCGACGCGAAGCGCTTGGGACAGCTGCTGGCCGACTCGGGCATCCGCTCGGTCGACGCGGTGGTCAGCGGCCTGCCCTGGTCCCTGTTCTCCGGGGAGTCGCAGCGGCGGATCCTGCGCGAGGTCGGCAGCGTGCTCGCCCCGGGCGGGGGGTTCACCACCATCGCCTACGCCCACGCGCTCGGTCTGTCCGGTGCGCGCCTGTTCCGCCGCAGGCTGGGAGCGATCTTCGACGAGGTGATCACCTCGCGCACCGTCTGGCGCAACGTGCCGCCGGCGCGGGTCTACGTCTGCCGCAGGCCCGTTCCCTCCGGGCAGTGAGGTCCTCCGGGAACGGCGGGTGACAGGCTCGGCAGGGCCTGCAGTGGCCGAGCCGGAGCACGCGGGACTCGAGCGGGTGAGCCGGATCCCCGCGCGACCGGCTCCACCCGGGGCCCACGCGCCGCCGCGCAGGACGGTGCGTGGACCGGTCAGAGCCGTCTGACCCGGGGCCACAGCTCCGACCAGGGGGCGTCCGGTTCCGCGTACAACGTGACCGGAACGCCGCGCGCGATGTTGACCACGCCGTGGTCGCTGGGCACCGTGGCCATGCGCCGCCTTTCGTGGAAGTGGCGGGTCAGCGGGTCCCGACCGCCCACGTAGATCATGGCCCGTGCCGAGTCCGGGGGAGCTCCGAAGAACCAGTACCCCCGGTGCGGGCTGTAGGCGCGGGGCAGCCCCAGCTCCCTGCCGTGCACGTCCAGCGCCGCGGCTATCGGATACGTCGAGCCGACCACCACGGTGTCCGCGCGCAGCTCGGCGGGCAACCGGTCGTAGGCGGCGGCCGCGGTGCGGGCGAGCTCGGGCCAGCCCGTCTCGTACATGCGGCTGTAGTTGACCACTCCGGGGCGTTCGGCGAGCAGCGAGAGCGGGTACACGGGAAGCAGCGCCAGCGGAAGCAGCGCCGAAGCCGGGTAGGCCACCCAGGCCACCCAGCGAAAACGGGCCGCGCGTCGTGCCGCCCTGCGGTGCTGCAATCCCACGGCGGCCGCGGCGAACAGCAGCCCGAAGACACCGGCCGGGTAGTTCGGCCTGCCGCTGGCGACCAGGTAGAAGCCGACCACCCCCAGCACCGTCCAGCCGAGATAGCGGTACTCGCCGAACTCGGGACCGCGCAGCAACCTCCAGAACCCGTAGCAGCACAGCACCGCGCCGACCACGACACCGGAGAACAGCAGCGCGTTCGGCACGAACAGCAACCGGTTCGTCTCGGAGGCGACCACGGTTCCCATGTCCAGCGCGGGCCAGCCGTTGCGGTGCTGCCAGACCAGCGTGGGCGCAGCGGTCACCGCCACCAGCGCGCCACCGGCCCACAGCGCCGGTCTGCGCAGCAGCTCCCGCGGTCCGCGACCGAGCACGGCGAGCAACAGCACCGCGCAGAGGACGAGCATCTGGAATTTCGTCTGCACACCGACCGCCACGAGCGCGGCGGCGGCGAACAGCAGCCGGTCGCGCCTGATCCCGAGACGGTGCAGCCGAGTCCAGCGCAGGACCAGCCACAGCACGAGCCCCCACTCCGGAGGCGCCAACGTGGCCGCGGCCAGCCAGTGACCGCTGAGCAGCAGCCAGGGGGAGAGCACGTAGGCGGCAGCGGCCAGGGTCTGCGCGCGGCGGTCCCCGCCGAACTCCCTGGCGATCAGCGCGGTGACGAGCACGCCGAGCACGGTGAGCAGCGCAGGCAGGACGCGCAGGGCCACCAGCGAACCGGGGAACGCGGCGTCGACCCAGCGGGCGAGCAGCGGGACCAGCGGCTGCTGGTCCATGTAGCCCCAGTCCGGGTAGTACTTGCCCGCGGCGAGGAAGTACAGCTCGTCGGAGAGATAGCCGTAACGTCCGCTGAGCAGCAGCAACAGCGCCCCGGTGGCGCACCCCAGCGCCAGCACGGGACCGCGGGCGAAGGCGGGTGTCTCCGCTCGTTCGGACTCCGCGCGATCAAGTCCGTCCGTCCTGCCCGCCAGGAAGGTGGACACGATTCCTCCTTCAGCGCTCGCCGCTCACCGCGGAGCTTCACCCCGGCACTCGGTCCCGATCAGCTTAGGGCCCGCGCGGACCGGGCGAGCACCCGCTCGGTCGGTCCGGTCGCGGGAGGAGCGGGGAAGCCGTTTGCACCCGCCTGCGCGCCCGGCACCGCCCATCTCGAGCACCCGAGCAGGCCGCCGGTTGCTCGAGGGGCCCCAACGCCGGCGAGGCGCCGAGTCACGCGACGGCCAACCGAGGCGGCTGAGCAGGGTTCCGTTGCGAGCAACCGGAGCGTATCCCGGACAGGATCCGTCCCGGTTGGTGCCGCGTGCAGGCGGTCACGGGTGCGCTTCGCCGCTGCGATCCGGTCGTGGTGACGGATAATGCGGGTGATGGTCGGCCGAGACGCAGCGGAGCCCCCCGGGGCGTCCCCGGAGAGCGGTTCCGGACGCAGGGCGCAGTTGTTGTCCATCGCGGCCGAGCTGTTCGCCAGGCGTGGTTTCGCGGCGACGACGGTGCGCGAGATAGCCGAGAGCGCGGGCATCCTGTCCGGTAGCCTGTACCACCACTTCGAGTCGAAGGAGGCCGTGGTCGACGAGATACTGCGCGCCTACCTCGACGAGCAGCTCGCCGCCTTCCGGAAGGCGGTGGGGCAGGGCGGTGACCCGCGTTCCCGGCTCGAGGGGCTGATCCGCGCGTCCTTCACCGTGCTGCGACGCCACCGCTGGGCGGTGGCGATCCTGCACAACGAGAGCGGTTACCTCGCGAGTCTCGAGCGGTTCGCCTACCTCGAGCAGGTGAACAAGGAGTTCGAGCGGATCTGGGTCCGGGTGCTGCGCGAGGGGCGCAGTCGCGGGGCCTTCCGGGCCGAGCTCAACCCGAGGTTGACGCACCGGTTCATCCGCGACTCGATCTCCTCGGTTGTGCGCTGGTACAACCCTCGGGGGCGCATGAGCGCGCAGACGATCGCCGAACAGTACATCCGGATCTTCTGCGACGGTGTGGTGACAACCGGCTCGGCCTGATCCGCGCTCTTTCCTCCCCGGAGCGGGGTTCCCGCATTCTGGGAAGCTTGTGCCCGTTCGGGGGTGCTCCGGTGCCCTGGTGCGACGGAGGGAGAGGTCGCAGCCGGGTATGTTCGAAGTCACACTCGGTGCTTTTTTGGGATTTCCTCGAGTCTTCCGGCCTCGGGCGTCTCGTCGAAAGGGCTCGGCGCGCGAGGAATTCAGCGATTTCTCCCCGGAGGAGTTCGGCCTCGGCGGAGCGCTTTCCCGGTTGTCCGCGGCGAGCGCTCGGCGGCGGCGCACCCGAGGGCGGGCGCGCTCGGTTCCTCCGGCTGCTTTCTCCAGGGTGCAGGGGTGTTGTGGAGCGGTTTCGCGGTTCGGTCCTCCGGAAGCGGGGTGCTGCGTCCGTCCTGGCGCCGCGAGCGCGCCGCCGAGATGCGCGGGAGGCCGCGGGCGGGTCGGCGCGCGGACTCCGCGGGGTGGGATCGCCGCCTTCGACGATCGCGTTCGCGGTCGGGAAGGAATTGAGTCCCAGGGGTGTTTCTTCGATTTCCGCGTTCGAAAAGGATCGGTGGTGGAGTTGCCGCCGTTTTTCACCCGGATGCTTTCCGGGTATGATTTTCCGCGTCGGTACGGAAGAGGGCGCGAATGTGCCAACTGCCGGAATCGGTGTACCGCGAGTATGCTGCGGACGGGCTGTGACTTGATCGCCGGACGCGGCCCACGGTACGAACAGCGGCAGCGGACGAGGGTCCACGCACAGAGTGGATGCTTCCCTGCACGGTGAAGGGGAACTGGTCAAGTGGTGGCGACGAACGGGCAACGACCCGCGGGACAGGCGGAGTCCGGTCCCGAGGAACAGGCGGACACGCCGCGCAAGGCGAATCGTGTGGTCATCAGGTTCGCCGGTGATTCGGGTGACGGCATGCAGCTGACCGGTGATCGTTTCACCTCGGAGGCGGCGGCGTTCGGCAACGACCTGGCCACGCTGCCGAACTACCCGGCCGAGATCCGCGCTCCCGCGGGAACGCTGCCGGGGGTGTCGAGCTTCCAGCTGCACTTCGCCGACTACGACATCCTGACCCCGGGGGACCGGCCGGACGTGCTGGTGGCGATGAACCCGGCCGCGTTGAAGGCCAACATCGGCGACCTGTCCGACGGGGCGACGGTGGTGGTCAACACCGACGAGTTCACCAAGCGCAACCTGAAGAAGGTGGGCTACGAGACGTCTCCGCTGGACACGGAGGAGCTGGAGCGCTTCACGGTGCACCGGGTGGCAATGAGCGAGCTCACCAAGGGCGCGGTGGCCGAGACGGGGTTGACCCGCAAGGAGGCCGAGCGGTGCAAGAACATGTTCGCGCTGGGGCTGCTGTCGTGGATGTACTCGCGGCCCACGGAGGACACCGAGCAGTTCCTGCGGGAGAAGTTCGCGGGCAAGCCGCAGGTGGCCGAGGCGAACGTGCTGGCGTTCCGCGCTGGCTGGAACTACGGCGAGACCACCGAGTCGTTCGCGGTGACCTACGAAGTCGCCCCGGCGAGCCTTCCGGAGGGAACGTACCGGCAGGTCACGGGCAATCTGGCCCTGGCCTACGGTCTGGTCAGCGCGGGGCGGTGCAGTGAGCTGCCGGTGTTTCTGGGCAGCTACCCGATCACTCCCGCCTCGGACGTGCTGCACGAGATGGCCAAGCACAAGAACTTCGGCGTGACCACCTTCCAGGCCGAGGACGAGATCGCCGGTGTGGGCGCTGCCCTGGGGGCGGCGTTCGGTGGTTCGCTGGGTGTGACGACCACCTCGGGACCGGGGTTGGCGTTGAAGTCGGAAACGATCGGTCTGGCCGTGGCGTTGGAGCTGCCGCTGCTGGTGTGCGACATCCAGCGTGGCGGGCCGTCCACGGGGTTGCCGACCAAGACCGAGCAGGCCGATCTGCTGCAGGCGCTGTACGGGCGCAACGGCGAGTCGCCGGTGGCGGTGCTGGCGCCGCGTTCTCCGGCGGACTGCTTCGACATCGCCCTGGAGGCCGCGCGGATCGCGCTGACCTACCGAACCCCGGTGCTGTTGTTGTCGGACGGGGCCACCGCCAACGGTTCCGAGCCGTGGCTGATTCCGGACGTGAACGAGCTGCCCGATCTGCGGGTGTCCTTCGCGACCGAGGCCAACGCCCCGGACGGTTCGGGTGAGTTCTGGCCGTACGTGCGGGATCCGGAGACACTGGCCCGGGACTGGGCGGTGCCGGGCACCGCCGGGCTGGAGCACCGCGTCGGCGGGCTGGAGAAGGTCGACGGAAAGGGCAGCATTTCCTACGACCCGGACAACCACGACGAGATGGTGCGGCTGCGGCAGCGCAAGATCGACGGTGTCGAGGTGCCCGATGTCGAGGTCGACGACCCGAGCGGGCGCGCCCGGGTGCTGGTGCTGGGCTGGGGCTCCTCCTACGGGCCGATCGGGGCGGCCTGCCGCCGGGTGCGCGCCCGCGGGATGGAGGTCGCGCAAGCCCACCTGCGGTATCTGAACCCGATGCCCGGCAATCTCGGCGAGGTGTTGCGCGGTTACGACAGGGTCCTGGTTCCGGAGATGAACACCGGCCAGTTGGCGATGCTGTTGCGGTCGCGGTACCTGGTGGACGCGCGGTCCTACACCAAGGTCGCGGGGTTGCCGTTCCAGGCCGAGGAACTGGAAAGCGTGCTGTCCGATGTGGTGCAGGGGAGCGAGCTGTGACGACGGATCTAGGGTTTCCCACCAGTGGGCTGGCCGAGGTGCCCGCCAGTGGTGCGGACTTGTCGGCGAAGGACTTCACCAGCGACCAGGAGGTGCGCTGGTGCCCCGGCTGCGGGGACTACGCGGTGCTGGCGGCGGTGCGCGGCTTCCTACCGGAGCTGGGCATCGCCCGGGAGAACACCGTGTTCGTGTCCGGGATCGGTTGTTCGGCGCGGTTCCCGTACTACATGAACACCTACGGGATGCACTCCATCCACGGGCGGGCGCCGACGATCGCGACCGGGTTGGCCACCACGCGGCCGGATTTGAACGTGTGGGTGGTCACCGGTGACGGCGACGGGCTGTCCATCGGGGGCAACCACCTGATGCACGCGCTGCGGCGCAACGTCAACATCACCATCCTGCTGTTCAACAACCGCATCTACGGGTTGACCAAGGGGCAGTACTCGCCGACCAGCGATCAAGGCATGGTCACCAAGTCCACCCCCGCCGGGTCGGTGGACACCCCGTTCAACCCGGTCTCGCTGGCGCTGGGGGCCGAGGCCAGCTTCGTGGCCCGCACGCTGGACTCCGACCGGGCGCATCTGACCGAGACGCTGCGGGCGGCCGCCGCGCATCGGGGCTCGTCGCTGGTCGAGATCTACCAGAACTGCCCGATCTTCAACGACGGCGCCTTCGACGTGCTCAAGGACAAGGACGAGAAGCAGCGCAGGCTGATCCAGCTGGGCCACGACCAGCCCATCACCTTCGGCCCTGAGCACGAGCGCTGCGGCGTCGTCCGCGACGAGCACGGCGAACTGCAGGTGGCCAAGCTCTCCGAGGTCGACGAGTCGGAGGTCGTGGTGCACGACGCCCACCGCGCCGACACCAGTCACGCCTTCGCCCTGTCCCGTCTCGGCGGTCAGCACCTCGACCCCACGGTCACCGGAGTGTTCCGCCAGGTCTCACGGCCCACCTACGACGACCAGGCCAGGGCCCAGCTCGAAGAGGCCGCCGAACAGAAATCTCCTGACCTGCAAAAACTACTCACCGGAAACAACACCTGGACAATCTGAGGTAGCGAAGCTACCTCGCGTGCCGGATCCGTCGTTGGCGGAGGCGGTCTACCGTTCCCCCGCGCAGTCGCTGTAGTGGGGGAACGATGACCGATCCGGAAACCGCGGTGGAGCAGCGCGCGCAGCTCCGCCTGCCGCCGGTGTTGATGTATCACTCCGTGGCGGAGTACGACAGCGATCCGTACCGGGTGACCGTGCGCCCCGCGCGGTTCGCGCGTCAGCTGCGTTGGCTCCGGCTCCGGGGGTGGACCGGGGTCGGGATGAGCCGGCTCCTGCGCGCGCACCGCGCCGGGAACGCGCGTGGACTGGTAGGGCTGACCTTCGACGACGGTTACGTCGACTTCGAGACCACCGTGGTCCCGGCCCTGCGGGAGCAGGGTTTCACGGCGACCGTCTTCGTGCTGCCCGGCCGCCTCGGCGGGCACAACGGCTGGGACGGGGGCGGGCCGACCAAACCGCTGATGACGGCGGACCAGATCCGGAACGTGGCCGCGCGGGGGATGGAAGTGGGCTCGCACGGGCTGGTGCACCAGCCGCTGTCCACATTGCCGTTTCCCGGGATGGTCGACGAGGTGCACCGCAGTCGTGCCGAGCTCGAACAGCTCCTGCAGGACGAGGTCACCGGATTCTGCTACCCCTACGGGGACTTCGACGAGGACGTGGAGGAGGAGGTGCGGGCGGCGGGTTACTCCTACGCCTGTGCCGTTCGTCCTGAGTCGGCGGGAGGAATGTTCGCGTTGCCCAGGATTTACGTGGGAGACCGGGACAACGGACCCCGGATCGAGGCCAAGAGGTGGCGCGCGGCGTGGAAGCGGGTGGGGTCCTCCCGAGTGGGTAGACATTCTCACCACGGCGTATGAGGTGTTCCGAGCCGGGCAGGTGTCACCGTCGATGGACGTGACGACGTGGCACCGTCGACCCGGGGAGGGACCGTGGAAGGTTTTCCGCTCTCATTGGCGGTCAACGGTCGGGAGCACGAGTTCGCCGACCGGTTGGTGAGTTACTCCGGCGTGCAGGACGCGGCGACGGGACGGCCGGACGCTGCGCCGGCCGCCGTGGCCGTGGTCGGGCTCGGTTACGTGGGGCTGCCCACCGTGGTCGAGTTCCGCTCGAAGCACATCGAGGTCACGGGCATCGATGCGAGCAGTTCACGTTTGGACGCCATCCTGGAGGGTGACGTCGAGCTGGCCGAGTCCGACCGCGCCCTGCTGAGCTCGGAACTGGAAAGCGGCGGGATCCGGGTCACCACGGACAGCGCGCTGCTCGGAGCGGCCGAGGCCGTGGTGATCTGCGTTCCCACCCCGGTCGGGGCCGACGACACGCCGGAGCTGAGCGCGTTGCGCCGCGCTTGCCTGGACGTGGCCGAGCACGCCCGCGCAGGCCAGACGGTGATCCTGACTTCCACCAGTTACGCGGGCACCACCAGGGACCTGCTGCTCGGACCGTTGCGGGAACGGGGATTCGAGGTGGGGCGCGACATCCACGTCGCGTTCAGCGCCGAGCGCATCGACCCGGGAAACCCGGACCACCGCCAGCAGGACACCCCGCGGGTGGTGGGCGGAGTGACCGAGAGCTGTTCCAAGCGGGCGGCGAGCGTGATCAACTGCGTGACCGACTCGGTCTTCCTGGTCAGTTCTCCCGAGGCGGCGGAACTGACCAAGTTGTACGAGAACGTGTTCCGGGCCGTCACCCTGGCCGTTGCCAACGAGTTCGCCGAGGTGTGCCGGGAGCTGTCCCTGGACCCCATCGAGGTGACCCTGGCCGCGGGAACCAAACCGTACGGCTTCCTCGGAGGCTTCCCCGGTCCCGGGGTCGGTGGGCACTGCATCCCCTGCGATCCGTACTACCTGCTGTGGCAGCTGCGCGACCGGGGAAGTCGGGCTCCGCTGCTCGAGCAGGTGATGCACGAGATCAGGCAGCGGCCGCAGCAGGTGGTTCGCCGCGTCGACGAGCTGCTGCGGGAGCACGGACAGCGCTCGGAGCGCCCCGGGGTCCTGCTGATCGGGGCCAGCTACAAGGCCGGAGTGGCCGATTTGCGCGAATCGCCCGCCCTGCCCATTCTGTCCGGGCTGGTCGACGCGGGGATCGAGGTCGGCTATCACGATCCGCTGGTGCCGCGTCTCGAACTGCCCGACGGCACCGAACTGGTCAGCCGACAGCACCCGGACGAGGAGAAGTGGGACCTCGTGCTGATCCACACGGTTCATCCCGGCGTCGACTACGACTGGGTAATCGATTACCCGCTCGTGCTGGACGCCACCTACCGGTTCGACCGGGTTCCGCACCGGCTGTTGCTGTGAGGGGTCCACGATGCGCGCTCGACGAGACGTTCCGCGGCAGCGGACGGCGGAGATCGACACCTCCACCCCTGTCGTGGTGCTCAAACTGGACGACAATCCGTTCCACCACGGTGGACTGGGAGTGATTCGAGGGCTGGGCAGGCTTGGGGTCCCCGTGTACGGAGTTTGCGAGGACCCGTTCGTTCCGGCGGCGCGTTCGCGTTACCTGCACGGCCACTGGAGGTGGCGCATCAGCGGTGCCACGACGGACGACGTGGTGGACGGGCTCGCCCGGATCGCGGAGCGGTTGGGCCGCCCCGCGGTGGTGCTGCCGACCGACGACGCGGGGGCCATCCTGCTCGCCGAGCAGTCCGAGCGACTGCACCCGTGGCTGCTGTTCCCGAGTCCCCCCAGTGAGCTGCCCCGCAAGTTCGCCGGCAAGGACACCCTGCACCGGCTGTGCCGCGGGCACGGGATCCCGAGCCCCGAGACGGAGACGGTGACGACCTGGCCGAGAGCGCGCGCGTTCGCCTCCACGCTGGGCTACCCCCTCGTGGCGAAGCTGGCGATGCCGTGGCTGGCCTCCGGGCGGCCCCGCCCGCCGAGCACGAGCGTGATCCACGGCCCCGAGCAGCTGGCGGAGTTGTACGAGAAGGCGGGCCAGCCCCTGGTGCTGCAGGAGTTCCTGCCCGGGGGAGCGGAGGAAGCGGGCAGGGGGCAGGACTGGTTCTTCCACGGTTACCGAGGAGTCGGCTCGGACGTGATCGCGGGGTGCACCGGCCTGAAGGAGCGCTCCTACCCGCGCCCGGCCGGGTTGACCAGCTTCGGGCGCTGGGTCGCCAACCCGGAGCTCGAGCGAACCGCCACCGAACTGCTGCGCAGGACGGACTACCGCGGCATCGTGGACATGGACTGGCGCTGGGACCCGCGCGACGGTCACTACAAGCTCCTCGACTGCAACCCCAGGCTGGGGGCGCAGTTCAGGCTCTTCAGCGACGCGTCCGGGCTCGATCTCTCCGTGGCCGCCTATCTCGACCTGACCGGGCAACCGGTACCGGCGATGGACCCGGTGCGGGAACGCCGCTTCGTGGTGGAGAACTACGACCCGCTGGCCGCCTTCGGTGGATGGCGCAGCGGCCGGTTCACTCTCGGCGAGTGGGCCGCTTCGGTGCGCGGGACGGAGGAGACCGCCTGGTTCGCGCGGGACGATCTCGCTCCTTTCGGGTTGATGTGCCTGCGCACGGGATGGAGGGCGCTGACGCGCCGTTTCCCGCGTCGAGCCGCGGGCAACAGGCGGTCCCGCCCGCCGAGGTTTCACAGCGGCCGGGCCGCCGGTATCGCGAACAGCGTGTCGCCCGGAAGGAGATCGGGCGGGGCGAAGCACGGAGTCGAGGGGGTACGAGGATGAACGAGACAGTCGACGTCGCCGTCATCGGCGCCGGTCCGTACGGGTTGTCGCTGGCCGCGCACCTCCGGGCGGCGGGCGTCAGCTACCGCCAGTTCGGCGTGCCGCTGAACCTGTGGCGCACCGCGATGCCGCGCGGCATGTACCTGAAGTCGCAGGGATTCGCCTGCAGCCTCTCCGATCCGAACTCCACGCACACCCTGGAGAGGTTCTGCCGGGAGACCGGGCGCGCCTACGCCGACATCGGTGTTCCGGTCTCGCTGGACACGTTCCTCGAGTACGGCACCTGGTTCGAGCGCAACCACGCTCCCGACGTGGAACAGGTGCTGGTCGAGCACCTGCGCCGGAGCGGCGACCGCTACGAGCTCGAACTGACGGACGGGCGCCTGGCCACCGCGCGGAACGTGGTCGTGGCCACCGGAGTGGAGCACTTCGTGCGGGTTCCGGACGTGCTCTCCCAGCTGCCCGCGCACCTCTCCTCGCACGCCAGCGCCCACGTCGATCTGGGAGTGTTCCGCGACCGCGAGGTCGCGGTGCTGGGGGCTGGGCAGTCCGCGCTGGAAACGGCGGCCCTGCTGCGGGAGTCCGGCGCCTCGGTCCGGATCGTCGCGCGCCGGAGCGGAATCGTGTGGAACGGGCTGCCGCCGACAGAGGAGAGAAGTCTGCGCCGTCGGCTCCGCGAACCGGAGGCCGGGCTGGGAACCGGCTGGGCGACCTGGTTCTACTCCGAACACCCCGAGCTCTTCCGCAGACTGCCCGCGACGACCAGGGTCCGGCTGGCACGCACCGCGCTGGGGCCGGCGGGAGCCTGGTGGTTGCGGGACAGAGTGGACGGCAGGATCCCGCTGCTGCTGCAACGCGAGGTGGACTGGGCCGACCCCACGGGGGACAGGGTGCGGCTCGGCCTGCGCCGCGGCAGCGAGACCACCACGCTCTCGGTCGACCACGTCATCAGCGCCACCGGATACCGCCCGGACATCACCAGGCTGTCCTTCCTCGACAACGAGCTCAGGGGCAGGGTGACCACCCTGGACCGCACTCCTCGGGTCGGGGCGGACTACCAGTCCGACGTCGCCGGGCTGTTCTTCATCGGCCCCACCGTGGCGCCGAGCTTCGGGCCGGTGATGCGGTTCGTCTACGGCGCCGACCACGCGTCCCGGTCCGTCACGGCACGGATATCCCCGGCCCGGGATCGCAGGGTCTCCGTGATGCCGGGAGCGGGCAGATGAGTTGGCAGCTCGTTCCGCGGCAGGGAGGTGGCGAAGAACCGCTCCGCGCGGATCGAGCTGCCGAGCTCGGCGACGTCGGGAGGACGTCGCGGGCGGTTCGATCCGCCGGGAGCTCGTTGCCCGGGAGCTCGTTGCCCGGGAACTGGGTCCGTCTGCTGCCCGGCCGGTTGCTCCCGTGCGCCGACGTGGTGGCGCTGTGCGCGGTGCTGGTGCTGCTGCGCGTGGGGGCGCTGGCTGCGCTGTCCTACTCCTGCGGCGTGCTGGCGATCCTGGCCGCGCGAGGGGCTCATCGCCTCCGGCTGTGCCGCAGGGCCTCCGATGACGTGGGAAGCGCGCTGGTCGCCACCGGTCTGCCGCTGCTGGCTTTCCTGCCGTGGTCCTCAGCGCGGCGTGTGCTCCTGGTCGGGACGTGCGCGGCCGGCGCGCTCGTCTGCGCGCGTGTGACGACCGCTGTCGTGCTGCGCTCGTTGCACAGCTGGGCAGGACTGTCCGAACAGGTGCTGATCGTCGGGCGCTCGGAACCGGCGGGCGCGCTCGCCGAGGCGCTCGGCGAACGTCCGGAGCTCGGCCTGCGTTTCGTGGGATTCCTGGACCGGACGGAGGAGGGGCGCTCCGATCCCGAGGTGCTGGGCGAGCCGGCCGAGTTGGCCGCGTTCGTTCGTCGCTACCGGGTCACCCGTGTGGTGCTGTGCCCGTCCGGGGAGAGCACGGCCGAGGTCACCGATGTGGTGCGCCGCTGCCGTGCGTTGCCGGTGGACTTCTGCGTGGTTCCCCGGGTTCCGGAACTCGGTCTCGGGGTGCCGCGAGCCACGCTGGACGAGGTGTGGGGGATTCCGCTGGTGCCGATCAGGAGGTGCCCGCACACCGCGGTGGCCCGGGCGGGCAAGCGCGTCTTCGACTGCCTGCTCGCTTCGGTGCTGCTGGTGCTGGTCGCTCCGCTGCTGGCGGCGCTGGCCGCCGCCGTGCGGTGGAGCAGTGGCGGAACAGCCCTGTTTCGTCAGGAGAGAGTTACCAGAGGAGGGGCTCTCGTCAGGGTGACGAAATTGCGCACGGTCGCTGCGGGGGGCGGGGAGCAGCTCGCCTGGAAACCGGCTCCGGAGCAGTGCGGCCGGTTGGCCGGCTGGCTGCGTCGTTCGCACCTCGACGAGCTGCCGCAGCTGTTGGACGTGCTGCGTGGCGGCATGTCGCTGGTCGGCCCGCGTCCCGAACGGCCCTACTACGCCGTGCGGTTCGCCGAGACGATCCCCCACTACGCCGATCGTCACCGCGTGCGGGGCGGGATCACGGGATGGGCCCAGGTGCACGGGCTGCACGGCGACACGTCCATCACCGAACGGGCCCGCTTCGACAACCACTACGTCGAGTACTGGTCACCGTGGATGGACCTGGTGGTCCTCGTCCGCACGGCGGGAGCCGTGCTGGCCGGATTCCGCCGGGCGGGAAGCAACTACGAGGAGGGCAGCAGTGCGAGTACTACACGTGATTACCGGGTTGAAAGTCGGCGGTGCCGAGCTGCAGTTGTACGAGCTGGTGCGGCGCAGCAGACACGAGTGCGAGGTGGCGGCGCTGTACAACGCGGGTGAGGTCGCCGAGATGATCTCCGATGCCGGGGTCACCGTGCACGACCTGGGCATGTCCAGCAACACGGAGCTCAGCGCCCTGTGGCGGCTGCGCTCCCTGATGCGCGCTCGTCGTTTCGACGCGGTGCACACCCATCTGTACCGCTCCTGCGTCTACGGCAGGCTCGCCGCGCGGTTGGCCGGCGTGCCTGTCATCGTGGGCACCGAGCACTCCATAGGGGAGACCCACCTCGAGCGCAGACGCATGAGCACCGGGGTGCGGCTGCTGTACCTGGCGACCGACAGGTGCGCGCAGACCACGATCGCGGTTTCGGAGACGGTGGCGCAGCGACTGCGGAAGTGGGGAGTGCCCGGCGGGAAGACGCGGGTGATCCCCAACGGGATCGACTTCGACCGGGTGGCCTTCGACCAGCAGGCGCGTTCCCGCACCCGCGAAGAGCTCGGGCTGTCCGAGCACCACCGCGTGGTGGGGGTGCTGGGCAGGCTCGATCCGAACAAGCGTTTCGATCTGCTCATCGAGGCGGCGGCCCCGCTGCTGGACGAGAGCACCAGACTGCTGTTGGTGGGGGAGGGGCCCGAGCGGCAGCGACTGGAGGGAATCGCGCGCGAGCACGGCGTGGCCGACCGGGTGGTGTTCGCGGGGCAGCGCAGCGACGTGGCCGCGGTGCTGTCGGCCTTCGACCTCTTCATCGCCTGCTCGAAGCAGGAGACCTTCGGGCTTTCGGTGCTGGAGGCCCTGGCCAACGGGTTGATCGCGCTTTACACCACGTGCCCGGCCCTGGACGGCGTCGACACGGACCGCGCCGTCGAGGTCCCGGGCGAGCAGGAAGGGCTGCGGGCGGCCTTGCGGAAGGAGCTGGACGCGGCCAGGCCTCGTGCGCAGGTCCCCCGACTGCGCGAGCTCTACGGCATGGAGGCGGTGACCGAGCGGATCGACGCCCTGTACGAGCGACTGCTCGCGAATCGCGGGGAACCGCTCGGCCAGGGCGACGCGGAGACCGCCCAGGCCGCCCGGACCGCGGGCGGTCCCGTCACCGGACAGGGGGTGCACGGATGAGGGCAGTGGTCACGGGAGCGGCGGGATTCGTCGGATCGCACCTGGTGCGTCACCTGCTGGGAGAGGGGCACGCAGTGGTCGCGCTGGACGACGAGAGCACCGGCGACTGGCGGAACCTCGGTTCCGACGTCGACGGTGGGTTGAGCCGGGTCCACGGCAGCGTGCTCGACCGGGACACCGTGGAGGACGCCGTTGCAGGCTGCGACGTGGTCTTCCACCTGGCAGCCGCCGTGGGCGCGTTCGTCATCCGCGACCGCACCCTGGACAGCCTGCTCACCAATATCCACGGCACCCAGCACGTGATGGAGGCGGCGCAGCGGAACAACGCGCGGGTCCTGTTCGCCTCCACCAGCGAGATATACGGCAAGAACGACAAGGTCGGGCTCACCGAGGAGGACGACCGCGTGGTCGGTTCCCCGCTGAAATCGCGGTGGTCCTACTCGGAGGCCAAGGCCCTCGACGAGAGCCTGATCCAGGCCTACGTCGCCGAACGCGGGGCGTGGGCCGCCATCGTGCGCCTGTTCAACACGGTGGGGCCGGGGCAGAGCGGCAGGTACGGCATGGTGCTGCCCCGCTTCGTCTCCAAGGCCCTGCGCGGCAAGCCGCTCACGGTCTTCGGCACGGGGGAGCAGATCCGCTGCTTCTGCCACGTGGCCGACGTGGTTCCGGCGATGGTGGCGCTGCTCGGGACGCAGGAGGCACGTGGCCGGGCCGTCAACCTCGGCAGCACCGAGCAGGTCTCCATAACGGAACTGGCGCACCGGGTGATCGCGCTGACCGGGTCGCACAGCGGAATCGAGCACAGCCCCTACGAGGCGGTTTACGGCTCCGGTTACGAGGACATGCTGCGGCGGGTCCCCGACTGCGCTCTGGCGCGGGAACTGGTCGGCTTCCGCCCGGAGCACGATCTCGATTCCATCATCCGATCGATCGTCGACGAGCACACGCGCGCCGCGCGGGACACCCCGGTCACTGCTGCGCGAAGCGCGCGCAGTGGCTGACCAGGCGATTGGGGGACGTTGATGGGCGAGGGCTCCCGAGCTCCGGGGCGTTTCGGCGCCCTCTCTCGTCGGGGCATCGGGGTGTTCACCACGGTGCTCGTGCTGTCGCTGGCCCTGGTGCTGCTAATGCTGTCGGTGCGCTCCGAACCGGAATCACGTCCACGCGCCCCGAGCGCCGAGGTGGTGGCCGCGCTGCCCTTCTGGAACCTGGGCCGCGGCGAGGAGACGGTGCTGCGGCACAGCGAGGTGTTCAGCGAGGTCTCGCCGTGGATGTACGGCCTGGATCCGCAGGGCGGGGTGGTCAGCCAGATACCGCGAGACCGGGCCGCGAACGCGGAGTCGACGATGGACCGCATCAGGCGGACCGAGCTGCGCTTCACCCCGACCGTGGCGAACATGACCAACGGGAAGTGGTCCTACGACTCGGTGGCTCCGATACTGCACGATCCCCGGCGCATGAAGGAACACGTGCGGGAGATCGTGAACCTGGTGCTGGCCAACGACTACGCGGGGGTCGACATCGACTACGAGGAGCTGCGCGCGGGGGACCGGGCCGCGTTCAGCGAGTTCGTCCGTCGGTTGGCCGACGCGCTGCACGCCCACGACAGGACCCTTTCGGTGGCGTTGTTCGCGAAGGCTTCCGAGCAGGGCTACGACCAGCGCAACGCGGCCCAGGACTACTCGGCCGTCGGTCGTGCCGCCGACCAGGTCCGGCTGATGGGCTACGACAGGCACTGGTCCACTTCGCCGCCGGGGCCGGTGGCCCCGGTGGGCTGGATACGCGAGGTGCTGGATTACGCGCGGGCGACCATACCGGCCGAGAAGATCGTCCTGGGCGTCCCGCTCTACGGCTACAACTGGTCCGAGGGGCGGGGGAAGCCGGTCACCTGGTCGGAGGCCACGCGGGTGGCCGAGAAGCACGATGCCCGAGTCCGCTTCGACGAGTCGAGCAGGACGCCGTGGTTCCGCTACACCGACGCGGAGGGCCAGCGGCACGAGGTCTGGTTCGAGAACGCGGCCAGCTCGCTGGCGAAGTTCCGGGCGGCCGAACGTGCCGGGATAGGCGGGGTCTACCTGTGGATGTACGGCGCCGCGGATCCGGAGACCTGGGGCGGGTTGCGGCGAACCTTCCCCGCTGCGGGCGGGTCCGGGAACGGGGATGACTGATCGTGCCCCCGCTGAGCCCCGTCGTGCGTGGTTGCCGCGCGGGTGCTGTCCCGGGGTCGCGAGCGCCGCCTCCGGTCTCGGGGCGGGGATGTTGGCGCGCAACCGACGATTCGACCGGAAGAGCTCTGTGAGGACCGGCTCGACCCTCGGTGGAGGTGACTGCGGTGGTTCCGTGGTGGCTCATGGCGGTGCTGGTGTTCGGCGCGAACTTCGCGCTCTGGGGCGGGGTCGGGCTGCTGCGCGCGACGGCCGTCTGCGGTGGCTGGTTGCGCAGGCGGGCGCTGCGGAGGTCCTGGTTGCTGCGCGCCCTAGCCGATCTGCGCGGCGTCTGGTCCGCGTTGCCGGAGACCCGGCGCAAGCGGCGAGACGAGGTGCCGCCGGGCGGGAGGATCGGAGTGGACCGAGTGGCCGTGCTCATGCCCGCCCACAACGAGGAGCTCGTGATATCCGAGAGCCTCGAGTCGGTGATCGCCCTCGTCCCGCGGAGCAACGTCCACGTCGTCTCCGACGGATCGACCGACCGCACGGTCGAACTCGCCGAGCGGGCCGGGGTGAACGTGATCAGCACCCACACCAACGTGGGCAAGGCGGGTGCCCTGCGGGAGGCGGTCGAACGTTTCGGTCTGGTCGAGCACTACCCGGTGGTGCTGCTGCTCGACGCCGACACCAGGCTCGACGAGAACTACTTCCGCGCGGCACTGCCCCTGTTCGACAATCCCGAGGTGGCGGCCGTGGCCGGGTTCGTCCGCAGCGACTGGGACCGGTCCGGCCTGTCCCCGCTCGGCAGGTTGCTCGTGTGCCACCGGCAGCGCATCTACGCGCTGGGGCAGTACCTGCTCAAGTTCGGCCAGACCTGGCTGCGGTGCAACGCCACGCACATCGTGCCCGGCTTCGCCAGCATGTACCGCACGGCGGTCCTGCCGTACATCGACATGGACCCCCCGGGGCTGGTGATCGAGGACTTCAACATGACCTTCGAGGTCTACCAGAAGGGACTCGGCAAGGTGGGATTCACACCGAGGGCGGTGGCGATCACCCAGGACCCGGACAACCTCGGGGACTACGTGCGTCAGACGAGGAGGTGGGCGCTGGGGCTGTGGCAGACGGTCCGTCGCCACCGGCCGCGGCTCAACCTGTTCAGCTGCATGGTGTGTCTGCTGCTGGTGGAACTGTTCACCAGCAGCCTGGTGATGGTGCTTTTCCCCGCTGTGCTGCTGGTGCTGTTCCTGCCGCGGCTGTTTCCCGCCACGGCCGGGGTGCCCGTGCTCGGCCCGCTCCACGAGACGATGACCGAGCACGTCACCCCGCTGGGGTTGGTGCTCGGAGTGGTCGCGGTCGACCTGTCGCTGAGCCTGCTGGTGGCCTTGGTGCTGCGGAAGCCGCGCTTCCTGCTCTTCGGGGTGTTCTTCCTGGTGCTGCGCGTGCTGGACTGCTCGCTGTCGCTGTACACCCTGCCCGTGGCCTGGATGACCAGGTCGACGGGGCGCTGGCGCAGCCCGGGGCGACGGGCTCCGGTGCGCAGGGGCGCGGCCGCGTGCGGACCGGACTCCGCGGTGGGTGGTTGAGCACGGCCGGAGCACCTCGACTCGCCCGGTCCGCCCACTCGGAAGCGGGAGGCGGTTTCCGGAAGGACTCGGCGCGCGGGTTCGTGGCGGAGCGTGGCTGCTCGCCCGGCGCGGCAGTGCGGGGCGGAGACCGAGCGGTGCGGCCGCTGCCGGCAGTGACGTTCTGCGATCGTGGACCAGCTGGGGCAGAATCCACTGCGTGACCGCCGTGAACGCGGGTGTTGAGCCTTCCTGGGGGCGAGAGAATGCTGCGCCTGTTGCTGTTGGACGAACAACGGATGTTCGTCGAGGCACTCGGGCAGTGTCTGTCCACCGTGCCGGACCTGTGGGTGGCCGGTAGCGCCGATCCGGCCCAAGTCGACCTTCCGGACAAGGCGGCCGCGACACGCCCGGACGTGATAATGATCGACGTCGCTCCGTTCGGCGCCCGAGCATCCGAGGTGCTGCGCTTCCTGAGCGAGACCTCTCCCGCGAGCTCCCTGGTGGTACTGGCTTCGCAGTCGCGGCCCGCGCTGGCCGTGGAGGCGGCGCGCGCGGGCGTGATCGCCTGGGTGCCCAAGGAACGGGGGATCGCCGAGCTGGTGACGGTGATCCGCGGCGCGTCCCGCGGGGAGGGGTGGTATCCCCCCGAGGTGCTGGGGATGGTGCTGCGTTCGCTGCGCGAGGACGTCCGCAGCGCGGCCGCCGGCGACGGGCCGCTGGACGTGCTCAGCTCCAGGGAGCGCGACGTGCTGGCAGGCATGGTCGCGGGAAAGCGCGCGTGGCGGATCGCGGAGGAGCTGTTCATCTCGGTGCAGACCGTGCGCACGCACACGCGCAGCATCCTGGGCAAGTTGAACGTGCACAGTCAGCTGGAGGCAGTGACGTTGGCCCGCTCCGTGGCCGACACCGCCGCGAAGCCGAAGCCCGTTCAGGGGATCGCCGGCGGGGATCCGGTATGAGCGGTGGACGTCTCGTTCGGGGAGCCCCCGGGCGGAGGTCGAAACGCGCTCGACGGCGGAGCGCCGCACCGGAGAACGGCGTCGCCGCGGTGATCACCCGCCTGGAGGGCGGTGCCGGGATCGTGGCGCTGCGCTCGGCGGTGGCCCTCGTCGAGCGGCGCTGTCCGGTCACCATAGTCACCGGTGGTGGCGGGGAACTGGTGGAACAGGCGCGCGAGGCGGGTGTACCGGTGGTGATCGAACCGGCACTGTGCAAGCCAGTCCGTCCCCGGCACGACCTGGTGGCGCTGTGGCGTCTCCGCGCGCTGTTCGCGCGGTGCGGGTTCGACGTCGTGCACACCCACACGGCCAAGGCGGGGGCCGTGGGACGGGTGGCCGCGTGGTGGTCGGGCACGCGGCGCGTGGTGCACACCTACCACGGTTTCCCGTTCCACTCCTTCCAGAGCGCGTTTCGCCGGGGGAGTTACGTGCTCATCGAACGCGCTCTCGGGGGGATCACCGATGTGGCCCTGTGCGTCGGTTCCGGAGTGACCGCGGAGGCCCTCCGACGTGACCTGGTCGGACGGGACAGGGTGCGCACCACCGGTGTTCCCGTTTCCCGGGCCGTCGCACCCGCCGATCCGGTGTCCAGACGGGGCGCCCGCCGCGCTCTGGGGGTCTCCGAGGACCGCCTGCTGGTCGGGGCGGTGGGCAGGCTGACGTACCAGAAGTCCCCTGAGGACTTGATCACGGCGCTGGCCCTGCTGGGACGCGAGGACGTCAGCGGCGTCTGGGTGGGAGACGGGGACCGACGTGCGCCGGTGTCCAGGCTGGTCGAGAGCGAACTCGCCGGGAACTTCACTCTGCTGGGGGACTGTCCGAATGTTCCGGACCTGCTGCCCGCCTTCGACGTGTTCGTGCTGCCGAGCAGGTACGAAGGGCTCCCGCTGGCCCTGGCCGAAGCGATGCGATGCGGTCTCCCCGTGGTGGCCACGGACGTGAACGCCGTCCCCGATCTGGTGACGGCGGGGACCACGGGGTTGCTCGTCCCGCCCGAACGCCCGGACCTGCTGGCCGCGGCGTTGGCGAGGCTGTTGGACTCCCCCGCCGAGCGCGCGACGATGGGGGCAGCGGGCAGGAAGCGGATCGACGAGCGCTTCGACATCGACACGCTCGTCCGGGCCCTGGAGGAGGCCTATGTGGACGACAGAGCCGAACACGATGCGAAGTGAAAAAGTAACGTAAAGTGCATGGCGCTTCGTGAACAGGTACAACTGGGGCATCGAATTCAACGAGGCCGGTGCGGACCCACCGACGCGCGGATGATCGGCTCGGCGCTCCGGGGACGGAGGTCCGCCTGTCGTGCCGGAACACACCCGGTGCGGCCCGCTGGTGGATTCGGCGAGGATCCGCTCCACCGTGCGCGGTGTCTGGCCGCCCCGTGGAACGTGGTCCACGGCGCTGAGGGGGTAAGCGATGGCTCGACTGGTTCTCGGGGACGACCACACGGTTTTCGTGGACGCGTTGACGACCGTGCTGCCGCAGCGCGGTATCGAAGTGGTGGGCACGGCGGACACCATCGAGGGAACGGTGGAGATGGTGCGGGGGAACCGCCCCGATGTGTGCCTGTTGGACAGGTTCTTCGTCGACGGAGACGTGCTGGACTCGTTGGACGAGGTCATGAGGGCGGGCGGCCCGCGGATGCGCTTGGTGCTGCTCACGGCTGACCGCGAGACCGCGGCGATCCGCCGCGCGATGCGCACGGGGGCAGCGGGCTACGTCAACAAGATGTGCGGGCTGACCGCCCTGGTGGAGGCGGTTCGCAAGGTCTCGGCCGGCGAACCGGTGACCCGGTTGCCCGCGCTGGCGATGGAGCGCAACGCGGACGGGGTGGCCTTCGGTGACGAGGCACTGCTCGAGGAGCTCACGCCTCGGGAACGGGAGTGCCTGCGGTTGTTGGTCAACGGCGCGCACACGAAGACCATGGCCAGGGACCTGGGGGTCTCCGACGCGACGGTGCGGACTCACGTGCAGGGATTGCTGACCAAGATGGGGGTGCACTCGCGGCTGGAGGCGGTCAGCCTCGCCGTGCGCCACAGCCTGGTGGACGGGACCTGACAGCTCGGCGATCGATGGGATCTCGGAATCACCTCCGGTGACCCCCGATGTGGGAAAGCAGCAGTTCGTTGACCCGTTCGGGAGCCTCCTCCGCCATCCAGTGCGAGACACCGTCCAGGACCTCGAACCTGTACTCGCCCGCGACGTAGTCGGCGGTCGCTTCCGCCGCCCGCGCGCCCACGGCGCTGTCCTCGGTGCTCCACACGTAGAGGGTGGGCACGGTGATCCTGCCCACCGCGCCGCTGTGCCGCACGGCCCGGTACCAGTTCAGCGCCGCCGTGAGCGCACCGGGTGCGCGCATTCTCTCCAGGTACGCCGTCACGTGCTCGGCGGGGACCCTGTCCTCGAACAGCTCGCGGATCCGGGCCGCGTCCTCGTCCAGCAGCGTGCGCTCGGCGTCCTCGGAGCGGAAGAGACGCATGTAGGCCGATCTGCGCTGCTGGTCCGGATCGTGCGCGAGCGCCTGCCCGAAAGCCTCCGGATGGGGGATCGACAGGGCGGACAGCGTGCTCACCCGCTCCGGAACCGCCCCCGCCACCGACCAGGCCACCGCGGATCCCCAGTCGTGGCCGACCAGGTCGAAGCGGTCCCAGCCCACTTGGTCCGCGACGGCCAGGACGTCACCGATGAGCTTCTCCATCCGGTACTCGGTGACGGCTTCCGGACGCACCCCGGGCGAGTAGCCCCGCTGGTCCGGAGCGATCGCGTGATAGCCGGCTTGCGCCAGGGCACCGAGCTGCCGCTGCCACTGCAGCCCCGACTCGGGGAAGCCGTGCAGCAGCAACACGCCGTGTTCGCTCGGGGGTCCTGCCTCGAGAGCGTCGAACTTTCCCGCGGCGGTGGGGATCGTGACATGATCGGACACACACTCACCTTACGCGGACGAGCCGCCGCGGATCCAGCAGTGCGCTCGACGGGCAGCCGGATCGTGTTGTCGTTGCAGGGGCTCGCGGGCGGACGATTCCCTGCTCGGGAACCGCGGGGAGCAGGTTCTTGGAGCGCTGTTCGCGCGGGGCTCCCCGCGGGTGGAGCGGTGTGGCTCCGGACGGACGACGCGGTTAACTTGTGAGGTCCGCCGCACGGTCCGGTGCGGAAAAGTTTTCGACTGTGGAGAGTGGTTTGGGAATGGTCGAGGCCACCGCTTTCGGGGCCGCAGGCGTCGGGGGAGAGGAGAACCACGACGACACGGCCACCGAGCAGTTCCGCCGGGCGCGGGACTTCCTGCTGCGGAACAGGACGGATCACGAGGCGGCGCACGCCGGCTTCCGCTGGCCCGGGTTCGAGCGGTTCAACTGGGCCCTGGACTGGTTCGACACCATAGGGCGGCGTACCGATCGTCCGGCGCTGTGGATCACACGCCCGGACGGCGGGGAGGAGAAGGTGTCCTACGCCGAGCTGACGAAGCGTTCCAACCGGGTGGCGAACTGGTTGCGCGAGCTGGGAGCCGTGCGCGGGGACCGGTTGATACTCATGCTCGACAACAGGGCGGAGCTCTGGGAGACCCTGCTGGCCGCCATGAAGCTCGGCGTGGTGACCATCCCCGCCACACCGCTGCTTGGGCCTGCCGAGCTGCGGGACCGGGTGGAGCGCGGTCGGGCGAACCACGTGGTGACCGGTGCCGAGCACGTCGCCAAGTTCGCCGAGGTCGAGGGCGACTACACGCGGATAGCCGTCGGCGAGGAGACGAGCGGGTGGGTGAACTACGCCGACAGCGCGGGGGCCGACGAGCGGTTCGCCCCGGAAGGGATCACCCGCGCGGACGACCCGCTGCTGCTGTACTTCACCTCGGGGACCACCGCGTTGCCCAAGCTGGTCGAGCACACCCACGTGTCCTACCCGGTCGGGCATCTCAGCACGATGTACTGGCTGGGGCTGCAGCCGGGGGACGTGCATCTCAACATCTCCTCCCCGGGGTGGGCGAAGCACGCCTGGAGTTGCGTGTTCGCCCCGTTCAACGCCGAGGCGACCGTGTTCGTGCACGGTTACGAGCGCTTCGCCCCCGAGCGGTTGCTCGACGAGATGTCCCGCTGCGGAGTGACGAGCTTCTGCGCCCCGCCGACCGTCTGGAGGATGCTGGTCCAGTCCGACCTCGGACGGCTGAGCCGGCCTCCGCGAAGCGTCGTCAGCGCGGGCGAACCCCTCAACCCCGAGGTGATCGAGCAGGTCGCCCGGAAGTGGTCGGTGACGATCCGGGACGGCTTCGGGCAGACCGAGAGCAGCGTGCAGGTCGCGAACACTCCCGGAATGCCGGTGAAGGAGGGGTCCATGGGCAGGCCCCTTCCCGGTTTCGACGTGGCCCTGGTGGATCCGGAGACCGGGGAGCGCACCACGGAGGGGGAGATCTGCCTGGCGCTGGCCCCGCCTCCCGTGGGGTTGATGAGCGGCTACTCCGACGCGGAGCAAACGGCCGAGGTGATGCGCGACGGCTACTACCACACGGGTGACGTGGGGAGCGTGGACGAGGACGGCTACATCACCTACGTCGGACGCACCGACGACGTGTTCAAGTCTTCGGACTACCGGATCTCGCCCTTCGAGCTGGAAAGCGTGCTCCTGCAGCACCCGGCCGTGGCCGAGGCCGCCGTGGTGCCCGCTCCCGACCCGATACGCCTGGCCGTTCCGAAGGCCTACGTCGTGCTGGCGGCGGGCTGCGTGGGCGACAGGGACACGGCCCTGAGCGTGTTGCGCTACGCACGTGAGCAGCTGGCCGCCTACAAGCGGATCCGCAGGCTGCAGTTCGACGAGCTGCCGAAGACGATCTCGGGCAAGATTCGGCGCGTGGAGCTGCGCTCGCGGGAGCTGGACCGTCTCGAGGAGGGGGAACGCACTCCGGGGGTCGAGTTCGGAGAAGAGGACTTCCCCGAGTTGAAGAGGTGAGGCCGGCCACCGTTCCCCGCTCCGGCTCGCCGCGACGCGGGGAACGGTGCCGGGGCGCCTCCCGCGTGGCCCGCGAGTATTCACGAACGAATCCAGCACAATCAATTGTGCGGATTGTCGACAATTAAAAGGTAGAAATGGGGAAGCCGTGGGGCGTCCGAAAAATTCCTCAGGGGTCGCGCGGGCGGAGTCGTGCTCCGCGGCCGTATTGGATGTGCCGTGACCTGCGCGGAAGTCGGACCTCGCGATCGAGGGTGGGGTGTCTCACCGTCATCGGGGTTCGAGTGTAACATCCGAGCTCCCGCCGACGATGGAACGGACAGCGGCGAATAAAGAATAGGGCGCGAACTCCCGCTCCGGGGGCGTGATTCATCGAATCGTACGCTTGCACCCGGCGTGTCGCCTGTGGTATGCGCTGCGCACGCGCATTGTACGACAACCATCAGGAGATTGCCTTTGCCGGATCGTAACCCGGGGAAGTGAATGAGTGAATCATTCCAGGTGAGAGCGGATTTTTTCACCCTGGGTAGCTACTCGAATCAGGTGATGGTCCCATTTTTATGATTAGGGTCACAGCTATTTGCTGTTGCATTTTTCGTGAATGCGCCTAAGTTGGGTTCTCGGCGTACGGAATCTGCGTCGGGATCGGACGGCAAAGGTGCCGACCGAGTGTGCTGATCGATGCCAGCGCGCGGCCCCTCAGTCGGCTGCCCGCATCGGTCCGGCGTGCCCCTTGTGTGAGGTGACCCGGCGCGCCCGTGAAAGCTCGGGGCGGCGAATTCGCCGCGGTTCCGAGCGATGCAGTGGCGCTTGACCAACGCGAGTGGGAGCTGAGTATGACCAAGAGCGTGGACGACATTGCCCGTGGTGACCAGGCAGGGGACGACCAGGACCCGGTGCACCGCGAGCAGCAGACGTTCGGCGACAATCCGTTGGAAGTACGCGACACTGATCACTACACGCATGAGTACGTCGGTGGTTTTGTCGACAAGTGGGACGATCTGATCGATTGGAAGAAGCGCTACGAGAGCGAGGGCAGCTTCTTCATCGACCAATTGCGCGCACGCGGTGTCGAGACCGTGCTGGACGCGGCGGCCGGGACCGGCTTTCACTCGGTCCGGTTGCTCGAGGAGGGGTTTGAGACCGTCAGCGCGGACGGCAGCCCGCAGATGCTGGCCAAGGCCTTCAGTAACGGACTGGCCTACAACGGTCACATTCTGCGTGTGGTCAACGCGGACTGGCGCTGGCTCAACCGTGACGTGCACGGCGAATACGACGCGATCATCTGCCTGGGCAACTCCTTCACCCACCTGTTCTCGGAGCGGGACCGTCGCAAGGCGCTGGCGGAGTTCTACGCGATGCTCAAGCACGACGGTGTCCTGATCATCGACCAGCGGAACTACGACTCCATTCTTGACAACGGCTTCTCCAGCAAGCACACGTATTACTACGCCGGTGAGGACGTTTCCGCGGAGCCCGACCACATCGATGACGGACTGGCCAGGTTCAAGTACACCTTCCCGGACAAGTCCGAATTCTTCCTGAACATGTATCCGCTGCGGAAAGACTACATGCGGCGGCTCATGCGTGAGGTCGGTTTCCAGAGGATTGACACCTACGGTGATTTCCAGGAAACTTACGGAGAAGACGAGCCCGACTTCTACATCCACGTCGCGGAGAAGAGCTACCGCACCGAGGACGAGTTCGTCGACATGTACTCGAATGCGGTGCACACCGCGCGGGACTACTACAACTCCGAGGACGCGGACAACTTCTACTACCACGTCTGGGGCGGCAACGACATCCACGTCGGGCTGTACCAGACACCGCAGGAGGACATCGCCACCGCCAGCGAGCGCACTGTTCAGCGGATGGCGGGCAAGGTGGACATCACCCCCGAAACGAGGGTGCTGGACCTCGGTGCCGGCTACGGCGGAGCCGCGCGGTACCTGGCCAGGACCTACGGGTGCCACGTCACCTGCCTCAACCTCAGCGAGGTGGAGAACCAGCGCAACCGCGAGATCACTCGTGCGGAGGGACTCGAGCACCTCATCGAGGTGACCGACGGTTCCTTCGAGGATCTCCCCTACCAGGACAACGCGTTCGACGTGGTCTGGTCGCAGGACTCCTTCCTCCACAGCGGTGACCGCGGCAGGGTCATGGAAGAGGTGACCCGGGTCCTCAAACCGAAGGGTTCGGTGCTGTTCACCGATCCGATGGCGTCCGACTCGGCGAAGAAGAACGAGCTCGGTCCCATCCTGGACAGGCTGCACCTGGACTCGCTCGGCTCGCCCGGTTTCTACCGGAAGGAGCTGACTCGTCTCGGGTTGCAGAACATCGAGTTCGACGACCTCAGCGAGTACCTGCCCGTCCACTACGGCCGGGTTCTGGAAGTGTTGGAGAGCCGGGAGAACGAGCTCGCCGACTTCATCGGCGAGGAGTACCGGACTCATATGAAGACCGGGCTGCGCAACTGGGTGCAGGCCGGCAATGGCGGGAGCCTGGCCTGGGGCATCATCCACGCCAGGGCATGACAGCCGTCGCGTACGAAGAACGATCCGAAGCAGTAAGCAGTGAGGTGAAGATCAGCCGTGACTGAGATGAACCGCAGGTTGTTCACCAGTGAGTCCGTGACCGAGGGCCACCCGGACAAGATGGCCGACTCGATCAGCGACGCGATCCTGGACGCGATGCTGGCTCAGGACCCCCGCTCCCGCGTGGCCATGGAGACCATGATCACCACCGGGCAGGTGCACCTGGCCGGCGAGGTCACCACCGAGGCCGACGTCGACCTGCCCGCGATCGTGCGGCAGAAGGTCCTCGAGATCGGCTACGACAACTCGGCCAAGGGCTTCGACGGAGACTCCTGCGGCATCAACGTCTCCATCGACGCGCAGTCGCCGGACATCGGCCAGGGCGTGGACTCGGCGCACGAGTCCCGCGTCGAGGGTGCTATCGACGAGATCGCCAGCCAGGGTGCCGGTGACCAGGGTCTGATGTTCGGTTACGCCACCAACGAGACCGACGAGCTCATGCCGCTGCCGATCGCCCTGGCGCACCGCATGTCGCGCAGGCTGACCAGGGTGCGCACCGAGGGCGTGCTGCCCTACCTGCGTGCCGACGGCAAGACCCAGGTGACGGTCGAGTACGCGGGCGACCAGCCGGTCCGGCTGGACACCGCCGTGCTCTCCACGCAGCACGCCAACGACATCGACCTGGACGCGATGTTGGCCCCCGACGTCCGCGAGCACGTCATCAACCCGGAGATCGAGCGGGTCGGCCTGGACACCACGGACCTGCGTCTGCTGGTGAATCCGACGGGTCGGTTCGTCACGGGTGGTCCGATGGGTGACTGCGGTCTGACGGGTCGCAAGATCATCGTGGACACTTACGGTGGTATGGCGCGGCACGGTGGTGGCGCGTTCTCGGGCAAGGACCCGTCGAAGGTGGACCGCTCGGCGGCGTACGCGACTCGGTGGGTGGCCAAGAACGCGGTGGCCGCGGGCTTGGCGAGCCGGATCGAGGTGCAGACGGCGTACGCGATCGGCAAGGCGGCTCCGGTGGGTCTGTTCGTGGAGACCTTCGGTACGGAGAACGTGGATCCGGTCAAGATTCAGGCGGCGATCAACGAGGTGTTCGATCTGCGTCCGGCGGCGTTGATCCGTGATCTGGATCTGCTGCGGCCGATTTACACGCCGACGGCGGCCTACGGGCACTTCGGGCGTACGGATGTGGACCTGCCCTGGGAACGCACCAACCGCGTCGAGGCGCTGAAGAACGCCGCGGGCCTCTGACGGCCGACCACGCGACGTATCGTCGACGCCGCGGGGCGCGGGCCTCCCGCGCCCCGCGGCGTGGCGAGCAGTACCAGGTTCGCTCACCCCAGATGACCGCCGGCCGGTGGCGGGCCACCGACATCGGCCTTGGTGAAGGAGTTTCGCAGTGCAAATTGCGGTGACCGGCTCGATCGCCACCGACCATTTGATGTCCTTTCCCGGCAAGATCGCCGACCAGCTCATCGCGGACCGGCTCGACCAGGTCTCGCTGTCGTTCCTCGTGGACGAGCTGGAAGTCCGTCGTGGTGGTGTCGCGGGCAACATCACGTTCGGTCTCGGCCAACTCGGCGTGAAGTCGCTGTTGGTCGGCGCTGTCGGCGAGGACTTCGCCGAGTACCGCACCTGGTTGGAGCGCCACGGCGTGGACACCAGCACGGTGCACACCTCGAAGACGGCCCACACGGCCCGCTTCACGTGCACCACGGACGAGACGCAGAACCAGATCGCCTCGTTCTACCCGGGCGCCATGTCCGAGGCGCGCGAGATCGAGCTCAAGCCGATCTCCGACCGCGTGGGCGGCCTGGATCTCGTGGTCGTCTCGGCGAACGACCCCGAGGCGATGCTGCGGCACAGTCAGGAGTGCCGCGACCGCGGCTACGAGTTCCTGGCTGATCCGGGCCAGCAGCTCGCCCGCATGGACGGCCCGCAGATCCGTAAGCTGGTGGAGGGTGCCAAGTACCTGTTCACCAACGAGTACGAGCACAGCCTGCTGCTGCAGACCACCGGGCTCTCGCACGCCGAGGTGCTGCAGCAGGTCGGCATGTGGGTCACTTCGCTGGGCGAGAACGGTGTGCGCATCGAGTCCGCCTCGGCGAAGACGATCGAGATCGCCCCGGTGAAGCCGAAGCAGGTCGGTGACCCGACGGGTGTCGGCGACGCGCTGCGCGCGGGCTTCCTCGCCGGGCTGTCGAACGGGCTGGGGCTGGAGCGCTCCATCCAGCTCGGCTGCACCCTCGCGACCACGTCCCTGGAGACCGACGGTCCCCAGGAATACGAAGTGGAGAAGGGCTCGTTCGTGTCCAGGTTCGCCGAGGCTTACGGCAACCAGGCCGCGGGTGAAATCGAGTCCGTGCTTCGCTGAAGCGTTCGGAAGGCAGCGTGATGACGACACAGGAAGAATCGGGCCGTCGGGACAACGACCCGAGTGGGTTCCTCACGGCCATCGCCGAACGCGTGCTCGTCGGGGACGGCGGCATGGGTACGGCGTTGCAGGAGCACGATCTGACCCTGGAGGACTTCAACAACCTCGAGGGTTGCAACGAGATCCTCAACGAAACGCGCCCCGACATCGTTCGGTCTGTCTACCGGGGCTTCCTGGAGAACGGTTCGGACGCCATCGAGTCGAACACGTTCGGCTGCAACCTGCCGAACCTCGGCGAGTACGGGATCGAGGACCGCATCCGGGACCTCGCCGAGAAGGGCGTGGCGCTGGCGCGGGAGTGCTGCGACGAGTACTCCACCCCGGAGAAGCCACGCTTCATACTGGGGTCGATGGGACCGGGGACCAAGCTCCCCACCCTCGGACACGCGCCGTACGCCGATCTGCGGGACGCCTACCACGAGCAGGTGCTGGGCATGCTCGACGGCGGCGTCGACGTGATCCTGGTGGAGACCTCGCAGGACCTGCTGCAGACCAAGGCCTCGATCATCGCCGCCAAGCGGGCGATGGAGCAGCAGCAGAAGTGGGTCCCGATCATCGCCCACGTCACGGTCGAGCAGACCGGCACGATGCTGGTCGGCTCCGAGATCGGTGCGGCGTTGACGGCGCTGGAGCCGCTCGGCATCGACATGATCGGGATGAACTGTGCGACCGGCCCGGCCGAGATGACCGAGCACCTGCGGGTGCTGGCCGACCACGCGACCGTTCCGATCTCGGTGATGCCGAACGCGGGCCTGCCCGAGCTGGGGCCGAACGGCGCCGTCTACCCGCTGCAGCCCCACGAGCTGTCCGAGGCGCTGGTCGACTTCGTCAACAACTACGGTGCCCGCCTCGTCGGCGGTTGCTGCGGTGTGACCGGCGAGCACGTGCGCCAGGTCGCCGAGGCGGTCAGCGGGATCACCCCGACTCCGCGCGAGCCGGAGGTGGTGCCCTCGGTCTCGTCGATGTACCAGGCGATCCCCTTCGAGCAGGAAGCCTCGATCTTCAACGTCGGCGAGCGCACCAACGCCAACGGTTCCAAGGCGTTCCGCGAGGCGATGGTCGAGCAGCGCTACGACGACTGCATCGAGATCGCCAAGGGGCAGACCCGCGAGGGCGCGCACATGCTCGACCTGTGCGTGGACTACGTGGGTCGGGACGGCACCCACGACATGCGGGAGCTGGCCTCGCGACTGGCCACCTCCTCCACACTGCCGGTCATGGTCGACTCCACCGAGCCCGCGGTGATCGAGGTCGGCCTGGAGCACCTCGGTGGTCGGTGCGCGATCAACTCGATCAACTACGAGGACGGCACCGAAGAGGGCGGGCGCTACGACCAGGTCATGAAGATGGCCGTCGAGCACGGCGCCACCGTGGTCTGCACCTGCATCGACGAGGACGGCCAGGCCCGCAACGCCGAGTGGAAGCTGCGGGTGGCCGAGCGGCTCGTCGACGACCTCACCAACAACTGGGGTCTCGACAAGTCCGCGATCATCATCGACACCCTGGTCTTCCCGATCACCACGGGCCAGGAGGAGGTCCGCAAGGACGCCATCGAGACGATCAACGCGATCCGGGAGCTCAAGCGGCGGCACCCCGAGGTGCAGACCACGCTGGGGCTGTCGAACGTCTCCTTCGGGCTCAACGCAGCGGCCCGGCAGGTGCTCAACTCGGTCTTCCTCAACGAGTGCCGCGAGGCCGGGCTGGACAGCGCGATCCTGCACGCCTCCAAGATCCTGCCGATGAACAGGATCGACGAGGAGGCCCGCCAGGTCGCCCTGGACCTCGTCTACGACCGGCGCACCGAGGCGACCGAGACCGAGCCGGCCTACGATCCGCTGCAGAAGCTCATGTCGCTGTTCGAGGGCAAGTCGGCGGAGTCCAGCGGTGCCTCCAAGGCCGAGGAGCTCGCCGCGATGCCGCTGTTCGAGCGGCTGCAGCAGCGCATCATCGACGGCGAGATGAACGGTCTCAACGCCGATCTCGACGAGGCGATGCAGGAGAAGAAGCCGCTCGAGATCGTCAACGACACCCTGCTGGCGGGGATGAAGGTCGTCGGTGATCTCTTCGGTGCCGGCCAGATGCAGCTGCCGTTCGTGCTGCAGGCGGCCGAGGCCATGAAGACCGCTGTGGCCTACCTCGAGCCGCACATGGACAAGGACGACTCCGGCGGCAAGGGCAAGTTGCTGTTGGCCACGGTCAAGGGCGATGTGCACGACATCGGCAAGAACCTGGTCGACATCATCGTGTCCAACAACGGCTACGACGTGGTCAACATCGGCATCAAGCAGCCGATCAACACCATTCTCGAAGAGGCCGAGAAGAACGACGTCGACGCGATCGGCATGTCCGGGCTGCTGGTCAAGTCCACGGTGATCATGAAGGAGAACCTGGGGGAGATGAACTCCAGGGGACTGGCCGAGAAGTACCCGGTGCTGCTCGGTGGCGCCGCCCTCACCAGGTCCTTCGTCGAGAACGACCTCGACGAGATGTACGAGGGCGACGTGCGTTACGCCAAGGACGCCTTCGAGGGACTCAAGCTCATGGACCGCGTCATGCAGTCCAAGCGCGGCGAGGCCCCGGAGGAGGACGAGGCCGAGAAGGCGAAGAAGGCCGAGCGCAAGGCCAGGCGCGAGCGTTCCAACCGGATCGCCGAGAAGCGCAAGGCCGAGCAGGGGCCGGAGCCCGACGAGCGGGACGACAGCGTTCGTTCCGACGTCGACCCGGACGTGCCGGTTCCGACCCCACCGTTCTGGGGCCCCAAGGTAGTCAAGGGGCTGTCCAGCAACGAGTACCTCGCGCTGCTCGACGAGCGGGCCACGTTCTTCGGACAGTGGGGGCTGCGTGGCGCCAAGAAGGGCCAGGGGCCGAGCTACGAGGAGCTCGTGGAAAGCGACGGACGTCCGCGGCTGCGTGCGTGGATGGACGAACTGGCCACCAAGGGCATCCTGCAGCACGCCGCCCTGGTCTACGGCTACTTCCCCTGCGTGTCCGAGGGCAACGATCTGATCGTGCTGGACAAGGACGCCCCGGACGCCCCGGAGCGCCACCGCTTCAACTTCCCGCGGCAGAAGCGCGACCGCAGGCTGTGCCTGGCCGACTTCTACCGCTCGCGGGAGAAGGCGGAAGCAACCGGGCAGGTCGACGTGCTCCCGCTGCAGCTGGTCACGATGGGGCAACCCATCGCCGACTACGCCAACGAGCTGTTCACCTCCAACGCCTACCGGGACTACCTGGAGATCCACGGGCTCGGTGTGCAGCTCACCGAGGCGATGGCCGAGTACTGGCACCGCCGCATCCGCAGCGAGCTGCAGTGGTCCTCCGGCGAGTCGGTCGCCTCCGAGGACCCGGACAACGTCGAGGAGTTCTTCAAGCTCGGTTACCGGGGCGCCCGCTTCTCGCTCGGCTACGGTGCCTGCCCGGACCTGGAGGACCGCTCCAAGATCGTCGACCTCCTCGGTGCGGAGAACATCGGGGTCGAGCTCTCGGAGGAGTTCCAGCTGCATCCGGAGCAGTCCACGGACGCGATCGTGGCCCACCATCCCGAGGCCAAGTACTTCAACACCTGAGCGGCGCAGGCGATACTGGCCGAAAAGCTGCCCGATAGAGGAAACTAGGAAGGGAAATCATGAGCCCGAAGTTGCAGAAGGCAGGCGGCATCGAGTTCGCCATCGCGGATCCCAAGCTGGCCGAGTCCGGCCGTCACCAGATCCGTCTGGCCGAGCACGAGATGCCGGGCCTGATGGCGACTCGCCGGGAGTACGCGGACAGCAAGCCGCTGAAGGGCGCGCGTATCGCGGGCTCGCTGCACATGACCGTGCAGACCGCGGTGCTGATCGAGACTCTCGTTGAGCTCGGCGCCGAGGTGCGCTGGGTTTCCTGCAACATCTTCTCCACCCAGGACGAGGCCGCCGCCGCGGTGGTGGTCGGTCCGAACGGCACCCCGGAGAACCCCACCGGTGTCCCGGTGTTCGCCTGGAAGGGCGAGACGCTGGAGGAGTACTGGTGGTGCACCAACCAGCTGTTCCAGGGCTTCTCCAACAACCAGGGCCCGAACATGATCCTGGACGACGGCGGCGACGCCACCATGCTGGTCCAGAAGGGCGTCGAGTTCGAGACGGCCGGTGCCGTCCCGCAGCCCACCGAGGACGACCCGGACGAGTTCAAGGTCGTGCTGTCGGTGCTGCGCGAGAGCCTCGCGGGCGACAAGCAGCGCTTCACCAAGGCGGCCAAGGAGATCAAGGGCGTCACCGAGGAGACCACCACCGGCGTGCACAAGCTCTACGAGCTGGTCAAGTCCGGTGACCTGCTGTTCCCGGCGATCAACGTCAACGACTCGGTGACCAAGTCGAAGTTCGACAACAAGTACGGTTGCCGCCACTCGCTGGTCGACGGCATCAACCGCGCCACCGATGTGCTCATCGGCGGCAAGGTCGCGGTCGTGTGCGGCTTCGGTGACGTCGGCAAGGGCTCGGCCGAGTCGCTGCGCGGGCAGGGCGCCCGGGTCATCGTCACCGAGATCGACCCGATCTGCGCGCTCCAGGCCGCGATGGAGGGCTACGAGGTCAAGACGATGGACGAGGTCGTCGAGACCGCCGACATCTTCATCACGACCACGGGCAACTTCGACGTGATCACCGCTGACCACATGAAGCGGATGAAGCACAACGCCATCGTGGGCAACATCGGCCACTTCGACAACGAGATCGACATGGCCGGCCTGGAGAAGACTCCCGGCATCAAGAAGACCGAGATCAAGCCGCAGGTGCACGAGTTCACCTTCACCGACGGGCACGCGATCATCGTGCTGTCCGAGGGCAGGCTGCTCAACCTGGGCAACGCCACCGGCCACCCCAGCTTCGTGATGTCGAACTCGTTCACCAACCAGACGATCGCCCAGATCGAGCTGTTCAACAAGACCGACGAGTACGACCGCGACGTCTACATGCTGCCCAAGCACCTCGACGAGAAGGTCGCCCGGCTGCATCTCGACGCGCTCGGCGTCAACCTCACCAAGATGACCAAGGCTCAGGCCGAGTACATCGGTGTGGACGTCGAGGGGCCGTACAAGCCGGAGCACTACCGCTACTGATCCGGTTCCCGCGCGAAAGAGCGTGACGTGGGTGGCCACCGCTGATCGTGGTGGCCACCCACGTGTACCGGACCCCAACGACACAGTCGAGGAGGCCTGAACGTGACTCGGGTCGTGGACCGGCTACAGCCGGGCAGGACCGTGTTCTCCGTGGAGTTCTTCCCGCCGCGCAACGATGACGAAGAGCGGATCCTCTGGAAGGCCGTGCGCGAGCTGGAACCGCTGGATCCCGCCTACGTCTCGGTGACCTACGGCGCGGGCGGATCCAGCAGGGACCGCACGATTCGCACGGTCGGGCGCATCGCCCGGGAAACCACCATGCCGCCGATGGCCCACCTGACCGGGGTGGACCACTCCAAGAGCGAACTGCGCCACGTCGTCGGCTCGCTGGCCAACGAGGGCATCCGAAACATCCTGGCGATCCGCGGGGATCCACCGGGGGACCCGATGGGGGAGTGGATCCCGCATCCGGAGGGGATCCTCTACGCGGACGAGCTGGTGAGCCTGATTCGCTCCTGCGGGGACTTCTCGGTGGGGGTGGCCGCGTTTCCGCACATGCATCCGCGTTCCACCGACCTCGAGACGGAGACGGACCACCTCGTCGGCAAGATCCGGGCTGGATCGGAGTTCGCGGTCGCGCAGCTCTTCCTGCAGCCCGAGTACTTCCTGAGGCTGCGGGACCGGTTGGCCGCCCGCGACTGCCACGTTCCCCTGCTTCCCGGAGTCATGCCGATTACGACTCCCAAGGTGTTGAACAAGTTCCAGCACCTGGCAGGGGTTCCCGTGCCTCCGGAGGTCTCCGCGGTGCTCGACCCCCTGCAGGACGATCCGCAGGCCTTCCGCGCAGCGGGGATAGACCTGACGACCAAGCTGTGCGAGCGGTTGATCGCGGAAGGCGTGCCCGGCCTGCACTTCTACAGCCTCAACCGGGCGAAGGCCACCCGCGAGGTGGTGGACAACCTCGGACTGGCCGAGGGAGTGCTCCAGCCCGCCTGAAGCCCGCGCTGAGCCCGCGAGCGCCGCCGCCCCGCCTGCATCGGTGGGGCGGCGGCGCTTCTCGCGGCCGAGACCCTGTCCCTCGGACCGAGACCGAGAAGTCAACCGCGGGCGGTCTCGCGATCACGTGCTCGTCACCTCCGTGCGATTCGGTGGGTTCGTTCCCGACGAGGACCTGCACTGGAGGATTCGTTGAGCAACGAGCCCAGTCCCCACCACCTCGACCGCCGCGGCTTCCTCGCCGCCACCGGCCTGGTCGGTGCCACCGGAGCACTGCAGGCGCTGATGACCAACACCGCCGCGGCCGCAGGGCCCGGTCGTGGCAACAACCGCGGTGTCCGCGCCGCGGACAACGGCGGGTACGGACCGCTGGAACCGGCCTCCCCGAACGGTGAGCTCCTGCTGCCCGCGGGGTTCTCCTACGTCGCGTTCGGCGAGACCGGCAGCATCATGCGGGACGGAACCCCGACCCCCTCCCGGCACGACGGGATGGCCGCCTTCGCCGCGGACGACGACGGGATCCGGCTGGTCCGCAACCACGAGCAGACCGAGGGATCCGCGTTCGCGCAACCGAGCTACGATCCCGCCGGCGCGGGCGGGACGACCACCCTGGTGTTCGACCCGGACCGCATGCGTCTGGTCGAGTCGTTCCCGACGCTGGCGGGCACGGTGCGCAACTGCGCCGGTGGTCGCACTCCGAGCGGGTCCTGGCTGTCCTGCGAGGAGACCTTCACGGGGCTGGGAGTGCAGCACCCGCACGGTTACGTGTTCGAGGTTCCCGTCGACTCCGAGGGGCCCGTCGAGCCCACCCCGATTCCGGCGATGGGACGTTTCACCCACGAGGCCGTGGCAGTGGACCCGGAGACCGGTATTGTCTACGAGACCGAGGACCGGGGCAGCGCGGGCTTCTACCGGTTCGTCCCGAACGATCCGGCCGACCTGTCCGCGGGCGGCAGCCTGCAGATGCTCGCGATCGTCGACCAACCCCGCTACGACACGCGCAACGGTCAGCGTCCCGGACAGCCGCTGCCGGTCGAGTGGGTCGACATCTCCGATCCCGACCCGGACAGCGACGATTCGCTCGCGGTCTTCTACCAGGGCAGGGAAAGGGGCGGTGCGGTCTTCGCCCGGCTGGAAGGCGCCTGGTTCGGCGAGGGCTCGGTGTTCATCAACTCCACCAGCGGAGGCGATGCCGGCCTCGGCCAGGTGTGGCAGTACCGGCCGACCGGGTCCTCCGGAGGCCAGCTGATCCTGGTCTACGAGTCCACCGACCCCGAGCTGCTGGAAAGCCCGGACAACATCTGCGTGTCCCCGAACAGCGGTGGGCTGGTGCTCTGCGAGGACGGTGGCGGTTCCGACATGTTGCGAGGCGTGACCACCGACGGCGAGATCTTCGACTTCGCCGCGCTGAACAGTTCCAACACCAGTGAGCTCGCCGGAGCGACCTTCAGCCCGGACGGCAGGGTGCTCTTCTTCAACGTGCAGACGCCGGGGGTGACCTACGCGATCACCGGTCCCTGGCACAACGGCGCCCTCTGAGCGAGCGCCGGGGAAGTCGCCCGCCTGAACTGGACCGCCGTCGCGCCCGAACGCGGGTGCGGCGGCGGGGCCGCCCGGCAGCGGGCTCAGAGCATCTCCAGGGCCGCCTTCTCGATCCCGGTCTCGTCGAGCAGCACCCGGTAGGCGGCCTCGCCGAGGGGGATGAAGGAGTCCGCGCTGGTCACGCGGCGGATCTTTCCGGTGAAACCGGAGTCGACCAGCGCGGTGACCACGCGCTCCGAGATTCCGCCCGAGGTGCGCGTCTCGTCGGCGATCAACACTCTCCCCGTGGCCTCGGCGGCGGTGAACAGCTGCTCGCGGGGCAGTGGCGCCAGCCAGCGCAGGTCCAGCACGCGCACCCCCACACCGCGCTGTGCCAGCCGCCGCGCGGCGCGGAGGCTCATGGCCAGCCCGTTGCCCGTGGTGACCAGGGTCAGATCTGACCCCGCGAAGTACTGCCGAGCGGTACCGAGCGGTACGTGTCCCGTCCCGACGGCGGGGTACCGCGCGGTCCAGCCCTCGTCGTCGTGCTCGTGCAGATCGCGGGTGTGGTACAGCGCTATGGGCTCGAGGAAGACGCAGACCCTGCCGTCGACGGCGGCCGCGGCCACGCAGGTGCGCAGCATGGCGGCCGCGTCGTCCGGCTTGGCCGGTGAGGCCACCACCAGCCCCGGGACGTCCAGCAGGGCCGCCACGCTGTTGTCGTTGTGGAAGTGGCCGCCGAAACCTCGTTGATAGGCGTAACCGGGAATCCGCACCACCATCGGGTTGCGGTAGCGCCCGTTGGAGAAGAACCCCGTGGTGCTGGCCTCCCCGCGAAGCTGATCGGCGGCGTTGTGCAGGTAAGCCAGGTACTGGATCTCGGGCACGGGCAGCAGGCCGGCCAGACCGGCCCCCAGCGCCGTGCCGAGGATGCTCTGCTCGTCCAGCAGCGTGTCGAAGACCCGTCCCGCGCCGAACCGCTTCCACAACCCCCGGGTGACCCCGTACACGCCGCCCTTGCGGGCGACGTCCTGCCCGAACACCAGCACGCGCCCGTCCCGTTCGAGCTCCTCCGCCAGGGCGCGGTTGATGCTCTGCGCCAGTGTCAGGGCCTCCTGCTCGGCGGGCTCGGCGGTACCACCCCGATCCGCGGAGGCGGACCGCTCGGCCGTCGATGCCCCGGGGGAGCAGGCCCTGGTGGCGATCTCCTCCGGGGTTTCCGGGGCGATCGGCGCGCTGATCTCCGCGCTGCTGGTCAGCTTGCGCCTGCCGAGCGCCCACTCGGCGGTTTCGGCGACCTCCGCGCGTTTGGCCTCGTAGCGGTCGACCACCTCTGCGGGGGACAGCACGCCGTTGCGCACCAGTGCCGCGCCCGTGGCCAGCAACGGGTCCCTGCGTTGCTCGGCGGCGATCTCGGTCCTGCTGCGGTACCCGGTTTCCACGTCCGAACCGGCGTGTCCCATCAGGCGGACGGTGCGCAGGTGCAGAAAAGCCGGTCTGCGGTGTCGCCGCACCCAGTCCGCGGCGCGTTCGGCCGTGGACAGGCACTCCGCGGGTTCGTCGCCCTCGACGGCGAAGTAGGGCAGGCCCGCGCGCGAGCCGAAGGTCCGCTGTATCCACCCCTCCGGGGTGGGCACGCTGATCCCGATCCCGTTGTCCTCGCACACGAGCAGCAGCGGCAGGGGAATCATCCGATAGGCGCAGTGCAGTGCCGTGTTGATCGCGCCGGTGGCGGTGGAGTGGTTGGCCGAGGCGTCGCCGAAGCTGCACACCACCACCGAGTCCCGCGGCCACTCGCCGTCGACCCCCAGCTTGCGGGAGCGCTCGAGGGCGAAGGCCAGCCCCACCGCACGGGGCAGGTGGGAGGCGATGGTGGAGGTCTGGGGCAGCACGCTCAGCTCGGCGTTGCCGAAGACCTTGTGCCTGCCGCCGGCCATCGGCTCCTCGGCCGCCGCGACCACTCCGAGCAGGACGTCGCGCAGCGGAGTCGTTCCCGCTCGCTGCGCGGCTCGACGCAGGTAGAACCCACCGGAGCGGTAGTGCAGCAGCGCCGGATCGGTGTGGCGCAGCGCAGCGGCCACCGCGGCGTTCGACTCGTGCCCCGCGGAGCCGATGCTGTAGTAGCCGGATCCCCGCCTGCCCAGCTCGCGTGCGGCCAGGTCCAGGTGCCTGCTCCCGATCTGGCTGTCGAAGAGCTCGAGGAGCCCGCTGGCGTCCGCGGGTCCAGGTCGTGGTGCGGCGGGGGGACCGCACTGCCGCATCCCGGACACCTCGCTGAGGAAGTTCTCATCGACCGGTTCGCTGCGCTGCTGTTCCATCCTTCTCCGATCGGGCGGGGCGGTTGTCGCGGCGGGGCGTCTCGCGAACGGCTCCGGAGCCGCAGCTGCTCGAAGAGGTCGGACCGAGCTGCTCGGCGAGTGGTGTCCCCGTGGTTCACGGGGCTGCTGCGGCACTGGGCCCACGGGTCAGTTCCGCGCCGAGTCCCGCGGGCGGTCCGCGCTCCGTTCACCGTGCGGCTGCGGCCAGTCCGCGGACAGGGCGGCGCAGGACTTGGCGAGGCGGTCCAGCGCGAACGGGAGCAGCGGATTGGTGTTGTTCGGCCGGTAGATCGCCTTGACCCTGCGCCAGGGGCGCTGTCCGGCTATCGGTGCGGTCCTGATCCCCGCGCCGTTCACCGCCAGGGCGGGCAGCAGGGCAGGGCCGAGTCCACGCGCCACCAGGTCGCGGATCACCCCGTAGTCGTTGCTGCGGAACACGATGTTCGGAACGAACCCGGCGGCCGCGGCCATGCGCACCAGTACTCGTCCTCCCGCCGTGTCGTCCCTGGTGCAAATCCACGACTCCTCGGCGAGCTCGCCCAGTTCGACCGAGTCGCCGTCGGCCAGCCGGTGCCGTTCCGGCAGGGCCAGCCAGAGCGGTTCGGCGATCAGCTCCTCGGTGCGCAGCTCCGCGGGCCAGCAACGCGGGTCCAGGTCGTACTCGAAGACCACGGCGGCGTCGGTGACCCCTTCGCGCACGTCGTCGATGACCTCGTCCGGCTCGCCCTCGTCGAGCTGCAGCCGCGCGTTCGGGCGCTCGGAGACCACCGCGGCCAGCACGTCGGGCAGTATCCGGGAGTTGGCCGTGGCGAAGCCGGCCAGCCGGAGGCCGCCCTCGTCACCGACGGCCATGGCCCTGATCTCGCGTTCGAGCGCGTCCAGCTCGCCGAGCACCTCCCCACCCCGGTCGGCCAGTCGCTCGGCCAGCGGGGTGAGGTGGATGCTGCGTGCCGTGCGTTCGAACAGGCTCGCTCCGAGCGTGCGCTCCAGCAGCACCATCTGCTGGGACACTGCCGAGGCCGTGTATCCGAGTATCCGCCCCGCCTCGGCGAAGGAACCGGTGCGCACGCACTCCCGCAGGGTGCGCAGATGTATCGGGTTGAGCACTTCGACGCTCCCCGGTGCCGGGTCAGCGGTGTCCGCGGAGATCGGCGGGCAGGCGGTAGTCCAACTCGGGTTCCACGGCTCCGACATCCATCTGGGCCTTTTGCAGCTTTCCGGAGAAGTCCCAGTTCAGCGACTGCCACCGGGTGAACTGGTCGATCACCCACATGCCGGAGAGCCTGCTTCCGTTCCCCGATCTGCCGTTGCCGCCGAACGGGAGGTGGGCCTCGGCTCCCGAGGTGGAGTTGTTGGCGCTGACCATCCCGGCCCCGATCCCTTCGCGGAAGCGGAAGGCCGTCGCCGGATCGGTGGTGTACACGGCGGCGGAGAGCCCGTAGCCGGGGAGGTTGCCCAGCTCGATGGCTTCGTCGAGGGTCTCGAAGGTGGTGACGCCGACGATCGGGCCGAACGTTTCCTGCTGGAAGAGGTGATCGTCGCTGCGCAGCCCGTCCACCAGCACGGGGTGGTAGTAGAGCCCGGTGGAGTGGTCGCCGCGGAATCCCTTGCGCGGGTTGGCGTCGGTGATCCGCCCCGTGGACTCCGAACCGAGCACCCGGTGGTGCGGTGCTATCTCACCGAGGACGTCGTCGAAGTTGTCCGCGAACTTGCGGTCCAGCATCGGACCGTAGAGCACGTCCTGCGTCGGATTGCCGATCACGGCTTCCTTGAGCGCGGTGTCCAGTCGCCGCACGAACTCGTCGTGCACGTCCCGGTGCACGATGATGTTGCCGAGCGAGGTGCAGCGCTGCCCGCCCGTTCCCCACCCGGAGAACAGGGCTCCCTCGACGGCGAGCTCCAGATCGGCGTCGGGCGCCACGACCATGGGGTTCTTCCCGCCGAGTTCCAGGCAGGGAGTCTGCAGGTACCTTCCGCAGAGCTCGCCGATGTCGCGCCCGACCCGGCTGGATCCGGTGAAACCGACCTTGTCGACGACACCTTCCTCCAGTGCGGCCCGCAGTCCCTCGAAAGTGGACTCGCCCTCCGCGTAGACGAGGTTGAGCACTCCCTCCGGAACGCCGGCCTTCCAGGCGAGCTCGGCCAGCGCCCGTGCGGTGGCCGCGGCGTACTCGGCCGGTTTCCAGACCACGGCGTTGCCACAGACGAGGGCGGGGGCCAGGTACCAGGAGGGGACCGCCACGGGGAAGTTCCCCGCCGTGATGACGGTGGCCACCCCGACCGGGGAGCGGAAGGTGAACAGTTCCTTGTCCGGCATCTCGGAGGGAACGGTCTGGCCGTACAGCCTGCGGCCCTCGCCGACGAAGTAGTCGCAGGTGTCGATGATCTCCTGCACCTCGCCGAGGGCTTCGGTGTAGGGCTTGCCGATCTCACGGGTCACCAGGCTCGCCAGCGCTTCCTTGTTGGACTCCACGAGCCTGCCGAACCCGGCCACGACCCGGCCGCGCACCGGAGCGGGTACGCGGGCCCAGTCCCGCTGCGCCCGGCGCGCGCTGCGTGCCGCGGTGAGCAGCGCGTCCGGGCCTTCCAACCGCACCCGTGCCACCACGTCGTCCAGCTCGGCCGGATTCCGCGAGAGATACTGGCCGTGATCACTCCGGTCCACCGCGTCCGGCGCGGAGTCGGTGGCCCTGTCCGTCGAACCGATCACGGATCCGCACGTCCTCGCCTCCACCTGGCACCCCTTTTCAGTGGTGTGTTCGGACAACCGGGCGACGTGTCGTGGCGCACGCCCGTGCCGTCACCGTAGACCGCGTTCGGCGCTCCGCCGAGGACCAGAAGCATGATTCCTGCTCGTGTCGAGCCGAAGAATCGCTTTCGCCCGAGGCCGCTTCCGCCACCTCGGGGAGGGGAACCTCGGAAACGACTGTTCTTTCAGTGTCGACCGAAAAAATATCGGAAGACCCGTCCGCGGCGTCACTTCCGCGACAGCGCTCAACCGTCCGCGCTGTGGACCACCCGACCGCCGATCATGGTCAGCTCCACCCCGGTGTAGCCGATCTCCGAGCGCGGCAGCTCGAACGGGTTGGTGTCCAGCACGGTCAGGTCGGCGCACTTGCCCGGCGTTATCGACCCCGTGTGCCCGTCCAGCAGGTGTGCTCGTGCGCTGCCGATCGTGGTCGCTGCCAACGCGTCCGAGAGGTCGACGGCCTGCTCCGGCAGCAGCGGTGGGGCCTCGTCGCCGGGCTCGCTGCGGTTGACGGCGACGTGCACGGCGCGCATGGGGGCCGCTTCCGAGACCGGCCAGTCGCTGCCGGCGGCGAGGAGCGCCCCCGAGTCGCGCAGCGACCTGAACGGATACTGGCGCCTGTAGCGCTGTTCGCCGAGGTAAGGGGCGGTCAACTCGGTCATCGCCGTGTCGTTGTGCGCCCACTCCGCCTGAAGGTTGGCCACGATCCCGAGCTCGGCGAAGCGCGTGACGTCCGCGGGGTGCACCACCTGCAGGTGAGCTATCTGGTGCCGGTTGCCGGTGGTGCCGTTGGCCCGTCGTGCGGCCTGGACCGCGTCCAGTGCCTGCCGCACGGCGAGGTCGCCGACCGCGTGGAAGTGCACCGAGAAGCCCACCGCGTCCAGCGCGCGCACGGCCTCGGCGAGCTCGTCCGGGGCCATGTAGGAGATACCGCTGCCGTGCCCGTGCAGGTAGGGACGCAACATCGCCGCGGTGAAGTTCTCGCAGACGCCGTCGAGCATGATCTTGACCGAGTGCGCCCCCAGTCGCCTGCCCGCGGCGAGGGCGCGGCGGTCGATCAGTTCGGGGATCTGCTCGGTCCCGCGCGTTCGGTCCCACCACAACGAACCGGTCACTCGGCCGGTGAGCAGCTCCGCGTCGTCGAGTTCGCGGTAGTAGCCGAGCGGATCGGGATAGCCCAGGTAGGCCCCGAGGATGGCGTCGTGCCAGGCGGTGATCCCTTGCTCGTGCAGGTGACGCTGTCCTTCCAGCAGGGCTTGCACGTACTCCGCGGCCGGAGTGGGGGGAACGTGTCGACCGACCAGGTCGACGGCGTTCTCGTGCAGCGTTCCCGCGGGCCTGCCGCGCTCGTCGCGCTCTATGCGCCCTCCCGGGGGCTCGGGAGTGTCCCGGTCCACACCGGACAGCCGCAGCGCCGTCGAGTTGACCCAGGCCCCGTGCTGGTCCTCGTTGATCAGCAGGGCTGGACGGTCCCCAGTCACCTCGTCCAGCAACGAACGGCTCGGGCAGCCCCCGCTGAACAGCCCCATCTCCCAGCCACCGCCGAGGATCCAACCCGATCCGGGGTTCGCGGCCACGTAGTCGGCCACCCGACGGAGGCACTCGGCCTCGCTCTCGCTGTCGGTCAGATCGCACCTGATCCGTTGCAGCCCACCGTAGAGCGGGTGCACGTGCGCGTCCTGCAGACCGGGCAGCAGCAGCCGCCCCCGCAGGTCGACGACCTCCGTCCCCCCGGAGACGAGCTCGGTGACCTCGGCCCGGCCGGTGGCGACGATCCGGCCTTCGCGCACGGCCACGGCGTCGGTGAACGACCCCACCGGATCCATCGTCGCGACCGGCCCTCCGAGGAATACCGTCTCGGCGTGGTGCATCAGGTTCGCTGTTCTTCCGTTATGGCCGTCACTGCCAGTTCACGTGCCCTGTCGTCGACGTGCGGCAGCTGGAACTGCCGCGCGCGTATGTGCTCCACCAGCTCGGCCTGGGGGGTGAGGTCGTGGGTGCGGAGGTAGTAGCCGACCGCGCCCGGCCAGATCCAGCTGCCGTCGGTGTGGAAGGTCATCGGAACCGAGGAGCTGGCCGAGGGGGAGAGGCGGTCGCTGTCGTAGCCGCGCGCGGCCAGGACCACGGGGGCCCGTTCGAGGTATTCCAGGACGCGGTTCTTCTCCTCCGCGGGGAGTTCGGGACGGTTGGTCACCGGCCGCCCCACGGCGTCGGTGCCGTCGAAGACCTCCGCCTTGCGGAGCTGGTCGGCCGTGGTAGCCGATTCGACGGGTTGCATGCCCGCGCGTTCGGCGAGCCAGCCGGGAACGTTGTGTCCGGCCCGCGGATACCGCTCCAGCTCGGTCGCGTACTCGGTGTGCGGTGGTTGCTGCTGCCAGGTGGGCTCGTGATCACCGTCGAAGTCCACGCTGTAGCTGGAGGGTCTGCTTATCTGGTAAGTCGCGCTGAGCCATGTCCCGCGATGTCGCTGATACATACCGTGACGGAGGTCCGCGAACAGCTCACCTACTTCTCCGGGCGGTGCGAGCGGAATGCGCGTTCCGTTCGGCGCGATCAACTCCGCCTCGAGCTCCCGGTGCGACCCGACGGCACGGTACTGGACCCTGGCCTGCTCCCACCCCGGCGGCAGCGCCTGCACGAGAGTTCGGCCGATCCGCTGGATCGTTTCCTGCTGTCCCTGCTGGTCCAAGGACCCGGCCGCGTCCGTTCCTGCGGTGTTCGGTGGCTCCGGTTGGCTCATACCTGCATCCTCCCAGTCGCATGGCCGAATGCGGTTGCTCCCGCGAATTCCGGTGGAACGGTGTGCGGCGGGAACAGCCCCGTGCGGAAGCTTAGGAGGTCGTCGAGCGGGGTCGCGAGGGGCAGGCCTTCTTCCGGCGGAACCCCGGACGGATCCGCAGCTCGACGAACTGTCCGTGATCGAAAGAAGGGCTCGAATTCACTCATATTTGTGAGGCCTGAGGAGGTAGGGTGCGGAGGCGCTGCTGTCGATCGGCCTGCGAGGTGTCCTGCCCTTGCGAGTGTTCGTGATCGGGGCAACCGGTGTGATCGGTCGCCCGCTGTTGCCGATGCTGGCCGAGAACGGCCACCACGTCACGGCCCTCGTGCACGAGAACGAGCCCGAGGAGGTCTCCCGTTCCGTGGAGAAGGTGGTTCGCGGGAACCTGCTCGACGAGGAGCGGCTGCGTGTGCTGCTGGACGAAGCACGCCCCGAAGTGGTGCTGCAGCTGGCCTCGGGGTTCCGCGGGCGTGAGTGGTCGCTGGGACTGCGCAGGACGGCGTTGCTGCGCAGACGGGGAACGAGCAACCTGGTTTCGGCGGCCGCTGCCGCGGGGGTGCGGCGCGTGGTGGCCCAGAGCTCTGCCGCGGCCTACGACCCGGACACGCGCGGCGTCCTGGACGAGCAGGCAGCGCTGTACACTCGAGCGCCCGGTCATTGGGGAGAGGCCTTTCGGTCCGTGGACGCGTTGGAACGGGAGCTGTTCGAAAGCGCCGAACTCGAAGGGGTGGCGCTGCGCTTCGGCGCGCTGTACGGCGCGGACACCTGGTTCGGCCCCGCTGGGGCCGTGCACGACCTCGTGCGGGACAGCGCCCTGCCGCTCGTGGAGCGGGGGGACGGCATCACTTCGTTCACCCACGTGGAGGATGCCGCGGCAGCCGTGCTCGCCTCCCTGGGAGATCTGGAGCCCGCCGCCTACAACGTCGTGGACAACGAACCGGCGGAAAGCGCGGAGTGGCTGCCCAGCTATGCCAGGATGATCGGGGGACCGGAACCGGTTTCGCTCACTCTCGAGCAGGCGAGGCAACAGCTGGACTGGGGGACGGTCCACCAGCTGACGGAGCAGTGCGGGGCCACGAACTTCCGCTTCCGGGAAGCAGCTGGGTGGCGTCCCAGGTGGCCGAGTTGGCGTGAGGGATTCGCCGAGTTGTTCGGGTTGTGGCCTGCTTAGAACTGCTGACAAATGTGAGTTGTTGGTGGAGCGGAGCTTGCTCGCTCGTGCACCTCGACACTCCGGCGTCGAGGCGCACGAGCGAGCGGCCACGGCAGAACGATCCGCCCGGCACTCGACGCGTGGTGGGATCACGCCCGGGCCTCGGGGCCGGGACGGAACGTGGACGTGAGCTCAACCGGGATAGTACTCGTCCTCGTCGGGAACGGCGATGTCCTGCTCTGCGCGGTCGGCAGGATTGGCGTCCAGCGTCAGGTCCAGCTCGGTGCGGTCCTCGTTCGTGGCTTCCTCCGCCGCCTCCTCGTAGGCCTGGGCCTGTTCGACGGCGTCGCCTTCCGGGGTTTCGAAGTCCATGTCCCTCACTCCCGTCAACGATGCGCGGATCGGTCGACAAGGTACTGCTCACAAGAACGTGCTCGCCCGGGCGGATGAATCCCGGACGGCGAGGGGGTCGGTTCCGCTGAATCAGTCCAGCGGAGGACGGTCCGGCTCACCCCGGCGCCGTGCGCCACGTGGGGTCTCCGTGCGACCGCTTCCACGTAACGCCGTCATCATGCGGTTGCAAGCCTCCGAGGCCACGATTTCGGTCCTCTTCTCCAGCCCACTGTAGACCTGTTGCTTGATCGTCGCCATCGCCGCGGGCGAGCACTCCCGTGCGAGGGTTCTGGCGTAGTCCATGCTCCGGGACAGCACCTCCTCCCCGGAGAAGACCCGATCGACCAGTCCCAGTGCGTGGGCCTGCATCCCGGTCACCTTCCGCGCGGACAGCAAAAGGTCCACAGCCCGGCCGAGCCCCACCAGTCTCGGCAGCAGCCAAGCTATCCCGTGCTCGGCCGTCAGCTCCGCCCGGCTGAAAGCCGTGGTCAGGCTCGCTCCGGGGGAGGTGAAACGTATGTCGGTGAACAGTGCTGCCGCCAACCCCGCACCGGAAGCCGTTCCGTTGATCGCCGAGATCACGGGTTTGCGCAGTCGCATGCTCGAAGCCAGTCTGCGCTGCGCGTCCTGCTCGGTGAACTGTTCGCCGGACTGCAGCTCCGTGATGTCCGAGCCCGCGCAGAACCCCTTCCCGGCTCCGGTCAGCACCACCACCCGGACCGACGGGTCCCGATCGGCCCTCTCGAGAAGCTCGCAGTAGCGATGTCGCATCGTCGGCGTCCACGCGTTGAGCCGCGCGGGACGGTTCAACGTCAACAGCAGTACCGCGTCGTGATGCTCGGCCAGGATCTCGTCGGCGTCCGACATGCGATCACCTCCGCCGGGACTGCTCGAAAACTACCCAGCGATGGGATGAATCACAAGTCCGTTACCTCCGGTCGGGTGAGCGGGGGCGACTGGAAGCAGCCCGTCGGCTGCACACGTCGCCCCTTCTCCGCAGGTGTGCCACGTTCGACCGCCGAACGAGGCTCAGCCGACCGAACGACCGGCGTACTCGGGGAGGGGCTCGACGAGCGCGGCGGCTTCCCGTGCCACGTGCTCCGGAAGTCGCGTCGCCCGTCCCGAGGCGCCGTCCACGTGAACGGCGAGGAGCTCCTCGGTGGCGACGAGTCCGCCGTTTGCGCTCATCTCGTGGCAGATGCGCAGCTTCTTGCCCTCCGCCGTGACGACTCTGCTCGTGACGTCCAGCGTGCTGTCCGGGCCGACCTCGCGCAGATACCGCACGTGGGCCTCGACGGTGTAGACCGAACACCCCGTGGAGCTCCGGTACGGCGCGTCGACCCCGATCTCGTCCAGCACCGCGTCGGTGGCGAAGCCGAACACCAGCACGTAGTAGCCCTCGCTGAGGTGCCCGTTGTAGTCGATCCACTCGGGGCGGACCCGGTACTGGGTGTGCGTGCTCATTGCGCTGCCCTCCGGACGTCGCCCACGGCGCGGAGCACGGAGATGATCGCGCGGTCGCGGTCACCGACCAGCTCGGTGGTGCTTCGCCCGGCTGCCTGCTCCGCGCAACCCCGAACCATCGAGTCCCGGAGCTGTTCGGTGAGCTCGGGCGCCTCCAGCCTGGTCCACGGGGACTTCAGGGAAGGACCGAACTGGTCCAGCATGTGCGCCATGCCGCCCTCGCCCCCCGCCAGGTGGAAGGTCATGCACGGCCCGAAGAGCGGCCAGCGCAGCCCGGGACCTTCGGTGATCGCCGTGTCGATCTGTTCCACGGTGGCCTCACCGTTGTCGATCATGTGCAGCGCCTCGCGCCAGAGCGCTTCCTGGAGCCTGTTGGCGACGAACCCGGGCACCTCGCGGTCCATGGTTATCACCGACTTGCCGGTGCTCTCGAAGAACTCCGCGGCCCAGCTGGTCGCCCAGGTGGCGGTGGAGGTGCCGCCGACCACCTCCACCAGCGGAATCAGGTAGGGCGGGTTGAACGGGTGCCCCACCACGAGCCTGCTCGGATCCGCGCAGTCGCGCTGCATGTCGGTCATCTCGTAGCCGGAGGTGGAGGAGGAGATCACCACACCGGCTGGAGTGGCTGCGTCTATCCGGGCCAGCAGGTCGCGTTTGACTTCCAGCTGTTCCGGGGCGCTCTCCTGAACGAACTGCGCGTCGGCGACCGCCTGCTCGAGGGTCGGTGCGACGGTGAGGTTGTCCCGCGTCGCCCCGTCGGACAGGCCGAGTTCCCGCAGAGCGGGCCACGCCGCGTCGACGAGCCGCTCGAGGCGGGCCCCGGCGTCCGCCGCGGGGTCCCAGGCGGTGACCCGATACCCCCGCGCCAGGAAGTGCGCGACCCAGCCGCCGCCGATCACTCCGGCTCCGATGCAGGCGACCCTGCTCACCTCGTTCGGAGCTGTCCGTTGCTGGTTCAAGTAGTGCCTCCGGATGACGTTGTCGTTCGGGGTGCGCTCGGTGCTGCGGTCAGTTCCGCAACCCGAGCTTTTTCCTGGCCTGCGCGGGTGAGGCCACGGTTCCGCCCATGCTTTCCAGGATCGTCACGGCGCGCTCCACCAGTTGGGCGTTGGTGGCCTTGACCCCCTTGCGCAGGTAGAGGTTGTCCTCGAGTCCCACCCGCACGTGCCCGTCGAGCACCGCGGACTGCGCCACCCAGGGCAGTTGATCGCGCCCGATCGCGAAGCTGGCCCAGTTCGACCCCTGCGGAAGCATGTTGATCATCGCCTGCAGCACACCGGGGTCTGCCGGAGCCCCGTAGGGGATTCCCATGCAGAACTGGAAGAGGGCCGGTTCGTCGATGACGCCCTCGGAGATGAGCTTGCTCGCCAGCCACAGCTGTCCGGTGTCGAACACCTCCAGCTCGGGTTTCACCCCGAGTTCCTGGATGCGGCGGGCACCGGCCCGCAGCATGTCCGGGGTGCTGATGTAGAGCTGACTGCCGTCGCCGAAGTTGAGGGAACCGCAGTCCATCGTGCAGATGTCCGGCAGCAGGGTCTCCACGTGCGGCAGGCGGTCGAGACCGTTGACGAGGTCGGTTCCGTCGACCGGCTTGAGCGGATCCTCCTGGTCGATGAACAGGTCACCGCCCATGCCCGCGGTCAGGTTGATGATCACGTCCGTTCCCGTCTCGCGGATCCGGCGCACCACCTCGGAGTAGAGTTTGGTGTCCCGGGAGGGGGCGCCCGTCTCGGGGTCGCGGACGTGGATGTGGACCACGGCCGCGCCCGCGTTCGCAGCTTCCACCGCCGAGCTGGCGATCTGCTCCGGGGTCACCGGTACGTGCTCGCTCTTGCCGGGTGTGTCGGCCGCGCCGGTGAGCGCGGCGGTGATGATGATCTCGTCCTGCATTTCTCGTGACCTTTCTGGTTGAGCGCAGCACTCATCGGGTCGCGTGAGCGCGCGACCGGAGCGGGAAAACTGTTCTGAGCGGCTTTCAGGAACGTACGATTTCTCGGTGCACGAAGTCCTGCAGGGCCTTGTGCATCCCGTCGACGGTTCGGCCCGGCCTGTCGGTGATGACCTGGATTCCCAGCCCGTCGACGAGCGCCGTCAGGGTCATCGTCAGCTCCTCGGGGTCGGTTTCGACGAAGACTCCCTGGTGCTGGCCCTCCCGGATGGTGCGAGCGATCGTGTCGTGCCAGCGCTTGTAGGAATCGCTGTGCAGCACCCGCAGTTCCGGACGCAGCGTGCTCTCGTTCCAGATCTGCATCCAGATCGACCACTCCAGACGCAGGATCCCCGGTGTGGGCAGTTGCAGTTCCACCAAGCGCAGCAGTCGCTGGTAGGCGTCGGTGATGGTGTGCAACTCGGTGACCTGCCGGTCGAAGGCCAACCGCACCGAGTAGCGCAACGTCTCGGTCAGCAGGTCGTCCCTGCCGGGGAAGTAGTAGTGGATCGTCGCGGCGCTCGTGCCGCAGACACGAGCGACGTCGGACACCCGGACCGAGTGGTACCCGCGCTCGGCGATCAGCTGCCACGCGGCGTCGAGGATCTGCTGGTAGCGTCCCGCCTCTCCGGAGGTCCCCGATCCGGGCCCCACGCGCGCGCTGCGCTTGGGGACGGCGGCCACCGTCTCGATCTCGTCGCTGCCGTTGATCAACCAGTTGACCGTGACGTTGCCGGCTTCGGCGATGCGGGTGAGCTCGCTCGGTGTGAACCTCCTGGTTCCGGACAGCGACTTGGACAGCTTGGTCGCGTCCAGGCCGATCTGCTCGGCGAAGGCGCGTTGACTGAGCGGGCTCTTGCGCAACACCGCGCGGACCCGGTCGCGAAGCTCTTCGGTAGCCCCTTGCACGAGTGCGAACTCTACCAGCGTAGTTGCGATTATCGCAATAGTTGGTTTCGTGTTGCGATGCTGATCTTGCAGTTGCTCGTGTTTGTGAACGAAAAATACGGCTTTTACCAGCTGATATGTAAGTGACACTTGACTTGTTTCGCTGGTTGGTTCAAGGTAGTGCTCCGTTGAATGACTGGCACGTCAGTTGAATCGCAATGGGTTTCGTCGGTGGTTTCGCCGTGACGTCGCACGAGGCGCCCTGACGAGGAGAGTCGAACCACCCGTTGTCGGGCCCGGAGGAGAGTCGTGGGCGGGCAAGTCCCGTCCGCGGAAAACACCTCGGGTTCCACACGTGCCACCACGGCGGCCGGTGCGCTGTTCCGGTGCCGGCCGCACGACTTTGGAGGTGCTTTCGTCATCGCTGTCACAACCGGGACGGTTAGGGTGGACAGGCAGGTTTTCTGGTCGGCTCTGCTGCTCATCGGGGTCATCTGCGTGCCCGTGATGCTGGCTCCCGAGCGCGGGCAGCAAGCCCTCGACGCGGTGCTCGGTCTGCTGACCGGCAAATTCGGGTGGCTGTACCTCTGGTTCGCCGCTGCCGTGTTCGGCTTCCTGATCTGGTTGGCCTGCAGCAAGTACGGCCGGATCAGGTTCGGTGCGCAGCAGGACCGGCCGGAGTTCTCCACGCTGAGCTGGATGGCGATGATATTCACCGCCTCGATCGGAGGCGGGATCATGTACTGGGGCGTCATCGAGTGGGCCTACTACTACAACGACCCACCGATGCAGATGACTCCGGGAAGCGTCGAGGCAGCGCACTGGGCGGCGACCTACCCCATGTTCCACTGGGGGTTCACCGCATGGGGGTTGTTCTGCCTGCCCGCGCTCGCGCTGGCCTACGTCTACCACGTGCGCAAGCAGCGCACTCTCAGGCTCAGCGATGCGTGCAGGGGAGTGATCGGCGATCGGGCGGACGGTTGGCTGGGACGGCTGATCGACGTGCTGTTCATATTCGGTCTCGTCGGTGCGGCCGGGACCTCCCTCGGGCTCGAGGTGCCCGTGGTCTCGGACGGGCTGGCCCGAATCACGCCACTGCAGCAGGGCAGCGTGCTCGACGTCATGGTGATCACCGTCTGGACCCTGCTGTTCGGGGCCAGCGTCTTCTTCGGGCTGCAGAAGGGACTGCGCAGGCTCGCCGACGTGAACATCTGGCTGGCCTTCGGCCTCGGCGCGTTCATCCTCGTGATGGGGCCGACCGTGTTCGTGATCGACACTTTCACGAACAGCGTCGGACTGCTCTTCCAGAACTTCGTGGAGATGAGCTTCTACACCGACCCGGTCGGAGGCTCGGGCTTCGAGGAGGACTGGACCGTTTTCTACTGGGGGTGGTGGATCTCCTACGCCCCGTTCGTCGGACTGTTCGTGGCACGCATCTCGAAGGGCAGAACCATCCGGGGCATGATCTCCGGAATGTGCCTCGCCGGAAGTGCGGGATGCTGGGTTTCCTTCGCCCTGCTGGGCAACACCGCCATGTTCTACCAGATCTCGGACGTGCTCCCGGTGGCGGAGATCGTCAGCTCGCAGGGTGACACCGCGGGGATCATGGCCGCGCTGTCCCAGCTGCCGCTGGGGGGAGCGGTCGTGGCCGTGTTCGTGCTGCTGGTGGTGCTGTTCCTGGCCACGACGCTCGATTCCTCGGCCTACACCATGGCCGCCGTCTCCTCCCTGGAACTGCCGCGGGGAACCGAACCGGCGCGCTGGCACCGGGTGTTCTGGGCCGTGGTCCTGGCAGGGGTGTCGATCGTGCTGATGTACGTGGGCGGGCTCGAGGCGTTGCAAACCCTGTCGATCATCACGGCTTTCCCGCTCATCTTCGTGCTGGCGCTCGTGCTCGAGTCGTTGCGGCGCTGGTTGCTCGCCGACCAGCGGGAACGCGACCGGTCCGGGGACGCGGAGACGGAGGTGGGAGCGGCCACCGCGGCAGTGGAAACCACGCCTGCGGACTCCACGGCCGCGGAGGGGACCGTCCTCGCGCGGGCCCCGAGCGCGGCCATCCCGCGGAACGGGGCGTAGCCGCGGGAACGTCGGCGGGGCGGCACTGCGCCGCTCCCGTGCGGCGGACCCCGCGCGGAACGGCGAGAACGGACAGCACCGGACAGTCCGGACCCGCGAACACCCGCCGGGCGGGCCCCGTGACTCCGTGATGAGGTGGAACGGCCAGTCAATGTCCACTGATGGGGTGAGTAGTGAGTCGAGCTGAGGCCGAGCCGTCCACGACGGAAGGAGAGGAGGAGGGGCACGCCCACCGCTGGCGCATTCTCGCGTTGTGCCTGCTGGCCGGGTTCATGACCCTGCTGGACGTCAGCATCGTCAACGTCGCGCTGCCCTCCATCCAGCAGGGTCTCGAAGCTCCGCACGCCGCGCTGTCCTGGGTGGTGTCTGGATACGCCCTGACGTTCGGCCTGGTGCTGGTTCCCATGGGCAAGCTCGGCGACGTCCACGGACGAGGCAGGATGTTCCTGATCGCTCTGGCCGCGTTCACCGCGACCAGCGCCCTGGCCGGGATGGCTGTGAACCCGCTGTGGCTGGTGATCGCCCGCCTGCTTCAGGGCGCGGCGGGAGGAATGCTCAATCCGCAGGTGATCGGACTCATCCAGCAGCAGTTCCACGGTCGGGAGCGCGGCACCGCGTTCGGCATGTTCGGCGCGGTCGTGGGGATATCGACCGCAGTCGGCCCCCTGCTGGGCGGTTTGATCATCGAACTCGCCGGTGCGCAGCACGGCTGGCGCTGGGTGTTCTTCGTCAACCTGCCCCTCGGATTGATCGCGCTCGTCGTGGCCGCGCGGGTCATGCCCCGGTCGACCGGTTCCCGGGAGCTGCGCGGTGCCGACGTTCCCGGAGTGCTGCTGCTGGGAACCGGGGTGGTCTGCCTGCTGCTGCCCCTGGTCGACCGCGAGGGCTTCGGGGAGTGGAGCTGGCTGCTGTGGAGCGCCGCGCTGATCCTGCTGCTGCTCTTCGTCCTGTGGGAGCACCGCTACACCAGGAGGGGTGGCTCCCCGCTGATCGACCTGAGGTTGTTCCGCATCAGCAGCTTCACGTTCGGTTCGTCCCTCGGGATGCTGTACTTCGCGGGCTTCACCGGCATCTTCTTCGTGCTCGCGGTGTACTTCCAGCGCGGCCTGGAGTACTCGGCGCTGCAGGCAGGCCTCGCCCTGACCCCGTTCGCGGTGGGCTCGGCGCTCTCCGCGGCACTGAGCGGGCGCGTGGTGCACAAGCTGGGACGGCGCGTGGTGCTGCTCGGGCTGAGCGGGGCGCTGCTCGGACTGCTGGCCACGGAGCTGCTGCTGGCACGCGATCCCGGCAGGGCCGCCGGGTTGGTCACGGCGCTGCCGCTGCTGGTCGCCGGCGTGGGCAGCGGCATGGTCATCTCCCCGAACCAGACCGTGACTCTCAGCCAGGTGGAGGTGTCCCGCGGAGGCACCGCTGCGGGAGTGCAGCAGACCGGACAGCGGATCGGCACCGCCGTCGGTACCGCCACGGCCTCCGGACTGTTCTTCGCGCAGTTGCCCGGGGACTACGACTCGGCGATCTCGCACGGCCTGGTGGCCTCGGTCTCCTTCGTGGGGGCCGCGCTGCTGGTCGGCGTGGTGGAGCTGGTCCTGGGGCGGCGTCGCTGAGCGTTCGCGGGCCGGACCGATCGCGAGCAGCTCCCGCACGCAGAGGGAACGCGGCCGGGAGACGCCGGGACGGTGTGGCCGCGTTCGGTTGACCGTTCGCCGCTGCTCGGCGGGGGAGCCGACCACGTACCGGCAGAAGGTCGGCCCGCGCGAGCACCACGCGTGCCCGGCCCGCCCCCTTGAGCCGCGGAGAGGTCCCCGGCGACGGGACCTCTCCGCGGCGTCCGATCCACCGGCGTGACAGCCTCAGGCGGGGATGCCCGAGGTGTCCCTGCTCCACACCCGGTGGCCGGCGAGGGTCTCGGCGAAGTCGGAGAGGAAGCCCCAGGGAAGTGATCCGCCGGTCTCGGCGACCGTGACCACTCCGCTGTCGGTGACCACGTCCTGGCCCTCGGCGTACCTCACGTCGATGCCCGCTCTGCGCAGCAGCGTCGTGCCCTCACCGCTCGCGGCGACCGGTTTGGCGTGCTTGTAGGCCTCGGCCGCGAAGTGAACGGCGTAGCCGTCCGCGTTCAGGGTGTTCACGCTCGCGGAGCCTCCCGGAACGACCACGGCGTCGTAGAGCACCGAGGCCACCGTGTTGACGGCCCTGTCCACGGGGACCTCGGTGGAGTTGGCGGACTGCAGCGTTCCCTCCTGCGGGGCCAGTATCTCCGCCACGGCGTTCCGCTCGGCGAGGTAGCGACGCATCTGGTCGACCTCCTCGGCGTGCACGCCGTCGGCGGCCAGCACCGCCACCTTCCTGGTCGCGATGGAGTCGGTCGGCGAGTTCGCCTGGCTCAGCGCGGGCGAGCTCTTCCCGTGATTGGTCACCGCGGGGGAAGCCGGCGGGGTCACGCCGATTCCGGTGGCCACGCGGCTGGCCAGGTCGTGGTCGACGTGGTTCAGGTGGTCGACCGTGCGCTCCCGGATGTGCTTGTGCTCCACCTTGTTCAGCTCGAACCGGAAAGCGGCGACGATGTGCTCCTGCTCCCAGGCAGCCATGCTGTTCCAGAAGAGCGTCGCCTGGCTGTAGTGGTCCTTGAAGCTCTCGCTGCGCTTGCGGATCTTGGAGCCCTCGACCTTTTCCTGGTAGTGGGAGAACGCGCCGTTGTCGGCTCCGGCCAGCGCAGGGCACCCGCCCGAGATGCTGTTGTTGTAGTAGCTGGTTTGCCCGCGGTGGATGCGCATCTGGTTGAAGCCGTCCCGCTGGTTGTTGCTCACCTCGGCGACCGGGCGGTTGATCGGTATCTGGGCGAAGTTCGGACCACCGAGCCGGATGAGCTGCGTGTCCAGGTAGGAGAAGTTGCGCGCCTGCAGCAGGGGATCGTTCGTGAAGTCGATTCCGGGGACCACGTTCGCCGTGTGGAAGGCAATCTGCTCCGTTTCGGCGAAGAAGTTGTCCGGGTTCTTGTTCAGCGTCATCTTGCCGACCGGCTGTACGGGAACCTCCTCCTCCGGGATTATCTTGGTCGGATCCAGCAGGTCGAAGTCGAAGTCGAACTCCTTCGACTCGTCGACGAGCTGCACACCGAGCTCCCACTCGGGGTAGTTGCCCGCCGCGATGGCCTCCCAGAGATCTCCGCGGTTGAAATCCGGGTCCTTACCCGCGGCCTTCTGGGCCTCGTCCCACACCAGGGAGTGCGTCCCCAGGACGGGTTTCCAGTGGAACTTGACGAAGGTGCCCCTGCCCGCCGAGTTGACCAGGCGGAAGGTGTGCACCCCGAAGCCCTGCATCATGCGGTAGCTGCGCGGAATGGCGCGGTCCGACATCAGCCACATCATCATGTGCATGGTCTCCGGTTGCAGCGAGACGAAGTCCCACAGCGTGTCGTGGGCCGACGCACCCTGGGGGATCTCGTTGTGCGGCTCCGGTTTGACGGCGTGCACGAAGTCGGGGAACTTGATCCCGTCCTGGATGAAGAAGACGGGCATGTTGTTGCCGACCAGATCGTAGTTGCCCCGGTCGGTGTAGAACTTCGTGGCGAATCCGCGCACGTCACGCACGGTGTCGTTGGATCCCCTGGACCCCTGGACCGTCGAGAAGCGGACGAAGACCGATGTCGTCTTCTGCGGATCGGTCAGGAAGTCGGCGGTGGTGTAGTCGGCCAGCCAGCTGTCGTACGGTCGGAAGTGTCCGTACGCTCCCGAGCCCCTGGCGTGCACGACCCGTTCGGGGATTCGCTCGTGGTCGAAGTGAGTGATCTTCTCCCTGGCGTGGAAGTCCTCCAACAGGGTGGGGCCACGTTCGCCGACCGTCACCGAGTCGTCGGTGTGGTCCACTCGCACGCCCTGCTGAGTGGTCAGGTAGCTGTCGTGCGGATCCTCGCGGACGTGGTCGAGCTGGCTCTGCTTGTCGTCCTGTTGGTCCTGTGACGCCATGGTTACCTCCGAACGCGGAACAGTCTGCGTCGGCAGGATTCCCGGGGGAGGTTCCGACTATGCGTGCTCTCGACGATTCGTTCCGTGTCCGGTGGTCAGGCGGGCGTGTCCCGGAACGGGCCGGGACACGCCGTGCGGGACCAGGGGACGGTCAGTTCCCGGGCCAGGGGACCTGTTCCGAGCGGTAAAAGTCGATGCCCTGTTCCTGCCAGCTGGCCGCCTGGCCGGCCAGACGTCGCCGGAAGGAGGACCAGTCGAGCTCCTCCGGCGAGGACCACCCCAGCTCAGCGATCGCGGGCATCCGCGGGAAGGCCATGAACTCGATCTCGTCGGAGTTCGTCACCGTCTCGCTGAACAGCGGGGCCTCCACACCGGCGATCGCGCTGTCGGGGACCGATTCCAGGAAATCGCCCGGATTCCAGTCGTAGGCCTGTCGAACGGTGGTGGGGCCCGCCCAGTCCAGGCCGAGCTCGGTGTCGGGGTTGTACTTCTGATCCACGTAGGCCTTGTTGGCCGGGGACAGCAGGATGTCGTTGCCCCGATCCGCGGCTTCGGCGACCTCCGAATTGGAGCGCGTGGTGCCCCAGTACTGCACCATGGCCGACTTCGACGGCTCGGCCTGGGCGTACTCGTGCCAGCCGAGCGGGGTCTTGCCGTGCTTCTCGACCATCGGCAGCACCTCGGACATGAACTTCCGGTAGTCCTCGTCGGTGGTCGAGTGGGCCTCGTCGCCGCCGATGTGCAGGTACTGTCCGGGGGTCATCGCGGCCACCTGGCGGATGACGTCGTCGACGAACCGGTAGGTGACCTCCTTGTCCACGCACAGCGAGCTGAACCCGACCTCGATCCCGGTGTACAGCGGTGGTGCCTTCCCGTCGCAGTTCAGCTCGGCGTAGGAGGACAGCGCCGCGTTCGTGTGCCCCGGCATGTCGATCTCCGGGACGATGGTGACGTTGTTCTCGGCCGCGTAGTCGACGATTTCGGCGTATTCCCGCTTGGTGTAGTAGCCGCCGTCACCGCCGCCGACCTCGGTGCTGCCTCCGTGCGAGGTCAGCCTGGGCCAACCGTCGATCTGGATGCGCCAGCCCTGGTCGTCGGTCAGGTGCAGGTGCAGGTAATTGATCTTGTACTGCGCGATCTGGTCGATGTAGCGCTTGACCTGGTCGACCTCGAAGAAGTGCCGCGCGACGTCCAGCATCGCCGAGCGGTGCTCGAAGCGGGGCTTGTCCACTATCTCCCCGGCGGGCACTTTCCACGGTCCGTGCCGGGGCGAGTCGCTCTCGGCCTTGGCGGGCAACAGCTGCCGCAGGGTCTGGACTCCGTTGAACAGTCCCTCCGAGCTGGTCGCCCGGATGCTCAGGCGCTTCTTGTCCACGTTCATCCGGTAGCCGGCCTCCCCGAGGCGTTGCTCGGAGCCGTCCAGACTCAGCACGATGTCGCCCCGCCCGGGGGTGCCGCGGTTGATCAGCAGTCCGTATCCCGTGGAGGGGCGCAGCCGCTGCTGGAGGTAACGGGCCACGCGGTTGGCCTCCGCGTTGCCGCGGGGTGCGTGGATACCGGTGTGCCACTTTATGCGGAACTTCGCGCCGCGGTCCGGCTCCACCGAGGTGGGGGCGGGGATCACGTCGCTCAGCGCCGAGGTGTGCTTGTCGGCGCCGTGCTCCTCCGGGTGGGGAGCGGAGGTCTGGGGAGCGGCGGAGGCGAGGGTGCCGCAGGCCAGCGTCACCGTGGTGGCCAGGGCGAGCGCGGCCGGGAGTCTGCTGTGCGGGCTTCGGGTGCTTTCCCGAGTGCGTTTCATGCTGGTCTGCACCTCTCGTCGGAAACGGTGAAATAAGGTATAGACCAAAATCGCGGGTGAGGCATAACACCCGTTTGACGTATGCCTGTTCCTGCGAAAGCAGTCGGCCCCCACCGCTGCGGACAGCGATGGGGGCCGACTGCGGGTGCCGGGCAACCGCTCACCGGGGAGCGGCCGGCTCGCGCCGAGCAAACCCGCGGGCTCAGCCCGACGACCGAGTCGCCGGGGCCTACCGGACCTCGGCGGCCGGGAGGGGCTCCTCCCGTTCCGGGGGCTCCTCGGTCAGGTCGTTGCCCCACCTGGTGCGTTCCGGGGTGTCCGGCTCCAGCGCGGCCATCGGAACCGGAGCGCTCTTGCGCCGCGTTACCGCGGACACCACCAGTATGGTCACCAGCGAGGCGACCATCGCCACCGTGCGGAACGGGAACTGCACCGCCCCGTCCTCGTACCAGGGCCAGGGCAGGAACGGCGGGAGCCCGAAGGTGTCCTCACCGGCCGAGAGGCGCAGGACCACCGCGACCACGAAGCCGGAGGCCGCCCCGATGCGGTTGGCCCACGGCACGAACAGGGCGCACACCAGCAGCGGGAAGAGCATCACGAAGATCAGGTCGCTGGCCAGGTACCACAGGTCGTAGACGCTGCTGGCCTGCAACGCCATCAGGGTGGCCGCGGCACCGATGATCACGATCAGCCTGCGGATCACCTTCTGCACCTGCTCCGCTCCCGCTCGCGGGCTCAGCAGGCGCCGGTACACGTTCCACCCGGTCAGGGAGGAAGCCGAGAGCACGGAGGAGTCGACGCTGGACATCACAGCGGCGGCGAGCACTCCGAGTCCGAGCGCGGCGGCTCCCGTCGGCAGCAGGTAGCGCAGCACGTAGGGCAGCACCATGGAGGGGTTGTCCAGCGGAGGCGCTCCTTCGGCCTGGAAGTTGGCCGCTGTGGCGATGACGCCGATGAGCACCGGCGGGATGGCCGCGAGCACGCACATCACGCTCGCGCCGATCGACAACCTGCGTGCGTTCTTCGGGCTGCTGGACGAGAGCACCCGCTGGAAGTACACCTGCCACGGGATGCCGCCCAGCACCAGCGCGAGTCCGGAGTCCCACCAGTTCCAGTAGGCGTGACCCCAGCCCGGGTCGTCCCAGCCGGTCAACGGCGGGAACAGCGAGGCGTAGGACTCGAAGTCGAAGTTGGCCGGGTACGAGCTCCACGCCTCACCCAGGCCGCCGACGGTCGAAGCGGCGAACGGCACGGCGACGATCAGCCCGATGAAGATGAGCACCACCTGGACGACATCGGTGATGGCCACCGACCACATGCCGCCGACGACGGTGTAGGCGATCGCGATGATCGCGGACAGGACGATCGAGACCGTGAAGTCGAGACCGATGATGGTCCCGAACGTCGTGCCCAGGGCGGTGAGGATGGCTCCGGTCCAGAAGACCTCACCCAGGATGGCGGGGATCGAGCCGAGTCCCGCGACGTGTTTGCCGAACCGGATGTCGATGGGGTCCAGCATCGTGGTGAACCGCCCGCGCCGCATCTTCTTCGCGAAGAACGCGCCTCCGATGAGCAGGCTCAACGCGTAGCCCCACGGGGCCTGCGCCCAGGCCATCCCGGTGCTGAACGTGCTCTCGGCGGTTCCGCTGATGTAACCGCCGCCGACCCAGGTCGCCGTCATCGTGAACACGCCGATCCACAGCGGCATGTTGCGTCCGGCGACCATCGTGTCGCCCAGCCCGCCTCCGCGTCGGGCGGCCACGAAAGCACCCAGCCAGTAGAACAATGCGTAGAACACCAGCATGGCGATCAGCCCTGGCCAGGAAACATTCGGTTCCGCGATGGCCACGTAACCGAGCGCGAAAGCCAGAACGACCGCGAAGATGCCGATCTTCAACATGCCGCTTTTGCCGCTTCGGGCAGCGGATGGTCGGGTGCTGTCGTCACCGTTCGTACGTGTTTCGGCAGGCACGTTCATCCTTCCGTGTCGCTGTCAGAACGATTCGGAACCATAGCCAGAAATCACTGAGATGTACAGATGTACTAGTCACATCGGGATAACGAATCGTGGTCGGGTCTCAGTCCGGTCGGTGCGGTGCCCGCGCGGTTCCGCAGTCGGGGAGTGCCGGGAAAATAGCAGGTCACAAGGCTTTTTTTCTTGCATTTCGGGGGTGATTTCCTGCACTGCTTCCGGGGTGGGGTCGGGCGGGGTTCTCCGGGAAAAGTGTTGGCCGACTCACTGCGTAATTGCCACTGTGCTTTGCATGGCCACCGGGTGGAGGAGTGTTCCGAAGGGGTTTTGCGGTGGGAAAACGACTGGTCCGGCACGTGGTGTGGCGGATCGACCACGCTTTGCTTTTTTATTTTTCTGCTTCGGCAGGGGTGATGCGGCGGGCGGTCAGAGGGGTGGCCTCCATTTTTGGTGGTCATCAATTCATTCGGGCCGCGGTGCAGTGCTCGAGAACGACTGAATTGTGCGAGGACGAACAAAAATCGGATCGGATTGTCGACAATTGATTGATAGGGGGATCTGCGTTCCCCGCTCCGTTCCCGGGGTAGGTGGCGGGCGAGCACCGCTCGTGGCGTCGCGAGCCACGCCGAGCGGTACGTGGTCCGCCGTGCGCCCATCGGTGCGGCGGATCGCTCGCGCGGCCCTCGGTGCCGACTCGGCGCGTCCCGGTGACCGCCCGGCGCAACGCGCTCCGCGCGGCGGGACAGCCGGCCGAGCAGCGCGCACAATCGGCAGGTGCAGGGAAGACCTCTCACATCCGAAGCGGTCGGGGACCGTCCCGGCGGAGGTGTTGACTCAGATGCGCGGTGACACATCAGCGGAATCGGGGTCGGACAACGGTGTCGACCCGGGGGCCACGGCCCTTCCCACCGCTCCCTGCTCCGTCGTGTGGAGTGGTGGCCACCCCTTCGTCCTCGAGGGAATCGGAGGGCGCTCGCGCTGGGTCGGTGTGGACGACAGGGGGCGTCCGCGCTTTCTCAGCGACTCCGAGCTCCAACGCCGAGGGTGGAGGCTGCCCGCCCGTTGAGGAAACCGACGGGCCGGACGAGTCTCCGGCCGCGGCAGTGCCCCGTCCGCGGGAGCCGCTCCGATTCGGCCCGTCCCCGCCCGTCCGCGGTGGTGCCGTGCCCGAGTGAGCGGGGAGCGTATGGCACCCTGAGCAGGCAGGTAAGGTGACACGTCCGGGCGTGACCGCGGAGGACGTCGTCACGGATGGTGGGACCGTTCCGCGAGGGTGCGGCCCGCCCGCTCACAGGGGGAGGGTCTCGTGGTGCAAGACGCCGACGGCACCACTGCGGGATCGGCTTCGAACTCTCGGGACGCTCAGCAGTCCCAGGAACGGGGGGACCCTCCAGAGCAGGGGATGGACCGCATCAAGGAGGTCGCCGCGGACGTCTGGAGCGATCCGTGGTGGACCGTGCCCAACGCGCTGAGCGCGTTGCGCCTGGCCGGGGTTCCGGCTTTCCTGTGGTTGCTTCTCGGGCCGCAGTGGGACCTGTTCGCCCTGCTGGTCCTGGTGATCAGTGGCGTCACCGACTGGTTGGACGGCAAGCTGGCTCGCTGGCTCGGCCAGTACAGCAGGGTGGGCCAGCTGCTCGACCCCGCCGCCGACAGGCTGTACATAGTGGCGACGTTGGTGGCCTTCGTGCTCCGCGGGGTGGTTCCCTGGTGGGCCGCGGCCGCGTTGATCGCGCGTGATGTGCTGCTGACGTCGTGCCTTCCGGTGCTGCGTTACCACGGATTCGAGCCCCCCGACGTGCACTACCTGGGCAAAGCGGCCACTTTCTGCCTGATGTACGCCTTCCCGCTGCTGCTGCTGGTCCAGGGGGACTTCGCGCTGGACTGGATCGCTCAGCCGCTGGCCTACGCCTTCACCTGCTGGGGCGGGGCGCTGTACGTGTGGGCTGGTGTGCTCTATCTGGTGCAGGTGATCAGCGCGGTACGATCGTCTCGGGCACGTAGTTGACCGGGTGGCCCTGTTCCACGGGTGCGTCAACGTGATGTGCCGCCGGTTCGTCGTGGCTCCGACGCCGATCGGCGCCGGGAGTGGCGGGCGAGCCCGCTCGCAGATGTGATCTTCGTTGCGACTACTGTGGGAATAGGGCGGTGATCTCGGTATGAACAGGTATGGAAATCGGGACAGGCCGTCTGGCACTCTGCGTGGCGCGGTACGTTTGATGGCACTGGTACGACCCATGCGCAGGAGGAGAGCTCAGGTGAGCACCAACGACGGGCCCGGCGACGTACCGCCGGAGCAGTCATCGGAGACCACGTCGGTCTTCAAACCCTTCCTCTCGGAGCAGGAGAGCACCGAGAGCGCGCCTTCGGAAGCCTCCGCGTCCGGCGTCGACGCGCTGCCGGCCGGATCCGCCCTCCTGGTGGTCAAGCGTGGGCCCAATGCCGGATCGCGGTTCCTTCTCGACCGGGAGACGACCAGTTCCGGACGGCACCCCGACAGTGACATCTTCCTGGACGACGTCACCGTTTCGCGCAGGCACGCCGAGTTCCGGAGGGAAGGGGCCGAGTACGTCGTCGTCGACGTGGGTAGCCTCAACGGGACCTATGTCAACCGTGAGCCCGTGGACACCTCCGTGCTGGCCAACGGGGACGAGGTGCAGATCGGAAAGTTCCGCCTGGTGTTTCTGACCGGCCCGGCGGAGGGGCAGCAGGCAACCCGGTGACCGGTCCGTTCTCCGGGGTGGTTCCGGTGGTGCTGCCCCCGGAGGTGCGGGACCGTCGATACGGCTGCCGAACGTCGCGGGCCGTCCCGGTTCGTGGGTTCGCGAGATGTGCTCCATCGGAGTTCCGTCGGTACCGTTGTTCACCCGGTGCGTTCCGCTGTTGTCCGGACACCGTGGGACGATCGGGTGCGATCCCATCGGGTGGTTCGGGAGTCGATGGAAGTAGTCGGCGCTCGTATGGGCGGCGTCTTCGCCGTATCGCGGGTAGCGTCGAAGGCGTCGGTGCGCGATCCTCGGAGGAGATGTCACGCTTCGGCGCGCTGGAGGAGGCGATTTGACGATGAGCAGCGAGATGCGCGTCGTCGGCGTGCGAGTGGAACTGCCGGCCAACCAGCCGATCCTGCTGTTGCGCGAAACCGACGGCGAACGGTACTTGCCGATCTGGATCGGGTCGGTCGAGGCGACCGCGATCGCGCTGGAACAGCAGGGGGTGCGACCAGCCAGGCCGTTGACCCACGACTTGCTCAAGGACGTGGTCGGAGCTCTCGGACGGGAGCTGGAGCAGGTGCGGGTCACCGATCTTCAGGAGGGGACGTTCTACGCGGAGCTGGTCTTCGACGGGGACGTGCGGGTCTCGGCGCGGCCGAGTGACTCCGTTGCGCTGGCGCTGCGTACGGGAGTTCCGATCCACGCCGAGCAGTCCGTGCTCGACGAGGCCGGGCTGTTGATTCCCGACGAGCAGGAGGACGAGGTCGAGAAGTTCAAGGAATTCCTGGACTCGGTCTCCCCCGAGGACTTCCGCGGAGCGGATACCTGACGGGAAAGCTCGACGAGGTCGGACACGGCGGCGGTCGGTGGAACGAGTCGCCGTGTGACCGGCCATTCGTGGAGGAGTGGTTCCGGAGCGGTTGTCGTGGGCGCTCCTTCGAGCGCAGAGCCGTTCCCGCGCGTCGCGTTGACCGCGTTTACCGGCAGGCCTACCGTCGAAGGACACGCGGTGGTCGTGCGCGCGGTGTTCTAAAGCGGGCGGGGGCTACGACAAGCCTGGTTCCGGGGCCGAGGGAGGTTGTTTCGCCTCCTCCTGATCGAGTAGCCGCCAGTGCAGCGGCCGAGGGGAGGCGCGCGTGGTCGAGAACGCACCATGGTTCGAGACGGACGAGGAACGAGGCGAACTTTTTCCGGACGCCGCGTTGCCGGACGAGTTGGTCGGCTACCGCGGTCGTGCGGCGTGCCAGATCGCGGGCATCACGTACAGGCAGTTGGACTACTGGGCACGCACGGACCTCGTGGGGCCCTCGATCAGGCTGGCCGAGGGGTCCGGTTCGCAGCGGCTCTACTCGTTCAAGGACATTCTGGTCCTGAAGATCGTCAAGCGGTTGCTGGACGCGGGGGTCTCGCTGCACAACATCCGGACAGCCGTTGACCACCTGCGCAGCAGGGGAGTGCGCGACCTGGCCGGGGTCACGCTGTTCAGCGACGGCACCACCGTCTACGAGTGCACTTCGGCCGAGGACGTCGTCGATCTGCTCCGCGGCGGACAGGGCGTCTTCGGGATCGCGGTCAGCGGGGCCATGCGCGAGATAAGCGGCACGATAAGCGATTTCCCGGCGGAGCGGGCCGACGGCTCCGAGGAGTCCGCTGCGGACGAGGACGAGTTGTCCCGGAGGCGGCGAACCCGTCAACCGGAGAGCTCCTGAGCGCTGTTTCGACCGCTCAGTACTGTTTCGACCGTTCGGGAGACCGTATCGTGGGAAACGAGAGCCCTTCCGTGGTCTCGGACAATTCCTGAACGGCACGAGATGAGGTACGCTCGCATCCGTCGCCGACCCCGTGCGGGAGAGACCACTCCGAAGCGATCTCGGAGTGGCGCCGAAGGAGCAAACCCTCCCCGACAACCTCTCAGGCCATTGGGACCGTACGGGCGAGATGCCTCTGGAAAGAGGGCTTTGCCACAGTGTCGTGGCGAACCCCGCCGACGGTGCAAGCCCGATTCGCAGGGCGAAGCTCTCAGGCGTCCGCTTCGCGGGCATTGACAGAGGGGGAGGCCAGCACGTCCGTACCGCGTGCTGTCTGCCCTGTCCGAGATGCCCGCGATGAGTGAGGTTTTGGCGATGACCGACGACCGTATACCGTTGGCCGCTCTGGAGCACGGGACCCCGTTCGCAGAACGTCACGTCGGCCCGATGCCCGCCGAGCTGGCCAGCATGCTCGACGTGGTGGGAGTCGGTTCCCTCGAAGAGCTCGGCGAACACGCGGTTCCCGCCGGCATTCGCGAGCGCGACTCGCAGCTCAGGTTGCCGGAGCCTGCAACCGAAGCCGAGTCGCTGGACGAGCTGGGCGAGCTGGCCAGCCGCAACACGCCCCATGTCGAGATGATCGGGCTCGGCTACCACGCCACCGTGACGCCCCCCGTCATCCGCCGCAACGTACTGGAGAACCCCGCCTGGTACACGGCCTACACCCCCTACCAGCCCGAGATATCCCAAGGACGTCTCGAAGCGCTGCTGAACTTCCAGACGATGGTGGCCGACCTCACCGGGGTCCCGGTCTCGAACGCCTCGATGCTGGACGAGTCCACGGCAGCGGCCGAGGGCATGACCCTGATCCGCCGGGCCGGGCGCGCCAAGTCCCCGCGGTTCGTGGTGGACGACGACGCCTTCCCGCAGACGCTGTCGGTGATCGAGACCCGCGCCGAGCCGCTGGGCATCGAGATCGTGCGGGCGGATCTCTCCCGGGGGGTCGAGGGGTTGCCCGAGGGTGACTTCTTCGGCGCGTTGCTGGCCTACCCGGGAGCGTCCGGAGCGGTCCGCGACCACGAGGAGGTCATCGCCGAGATCCACCGGCGCGGCGGCATGGCCGTGGTCTCGGCGGACCTGCTGGCGCTGACCATGCTGCGCGCCCCGGGCGAGATGGGCGCCGACGTGGTGGTCGGCACGACCCAGCGCTTCGGGGTCCCGATGGGCTTCGGAGGCCCCCACGCCGGCTACATGGCCGTGCGCAAGGGAGTGGAGCGGCAGCTGCCCGGCCGACTGGTCGGGGTGAGCGTGGACGCCGATGGCAACCAGGCCTACCGGCTCGCGCTGCAGACCAGGGAGCAGCACATCCGCAGGGAGAAGGCCACCAGCAACATCTGCACGGCTCAGGTGCTGCTCGCGGTGGTCGCCTCGATGTACGCCGTTTACCACGGTCCCGCGGGGCTGCGTTCGATCGCCACCCGCACGCACCGGATGGCCACCGTCCTGGCCGAGCAGCTGCGGCGCGGCGGGGTGCGGGTCTGCCACGACGAGTTCTTCGACACGGTGCTCACCCGCGTGCCCGGCCGCGCCGACGAGATCGTGGCCGCCGCGCGCCGCAACGGGGTGAACCTGCGCAGGGTCGACGCCGATCACGTCGGCATCACCTGTGACGAGACCACCACCAGGGACCGTCTCGCGCTGGTCTGGCGGGCCTTCGGGCTCGAGGAGGGCGAGCGCACCCCGGTGGACGAGCTGGACGCGGAAGTCGGCCGCGCACTGCCCGAGGGACTGCTGCGCGAGAGCGACTACATGACCCACCCGGTGTTCCACCGCCACCGCTCGGAGACGGCCCTGCTGCGCTACCTGCGCAGGCTGTCGGACTCCGACGTGGCCCTGGACCGGAGCATGATCCCGCTCGGCTCCTGCACGATGAAGCTCAACGCCGCCGCCGAGATGGAACCGATCACCTGGCCCTCCATAGCCGAGCTGCACCCGTTCGCCCCGGCCGAGGACGCCGCCGGGCTGCTCCGGGTGGTGGAGGACCTGCAGGACTGGCTGGCCGAGATCACCGGCTACGACGCGGTGAGCCTGCAGCCGAACGCGGGCAGCCAGGGCGAGTTCGCCGGTCTGCTGGCCATCCGGGCCTACCACCGCGAGCGCGGTCAGGGGCAGCGCGAGGTCTGCCTGATCCCGGCCAGCGCGCACGGCACGAACGCGGCCAGCGCGGTCATGGCCGGCCTGCGCGTGGTCGTGGTGCGGTGCGACGACGAGGGCAACATCGAGATGGACCACCTGCGTGAGCTGGTGGACAAGCACCAGGACGACCTGGCCGCGATCATGATCACCTACCCCTCCACCCACGGGGTCTACGAGGACACCGTGCAGGAGGTCTGCGGGGTGGTGCACGAGGCCGGTGGTCAGGTCTACGTGGACGGCGCCAACCTCAACGCCCTGATCGGGCTCGCCCGGATGGGCAAGTTCGGTGCCGACGTCTCCCACCTGAACCTGCACAAGACCTTCTGCATCCCGCACGGCGGAGGTGGCCCCGGCGTCGGGCCGATCGGCGTGCGCGAGCACCTGTCGCCGTTCCTGCCGAACCACCCGCTGCAGCCGCAGGCCGGACCGGAGACCGGGGTGGGACCGATAAGCTCCGCCCCGTGGGGCAGTGCCTCCATCCTGCCGATCTCGTGGGCCTACGTGCGCATGATGGGGGCCGACGGTCTCCGCAGGGCCACGCTCACCGCCGTGGCCTCGGCGAACTACGTGGCCAGTCGGCTGAACGACCACTTCCCGGTGCTCTACACGGGCAACGGTGGTTTCGTCGCCCACGAGTGCATCCTGGACCTGCGGGAGGTCACCAAGAACGCGGGGCTGAGCGTCGACGACGTGGCCAAGCGGCTGGCCGACTACGGCCTGCACGCCCCGACGATGTCCTTCCCCGTGGCGGGCACGTTGATGGTGGAGCCGACCGAGAGCGAGAACCTCGAGGAGCTGGACCGCTTCTGCGATGCGATGATCGCGATCCGAGCCGAGATCGACAAGGTCGCGGCCGGTGCCTGGCCCGCCGAGGACAACCCGCTGGTCAACGCTCCGCACACGGCCGCAGCGCTGGCGGGGGACTGGGAGCACTCCTACGGTCGGTGGGAGGCGGTGTACCCCATGGGTACCCCGGAGAACAAGATCTGGCCGCCGGTGCGGCGGATCGACCAGGCCCACGGTGATAGAAATCTGGTGTGCTCTTGCCCGCCGCTCTCGGCTTACGAGGGGTAATCGGGCGAGACGCGACGCCGTCTAATACGGTGGGCTCTTTACGTGACCGACTCCGAGAGGGGTATAGAGCAGTATGCTCACCATCAGCGAGAACGCGGCCGAGGTCATCAAGTTGATCTTGACCGGCGGAGAGTCCCCCGAGGGTGCCGGTCTGCGTATCAGCTCGCCTGACGGGCAGGCCGCGGCCGAAAGCCTGGAGGCGGCGGTCGCGACCGCTCCCGAGGACGACGACGAGGTCGTCGAGCAGGCCGGTGTGCGCGTCTTCCTGGACACGCAGGCCTCCACCGTGCTCGGCGACAAGACGTTGGACGCCGAACGGGACGACAACGGAGAGCTGGGTCTGACGGTCAGCGGCTGACCCGTACGCAGTATCGGGGTGGGGTGGTCACCTCCGTGGCCGCCCCACCCAGCCCTGCTCACTCCAGCCCCGCTCAGTACTTCAGCAGCCCGGAACAGACACCGATCAGGCGTTCGCGGAGCCGAGAGGCCCGTTCGCCGAACGCGCGCTGCCGCCGCACGTACTCGGCACGCCCGTGCGGCGTTTCGATCTCGATCGGCGAGTACCCCAGCTCGCTCAGGTCGTAGGGGCTTGCCCGCATGTCCATCTCGCGGATCTCGGTGGCGAGTTCGAAGCAGTCGCCCATCAGCTCGGAGGGCACGAACGGGTCCAGCTTGTAGCACCACTTGAATACGTCCATGTTGTTGTGCAGGCAGCCCGGCTGCTCCATCCGGACCCGGTCCTGCTGCGTCGGTTGCAGCGAGTTGAGCGGGCGCGCTTCGGTGCTGAAGAAGCGGAACGCGTCGTAGTGGCTGCAGCGGATCCGCATGGACTCGACCACCTCGTCGGTCCCGCTCCTCCCGAGGCGCAGCGGCCAGGAGGAGTGCCGCAGTTCGTCCTGCGAGATGCGATAGGCCATCGCCCACTCGTGGAGCCCGAAGCAGCCGAGCTGGGCGGGCCGCGACTCGGTCGCCGAGAGCAGGCGGTGGACGAACTCCACCATCTCGCGCCGTTGCGGGGTGAGCTCCGCCGGATCAACCGCGACCCCCTGGGTGGTCTCGAGATATCCCCGGCGTTCGAGGAAGGGCTGCCCGCCCTCCAGAGCCACCCCGATACCCGGTTGCCAGCGTTCCAGGCGGGAGGGGCGCTGGGTGTAGTAGGTGAACATGAAGTCCATCACCGGGTGCTTCTCACCGCGCCGCTGCCGTTCGCGGTGCGGTTGCGTCCAGTGCAGCATGCGGTTGCGATGCCGCTCGGCGCGCTCCCGCCACTGGGCTTGCGTCAGGACCTGCTCGACCACGTCCACCACGGTAGTTCAGCGGGGTTCACCCGATCCGGGAGGAGCCCCACGAGCGGGTGAGGTGGGGGTCAGGGGCACTGGTGTTCATGAGGATCTCCCGGACGCCCCGTGACCGCCCCGAGGACGGTTGGGCACCGAGCATCTCGCGGTGACGTCGCGCGGGGGCGCTCCGGACGGTGAGGGATTCAGCAGTCGGGGCGTTCCTCGTCGTCGGACTTGAGCGGCGCTGACTCCGCCGTACCGCGAGCACCGGAAGTGACGTCGCGAACACCACCTTCCGGGGGCGGGCGTTCCCGTGCCGGATCGCGGAAAGGTCTTGCGGGGGAAGCGGTCGTGGGCGGGGTCCGACTCGCGTGATCATAGCGGGCTGCGAGCACCTCGACAAGGGAGATCAACAGAGCTCGCCTCGTCCCGCTCCTGCCTGCTGCTGCCGATGCCTGTGAACTGCGAAAACGGAGATCGCAAGAACTGAGGCGGAGTCGAACGGCCCCGAAGGCGGGCCGATCACCACCCGGAGCGCTCCAGGTGGACCTGCGCGGCGCTCGTCCGAGCCCCGGAGGTCCGGTGTCCGCCCCGGGGCGGACACCGGCCACCTCGTGGGGTCACGTCACGTGCGTGGCGTCCCGAACGGTGCCGACGTACTCCTCGACGAGGTCCTCCAGCGCGACCACACCGAGCGGTTTGCCGCCGTCGTCGATGGCGGTGGCCAGGTGGCTGCCGGTGCGGCGCAGCGTCGTCAGCGCGTCGTCGAGGCGGGCCCGGCTCCGGACGCTCGGCAGCGTCCGCACCCGCGAGGACGCGACCGGGGTGTTCGGCGAACTGCCCGCCTGATCCAGCACGTCCTTGACGTGCAGGTACCCGAGCAGCCTGCCGCCGTCGGAGCGGACGGGGAACCGGGAGAAGCCGGTGGACGAGACCGCGTGCTCCACGTCGGCCAGCGTCGGGTCTCCCGGCAGCGTGGTGAGCTCGTGGAGCGGAACCAGCACGTCGCCGACGGTGCTCTCCGTCGAGGACAGCGTCTTGGCCAGCCTGCGGTGCTCGGACTGGTCCAGCAGCCCCTCCTTGCGCGACTCCACGAGCAGCTCGGCCAGCTCCGAGGAGGTGTAGGCGGTCTCCAGGTCCTCCTTGGGCTGGACCCGCAGCACCCGCAGCACCGCGTTGGCCAGCATGTTGAACAGTGCGATGAACGGCCGCGCGATCTTGACGAAGCCCACCAGGACGGGGACCAGCCACAGGGCCAGCCGCTCGGGTTCGGCGATCGCGAAGTTCTTCGGAACCATCTCGCCGATCAGCACGTGCAGCACGACCACCACGGCGAGCGCGACGGCGAAGGCCACCGCGTGCAGCAGCACGGCCGGTACGGGAACCGGGCCGAGCAACCTTTCCAGCTGGTGGGCGACTGCGGGCTCCCCGAGCCGTCCCAGTCCCAGCGAGCACAGGGTGATGCCCAGCTGGGAGCTGGTCAGCATCAGCGAGCCCTCCTGGCTGGCCCTGATGACGGTCCTGGCCCGCTGCACCCCTTGCTCGCGCAGCGCCTCCAGGCGATCGCGGCGGGAGGACAGCAGCGAGAACTCGGCCCCGACGAACAACGCGTTCAGCAGCAGGAGCAGGACCGTCAGTCCGATGGCCGTGCCGTCGTTCATCGGGACACCTCCTCCTGCCGATGGGCCCACTCGGGTAACTCGCCTGCGTCGAGCTCCGCGGGCAGGTGCTGCAGCCGCAGCTCCGCGATCCGGTTCCTGTCCATGGCGGTGACGGTCAGCATCCAGTCACCCTCCTGGATCCCGTCCCCGGGCGTGGGGATCCGTCCCAGCCTGGACAGCACCAGTCCGGCGACCGTCTCGTAGTCGCCTTCCGCCATGGTGAAGCCGGTGGCCTCCTCCAACTCGTCGGCACGCAGCAGTCCCGAGATGGTCCAGCTGGACCCGCCGGTGCGGCGGATCGCGGCCGCCTCGCGCCGGTCGTGCTCGTCCCGAACATCGCCGATGATCTCCTCGACGACGTCCTCGAGGCTGACGATGCCGGCCGTTCCGCCGTACTCGTCGACGACCAGGGCCATCTGCAGTCCGGAGCCGCGCAGTCGTTCGAGCAGCGCGTCCCCCTCGAGGGACTCCGGCACCGTGGGGACCGGCTTGGTCAGCGGCCCGACCGCGGTGTCGGCCCGCGCCTCCAGCGGAACCCCGAACGCCTGCTTCACGTGCACCACACCGTGCACGTTGTCCAGATCCCCGCTGTGCACGGGGAACCGGGAGAACCCGGTGCGCCGCGCGGTGTCGATCAGCTCCAGGACGTTGTCCGCGGCGTCGAGCGACTCGACCCGGACCCGTGGAGTCATCAGCTCCTGCGCCGTGCGCTCCCCGAAGCGCAGCGAGCGGTCCATCAGGGCTGCCGTGGCCTCGTCGAGAGTCCCGTGCTCGGCACTGGACCGCACGATCGAACCGAGCTCGTCGGGGGAGCGCGCCGAGCGCAGCTCCTCCTGGGGCTCGATGCCCATCCTGCGCAGGAACCAGTTCGCACTGTTGTTCATCCCGTTGATCAGCGGGCTGAACAGCCGGGAGAACAGGGAGTGGTAGCCCGAGACCGCTCGTGCCGTCGGCAGCGGACGTGCGATGGCGAGGTTCTTGGGAACCATCTCGCCGAAGACCATCGACAGGGTCGTGGCCAGGAAGATGGCCAGCACCAGGGCGACCGGGACGGCCGCTCCCATCGGAACCCCGAGGGAGGTGATCACCGGTCGCAGCAGGTCACCGATCAGCGGTTCGGCCACGTAACCGGTGATCAGCGTGGTCAGGGTGATCGCCACCTGAGCACCGGACAGCTGGAAGGACAGGGTGCTGTGCGCTCGACGCACGGTCCTGGCCCGCCGGTCACCGACCTCGGTGATGTGAGCGTCGATCGTGCTTCGCTCGAGGGTGGTCAGGGAGAACTCGGCCGCGACGGCCAGCCCCGTGCCGAAGGTCAGCACCCCGACGAACAGCAGCCCGGCCACAGCGATGAGAACGTCCATCAGCGCCCGCCTCGCTCTCGGCGGGTCCGGCACCGTGGCCGGTGATAGTCAACAGAGGCGCCGGGTCTTCGACCCGGCCCGGTACTGTCGTCGGTCGAGTGTGCCTCGGGCACTGACGCTGTCCCTCCTTTGCGTCAATTCACGTGGCCGCACACGGCCCAACGGGAGTCGCCCTCGACCGTGCGAGCTCGGTGGTCTCGTGTGTTCGGTGTCGGTATTCTACCGCGTCCCGTCGTGGTGCGGCCCGGGTTGTGGTGAGGATATCTGCGGGATCCGCGCGACGGCCGCTGATCGAGGTGATCCGCGGCGCGGGCCGGGAAAGCCCACGCGTGCCGACGACCGGTTCGCTCGCCCGAACCGGTCGAGCGGGGTCAGGGCTGTCTGCCGAGCATGGCCAGCAGCTTGCTCTGCGGATCCGCCGAGTCGGAAACCGGTTTGGGCGGCGCGAATATTCCCGCCCCCTGGATCGCGTCCATCCGGGGTTCGAAAACGGCGTGCACGGTCTCGACCAGTTCGGGGTCCAGGGCCTCATCGGCCCCGATTCCCCGGGCCAGGTCCCACGCGTGCACGGCCAGGTCCATGGTCATCTGCCAGCCGTACTCCTCGGTCGGGATGGTTCCTCCGGTCACGTGCACACGTCCGTCGAGCGAGGCCGCGTCCCAGGCGGAGCGCGCCGTCCCGCTCGCCTCGTTCCAGGTCTCCCTGGGGGACTCGCCGATCTGGTCGCCGTCGAAGCGGTCGCCGACCTCGGCCAGGGTGTGGCCCTCCAGCAGCCAGGGCACCCACAGCTGCTCGCTGACCAGGTGGTTGAGCAGGTCGCGCACGTTCCACTCGCTGCACGGGGTGGGATCGTCCAGCTGGTCGACCTCGGTGCGCTGGACGCGCTGGTCGAACTCGCGCATGGCGAGTCGGTGCGCCGGCAGCAGTTCCATCGTCCCTCCACGGCGACGGGGCCTCGGTGGAGCGGTAGCTCCCGCGAAGAGGATAGCCGATTCGGCGGGCGGAGGCGTGTCCTCGAACACACTGAGTGTTCGGATGTGCTACAAGCACAGTGAAGGACAGCTCGACATCACTGTGCGAAGCAGTTTTTACGCGAGAGGTCGTACATTCGAGGGACCTAGTGCTCGTTTCCAGTAACGGAGCGCGTATCCTCCCGCAAGTTGTTAGGTGGCTACAGCCGCCGTGCCATGCGTACGAGAGGACGTGATCGTGAACACCTCCACGGTTGCGAACCAGCCACGCGGGAGAGGTTTCTTCGGCCAACCTCCCGGGCTGTCCACGCTGTTCTTCACCGAGATGTGGGAGCGCTTCTCCTACTACGGGATGCGCGCCATCCTGGCGCTGTATCTCTACACCGCGGTCGCCGACGGTGGTCTGGGGCTGGACGAGAACAGGATCGCGGTGCCGCTGGTCCTGGCTTACGGATCCTCGGTGTACCTGACCGGTGTGGCCGGCGGTTGGATGGCCGATCGCGTGCTCGGGTCGCAACGCGCCATCTTCTACGGCGGCGTGCTGATCATGTTCGGGCACATCGCCATGGCCTTCCCCGGTGGTCTTCCAGCGCTGGGAGTGGGGCTCGGCCTCATCACGATCGGTTCCGGCCTGTTGAAGCCGAACGTGTCCAACGTGGTGGGCGGCCTCTACGACAAGGAGGACACGCGGCGCGACGCCGGATTCTCGATCTTCTACACGGGAATCAACCTCGGTGCCTTCATCAGCCAGATCCTGACTCCCGCCCTGCAGACCGGCATCGGCTTCCACTGGGGCTTCGGCGCGGCCGCCGTCGGGATGGCCCTCGGGCTGATCCAGTACGTTCTCGGACGTGACCGCCTCGGCGAGGCGGGGCGCCAACCGGTCAACCCGCTGCCCGCAGACCGCAGGAACACGGTCCTGACGAGGGCCGCGATCGTCGCTCTGCTGATCCTGGCCGCGCTCGGGGGCGCCGTCTTCCTGTGGGGGATCCCGGGGCTGATCAACACCATCACCGGCATCTCGATGGTGCTGCCGGTCGCGTACTTCGTGGTGATGTTCCGGAGCAACCAGATCACCAAGATGGAGCGCGACCGCCTGCTCGCCTACATCCCGCTCTTCCTGTCCACGGCCATCTTCTTCCTGCTGTTCGAACAGCAGGCCGCGACGCTGGTGGTGGTCACCGACCATCAGACCAACACCACCGTGTTCGGCCACGAGTTCCCGGTCGGGTGGTTCCAGTCGATCAACCCGCTGGCCATCATCATCCTGGCCCCGCTGTTCGCCGTCATGTGGACCAAGTTGGGGCAGCGTCAGCCGAGCACCCCGGGCAAGTTCGTGGGTGGTCTGGTCTTCGTGGGGATCGCCTTCCTGTGGGTGGTGTTCTCCAGCCTGTTCACCAACGCCGAGGGGTTGCTCAACCCCTTCATGATCGCTTTCGTGTTCGTGCTGCTGACCATCGGTGAGCTCATGCTCTCCCCGGTGGGGCTCTCGGCGACCACGAAGTTGGCTCCGCAGGCCTTCTCCTCGCAGACGATGGGGCTGTACTTCCTGGCACCGGCTCTGGGCCAGGGAGTGGCCGCGCAGGTCACGAAGCTGTACTCCGCCGACCACCAGAACCTGTACTTCGGTGGTGTCGGGATCGTGACCGTCTTCCTGGGAGTCGTGCTGGCGTTGCTGGTTCCGGTGATCAAGAAGTACATGCGCGGCGTGCTGTAGTTCCGCGCTCCGCGGACCGAGCAGGGGAGGACGCCGCCGGTCGTGCGGCCTTCCGGGGTGACCGCAGGAAGTGGTGGTGCCCCGGCTCGGTTCGTCGGAACCCGGCACGAGCGGGCACGGTCATCGCCGAAGTAGTGATCACGAGGCGGCGATCGTGCCCGCCGTTTCCGGGGCGACGGCATCGACCGCGATGCCGGTTCCGCCGCCCGCGGCCGTCCCGCTGCGGCGGGTGCCACCGCAGAACTGTCGGGTCCGCTCGTCGTCCGCGCCCGCGGCGAAGCCCCTTCGCCGCGGGCGCTGCCGTGTTCCCGGGACGGCCCGTCTCAGGGCAGCGCGACGATGTCACCGAGCACGGTGTCCTCCTCCCGCAGCCGGTGACTCGCCGGGCTGTCGTAAACGACGAGCAGCTTGTCGCCCTCGGCCTCGGAAACCACCGAGATCCCCTCGGCGTGGTCGTCACCGGAACCGTGCGGCAGCTCGAGCTCCACCGGAAGCCGTTCGGCGCGCAGCACTTCCGGATCCCGTGAACGGGCCGCGCCCTTCCAGCGGTGCACCCGCACGGGCCCGTCCAGCTCCATGGACGGACCGGCCAGGATCAGCAGGTCCTCACCGTGGGGGCACAGGTCCCGCACCCCCAGGCCGCCGAGGTCGAGGAAGTGCTTGCGGTAACGCGATCCCCCGAAGGGGTCCAGCACGAGTTCACCGGGGTTCGGCCCCTCGACGGGAGCGATCTCCAGCAGCACCGCCCAGCCGCGCAGGACGGGGCCGCGCAGCCCGAGGAAGAGGTGCTCGCCCTTGACCGCGACTCCCTCGATGTCGAGCCCGTTGTCCTTGGCCGGGATCCGGAGGAAGGGACTGAGGTGCGCGTCCTCGGCCAGGGCCTCGGTGAGACTGTCCTTGCGCCGCGCCCCGAGCACGGCGGAGCGCCTTCCGTCGCTGGTCTCCGGCACCACGCGCGGCGGCTCGTCCGCACCGCGTTCCACGGCCAGCCGAGCCACGACGTGCCGATTCGCCTCGTCGCGCACCCGGGCCAGCCGTTTCACGGCTTTGGCGTCGTCGTGCTTCGGCTTGATCTTCTTGCGCACCAGGCTGTGTGAGCCGACGGCCCACAGGTGGTCCTCGTCCAGCCCGAGTCCCTCGATGTCGGCCTCGGAGTCCTCCGGACCGGGAAGGGGCACGAGATCGGCCAGCCGAAAGGTGCGCTGCGCACCGTAGGAATCCGGATGTTCCGTGGGCTCGGCGCTCAGCCGCTCCACGGTCGCCGTCTCGTCGCCGGCCAGCCACAGGCAGCCGTTCGCGTCGCCGCGTATCGCCGAGATGTTGACGTGCGTGTCCGCCGAGACCGATTCCTCGTGGAACCGCAACGCCATTCGCCGCTCGATGTCGTGCATGCCCGCATTATGCTGCCCGCACGGCTCGGATTCGTCGACGTGTCCGATGTTGGCGCTGCGGGAGCGCCGGAGCGCTCCGACCAGTGGCTCACCTCGTCGGTTCCGCCTCCTTGCGCTCCGCGAAGCCGAACTCACGGCCGAGGTCGTGGATCGTCTGCCCGATCCGGTCCAGCAGGTTGATGGTCCGGTGCAGCGAGGTCGGTCCCGCAGGCAGGGCCTCGGCTATGTCGTGCAGTTGTTCGGTGTAGCCGTGCAGGACGCGCAGCGTCTCGTCGAAGGAGCGGTCGCTCTCCTCGGTCAGCGCTTCGGCGGACTCGGCCATGGCCCACAGCGCCTCGGCGAGCCTGCGCCGCGTGTCCTCGTCGGTCATCTCCGCGGTGTGCCCGAGCACGACCGCGAGGTTGCGCACGTAGTAGGCGCAGCCCTGCGCGACGGTCAGTTCCCGCTGCAGCCTGCTGTTCCGCGAGCGCAGTCGCAGCCCGGTCAGCGGTCGTGCGCTGTTGCGCAGTTGCTGCAGCTTCTCGTCCAGTTCGCGGGTGCTCTCGCGCAACCCGGTGACGGTTTCGGAGGAATTCGTCTCGTTGCCCGCGTGCCGCAGCAGGTCCCGCAGCTGCAGCAGGAACTCGCGGGAGCGCGAGCGCACCAAGGTGCGGGTGCTCGTGGGCAGGATCAGCACCGCGGCCAGCACACCGGCGGCCGCCCCGACCGCGGTCTCGACGAGCCTGGTGCCCAGCACCGACACCGAGAAGGTTCCCAGGATGCCGTAGAGGATGCCCAGCGCGGTGGTGATGAAGAAGGTCAGCGCCGAGTAGGAGTACCCGAGGCAGTAGAAGGCCAGGAAGAGACAGCACAGCACCAGCAGCAGCTCGGTGGTGAGGTGCCCGGTCACCTGCGAGGCGACCAGTATGCCCGCCAGCACCCCGAACACGGTTCCCGCCGTCCGCTGCCAGGCGCGGACCAGCAGGTCGCCGCGACTGTTGACGCTGATGAACACGACGAAGGCCGTGATCACCGCCCAGTACCAGCGGTTCGGGGAGACGAACTGGCCACCGAGTATGGCCAGCGCCGCCGCGCTGGTCACCTGCACGGCGATGCGCACTTCCGGGCGGCGCAGCCCGGTCTCGGTCTCCTCGCCACTCTCCGAGGAGGAGTCCTCCAGGCCGTGATCGGCCTCCTGGGCGGTTTCCTCCTCCACGGTGGATTCACCCTCGCTGCCGACTTCGGAAGTGGCCTCGGCCAGTTCCGCCATCGCCGAGCCGAGCCTGCGTACCGTCATCGCCAGCTCGACCGAGCCCTGGTGCTCGAAGTTCTCGGCGACCCTCTTGCCCGCGGCGCGGAACTCAGTCGGGTCGGTGCGCAGCACGTCCAGCAGCGGGGTCAGCGCGGGCACGGCCCTGGTGTCCTCGGGGTTCTCGAGAGCCCGGGTCAGGGGGGTGAGCAGGTTCTCCGCGGCCAGTTCGACGTTGAGCAGCCGCTGCCGGAGCAGCAGTCGGCTGCGTTCGTCGAGTCCGGGGAGTTGTTCGAGCACCCCCTCGAGCATCAGTGCCGTCTCGTTCAACCGGGTGGACCGCACCCGCAGTTGGCGGTGCCGCTTCGGCGAGTCCGGGCGTTCGGCCAGGTCCCGGACCGCGTGCAGCAGGGAGTGCACGTGCGCGCGCAGGGTTCTGCGGCCGCGTTCGAGAACCCCCTGGGGGTCGTCGCGCAGGACCGCGAAACGCAGCAGACCGGCGGCCAGTGCCCCGCACACCGCGGCGAGGGCCATGTAGGGGATCTGCCCGAGGGAGGGGCGCAGGAACATCGCGAAGAAGTAGCCGAAGAACCCGACGAAGCCCAGCGCGAAGTAGCGCACCCCGAAGCGGCGGATGTAGGTGGCGAGGAAGATGACCACGAGGAACAGCCCCACCTTCAACGACGGCAGGGGCTGGGCCGCGGTGGCCACGACCAGGCTCGCGGTCGCGGGCAACGGCATCAGCGCGGTCGTCACGAGCCGTTGCCGCTGGCTCGTGTCGTTGACGGCCACCGAGGACTGGATGGCCACGATCGCGCCGATCAGAGCGCTGGACAGCGGCTGTCCCAGCAGGCTGAGGCCGGGCAGCATCACCGCGAGGGTCAGGGCGACGGAGCAGCTCACCCTTATGGCGGTGCGAAACCTGCGGAGCGCGGGATCCGAGGCGACGAAGCGGTTCCACCACTCGCCCCACATGCTCGCCTCCGGCAGTCCTCACTCGGAAGGTCGCTTCCGACGGTGTTCACAGGCCGGGGGCGAGATTACGCCGGGTGCTGCCCGTGGGCATCGCACACGCCACGCGGCCCGGGTGAATGCGCTGGAGTTCACTCGGGTTCGCCCGGGGATCCGGGATCAACCGCTGCGGTGCCTGCGGACGCTCTCCTCCACGAGATCCAGCACCGGATCCAGGTCGTCGGCGGGCAATCCCATGGCCAGGTGCGAGACCAGCCCCTCGAGGACCAGCTCGAGGTAGGAGGTGAGCACGTCGACGTCCACGTCGTCGCGGAGGTTGCCGGAGCGGTGCTGGCGCTTGAGGCGCTCGCGGGTGGCTGCGGTGAGTTGTTCCGAGCGCTGTGCCCACCGGCTGCGGAACTCGGCGTCGGTGCGCAGTCTGCGGGAGACCTCCAGTCGGGTGCCGAGCCAGTCCGCTCCCGGAGCGGCCCCCTCCCTGCCCTGGGGGTCGGAGAGCAGGTCGCGCATGACCTGGACCAGCCCCTGCTGGGCGACCACATCGGCCATTCGCTCCGCGTCGTCCTCGGCCAGGGCGAGGAACAGGGACTCCTTGTCCTTGAAGTGGTGGAAGATGGCGCCGCGGGAGAGCCCGGTGGCTTCCTCGAGCCTGCGCACGGTCGCGCCCTCGTAGCCGTGCCGTGCGAAGCAGGCTCGCGAGCCGTCCAGGATCTGGCGGCGTCGGGCCTGCAAGTGGTCCGAGCTTACGCGAGGCATGAGTTGATCGTCGCAGCTCGCGCGGGCACATCGCAATCCGTACGTACGTTTTGTGAATTCTATCCGCGGTCGATCGCCGCGGCGGGGGCGCGCTTCCTAACAGCTCCGGCGTGTGCTGTGCAAGTGGTGCGTCACGGCGGGATCGTCGGTAGCGTAAACGTACACGAACGGACACAGGCGGTGATGAACATGGCCGTGTCGATCGAGCAGGAGGGCGACATACGTTCGGAGCCCCAGGAGATGCCCACCTCGCGGTTGCGGACCCGTGCTGAGGCGGAGGCCTACGTGGCCTCGGTGTGCTTCAAGCACGGTCCCCCGCGTCTGGTGGGTGTCGAACTCGAATGGACCGTGCACCATGCCGAAGATTTACGAAAACCTCTCGATACCGCGCTCTTGAACAGAGCTCTCGGCCCCCACGCCCCCGACTCCCTGAACCCGGACAGCCCCCACCAGCCGCTGCCGAACGGATCGGTGCTCACCCTTGAGCCAGGGGGGCAGGTCGAGATATCCAGCCCGCCCCACGAGGCGATGGACGGGCTGTTCGCGGCGGTGGAGGCCGACGCGGAATACCTGCGCGAAGCGGTGGAACGCGCGGGACTGGTCCTCGGTGACCGGGGCATCGATCCGTGGCGTGCCCCGCGAAGAGTGCTGTCGGTTCCGCGTTACGCCGCCATGCAACACGCCTTCGACCGGATCGGAAGCGGCGGCAGGCGCATGATGTGCAGCACTGCCGGGGTGCAGGTGTGCCTCGACATGGGCGAACGTGAGCGCCTGGAAGCCCGGTGGGCCGCCCTGCACGCGCTGGGTCCCGTTTTCACGGCCACGTTCGCCAACTCACCGGTGTCCCTCGGAGCCGAGACCGGCTGGGCCTCGGCACGCGCGCGCTCACTGCTGCACACCGACCCCCCGCGCACCCGTCCCGCTCCGATCACCTCGGACCCGGCACGCTGCTGGGCCGGACACGTGCTCGACGTCCCCGTCGTGTGCCTGCGCAGGCAGAGCGGTGACTGGACGGCACCGAGCGGTATCAGCTTCGCGGAGTGGATCGGGGGATCACTCGGTGAGGCCCCGAACCGGGACGATCTCGATTACCACCTGAGCACGATGTTTCCCCCGGTGCGCCCCCGCGGTTACTTCGAGGTGCGCTACCTCGACGCCCAGCCGGGGTCGGAGTGGATGCTGCCGGTGGCGGCCCTGACGGCGTTGTTCCGTTCGGAAACCGTGGTGGACAAGGTGCTGGAGGAGACCGCTCCGGTCGCGCACCGCTGGGTCTCCGCGGCGCGGGACGGTTTGCACGATTCCGAGATCGCCCGCAGCGCGGGAGCGATCTTCGACCTGGCCTGCCGCTGCCTGGAGGCGGCCCCGGACGCCCCGAGCGGACTGGCCGAAAGGGTGGCGGCCTCGGTCGGGCGGCGCCTCGGGGCCCGCTGAAACGGAGTCCGTGCGGCGGGAAACCCAGTGGAACGGCGCAGCTGCCCCGAGAAGTCCCGCGGTCCTGCCCGCGGGCGGATCACGCGGGGCGGTAGCCGGCCGGACGCACGAGTACTGTCGAAAATTCCAAGGAGGACACCGGTGAGCACGATCGGTCCGGAAGCCGTGGATCTGTCCCCGGAGGAGCTTCGCGACCGCGTCGCGGTCGAACTGGAACGCACTCGGCGTCGCAGTGCGGAGCTGACCGACGCCGTGGACGACGAGGAACTGGTCAAACAGCACTCTTCGCTGATGTCCCCGCTGGTCTGGGACCTCGCCCACATCGGAAGCCAGGAGGAGCAGTGGTTGGTGCGCGACGTCGGCGGACGACGTGCGCTGCGCCCGGACATCGACGATCTCTACGACGCCTTCCAGCACTCCCGTGCGGACCGCCCGGAGCTCCCCCTGCTCGGTCCGGACGAGTCCAGGCAGTACGTCGCCACCGTCAGGGACAAGGTGTACGACGTGCTCGGAAGGGCGCCGCTGGAGGGAAGGAGACTGGTCGAACACGCCTTCGCTTTCGGGATGATCGTGCAGCACGAGCAACAGCACGACGAGACCATGCTGGCCACGCACCAGCTGCGCCGCGGGAGCCCCGTGCTGCACGCTCCGGATCCGCCCGGGGCCGAGGCCGGCGGTGAGAGGCGCGGGGAGGTGCTGGTTCCGGGCGGCCCCTTCACGATGGGCACGTCCGCGGAGCCGTGGGCGCTGGACAACGAGCGTCCGGCCCACCGGGTCCACGTGGACGACTTCCTCATCGACTCCCACCCGGTCACCAACGCCGACTTCTTCCGGTTCATCGACGCGGGCGGGTACCGGCAACCGTGCTGGTGGAGCGAGCAGGGGTGGCAGTACCTGGCGCACGCCGAGCTGAGCGCACCACTGTTCTGGCAGCGCAGCGGTGACGTGTGGCTGCGCCGCAGATTCGGGCGCCTCGAGCCGGTTCCGCCGGACGAACCGGTCGTGCACGTCAGCTTCCACGAGGCGCAGGCCTACGCGAACTGGGCGGGCAAACGACTCCCGAGCGAAGCGGAGTGGGAGAAGGCGGCGCGGTTCGACCCGAGCACGGGGAGGTCGCAGCGCTATCCGTGGGGCGAGGACCCCCCGGAGGAGCGGCACGCCAACCTCGGACAGCGCCATCTGCGCCCTGCTCCGGTGGGAACCTACTCCGCGGGGCGCGCCCCCTCCGGTGCCTGGCAGCTGATCGGTGACGTGTGGGAGTGGACGGCCTCGGACTTCGCCCCCTACCCGGGATTCGAGGCGTTTCCCTACCGGGAGTACTCCGAGGTGTTCTTCGGGCCCTCCTACAAGGTGTTGCGCGGCGGTTCCTTCGGAACCGACCCGGCCGCGTGCAGGGCGACGTTCCGGAACTGGGACTTCCCCGTACGCAGGCAGATCTTCGCCGGATTCCGCTGCGCCCGCACACCCGCGGCCGCCGAGCTCGACTGATCGGAGCTGGGCATGTGTCGCCACATCGGATATCTGGGCCCGCAGGTCGGGCTGGACGAACTGCTGCTGCACCCCGCGCACTCGCTGGTCGAACAGACCTGGGCGCCGAACGACATGCGTGCTGGGGGAGCGGTCAACGTGGATGGTTTCGGGGTCGGCTGGTACGGGCGGGACAGCACGGTCCCGAAGCGCTACAGGGCGGAGGGGCCGATGTGGGCCGATGGCAACTTCGCCGAGCTCGCGGGCTGCCTGCGGTCCGGTGCCGTCGTCGGGGCCGTCCGCTCGGCGACCGGATCGTCCCCGGCGGGGCGCGCGGCCTGCGCTCCGTTCGGTTCCGGTCCTTGGCTGTTCAGCCACAACGGCTCGGTGCCGGGATGGCCGGACTCGCTGGCCGACCTCGCGGACAAGCTGGACCCCGCGGAACTGGTGACTCTGGACGCCCCCGTGGACTCGGCACTGGTGTGGGCGCTGTTGCTGCACCGGCTGGACGGGGGGCAACCACCGGCGGACGCCGTGCGCGACACGTTGGCCGAAGTGGTCGCGGCGTCGCCGCGGGCACGGATGAACCTGCTGCTGTCCGACGGGAACACGCTGATCGCCACCACGTGGGCGCACTCCCTGGCGGTGTGCCGCACAGCCGAGGCGGTGCTGCTGGCCTCGGAACCCTTCGAACTTCCCGCGGCGGCACTGGGCGGGACCAGTTCCGCCGGGGACGGGAGTCCCGAGTGGCATCCCGTCCCCGAGGGATCCCTCGTGGTCGCCGACCGCGTCTCCACCAGCTGCACACCGTTGTTCGAGAACTCCCCCGAGAGCAGGTAACCGGATGAACTCAGTGGAACCGCTGGACCACGGCTCGGGCACCGACGCGACGCGCGAACTGCTGGCCGACGCGCGGGCCGGGCTCACCGACGTCCCCAAGTGGTTGCCCCCGAAATGGTTCTACGACGCGCGCGGCAGCGAGCTGTTCGAACGCATCACCGAGCTGCCCGAGTACTACCAGACGCGGGCCGAGTACGGGATCCTGGAGCGGCACGCGCTGGACATCGTGGAAAGAACCGGAGTGGACACCCTGGTCGAGCTCGGTTCGGGGTCCTCCTACAAGACCAGGCTGCTGTTGGACGCGATGCGCAAGCACGGAACGCCGAAGCGCTTCGTTCCCTCGGACGTGTCACGCTCGGCCCTGCGCGGTGCGCTCGCGGCGCTTTCCGCGGACTACCCGGAACTGGAGCTGCGCGGGATCGTCGGCGACTTCGCCACGACGCTGGCGGCGTTGCCCGCCGAGGGCGAACGGATGATCGCGCTGCTCGGGGGGACCATCGGCAACATGCCCGTCGAGCAGCGGGGCGGCTTCCTCCGCGAGGTGCGGGGATCCCTGGCGCGCGGGGAGTGGTTCCTGCTGGGGACCGACCTGGTCAAGGACCCGTCCCGGCTGTGCCGGGCCTACGACGACGGTGCCGGGGTGACCGCGGAGTTCAACAGGAACGTGCTGCACGTGCTCAACCGCGAGCTCGGGGGGAACTTCCCGGTGGAGGAGTTCGAGCACCGGGCCCGCTACGAGCGGGAGCGGGAACGCATCGTGCTGACGCTGCGCGCAGGCCGCGCGATGCGGGTGTGGCTGCGGGTCCCCGAACTGGCCGTGGACTTCGCCCCGGGGGAGGAGATCGAGACCGAGATGTCGGCGAAGTTCCGTCGCGCGGGGGTCGAAGCGGAGCTGGAGGCGGCGGGGTTCGAGCTCGCCGAGTGGTACACCGACGAGGCCGGTGACTTCGCCGTTTCGCTGGCCCGCGCCCGCTGATCCCGGTGCCGCGTCGTGGTTCAGCCGTTCCGCGCCGGGGAGTCGACCGCGCCTGCGGCGTCGCCCGCGGCGTCGCCCGCGGCGGACTCCCGCAGCTCGGGGGAACGCATCAGGCAAGGCAGACACGGCATCCCCGCGGGAAGTTCCGAGATCTCGGCCTGCTCGGCGGGAATGCCGATACCGCAGTGGGTCCGCCACTCGGTCGGTGCGGGATCGGAATCGTCCAGCGTGGTCAGGTGCACCTGACGCTGGGTCTCTCCCACGATCCCGGCCCGGTACCGGACGACGACCGTGCCGGTCACGTGGTGGCCCCGACGCGTTCCTTGGCGACCTCCATGCAGCTGTCGCAGGTGGGCCAGAGCCAGTTGAGCTCGTTGGACGCGGCTGCCACGACCGTGCGCCCGCAGAGCGTGTCGAGCCTTTCGCCCGCACCGTGCTGCTTCCCACCCGGCAGTGGTCCCGCGACGGCGTGACGTTGTTGTTCGGCGGGCTGCCAGTGGTGTTTGAGTTCGCTCGTCATGATCACACCTCCGTGCGGGAGACGCGCGGCTCGGGCAGAGGTGATGCGTGCGGACGGAATCTGTGACCGTTTTCACCCATCCGAGTGAGCCAAGTCGTTAACGGAGTCCCGGCTCATCGCGATCCTAGTAGGGATTTCCACGAATGTGTCCGTTCGGTCTCAGGTCCGCGCTTCGAACTCCCGGGACTGCCGGCGCCGAACCCTCCGTCCGAGCGCTCGAGGTCGCCGCGCGGCGCTCCGGCGAGACCGACCGAGTCGGGCCCGGGAGTCACCGCGGGAGGCGGGGCCGTCGCCCGCGCCCCGCGCGAACCGGGACGGCGAGGCCTGCGTCGTCCGTCGTGAGCGATGTGGCGCCGTGGCCGGGGAACGGCCACGGCGCCACATCGGTGGAGCGGTGCTCGGTCAGGAGTTGACCATGTTCCGCAGCACGTACTGCAGGATGCCGCCGTTGCGGTAGTAGTCGGCCTCACCGGGCGTGTCCACGCGCACGTCCGCGTCGAACTCGACGGTGGAGCCGTCCTCCTTGGTGGCGGTCACCTTGACGGTGCTCGGGATTTCCCCGTGGTTGAACTCGGTGAGCCCGGCGATGTCGTAGTGCTCGGTACCGTCCAGCCCGAGCGACTCGGCGGTGCTTCCCGCGGGGAACTGCAGCGGGACGACGCCCATGCCGATCAGGTTGGACCTGTGGATCCGCTCGAAGGACTCGGCGATCACGGCGCGCACGCCGAGCAGCGCCGTTCCCTTGGCGGCCCAGTCGCGGGAGGAACCGGAGCCGTACTCCTTGCCCGCGAGCACCACCAGCGGGGTCCCCTGCGCGGCGTAGTTCTGCGCGGCGTCGTAGATGAACGCCTGCGGCCCGTCGGGCTGGGTGAAGTCCCGGGTGTAACCGCCCTGCACGTCGTCGAGCAGCAGGTTGCGCAACCTGATGTTGGCGAAGGTGCCGCGGATCATCACCTCGTGGTTGCCCCGCCGCGAGCCGTAGGAGTTGAAGTCCTTGCGCTCGATGCCGTGCTCACGCAGGTACTGCCCGGCCGGGGAGTCCGGCTTGATGGCCCCGGCGGGGGAGATGTGATCGGTGGTGACCGAATCACCGAGCAGCGCGAGAACCCTGGCGCCCGAGATGTCGTTGAGCGGTTCGGGTTCGCTGCCCATGCCCTCGAAGAAGGGAGGCTTGCGGACGTAGGTGGAGTCCGGGTCCCACTCGAAGGTCTCCCCCTCGGGGGTGGGCAGCTCCCGCCAGCGCTGGTCTCCGGCGAACACGTCGGAGTAGTCGTTGGTGAACATCTCCTGCGTGATCGCGGAGTCCATGGTCTGCTGGATCTCCTGCGGACTCGGCCAGATGTCGCTGAGGTAGATCGGCTCGCCCGCCGAGTCGTGGCCCAGCGGGTCGTTGGCGAAGTCGAAGTCCATCGAACCGGCCAACGCGTAGGCGATCACCAGCGGCGGCGAGGCCAGGTAGTTCATCTTGACGTCCGGGTTGATCCGGCCCTCGAAGTTCCGGTTGCCGGACAGCACCGACACGACCGAGAGGTCGTTGTCCTGCACGGTCTGCGAGATCTCCTGGGGGAGCGGGCCGGAGTTGCCGATGCAGGTGGTGCAGCCGTAGCCGACCAGGTGATAGCCCAGCTTCTCCAGGTACGGCCAGAGCCCGGCCTTCTCGTAGTAGTCGGTGACCACCTGCGAGCCGGGAGCCATCGAGGTCTTGACCCAGGGCTTGGTCTCGAGCCCCTTGTCGACGGCGTTGCGGGCCAGCAGCGCGGCACCGAGCATCACCGAGGGGTTGGAGGTGTTGGTGCAGGAGGTGATGGACGCGATCACCACGGCACCGTGGTCGAGCACGAACTCGCCCCGCTCCTCGGAGGAGACCTTGACGGGGTTGGAGACCCTGCCCGCGGCTCCGTCGGCCGCGGAGACCAGCTTGGGCTTGTCACCCTCGTCGTGGTGGGTCACCGCGGGCGCGTCGCTGGCGGGGAAGGACTCCTCGCCGGCCTCGTCGAGCGCGGTGTCGTCGGAGTTGACCGAGACGTACTCCTTGAGCGAGCCGCGGAAGGAGCTCTTGGACTCGGAGATGGCGATCCGGTCCTGCGGACGCTTCGGGCCGGCGATGGAGGGAACCACGGTGGACAGGTCCAGCTCGAGGTACTCGGAGTACTCGGGCTCGCGGCTCGGGTCGTGCCACAGGCCCTGCTCCTTGGCGTAGCTCTCGACCAGGTCGAGCTGCTCCTGGGAACGGCCGGTGAGCTTGAGGTACCGGAGGGTTTCCTCGTCGATCGGGAAGATCGCCGCGGTGGAGCCGAACTCCGGGCTCATGTTGCCGATCGTGGCCCGGTTCGCCAGGGGGACTGAGGCGACGCCGGAGCCGTAGAACTCCACGAACTTGCCGACGGCGCCGTGCTCGCGCAGCATCTCGGTGATCGTCAGCACCACGTCGGTCGCGGTGGCCCCCGGCGGGATGTCGCCGGTCAACTTGAACCCGACGACCTTGGGGATGAGCATCGAAACCGGCTGGCCCAGCATGGCGGCCTCAGCCTCGATGCCGCCGACTCCCCAGCCCAGGACACCGAGCCCGTTGACCATCGTGGTGTGCGAGTCGGTGCCCACGCAGGTGTCCGGGTAGGCCTGGCCGTTGCGGGCCATCACCCCGCGGGCGAGGTGCTCGATGTTGACCTGGTGGACGATGCCGGTTCCCGGGGGGACGACCTTGAACTCGTCGAAGGCGTTCTGGCCCCACCGCAGGAACTGGTAGCGCTCCTTGTTGCGCCCGTACTCGAACTCGACGTTGCGCTCGAAGGCGTCCGACTTGCCGAACACGTCGATGACCACGGAGTGGTCGATGACCAGCTCGGCCGGAGCCAGCGGGTTGACCGAGGAGGCGTCACCGCCGAGCTCGACGACCGCCTCGCGCATCGTGGCGAGGTCGACGACGCAGGGGACACCGGTGAAGTCCTGCATGATCACCCGGCCGGGGGTGAACTGGATCTCGGTGTCCGGCTCGGCCTTGGGGTCCCAGTTGCCCAGGGCGCGCACGTGGTCGGCGGTTATGTTCACGCCGTCCTCGGTGCGCAGCAGGTTTTCCAGCAGGATCTTGAGACTGTAGGGCAGCCGCTGCGCGCCGTCGACGGCGTCGAGCCGGAACACCTCGTAGGAGGCGTCGCCGACCTGCAACGTGTCGCGGGCGCCGAAGCTGTCCTTGCTCACAGGTGCAGTCACGTTTCACTCCATCTCGTGACGGGCGTGCGCAAGTTCGGGAACCACACGGGTCCGGTGGAGTCTCGCGCACACCGGTGGTTCGTGCGCGCGGACCCTTGCTTCAGCGTAAACAGTACGCTTGTCCTATATTTGTCTTCAAGGCAGGGGCGGCCGAAACGAACCCCGGGTTGTGCACGTTCGCGCAATTCTCGTCGTTTTTCCTCGTCGGAATGAACGGATGCGTGCGGACGGGCCAACGGAGCCCGAACTCCGCGTGAATCCTCCGTCCCGTCGGACCGTGCCAACCGGCCGGATCGAGCGGACCGGGACATCGAGCGGATCGGGACGCAGTACGAGCCGGAGCGCGGGACTCGGGGAGAACCCCGCTCGGGAAGCACGTCGGTCCACCGGGGACGACACCGGTCAGAGCCGCTGCGGATCGGTCTCGCTCAGCCCTCCGTCCAGCCACAACCACCTGGTGATGCCGATCTCTCCGAGGAACGTGACGTCGTGGCCGGTCACGATCAGCGCTCCCCGGTACGCGGACAGCGCCGCGACCAGCTGCCGGACGCTGTGCGTGTCGAGATTGTTGGTGGGCTCGTCCAGCAGCAGCAGCTGTGGAGCCGGCTCGGCCAGCATCAACACGGCCAGACCGGCTCTGAAACGTTCTCCTCCCGAGAGGGTGGACGCGGTTCGGTCCGCGCGATCCCCGGTGAACAGGAAGCGCGCCAGCCGCGCCCGCACCTCGTTGTCCGTGATCCCCGGAGCCAGTCGCTTGGCGTTCTCGATCACCGAGAGGTGCTCGTCGAGGACGTCGGCGTGTTGCGGCATGTAGCGCAGCGGGACCGGCGTCTGCACCGCTCCGCCGCCGACCGCGCTCCTGCCCGCAACGGTGTGCAGCAGGGTGGACTTGCCAGCACCGTTGGGCCCGGTGAGCGCGATCCGCTCCGGCCCGCGCAGCTCGAGGTCCCCGAGCAGCTCCCCGCGGGGAGTCCGCGCGTCGCGCACCGCGAGCACGCGCCGGCCGGCGGGTACGGCCGTGGCGGGAAGGTCGATCCGAACCAGCTCGTCGTCGCGCACGCGTTGCTCGGCCGACTCCAGGCGCGCCCGCGCCTCCTCCAGCGCCCGCTCCCGCATGATCCGCTGCTTGCCCGCCGAGTCCTGGGCGGCTCGCTTCCGCTGCCCCAGCACGATTCGCGGAGCGCGGTTCTCGGCGTGCATCCGAATGCCGTAACGCTTGCTCCTGGCCTGCTTCTCCTGCTGCTCGGCCCGCTTGCGTCGTTGGCGCCGCACCTCGGAGTCGGCGGAGCGAACCGCGCGCTCAGCGGCCTCGCGCTCCGCTTCGAGCGCTCGTTCGTAGTGGTCCAGGTTCCCGCCGTAGTCGGTGATCACACCGTTGCGCAGTTCGGAGATGCGGTCCATCGCCCGGAGCAGCTCCCGGTCGTGGCTGATCGCGATCAGCGTTCCCCCGTAGTTCCGCACGGCTTCCCGGAGCAGGCCCCTGGCGCGGCGATCCAGATTGTTGGTCGGTTCGTCGAGCAGCAGCACGTTCGGGCGGCGAAGCAGCTGGGCGGCCAGGTGAAGCAGCACGAGCTCCCCGCCGGATATCTCGACCACCGAGCGGTCGAGTCCGAGCGCGCCCAGGCCGACCCGCTCGAGCGCGGCCAGCGAGCGCTGTTCGACGTCCCAGTCGTCGTCGAGAACCGAGAACTGCCGCTCGTCGGCGACTCCGCTTTCGATGGAGCGCAGCGCGGCTCTCCTGCGCGAGACGCCCAGCACGTCCTCGACCCGTTCCGCCGGGTCGGTCGTGATGTGCTGCGGCAGCAGACCGGTCTCACCGGTGATGCGGACGGTTCCCTCCTGCGGGGTCAGTTCGCGGGTCAGCAGTTTCAGCAGGGTGGATTTGCCCGCTCCGTTGAGGCCGATCAGTCCGGTGCGTCCGGCTCCGGCCGTCCAGTCGAGGCCGTGAAGCACGCGCGTGCCGTCCGGCCAGGAGAAGGAGAGGTTGCCGCAAACCACGGTCCCGTTCTCACACATGAAGGTGTCTCCCGTGAACAAGTCGTGTCCGGTTGGTTCCGACGTGTGGAGACACCGCACCTGCGCCGCACGCGTGAGAGCGATTCGAAACGGCCGGAGCCGAAGCGAGGAGGCACTCGATCAGAGGTCACGTCACCGGCACGCGCCGAAAGGCACGCACGGTGTCTCGCCGACCTCAGCTGAGCACGTTCCCTCCTCGGGGATGGCGACAAGTCGGGAGTCGACCCTAGACAGCCGCGTCCCGGCGCGCAACCGATTTTTCCCGGCGGTGCTGCCGGAACGAGGAGGAACTTCCCGGAGAACAACTCCGGATGGTGCTTTCTCCGCAACCGCGGTTCCGCTCGACGCTGCCCGCTGCGCTGCGGAGCCCGCTGTGCTCGCGCGGTCGAACGGCGTGCTGGAAAACCCGGCGCTCCGGGGAGACGATCGTGACATCGACGGGTTCCTGAGCGGCGGAATGCGCAGCACAGGCCGCAGCGGAGGAGATTTCGCCCTCGACGGGGCCGTGCTCGTCGAATCGCGTGCCGCTCCGGAGCGGGACTACGGTGTCGGACATGAGCGACCAGGCACTTCCGCAACGCAGGTTGAGCGAGTACGGCCCCACCGTGAGCGCCGTGGGGTACGGGGCGATGGGACTGTCCGGCGTCTACGGGCAGGCCGATGACGCGGAATCGGAGCGGTTGCTGCGGCAGTTGCTCGATCTCGGGGTGAATTTCGTCGACACCGCCGACGTCTACGGCGACGGTCACAACGAGCAGCTGATCTCGCGCGTGTTGGCCGACCGCCGTGACGAAGTCGTGCTGGCGACCAAGTTCGGAGCGGGCAGCGAGACCGGCCTGGGCAGGCCGGAGCACGTGCACGCATCCATCGACGCGAGCCTGCGGAGGTTGGGGGCCGACTACGTCGACCTCTACTACCTGCACCGGGTGGACCCGGATACGCCGATCGAGGAGACGGTCGGGGCGATGGGCGAGCTCGTCAAGGCCGGCAAGGTCGGCTACATCGGACTTTCCGAGGTCAGCGCGGAAACCCTGCGCCGGGCGCACGCCACGCATCGGATCACCGCCGTGCAGCAGGAGTACTCCCTGTTCAGCCGCGAGCCGGAGGAAAGGCTGCTACCGACCATGCGGGAGCTCGGTGTCGGCCTGGTTCCCTACTCCCCGCTGGGCAGGGGGATCCTCGGTGGCGGATTCCAGGGCGGTGATCAGGTGGAGAACCTCGATCAGCGCAGCAAGCGCTACCCGCGGTTCGCGGGCCAGAACCTGGACCAGAACCTGCAACTGGCCGGTGAACTGCAGCGCAAGGCCGAGGAACTCGGACGTACTCCGGCGGAGCTCGCGCTCGGATGGGTGCTGGCCCAGGGGGAGGACGTCGTTCCCATCCCCGGCAGCAGGAATCCGGACAGGGTCGCGGCCAACGTGGAGGCGGCGCGTCGTCCGCTCGACGGAACCGTGGTCGCGGAGCTGAGCCGGATGTTCCCCGTGGGGGTGGCCGCGGGGGACCGCTACGCCCCGGAGTACTCCTCCAGGTTGGAGCTCTGAGCGGAGCGCGGCACCGGACTGGTTCGCCGGATGTCGCGGGCTTCGCCGCCCGGTGGTGAAGCCCCGGGCGGCGAACCGACTCGCCCGTGCCTCATCGCTGCGCCAGCGCGCGCATCTCGGTGTCGTCCAGGGCGAGTCGGTAGCCGCGCTTGATGACGGTCTGGACGAAGCGCTCGTTGCCGAGGGCGGTGCGCAGTCGTCCGATCGCCATCTCGACGGCGTGCTCCTCTCCGCCGTTCGGCAGGGCGTCGACGAGCTCGCGCCGGGACAGCACCTTGCCGGGGTGCTCGGAGAGCTTGCGCAGCAGGGCCATGGGACTGGGCGGGACGGGGCGCAGCTCACCGTTGAGCAGAACGCCCTGTCCGCGCAGTTCCACGTGGTTCCCGCCGATGTCCAGCCGCCGGACCCGCGCGGGCAGGCTCTCGTCGAGCGAACGCACCAGCGAACCGAGCCGGGGGCGTTGCGGGAAGATGACCGGAATCTCGAGTCCTTCCAGCGGAGCGGCGCAGACCGGACCGACGCAGGTGACCAGCACGTGCTGCCGCAGCGAGGCGAGCAGTTCCCGTCGCCGACCGGTCCGCCGCGCGAGGTCGAGCGTGTTCGTCACTGCCGGGGCGCTCGTGAAGACCAGCGCATCGATCCTCCGGGTGAGCACTTCGTCCACCAGCCGGTCGAGCGGGGCTTCGTCGTGCGGTCGGGACCAGCGGTAGGCGGGCACCTCGATGACCTCGGCCCCGGCCGCGCGCAGCTCCGCAGTGAACTCCGGCATCCGCTGTCCGTGCAGCTGGACCGCCACGCGACATCCGGAGAGGTTCTCCCCGCGCAGCCGGGCGAGTATTCCCGAGGTGCTCTCGGACTCCGGAGCCCAGCACTCGGAGAGCCCCGCGGCGCGAACCGCCCCGGTGGCTTTCGGGCCTCTGGCCAGGATCCTCGCCGAGCCGAGCACCCCGGCCAGCTCGGCTCCGAAACCCCAGCCCTCGGCCGCCTCCAACCAGCCCCGGAAACCGATTCCCGTGGTTATCACGACCACGTCCGGTGGATTCCGCAGCAGTGATTCGCTCATCTCGAACAGCTCGCCGTCGTCGGCGAGCGGCAGAATCCTGATGGCCGGGCCGTGGCGCACCTCGGCTCCACGTCGGTGCAGCATGGTCGCCAGTTCCTCGACCCGGCGCGTGGCCGTCGTTCCCACGGTGAACCCGGTCAGCGTGCGCTGTTCCTGCCGTGTCGTGGTCATCGGTTTCGCATCCGTCGAGCAGTCCCCGGCCGTGCACCGGGCGAGGTCATCGGCGGGGGAGTGGAATGGGACTCGCTCATCTCCTCCTCGCGTTCGCGGGACTCGGCGACCATGTTCGTGGTGATCGGTGTCGTGCCGGATTCGGCGTGATTTCCGCCCCGTTAAACGCCCGCCGCACGTGCCCGCTCCGTCCGCGGGACGTCGGTGCGGATGTAGTGCCACCACGTCATCGCTGCGCAGACCAGGAACAGGACGAACACGGACAACAGCGCGGGGGTGAGCGTTCCCGTCGCCTGCAGGGAGAACTTGAAGACCAGGTTGATCAGCACCCCGCCGAAGGCGCCGACCGCGCCGACCACGCCGATCACGGCACCGGAGCGGCGTTTGGCCGCTCGGTGCGCGGTTTCCAGGTCCTCACCGGTGCGCGCCGCGCGCTGCTCGGCCTCCCGGACGAAGACCGGGGGGATCATGCGGTAGGTGGAGCCGTTCCCGATGCCGGTCAGCACGAACAGCAGCACGAACGATCCGAAGAAGACGGCGAAGCTGTCGAGGTGGGTACCCGCAAGCACACCGACCGTGCCCGCTGCCAGACCGAGGAAGTTCCACATGGTGATCCGCGCGCCGCCGATCCGGTCGGAGAACCATCCTCCGAGGGGACGTGCCACCGAACCGATCAGCGCCCCGATGAAGGCGATTCCCATGAAGGAGGAGAAATCGCTGAACGCGATCTCGATCAGGGATGGGAAGGCGAAGGAGAAACCGATGAAAGAGCCGAATGTTCCCACGTAGAGCAGTGCCATGACGGGGGTGTGCCTGCTGCGCACGGCTTCCCGGTAGGAGCCGTTGTCCGGTTTCGCCGCGGTGAGGCTGTTCATGTACCGCCACGAGCACGCTCCGGTGAGAATGATGACCGGCATCCACATGAGCGCGGCGTAGGAGAGGTTGACTCCCGCGCCCAGATGCATGACGAACGGGACGAGCAGCTGGCTCACGGCGACCCCGATGTTGCCTCCCGCCGCGTTGAGGCCGAGGGCCAGACCTTTCCGGTGCTCGGGGAAGAAGAAGGAGATGTTGGTCATCGAGGAGGAGAAGTTGCCCCCTCCGACCCCCATGGCGGCAGCTGTGAGCAGGAAGAACCAGTACGGGGTGTTCTCGGCCGTCACCGCTGCGGCGAGCATCGCGCACGGTATGAGCAGCAGGCAGACGCTGGTGGTGGTCCAGCCTCTGCCGCCGAAACGGGGGACGGCGAAGGTGTAGGGAACGCGCAGCAGGGCCCCGATCAGGTTGGGCAGGATCAGCAACCAGAACTGCTGGCCGACCCCGAAGGAGTAGCCGACCTCGTCCAGCCCGACGACGACTATGCTCATCAGGGTCCACACGTTGAAACCGAGGTGTTCGGCCACGACCGATATGCCCAGATTTTTCCAGGCGATTTTTCTGCCCTTGCTGCGCCAGAAAGCGGGGTCCTCCGGGCGCCAGTCGTTGATCCAGTTCCCGCGTTTCCGCGCGGGGGTGCTCTCTTCTTTCTCCGCGGTCGAGACGCTCACTGCTCATTCCCTTCCGTTCGGTTCGCCTCGGCGAGCCTAGGAAGGGACTTTTGCGTGTTCGATATGTTCCGTGAACGAGGTGTCAAGTTCCGTTCACCGTCCCCCGCCCGGTGCGTGAAGTGCGCTGTCGGCCGTGACGGGGTCGCTTTCGCGCGGGGACGAGCGCCCCGACGTCGGGCGTCTCCGCGCGACGCCGGGGCAGTGCGGTCCGCGAGCCCCGCAGGGCGCGCGGAGCACCGGCCGCTCGTGGTGTTCCCGCGCTGTCGTCTCAGTTCCGCAGCGCCACGGCCGCGGCGGGGGCGAGGGGGAGCTGGGGGAACAGCGTTGCCTGGTAGGCGTGGTAGACGTCCGGTTTGCCGGACCAGACGGAGCGCGAAGGCCGCCCGTCCGGGGTGAGCTCGTGGAGCCAGCTCCCCCGGCCGTGATCGATGTGATGGGTGCGTGCGAAGTCCCAGAAGGTGGCGTACCACTGCTGGTAGTAGGCCTCACCGGTGCGCTGGTGCAGCGCCGCCGCGCTCAGGATCGCCTCGGTGGCCACCCAGTGCATGCGCTCGCGGACCTGCGGGCGGTCCTGCCAGTCGAGCGTGTACACGAAGCCGGGGTGCCCGTCGGCGTGCCAACCGTGCTGTATGCCCGCTTCGAAGAGGTTGCGCGCGTCGGAGATCAGCCAGTTGGGGGCCGCGTCGCCGAGCGAGGCCTCGAGGTGCAGCAGCAAGCGGGCCCACTCCAGCCAGTGGCCGACCGTCGTTCCGTGCGGGCGGAAGGGGTCGTGGGGCCGTGCGCGGTTGTACTCGGGGTCGGGTTCCCAGTCGGGGGTGAAGTGCTCCGGGAGTCGCCACGCGTGGGTGCGGGCGACCTCGTCGATCAGCGTTCCGGCTATCCGCAGCGCTCGCTGGTGCCAGATCCGCTCACCGGTGACGTCGCCCGCGGCGAGCATGGCCTCCACCATGTGCATGTTGCTGTTGGCTCCCCGGTACTGCTCGGTGGAGCCCCACTGCCGGTCCCAGCTTTCCAGGGCGAGTCCTGCCTGCTCGTCCCAGAATCCGCTGTCGACGGTGTGCAGCGCCTCGTCCAGCAGCTCGCGCGCCCCGGGCCTCTCCGCGGCCGCGGCGCTGCTCGCCGCGAGCACGACGAAGGCGTGCTCGTAGGCCCCCTTGGTGGCGTCGGTCGTGCTGGTGAACCAGCCACCGTGCGCTTGGTCCCGGAGCGGCCCGAGCAGGGCCTGCACTCCGTGATCGGCGATTTCCGCCGCAGCCGGTGCGCCGTTGAGGTGGGCCAGGCTGAACACGTGGGTCATTCGGGCCGTGATCCAGGTTTCCACCGGACGTTCGGAGTCCGGGACCCCGGACTCGTCCAACCAGCCGAAACCTCCTCGCGTCATCCGGGACGAGGCGGCGAAGTCGAGCAATCTGCGCCGTTCCGTGTTCAGCCAGTCGCGGTGTTCGGGGGAGTGCGGATCGATCACTGCTGTTCCTCGCGTGGTCGGATGATGTTCGGTTCGCGGGAAGTTCCGGGCCCGCGCGCGCTGCCCCGGGGTGGGGCGGGGCGTGAGCTGAATCGGTACTTCCACCCGACCAACGGACGTTATCGACCTCCGTCCACCCGTGGCGGGCCGGGGCACGGGCAGGGGCAGGCGCGTCGCGGGAGGGCCGACGACGACTCGGCGGAGGTGGTTCGTCGGAGCAGCAGGCACACCTCCGGGTGAAAGTGAAATCTTTGTTCGTTGTGCGCGAGTATTGTCGGAAGGGGTCGGTCGGCTGACAAGCGTTTACCTGTTCGGGTGAGATGAATGCGACGTTACTGATTCGATTCCGAGTTTTCTGATTCGATTCAAGTTGATTGGGTTCGGAATCCTCGGACCGTGTCTGTCACGCTTGACGGTGACTCCGGTCCGGGCGATCACCGGCCGAGAAGGACATGCAGGTACACCCGAAGGAGAGCGCACCGTGTTCAGCGACGACATGCGGTTGATCGCACGAGAGATGGTTGCACCGGGCAAGGGTATTCTCGCGGCCGACGAGAGCACCGGGACGATGGAAAAGCGGTTGCACGCGGTCGGCCTCGATTCCACGGAGGAAGTGCGCCGCCAGTATCGCGAGCTGATCGTGTCCACGCCCGAGCTCGGCAAATCGATCAGTAGCGTGATCCTGTTCGACGAGACGGTCCGGCAGGACTCCTCCTCGGGTGTTCCGCTGCGCAAGGTGGCCGAGGACAACGGAGTGCTGCCCGGGATCAAGGTGGACAAGGGAGCCAAGCCCCTGGCGGGCAGCGACGGGGAGAAGATCACCGAAGGTCTGGACGGACTGCGCGATCGACTTTCCGAGTACGTCGAGCTCGGCATGAACTTCACCAAGTGGCGTGCCGTGCTGGACATCGCCGCCGACCGCCCGAGCGACTACGCGATCCACGCCAACGCGCACGCCCTCGGCCGCTACGCCGCGCTTTCCCAGGAAGCCGGTCTGGTTCCGATGGTCGAGCCCGAGGTGCTGATGGACGGTGACCACTCCCTGGAAGCCGCGGAGGAGGCGACCGTCCGGACGTTGCGCGAGGTCTTCGACGAGCTCGCGAAGCAGCGCGTCGAGCTGGAATCCATGGTGCTCAAGCCGAACATGGTGGTCGCGGGCAAGGACCACCCGCAGCAGCCGAGCTCCGCGGACGTGGCCGAGGCGACGGTCCGCGCGCTCAAGCGCACGGTTCCACCGGCCGTGCCCGGCATCGCCTTCCTGTCCGGGGGGCAGAGCGACGAGGAGGCCACCGTCAACCTCAACGCGATCAACCAGCTCGGTCCGCTGCCCTGGCAGGTGACCTTCTCGTTCGGCCGGGGACTGCTCGCCCCGGCGTTGCAGGAGTGGGTCGGTCGTTCCGAGAAGTTCGACGGTGCCCAACGAGTGTTGGCGCACCGGGCCAAGCTCAACGGCGCCGCCCGCGAGGGCAAGTACGAGTCCGTGCTGGAGCACGCCTGAGCGGACTCGCCCCGCCGGGAGGGGACCCGCCGGAACGGATCCGGCGGGCGCCGCTCACGTGACCCGAGCGGACAGCTCCCGGCACGCGGGGTGAACCGGGCGGGCCCGCCGACGCCGAGCGTCGGCCGGGCCGGCCCGGCCGACGCGTCACCGGGCGGGGTGGTCCAGCTGCTCCACCAGGGCCTCCTCGAGCACGTCGAGTCCCTCGTCCAGCAGCTCGGCCGAGATCACCAGCGGGGGAAGCAGGCGGATCACGTTGCCGTAGGTGCCGCAGGTGAGCACGACGACACCGCGTTCGTGGCAGGTCTTGGCCACCCGCGCGGCCAGTTCTGGGTCGGGATCGCCGCTTCCGGCGCGGACGAACTCGACGCCCAGCATCGCCCCTCGCCCGCGTACTTCGAGGATCCGCTCGGTGCGCTCCGCCAGCGCGCGCAGCCTGGGCAGCGCACGGTGCTGGATGTCCCGCGCGGCTCCGGCGAGGTCCCGCTCGCGCATCGCCCGGATGGCTCCGAGAGCGGCGGCGCAGGAGACCGGGTTGCCGCCGTAGGTGCCGCCCAGGCTTCCCGGGGGCAGTGAGTCCATCACCTCGGCCCGGCCGGTCACCCCCGCCAGCGGCATGCCGCCCGCGATCCCCTTGGCCGTGGTGATCAGATCGGGCACCACCCCCTCGTGCTCGCAGGCGAACCAGTCCCCGGTCCGGCAGAAACCGGTCTGGATCTCATCGGCGACGAAGAGCGCACCGCTTTCGGCGCACCATCGCGACAGCTCCGGCAGGAAACCCTCGGCCGGTTCGACGAACCCGCCCTCGCCCTGCACGGGCTCGACGACCACGGCGGCCACGGAGTCGGCCCCCACCTGCTTCTCGATCCGGTCGATCACCCCGCGGGCCGTTTCGGCTCCGTCCGCGCCGTCCCGCGCCGGGTAGGACATCGGCATGCGGTAGACCTCGCTGGTGAACGGACCGAACCCGTGCTTGTAGGGCACCGATTTGGCCGTCATTGCCATCGTGAGGTTGGTACGCCCGTGGTAGGCGTGGTCGAAGACCACCACGGCCTGCCGCCCGGTGGCCCTGCGAGCGATCTTGACCGCGTTCTCCACCGCCTCCGCCCCGGAGTTGAACAGCACGGTGCGCTTGTCGTGCTCGCCGGGGGTGACCTCGGCCAGTTCCTCGCAGACCTCGAGGTAGTTCTCGTAGGGGGTCACCATGAAGCAGGTGTGGGTGAACTCGCCGGCTTGACCGCGGATCGCGTCGACCACCTCGGGGGCCGCGTTGCCCACGTTGGTCACCGCGATCCCCGAGCCCAGGTCGATCAGCACGTTGCCGTCCACGTCGTGCAGCACGCCTTCCTCCGCTCCCGTGACGTAGACGGGCAGCGCGCTGCCCACACCTGCGGCCACGGTCATCGCGCGGCGCCCCTGCAGCTCACGCGACTTCGGCCCGGGGATCTCGGTGCGCAGCAGTCGTTTCCGCGCGGCGGGCGTCTCCTCGTTGGTGAGTGTGGTCATCGCAGTCTCCGCTCCGTCGTGAAGTGTTCGGGGACAGCTTCGGTGCTATAGCGGTGATACGCAGTGGACACCACGGCCACCAGCGCACGGTTCGATGGACGGTTTGGAGTTGTTGCCGGTGACGTTGACGGTGCGGGACCTCCTCGAGGATCCGGAGCTGGAGCTGACGATTCACGGGAACCGCGGCTTCGCGGACCGGCCGATCTCCTGGGTGCACACCAGCGAGCTGACCGATCCCACCCCTTTCCTCGAGGGCGGGGAGCTGCTGCTGACCACGGGACTGACGCTGCGCGGTCCCGAGTGCGGGGAGTACGTGAACAGGGTCGCTGCGGCCGGGGTGTCCGGGCTCGGTTTCGGGGTGGGGTTCACCCACGGTGAAGTGCCGCGGGAACTGATCGCGGCGGCTGCCGAAGCGGGGCTGCCGCTGGTGGTCGTGCCGCACCGGACACCGTTCATCGCGATCAGCAAGGCGGTCTCACGCGCGCTGGCCGAGGACGAGTACGAGGGAGTCCGGCGGCTCAGCCGAGCTCAACACGAACTGGCCCGAGCGGCCGGGAGCAAGCGGGACCTGGCCCCGCTGATCCGCAAGCTGGCCGGTTTCGTCGAGGGGTGGGTGGCGTTGCTGGACGGTGCGGGAGCGGTGTTGCACGCCGCTCCGACCACGGCAGGAGAATCGGCGCGGGTGCTCGCCGCAGAGGCCGAGCGGCTGCACGGCAGGCAGGGCAGAGGTGCCGTGGAGGTCGAGCTGTCCGAGCAGGTGATCAGCCTGCAGGACCTCGGAGCGGGGAACGGGGCGGTGCTCGCAGTCGGTCGTGCGCGCTCGTTCGGCACGGCCGAACGGCAAGTGATCAACTCGGCTGCCTCCTTGTTGATCCTGGCTCTGCGGCAGACCGAGACGCTGCGCTCCGCGCGGCGGAAACTGCGCACCGGATTCCTGCGGACCCTGTTGGCGGGCGAGCCCGTCTGGGAGGTGCTCGACGACCTGCGGGTCGGATTTCCCACCTCGCCCGTCCGGGTGCTGGCCTTCTCCGGGGAACGCGACCGGGAGGAACTGCTGTACCTGCTCGAGACGGGAAGCTCCGCGGAAACGGTCTACCCGGTCGAGCACGAAGGAACCGTGCTGGCGGTGGTTCCGGCCGAGGGGGCGAGCGCGGAGCTGCTGAGCCGTCGGTGCGGCGCGCGGGTCGGGGTTTCCGAACCGTGCGACTCGAACGGAATCTCGCGTGCCCTGCGCCAGGCGGAGCAGGCCGTGGCCGCGGCCCGCACCGGGGTCGAGGTGGTGCGGTTCGCCGAGCTGGCCGGATGCGGCCTGCTGGAGCTGGTTCCGGCGGATCGAGCGAGCGGGTTCGCCGCGTCCCTGCTGGCCCCGCTGGAGGGCAGTCAGGAGCTGCTCGGCTCGCTGCGCGAGTGGCTGGCCCGGCACGGGCAGTGGGAGCAGGCAGCAGGCGCGCTGGGAGTGCACCGCCACACGCTGCGCAACCGGATCCGCAAGGTGGAGTCACTGCTCGGGCGCGATCTGGATCAACCCGGGGTGCGCGCGGAACTGTGGCTGGCCCTGCGGGTGCTGAACGGGACCGAGCACTGACGCGGAGCCCCCGGCAGGGGAGCGGACTGCCCCCGGGGCGGACGCGGCCGGTGCCTGCCGCGCACCGGTGACCGGTGTCCGGAGGTGTCACTCCCGGCCGGTCCCGTGGTCCGCGTCGTCCTGCTCCTCCGGGGAGCGAGGACGCAACGACTCCGTGGGCAGGAAGTCCTGCCGGTGATCCACCTGGAGGGTGGTGTGCCGGATCTCGTGCCGGTCGCGCAGCAGCCGTTCGACGGCTGTCCTCCGTTCGTGGCAGTCCTGCTCGGCCGACACGAGCACGTGTGCGGACAGGGCGGGGAAGCCGGACGTCACTTCCCACACGTGCAGCTCGTGAACCTCGACCACGCCGGTGATCCCGCGCATCTCCGTTTCCAGCAGCTGCGGGTCGATCCCCCGCGGAGCGGCTTCGAGGAAGACCCGGGCCGAGTCGCGGATGAGCCCGTAGCCCGCTTTGGCCATGAGGGCGGCTACGACGAGCGCGGCGAGCGCGTCCGCGCGCGTCCAGCCGGTCGACAGGACCACGAGCCCGGCCACCGCTGTTGCGAGGAAGGCGTAGAGGTCGTTGAGGATGTGCTGGAAAGCCCCCTCGACGTTGAGGCTCTGCCTGTTGCCCCTGCTGATCAGCCACGTGGCGATCAGGTTGACCACGATCCCCACCAGAGCGGTCACGAGCACGAAGGCGCCCGCCACTTCGGGAGGGGAGACCAGCCGCCGGATTCCCTCGACGAGGAAGTAGCCGACCAGCGCGAACAGCGTTATTCCGTTGATCTGGGCCGAGAGGATCTCGGCTCGCTTGAGACCGAAGGTGTAGGCGCCCCGGGCCGGTGTTCTGGCGAGCCTGCCCGCCACGAGCGCGAGAGCCAGTGCTCCGGCGTCGGTGAGCATGTGACCGGCGTCGGAGATCAGTGCGAGCGAGGAGGCGTACACCCCGACCACGATTTCCACGATCATGAACAGCGCGATCACGGCCAGTGCCGCGCTCAGATACCTCCGATCGGCTTCACGGTCGGCTACGTGTGAGTGGCCGTGTCCGTGTTCGCCCATCCGCGCACCTCTCGCTGCCACCTCGGGGAGCGTGCCGGGGAATTTCCGCGCACGTTGTCGACGGCCTCACCCTAGCGTGCGCGAAATTGCGTCGCAGGAAGCTTGTGCGGCCTTGTGACCGGGAATTTCGGTGCGAACGGAAACGCTTCGGGGCATTTCGGCGCAACTGGAAAGGCAGGGCAGGAGAGGGGAGAACGGATTCCCGGGGAGTTTCCCCGCCCGATTCCGGTGGAAAGCGGTCCCGGGTTCCCGCTTTTCGGCTGGGTGGCAATTCGCCCGGCAGTCGTTCGGACCGGTGCACGAGCTTGTTCGGAAAGCCCTGAGATGTTGCAGGCGCACCGACCTTCCCCGCAGGGGACCGGGGCGGTTGCCCGGGGTGGCCCTCGGCCGAGGACCACCCCGGGCGGGGATCAGAGGTTGTCCAGCTCCTGCTCGGTGAGCAATCGGGAGCGCAGCAGAAAGCGCACCCCGTCCGGGGCTTCCAGCGAGAACCCGCTGCCGCGCCCGGCGACCACGTCTATGGTCAGGTGGGTGTGCTGCCAGTACTCGAACTGCGGCCCGGACATCCACACCTCGATCCGCTCGGGAATACCGACGACGCTCAGGCTCCCGACGTGCACGTCGTTGACTCCCGTGCGGAACTCCCCCTTCGGGTAGCACATCGGTGCGCTGCCGTCACAGCATCCACCGGACTGGTGGAACATGACCGCGCCGTACCGCTGTCGCAGGCTCCGGAGAAGTTCGGCCGCCCGCTCGGTCACGTCCACCCTGCTGTTCTCCCCCGAATCCATCAGAACAGCCCCATGGAGTTCACCGAGTAGCTGACCAGCATGTTCTTGGTCTGTTGGTAGTGATCGAGCATCATCTTGTGGGTTTCCCTGCCGATCCCGGACTGCTTGTAACCGCCGAAGGCGGCGTGCGCCGGGTACGAGTGGTAGTTGTTCACCCAGACGCGTCCGGCCTGGATGTCCCGCGCGGCGCGGTACGCGGTGTTGCCGTTCCGGGACCACACACCGGCGCCCAGGCCGTAGAGCGTGTCGTTGGCGATCTCGACGGCCTCCTCGTAGTCCTCGAAGGAGGTCACCGAGACCACGGGGCCGAAGATCTCCTCCTGGAAGATGCGCTGCCTGTTGTGCCCCTCGAAAACGGTCGGCTCCACGTAGTATCCCCCGCTGAGCTCGCCCCCCGGGTCCGCTCGTCCGCCACCGGTGAGGATCCTGGCGCCTTCCTGCTTGCCGATGTCGATGTAGGCGAGGATCTTCTCGAGCTGGTCGTTGCTGGCCTGGGCCCCGATCCTGGTTTCGGTGTCCAGCGGGTGCCCCGGGGCGTTGCGCTCGGTGCGTTCGACCGCGGCGGCGACGAACTCGTCGTAGATGCCTCGTTGCACCAGGGCGCGGGAGGGGCAGGTGCACACTTCGCCCTGGTTCAACGCGAACAGCGCGAACCCCTCGAGCGCCTTGTCGCGGAAGGCGTCGTCGGCGGCGGTGACGTCGTCGAAGAAGATGTTCGGGCTCTTGCCGCCCAGCTCCACCGTGGCGGGGATGATGTTCTCGCTGGCGTACTGCAGGATCAGCCTGCCGGTGGTGGTCTCGCCGGTGAAGGCGATCTTGTTGATCCGCGGGTTCGAGGCCAGCGGTTTCCCGGCTTCCACCCCGAAACCGTTGACCACGTTGAGCACACCGGCGGGCAGCAGGTCCGCGATCAGCTCCAGCAGCACGTGGATCGAGGCCGGGGTCTGCTCGGCGGGCTTGAGCACCACGGTGTTGCCGCCGGCCAGCGCCGGGGCGAGTTTCCACGTGGCCATCAGCACGGGGAAGTTCCACGGGATGATCTGGCCGACCACCCCCAGGGGTTCGTGGAAGTGGTAGGCGACCGTGTCCTCGTCGATCTGGGAGAGCGTGCCCTCCTGAGCACGCAGAGCTCCGGCGAAGTAGCGGAAGTGGTCGACGGCCAACGGCATGTCGGCCGCCAGCGTTTCCCGCACCGGTTTACCGTTGTCCCAGGACTCGGCCACGGCGAGCTTCTCGAGGTTCTCCTCGATGCGGTCCGCCACGGCCAGCAGCACCTTGGCGCGCTCGGCCGGTGCCGTTCTGCCCCACGACTTGGCGGCCCCTTCGGCCGCATCCACGGCTTTTTCCACGTCGGGGGCCGTGCCGCGGGCCAGTTCCGTGAACACTCGCCCCGTGACGGGAGTCGGATTCTCGAAGTAGTCTCCCCCGGCCGGGGGGACGTACTCGCCGCCGATGAAGTGGTCGTAGCGGGACCTGTACTCGACGACGGATCCGGCGGTTCCCGGAGCTGCGTACTGGGGCATTCCCCCACCTCCGTTCGAACTGTGTCGACTGGTTCGGCCACCGCGGTACGCGGTTTCGCGAGGGGTGGTCGACGTGGGGAATTCTGAGCAGCGCCACGTTGCAACAACGTTTCGCGCGAAAGGCGGTGTCCACGACGGCGGTCGACGCTTGTATGTAACCCGGGCCACCTATCAGTATGATGTCGATCGCATCGATCGACGCGTACGACCGTGAGGACACCGCAAGGCAGGTCGATTGCCCGAACACTTCGCCATGATGAATTTCCCGGAAGTCTCCACCGATCCTCTCGAACGGGCGCGCAGGCTCGAGCGGATCCACGCGGCGACGCTCTCGGAATCGGACGAGGAGGAAACGCCCCGTCCGGTGGTGGCCGCCTCCTGGCAACGCTCCCTGCAGGCCCGAATCGATCCCAACGGCTGGCAACCCCCGATCGTCTTCGCCGCGGACGAGCTCGAGGAGCAGCGCGACGCGCACTCGCTGGCGAGCTGTCTTCCGCTGCTGCGCCGGACGTTGTTGGACGAAGTGGGCGAGTGCGCCCACATCATGATCGTTACCGACGAGACGGGCCACATCCTCTGGCGGGAAGGTCATCCGAGCGTGTGCCGCAAGGCCGACGACGTCCTGCTCAGCGAGGGAACCCGCTGGGCGGAGGAGACCATCGGCACCAACGCCATGGGAACCACGCTGGCCACGGGAACGCCGGTGCAGATCCACTCCGCCGAGCACCTGGTTTGCACGTATCACTCCTGGACCTGCGCGGCCAGCCCGATACGGGACCCGGAGACGGGCGAGGTCATCGGTTCGATAGATCTCAGCGGTCCCCTGCACACCATGCACCCGACGTTGCCCGCGCTGGTCGCGGCCGCCTCCCGGTTGGCGGAGGGGGAGCTCGCCGAGCAGATGCGTCGGCGGCACATGCGGATCGTCGAGCGGGAGATGCCGCGGTTGCGTCCCTCGTCCGGGGAGTCGGTGGCGCTGTTGAGTCCGTACGGTCGGGTCATCGCCTCCGAACCGCGAAACCTCGCGCTCCCCGAAGGGGCGGTTCCGCGGACCTGCGGGGAGGAGTTCGACGCGGGAAACGGCAGGAAGGCGGTGCTCGAGCCCCTGACGGAGGGCTACCTGTTGCGAACCTACCGCGTCTCCGGGGTGAAACAACGCGATTCCGTGCTGCGGTTGCGCTTCACGGGAACGTGGCCCGAGGTGGAGCTGAACGACCGGTCCGTTCGCGTGGGACAGCGCCACGCCGAGCTGCTCGCGGCCCTGACGCTGCGCCCGGAGGGGCTGAACGCCGAGCAGCTCGCGCTGATGGTGCACGGGGAACAGGGCAATCCGGTCACCGTGCGCGCCGAGTTGCACCGACTTCGCGCTCGCCTGGGGAACTCGATCGTGCGCACCAAGCCGTACCGTCTCGGCGTGCGGGTGGAGGCCGATTTCACCGCGGTGCGTTCGCTGCTGCGCGAAGGACGGCCTGCGGCGGCCCTGGAACGCTACGGACAAGGACTGCTTCCCGGCTCGGACGCACCGGTGGTGCGGGCTGAGCGGGACGAGCTGCTGGCCGGGATGCGTGCTGCCGTGCTCGCCGCGCGGGACCCGGAACTGCTGTGGCGCTTCGCCCACACCGATAGCGGGAGGTGGGACGCGGAGGTCCTGGAGCAGCTGCTCGAAACCCTGCCCGTGCGGGACTGGCGTCGTGCCGGAACCAGGACTCGGCTCGATCGGTTGCTCAACGACGAGGAGTGAACGCCGTGCGGAGCGAGGAGAGCGGCGTAGGCGCGCCGCGCGGTTCCGGCGCGGAAGCGGGGCCGTGCGCCTCGTGAGGCGCCGGTCGAGCGTGCCGTTGTTCTCTTCCACCGATCTCCCGGTGCTGCTCCGCGAAGCGCGGCCGGTGATTCCCGCGGCGGTTCTCGGTGAGCGGTTGCGGACGCTGCGTGGTCACTCCCCGTGATCGGCTGCTGCGCGTCCCGCTTGCTCCCGGAGACCGTGCGGCCACGGGCGCCGGTCGATCACGGACGGAGCTCACACGAGTTCTGCTGATTCGACCGCGAACCGCGCAGCCGGGAATAAAACGTCCTTCACGTTCGCTGTGAAGTTGGCAGTCCTGTCAACTTATCGTTCCCGTCCGGAAGGTCGTGATGGAAAAAGTCGCGGAACACAGCACGTCCACCTCGACCAGCGCGGGTGTGTCCGAACCCACCGGTTGGGCACGTGCCCGGATCATCCTCGTCCTCGGGGCTCTGGTTGCCTTGGTTCCCCTGACGATCGACATGTACCTGCCCGCCCTGCCTGCCATCGGCGAAAGCCTCGACGCCAGCTCCTCGGCCACCCAGCTGACACTGACCGGGACTCTGCTGGGCCTGGGGCTGGGCCAACTGGTGATGGGGCCGTTCTCCGATGCCGTCGGTCGGCGGATTCCGCTGATCGTGGGCATAGCCGTGCACGTGGCGGCATCGTTGCTGTGCCTGATCGCCCCCAACGTCCTGGTGCTCGGGATCCTGCGCGTGCTCCAGGGAGCAGGCGGAGCGGCCGGAATGGTCGTCGCCCTCGCCTCGGTCAGCGATCTGTTCAGCGGACGCACCGCGGCGACGACGCTCTCGCGGTTGATGCTGGTCAACGGGGCGGCTCCGATTCTAGCCCCCACTCTGGGCGGCATGATCCTGTTGCAGCTCTCGTGGCGCGGGGTGTTCGCCGTGCTGGCCGTCCTGGGAGTGGTGCTGCTGGTGCTGGCCAGTCTCGCCCTGCGCGAGAGCCTGCCCCCCGAACGGAGGCACAAGGGGGGAATGGGCCCCGTGCTGCGCTCCTACCGGCAGCTGCTGAGCGACGGACAGTTCATGGTGATGATCCTGGTGGCGGCGCTGGGGATGTCGGCGCTGTTCTCCTACATCTCCGGGGCCTCGTTCGTGCTGCAGGAGCAGTACGGGCTGAACCAGCAGCAGTTCGGCGTGGTTTTCGGCCTCGGCGCCCTGATGATCATCGCTTCCACGCAGTTCAACGTGGTCCTGCTGCGCAGGTTCTCCCCGAAGCGCATCGTCTCCGGTGCGCTGGCCGTTGCCACCGTGGCAGGCGCGGTGCTGACCACCGTGGCGCTGCTCGGCCTCGGCGGACTTCCCGGTTTCTTCGTCCCGCTGCTGTTCATGCTGGGAGCGGTCGGTTTCGTACTGCCCAACGCACCGGCGTTGGCGCTGGAACGGCACGGTGACTCCGGCGGTACCGCCGCGGCGCTGTTGGGGGCTTTCCAGTTCGGGCTCGGTGCCCTGATGGCACCGATCGTGGGGCTGCTCGGCAACGACGGTCCTGCCATGGCCATGACCATGACCGCAGGTGTGCTGATCGCGCTGATCGCGCTGACCGTGGTCACCAAGCTCAGCGGTTCCAACCACGCGGACGAGGCAGCCGCCGAAGCCGCCTGAGCGGGGAGCTCTCCGACGGCAGCGCCGAAGCGGGTCGCGTTGCCGGAACCGGGCCCGCGGGTTCGCCCGCGCGTGCTCCGGCGCCTCCCGGCCGCGTGGCCGTTTCTCGCGGGTGGGGCACCCGCTCGCGAGCCCGCGGCGGGGATGCAGCGTACCCGCGAGCCGAACAGCAGCACCAGTGAGTCGAGGAGGGTGTCCGGGCGGTGGTCCGCGCGGACACGAGCGTGGGGCCTCGCCGGTGGAAGGAGACCGGCGAGGCCCCACTCGTACCGGACTGCGAGAACCGGCTCAACGCTCGCGTCCGGCCCCGTCGAGGAGCTCGACCAGCTGGGCCGCGTTGACGTGCGCGTAGTCGCGGTAGCAGTTGTTCAGTACCACGTAGGTGGTGCTGACCGAAGCGGACAACTCGCGCAGGGCCGGGACCCAGGCGGCCAGCTCCTCCTCCGAGTACTTGTAGCCGAAACGTCTCTCCTTGATGCGGCTGTTCCACTCGGTGGATCGCCCGTGGAAGCGAACGACCGCCGGATCGGCGGTGGAGGCGATCACCGGTGGTATCGAGTTGCCGTGTCCCCGGGGTGAGTCGACGACCACGCAGGGCAGGCGGTGCTGGCTCAGGAAGTCCAGCGTTCGTTCCCGCTCGTGCTCCTCCATCCAGGTGTGGTTGCGGAACTCGACGCACACCGGCAGCGGCGCGGCGCGGTCCCGGCACTCGACCAGGTAGCGCCTGTTGTCGGGGCCGCTCGAGAACCAGGGCGGGAACTGGAACAGCACCACGCCCAACTTGCCCGCTTCGTACAACGGGGCCAGCGCGGTGCGGAAACGCCGCCAGAGCTCCTCGACGACGTCCGGATCCAGCTCGTCGAGGGAGACGTTGTCCCGTCGGGACCCGGCCGCCCACCGCAGATTACGGGGGAGCGTGGACGGTTTCGCGGGATGGCGGGTGAACAGCCGGAAAGCCTTGACGTTGAACGTGAAGTCCCCGGGGGTGCGCCTCACCCACAGCTCCGCGGTGCGTTCGGACGGCGGGTGGTAGTAGGTGGAGTCGACCTCCACCAGCGGGAACCTTTCGGCGTAGTGGGCGAGTCTCCTGGCAGGAGTGTCGGTTCCGGGCGGGTACCAGCCCGACTGGAGCAGCCCGCGATCGGTCCAACCCGCGGTGCCGACCAGGATCTCGCCCATGGCCCCAGCATGCCACCACCGTCCCGGATCCGTTTCCCGGCGAGTTCCGGAGGAGAGCGCGGGCGCAGGCGGTCACGGCCGGTTCCCGGTCACTCGGAGTGCAGTCGCCAGTCCCGCAAACCGAGCAGGACCGTGGCCAGCGCGGCCCCGAGAAAGAAACCACCCCCCGCGCCGAGCAGCAGGCACAGCAGAGCGCATCCATAGGAGAAGGCGATCAACACCGTCCTGGGGGTGAGCTTCCCGCGGAACGAGACGTGCGGACTGTTCCCGGTCATGAGCTCGGCGAGATCGGGATCGTCTCCGCTCAGGTGTTGCTCGATCTCGTCCAGGCGGCGCCGTTCGTCCCGGTCGAGCATGCCCCACCTCCCGCCATCGAACCAGTCACCTCCAGCGTCGCTCGCCACGGACGAACGAGGAAGAGCGGCGATTACTCGAATCTGGTATGTGACCGAGTGCCGATCGCTCGGTGGGCAGCGGCGCCTGCTCAGCAGGGCTGGAGAAGTGTTGCGGGGAGCAGCCTGCCGCGTTCACCATGGTGCTACGCGCCGCATTTGCCGGGGTTGAGCCGTGCGGATCGGAAACGTCGACCCTCCGGCCGCGCACACCCGGGATGGCTCGGACCGGCGCGGGGACGAGCGACGCTGCCGATGGGCGCGCGAAGGACCGGTGCCGCCACGTGAGCCTCGGAGCAGCGGAATCCAAGCGGTCGCGCAATTTACCTCTGGAGAAGATCATGATCGCGACGGAGCAATGGGTCGTGACGGTCTACATCGACGAGCGGGACGACAGGACCAGAGCCGAAGCCCGATTGATGAAACGGGGCGAACCGGAGCTTCGCGGCAACGGAATCGCCCACCGGAATCCGCGGGACGTCAACGTCCCCGAGATCGGGGCGGAACTGGCGGCCTCCAGGGCACTGTCCCAGCTCGCTGACCAACTGCTCGACGTCTCCGCGGCGGATGTCGAGCGGTCGACCGGACAACCCGCACATTTCCACAGCTGATGCTCGATGACTTCCGACCCGGACGAGCACGCGGCCTCCGCCGTCCCGGTGGGGGCCGCGATTTCCCGCAGCGGTTTCCGGCAGGGGCGCAGGTAGGCCGCGCCGGGAGAGGGGACTTGCGCGGTCCGTTCAGTGCACGACCGCCACGGGACAGCGCGCGTAGTGCGCCACGGCGTGACTGACCGATCCGAGCAGGCTCGAGCGGATCGGCCCTCGCCCCTGACTGCCCACCACCAACAGGTCGGCCTGCTCCGAGGCCGAGAACAGGGCGTCGGCGGCTCCTTCCGTGGTGACCACTTCGCTGTGCAGGGAGACGTCCGGGTACTGCTCCTTCCACCCGGCCACGGACTCCGTGAGGACCCGTTCGCAGGTGTCGTGCACCTGCTGCCAGTCGAGCTTGCGGCGGGCGGTCGGGGACGTGGTGTACTTGCGAACTTCGTTCCAGGACAGCAGCGCGACCAGTTCCGCCTGATGGCGCGAAGCGAATTCGTAGGCGAAGCCGAGCGCCCGTTCGCTCCCTCGGGAGCCGTCCACACCCACCACCACCCGAGTGAACTGCCGGGGGTCCGTGGTGATTCGTTCTCGTTCGCGCTCACCACGTACCACCACCACAGGAGGACGGGCGGTGCGGACGAGCTCGGCCGAGGTCGAACCGAGCAGCATGCGCCAGGGCTGGGACTGCTCCGGAGGGCCGAGCACCAGCAGGTCGGCCCGGTCCGCCAGCTCCCCGATGATCTTGGCGGGGTGTCCCAGCTTCATGGCGGTCTCCACCCGGAGCTCGGGCAACTCCTCCCTGCACTCGGACACCATCGTGTTCACTTCGTTCTCGCACTCGGTGCGCAGCGGTTCGAACTCCACTGATTCGCTGGGCAGGCGGATTCGGGTGAGCTGCTCCAGCGGTGCGGGAATTGCCCGGACCACCAGCAGCTCCCGGTCCCTGCTGACCGCTTCGAAGGCAGCCCAGCGAACGGTTTCCCGGGAGTGGTCGAGTCCGTCGAACCCGACGACGACTTTGCCGTTCTGCTCTGCGCACATCGCTGCCAACCCTTCGCGCGCCAAGGTGGTGGTTCCCGCCGAACGGCCTGTCCGGTGCGGCTCGCTCCGAGCGGTCCGCCGGTCATGGTAAGCCCGCGCACCGAGGTCGTGGGGCGAATTCCACGCCTGCTCCGGTGTGTCGACCTCTGCGCCCGAGGCTCGGAGAGCGGGGGTGTGACGGAGGGCGGTTCAGCTCGGGGCTCTGCGCCAACCGCCGAACGCGACCACGCCGGCTCGACCGCCTCGGCCGGCCGATGCGCGTGCTCGCGACCGTGCTCGGTCACGGTGCGATCGAGGGCGGGAACGGTCGTGCCGGGAAGTCCTTTCCGGGAAGTCCTTTCCGGGGGGTGGACGTTCGTCTTGCCCGGGCAACTGTGGTGACCAAGATCCGGGAAGAGCAGTTCGAGCACTGGAAAGCATGAGCACCGCGAGTCCTTTTCCGGCCGGGTCGTGTTCGATTCTTCGTGTTTTGTCGGCAGCGTCCGGGAGCCGCGTGATCGTTTCCGGGCACATTCGTGCCGGGCTTCCTTCCTCGCTGCATCGATCACACTTTCGTGCTATACGGGAGAGGGGTGAGCACGAGGTCCTGCTACGAGGTCCGAAGGGGCGCTCCGCTGTCGCGGGGCGGCCGACTCGGGAAGTCCCGAAGGGCGGAGGGATGGATCTGCCGAGCAACGGTGAGGAATTGACCCCGTAGGCGGTGGGGACTCCCCGCTCGCCACGACCTGCTCGCCACGACGGTTTTTCGGCTCTCGGACGACTCGTTCGAGGAGTGCCTCGGAGAAGGAGGCGGTGACGGTGGGGGAATCCGCTCTCCGCTTGAGACGTCTGATTCGTCCCGGCGGCAACCCGCTCGCTCGTGCCTCGGACTGCCTGGAGGGGGTGCTGCTCGCCGTGGTGCTGACGGTGCCGCTGTTGGCCTTGCCGGTGTCAGCGGTGGTCGGTGCCCAGACCCACGCCGAGCAGTTCCGGGAAGCACGTAACCAGGTGCGGAGCAGAACCCCGGTGACGGCGGTGCTGACGGAGGACGCCGTTTCGGAGGTGCCCGACGTTCGCGGGACGGCTGCGGTCTCCGAGACCCCCGCCTACTGGCATTCCCCGGGAGGGGCGTTGCGGACCGGAACCGTCGCGGCCGAGGTGGGCACCCGGGCGCGGGAAGGTGTGCGGATCTGGGTCGACGAGCGGGGCGAGAAGGTGCAGTCCCCGATGAGCAGGGGAGGAGCCGTTCGGGAGGGATTGGCCGCCGCGGCGAGTCTGTGGCTGGCGGTCCTGTTCGGATGTGCGGGACTTTTCTGGGGCTCGCGTTGCCTGCTCGACCGTGTGCGACGGCGGAGCTGGCAACGGGAGTGGAAGATGTTCGGACCTCTCTGGAGCGGGTTTCGCGACGGCGGTCAGGCGTGAAGGGATCTTGATGCGAGTACGGGACATCATGGCCGAACCCGGGGTGGTGGCCAGGGCGGACACTCCGGTGAAAGCCGCCGCCGGGATGCTGGTCGAGCACGGCGTGACCGCGTTGCCCGTGGTGGACTCCGAGGACCGGCTGCTCGGAGAGGTGACCGAGCTCGATCTGGTGCGGAACCGTTTTCCGCGCGATCCGCGGTACTCGGGCGGGGCGGAGGAGCACGGGGAACCGCCTCCCGGGGTGGTCGGGGAGTTGATATCTCCCCGGATCACCGGCATAGATCCCGAAACGGACGTGACCGATCTGGTGCGGGGCCTCCTCGAGGAGCGCGTTCGCAGCGTTCCCGTCGTGGAGGAGGGGCGACTGGTGGGCATGGTGACCGGACGCGATCTCGTGCGCACTCTGGCACGCGATGACGACCTGCTGGCCAGGGACATCAGTTACCGTCTCTCCTTCGTCGGGGGGCCGAGGCGGTGGAGCGTGGAGGTCGACGAGGGAACGGCCCTGATCGTCGACGCCTACGACAGCGCAGAGGACCGCCACGTCGCCCGCGTGCTCGCGGAGAGCGTTCCCGGGGTTCTGCGGGCTCATTGCACTGCGGCCGCGGCCGAGGAGAACGAGTGATCGCGAGAATCGTCGGCAGCGAGCAGGCAGTTTCGTTCGGTTGCGCGCTGCTCGGTGGCACTCCGCCGAGTCCGCGTGCGATATGTGCTGTCGCGGTGTTCCTTCCGTGACGGAGGGAATGCGACATCACACCTTCGATTCGGCGGCTACCGCTGTACGAGTGAACGGATTCGTGTGTAGGATGCAGTCGATCAGCGTTGCATGAGTGAGTCGTGGCGCTGCCGTGTGGACTGCTTCACGATGCTTCACGAAGAGTCTTCAGGCCGATCGAAGCGGAAACACTCTGCTGCGACGCTGGTCAAATGGGGTAAACGTGGCTACTGTGGGAAACCGGTTGCGGGTTGAGACCGTCTGGAGGACGGTGGAATCCCGTTGGCGGAGCCCGGTGACCGCGGACCGGTGCGGTGACAACGACATGAGACATCCGAACCGCGGGTCTTTTTGTGCCCGTGGTCGGCTGGCGCGCGCTTTTGTTTCGAGCCGAACGATTCGGAAGACAGGCTGAGCGCCCGCCGGGATTTCCCGGCAGGTTGATCGTGTGGTTGTTGTGAGCGGACACACCCGTCCGGTGCGGAACTGGTTCCGGTCCCACAGCGTTGCAGGTGAGGCTGGTCGCTATCCCGCCACGTCGACGTGTTCCGACACGTGACGTCGGTGCGGCCTTTTCACAGCCGCGATGAACTCATGCGCCGAAAAGGCGTCCCAACCCGACCATCAGCAGCAGGCACACAACCGCGCCCGCAAACGAGAGGAGGCGCCACATGATGGACAACACGAGCACCGACTGGCAGCACCGCGCGAGCTGCCGTGACCAGGATCCGGAGCTGTTCTTTCCGGTGTCCGAGGTAGGCCCGGGCGCAGAGCAGGTGCAGCGTGCCAAAGCAGTGTGCGGAAGTTGCCCCGTGCGTTCCGAGTGCCTGGCCTACGCGCAGAGCAACGGACTCGACTTCGGCATCTTCGGCGGGCTGACCCCGGACGAGCGGCGCAAGTCCGCCCGTCGTGCTCGCCGTACCACCGCCTCCACCGGTACCCAGTCCTCGCCTGCCCAGCAGTGACGCAGTGAGCTCCGGTCCGCTGGTGGAGATGTGCTCGCTGTCGGAAAGCTGCGGCGATCCCCTGCGGTTCGCTTCGCGTGACCGGTCGTGCCCATCCGGTGTGCGCAACGGAAAGAGCTCGTAACCGGTGACCTCGTCACCGGTTCCGGCCGTGCCTCGTGACGGCGTCCGAGTCGCATCCCCCGCCGATTCGGACGCCGCCACGGGCGGGCCATACCTTCACGGGTCGTTCTCGAGCGAATCCGGTGTCGGTGCGACGGCCTGTCGCTCTTTCGGGGAGAGTTACCGCGGTTCGTCTTTTCCCGAACGGTCTGCTTCTTTGTATCGTCCGTATCCGATCGGCCACTCAGCAGTTGTCCCGCGAGCGCGGCGAAACGTATTCGCTTCCCCGGCGTGAAAAAGCTTCCGCTCGTTGGAAGATACGCGGCTTCGGTGTGGTTGACCCTGACATGCGAGCAGTTGGTGTCACAGAGGTCGGCGGTCCGGAGAAACTACGCGTTCTGGACGTCGCCGAACCACATCCCGAAGCGGGCGAAGTGCGGATCCGAGTGCACGCGGCCACGGTCAACCCCACCGACACCGCGCTGCGTGCCGGGCAGCACCGCATCGACGGGCTGGCCCCGCCCTACATCCCCGGAATGGACGCCGCGGGCGTGATCAGTGAGGTCGGTGACGGTGTCACCACCTCGCAGGTGGGAGATCGCGTCATGGCGGTCGTCGTCCCGATCGATTCGCGTGGTGGGGCGTATGCGGACGAGATCGTCGTCCCCGCGAACTCCGTGGTGCCCGTGCCGGAAGGGGTCGATTTCGCCGCGGCTTCCACGCTTCCCATGAACGGGCTCACCGCGCATCTCGCGCTGGAGCAGCTCGGGCTCTCCCCCGGGGAGACCTTGGCGGTCACCGGTGCCGCGGGATCCTTCGGAGGTTACGTGATCCAACTGGCCAAGACGAAGGGCCTGCACGTGATCGCCGATGCTTCCGCCGCCGACGAGAACCTGGTGCGCGAGCTCGGTGCGGACCAGGTGGTGCGGCGGGGGAACGACGTCGCCGAACGAATTCGGGAACTGGTTCCCGAAGGAGTGGCCGGAGTCGCCGACGGAGCGGTGTTGAACGGGGAAGTGGCTCCCGCGATCCGGGACGGCGGCGGGCTGGCCGTGGTGCGCGGCTGGAACGGCGACCCCGGTCGCGGCATCACCGTGCACCGGGTGATGGTGGTCGAATCCGTTGAGGACAGGGCAGCGCTCGACGGGCTCCGCAAACAGGTGGAGCAGGGAGTGCTGAGTCTGCGAGTGGCGAAGGTCTTTCCCGCCGACCAGGCGGCCGAGGCCCACCGGGTGCTGGAAGCGGGCGGAACCCGCGGTCGCCTGGTGCTTGACTTCACCTCCTGATCCCCCGGGAATCTCGGCTCCCGCCGGACCACGAACTACGGTGGCCCGGCGGGGCTCGCCGAGCCCCGCCGGGTCTCTCGACCTCTCGGCCTTCCGGGGAGCGCCGCTGTCCCTTTCCCGACACTCCTCGCTTTCGCGACTGGCTCTCAGGGTCGTTCGGGTGTGACACTGGTCGTGCCCGAGTGAGGAGCGGACAGCGAAAGCTGCGGGAGGTCGGCGATGTTGGACAAATACGAGCGCCGCAGCCTGGAAGAGATCGAAAACCGGCTCACCGAGGAGGATCCCGAACTGGCCCGTGGCCTGGCCGAGGGGACCCCGCGATCCGTCTGGCGCAGAATCTCACCGCTACTGGTACTCGCCGTGGTGGCCATGGGACTGTCCACAGCTCTGCTCGTGCTCGCCGAGTTCGGCGCGGCTCTGCTGGCCGCCGCGTTGGCGGGAGCGCTGTTGACGTTCCGTATCTGGCGCGGGCGGGTCAGGTAGGCCGTGCCGGCTTCCGCGGAAGACGCCACGACGCTGCCGCTGGGAAACACCCACCGCTATTCCGACCCGGTCGAGGTGTTGGAAACGAAGGACGCGAAGTACGCCGCTGCCATGTCCGAGTCCGCGTAACCCGCCTCCTCGGCCCGCTGAAGGCGCTCACCGGCCGCACGGATGAGATCCAGTTGCAAGGAGTCCCCCGCGGCCTCGCTGATCAGGGAGGCGTCCTTGGCCGCGCCGCGCACCGTGAAGGACGGGGCGAGCTGCTCGTTCAGGATCGCCGAGCCCTTCAGGTGGGCGTAGGGGGAATCGGTGGCGCTGCCGTCGATGGCGTCCAGGAACAGATTCGGATCCAGCCCGAGATGCCGGGCCAGCGATAGTGATTCCCCCACGGCGTTGGTGAGTGTGAGCACCCAGCTGTTGACCGCCAACTTCAGCCGCGTGCCGCTCGCGAACGCCGCGTCCTCACCCACCCACAGGGTGCGTTGCCCGACCGCGTCCAGCAGTGGTCGCACAGTGGACCGAACCTCGGGGGAGGCCGCGGCGAGTACCGTCAGTGTGCCCTGCTCGGCGGGGGCGCGGGTTCCGAGCACGGGAGCGTCGACCAGCGTGATCTCCTGAGCGAGCTGCCGGACCCGCTCCATTCCCTCCAGGCCGATGGTGCCCATCTGCACCCAGACGGAGTCGGGGCCCAGCGCCGCGACGGCCTCGCGGCCGGCCTGCACGGTCGCCTCCGTGTCCAGCAGCATGGTCACCAGGACATCGGCGTTGTGGGCCGCCTCCGTCGGAGTGTCCGCGACCATCGCCCCCTCCGCGCCGAGCGGAGCGGCCTTGTCCCGGCTACGGTTCCAAACCCTGACGTCGAAACCGGCTCCGAGCAGGTTGCTCGCCATCGGAGCGCCCATGGTCCCGGTCCCCAGAAACGCGACCGTAGTCATCGGTTTTCTCCAGTTCGTCCAGCGTGTCCCCCGGGTGCGTGGTAGCGGGGGAGCCCGTGCTCGGTTCGCCCGCGCCCGGGAGACGTTGAGAGATCATCGTGGGATGGTTGATTCCGACCGGATGCCCGGGCCTCGCGGAGCGAGGTCTCGGCCCACGTGTCGGGTCGAGAGCTTTCCGAACGGATCGTTCCGCCCGAGATCCTAGGACATTTCCCCGGCGAGCACCGGCCCGGACACGCTCGGGCCGCGGGGGGCTGCGCGCGGCGGCGGCCCTGGCTCACCCGTCGCGCGGGTGCTGTCGACAGGACTCCGTCCAGCCCCCGAAAATCCTGCGCATACCTTCGACCGGGGGACGCCAGACGTACACCCAGCACGAGCGCTCGGCGTCGAGGTCGAGCACGAGACGTTCGTACTCCGGACCCTCGTAGTCGTCCAGCACGGGAAGGGCGCTGCGGGGATCGCGCAGCCGGTACACCTCGGCGGGCACACCGCGCTCCGCCGGTTCCCGCGAGGGACGGGGTGGGAACCGCTCGAGAACGAAGGCCGGATAACCGCGTCCCGTGTCGTACAGCACCCCGGGCAGGGTGGTGTCCCCCTCCCGCGCGGCAACCAGCTCGGCCAGCAGCCCGGACGCCGAACCGTTGCTCCGCAGGGTGCCGTACACGGCGATGTGCTCGGGGAAATCCGTTCGGGAGCTCTCCGCTCTCCGCCCCGGGGAGGCGGAGCAGGGGTTCGCGGGGTCACGCATCGATCTTCCACCGTACGGGCGGTCCCGCGCGGGAAGCGATCGCCGAGTCCGCTCCCGCGTCCTCCGCTCAGCCTGCCCCGCGTCTGCGGGGATTACTCGGAACCGCCGGCGGGGTTCCGTTTGCTCAGGCTCGAAAGCAGCCGCTCCATCACCTGCGGGTCGACGTCCTCGGAAGGGTTCTCGGGCTGCTCGGAGGATTGGGACCGTTTCGGTTCGCGGCGGGGGAGGGGGACGTCCGAGGCGCGCATTCCCTGGGGAAGCTCCAGCTCGCACCGCAGGATGCGCGGCCGTTCCCCGGAGGAGACCACTTCGGTGTGCACGCCTGCCAGGTCCGACGGGACGGTGGCGGGCAGCACGGGCTGGTCGTCCTCGAGCTCTATCACCAGGTTGTTGCCGTGGATACGCAGGCGCACGGAGACGAAGCCGGGGGCGTTCGTGTTGGAGCGCTCGACCACAGCGGACACCAGCCGGGTGGCGACCCGCGTGGCGTCCTCGGTCATGGGGCGCAGTGACCACTCGCTCAGCGTGAAGCGGACGAACATGTCGGTGCAGTTCACGGCGCTCTGCAGCGCGACGAGCCGGAGGTCGTCGGTCTGCGCGATCTCGGTATCCACCTCGGTCCTTCCCTTGTCGGCATCTCAGCCGGCCGCCGAAAGGCCACACCCTGCCGAACCGTCGGACCCGTTTTCGGTTTCGGGGTTTTTCGTGCCCGCCGAGCGGCACGGTACCCACGGGCGACAGCGACGCGTGTCCTTACATGATTGTGCTCTGCCGAGCGTCGCTCCTAACTGGCGGGGCGACGACAGCGCAACGTCCATCCGTGTGACATGTGCGATGCTCGCATATTTTCGGTTCGCGACAACATCTTACCCGAGTCGAATCCGTGTGATCGGTGGATCGTGTGAACGGGCGCGTCGCCGGCGTGCTCGGCGGGCAGATTTCGCGGAACCCGCGCGAGCGGGCGAATCCCTCGAGCGACCGCTGTCTCCGATGATCTCTGCGGAGTTCCCCCATCGGTGTCATCGTGGCGGAGGACGGTCGTGCGCTGCCGATGACCGTCTTGCGGGCAGGTGCGCGCCCGCGCGTGGCGTGCTCGACGGCGAGCGTTTCGGAGCGTGAAGATGCGCAACTCCACCGCGAAACCGGTTCTCGTGGGGCTGGACGGTTCTCCCACCTCCTTCGAAGCAGTGCGCTGGGCGGCGCGGGAGGCCTCCTTGCGGTCGGCGCCGCTGCACGTGGTGCACGCCGACGTCTCCGCGTCCGATTACGTGCCGGACACGTTGGGAACCTCCGCGCCGGAGTCGGCGAACGAAACCGCGCGGGAGTTCGTGCGGGACTGGCTGCGCAGCGCGGCGGAGATAGCCGCTTCGGAAGCTCCCGAGGTAGTGGTCGAAACGGGCGTACGCACGGGATCGGCCCGGACCGTGCTGTTGGACGAGTCCACGACCGCTCGGCTCGTGGTGGTCGGCAGCAGAGGACTGGGCAGCTTCAGCGGAGTGATACTGGGGTCGGTCGCGATCGCGCTGTGCCAGCACGGTCAGTCCCCCGTGGCGGTGATCCGCGAGCCGGATGAGGGGGAGGAGGCCACGGACCGTCCGGTCGTGGTGGGCGTCGACGGGTCCAGGGCGGGCGAACGGGCTCTGCGCTGGGCGTTCGAGACGGCCTCTGCGCGTTCGGCTGAGTTGCTGGCCGTGCACGCCTGGCACGACCTGGTGGTGGGACAACTGTGGACCAGGGAACAGGCCGAGGAACCCCGGGCCGCGGTGCAGGCCGACGAGGAACGACTGTTGTCCGAGGTGCTGGCGGGCTGGCGTGCCGACTATCCGGACGTCGCGGTGCACGAGCTCGTCACCTACGGCAAGCCCGCGCGGTGCCTCTTGGAGCAGGCCCGGAGGGCGCGGCTCGTGGTCGTCGGGGCTCGCGGGCGCGGGGGGCTGGCCGGCCTGCTGCTCGGCTCGACCAGCCAGACTCTGCTGCACCACTCGCCCTGCCCGGTCCTGGTGGCCCGCTGAACGGGACCTCCGAGGAGCGGCACGACGTGCCGATACCGTCGGAGGTCCCCATCGGAGGTCCCCGCTGCGGTCTCGAGCGGATTCTTCAGGCCTCCACGGAGTGCGTGGCGACGTCTTCTCGGTCCGAGCGGCTCCGTGCCGCGCGCCGCAGCGCCACGATCGCTTCGACGATCAACCACACGGCGAGCAGGAAGATGATCAGGTCCAGCGGAGCGAGCACCCATTGGCCCTGCTGGAGGAATTCCAGCAGGTTCAGCGTCAGTGCCCAGGTCGTCATCACCAGCAGGAGCACCAGCGGCAACAACACGACCAGGGGATTGCGGTTGTTCTTGGTCACCCAGACGGCCACCACCGCCAGCGCCAGGCCGGCGGTGAGCTGATTCGTGGTGCCGAAGAGCTGCCAGAGCACGCCGAACGTGTAGCCCTTCTCCCCGCCGCCGGGAAGCAGCGCCATCGCCATCGGAACGACCACGGCCGCGGTCGTGGCCACCGTCATGTTCCTGGACAGCGCGGACACCCTTGTGATCTCCCCGATCTCCTGCACCACGTAGCGCTGCAACCGCACACCGGTGTCCATCGTGGTCGCGGCGAAGCTGATCACCACTATGGTGGCGAAGACGACTCCGATGCCGACGGGCAGGCCGAGGTTGTTCGCGAATCCGGCCACGCCCTCCACGAAGTTCTGCGTGGCTCCGTCGGAGGCGAGCGCGAAACTCGAGTAGAGATCGTTCCACTCCGCGCGGGAACCGACGGCTCCGGCCGTCACGGCCAGCACGGCCGCGAGCGCCAGCGCCCCTTCGCTGACGGCTCCCATGTATCCGACGTAGCGGGCGTCGGTCTCTCGGTGCAACTGCTTCGACGAGGTGCCGGAGCAGACCAGGCTGTGGAAGCCGGACACCGCGCCGCAGGCGATGGTCACGAACAGGAAGGGGAACCAGCTCGGCGCGTCGCTCGGGACGTCGTTGACCACCGGAGCGGCTATCCGGTCGAGACCGACGATGATGCCGAGCAGGATGACGCCGAGGCCGACGAACAGCTGGTGAGAGTTGATGTAGTCCCTCGGCTGCAGCAGCACCCAGACGGGGAGCCGGGAGGCCACGAAAGTGTAGGCGAACAGCAGGACTACCCAGAGCGTTCGCGGCTCGATTCCCAGTGCTCCGGCGAGCGGTTCCACCGAGACGGGGAACTGGGTTCCGAGCAGGATGGTCAGGTAGAGCACGACCACACCGACGATCGAGGGCACGAAGGCCGAGGAGCGAGTGCGGTAGACGTACTGCCCGATTCCGATGGCCAGCGGTATTTGCAGCAGCACCGGAAGAACCGCGGCCGGGTTCGCCACGAACAGGTTGGCTATCACGACGGCGAACACGGCGTTGACCAGCGTGAGCAGGAAAAAGATGATCAGCAGGAAGAGGGTTCGCGCTCTTTTGCTGATCACTTCCCTGGCTACGGCCCCGATGCTCTGTGCCCGGTGACGCACCGAGATCACCAGTGAGCCGAAGTCGTGCACCCCGGCGGCGAACACCGTGCCCACGGTGATCCACAGCAGTGCCGGTCCCCAGCCCCAGAAGACCGCGATCGCCGGTCCGACGATCGGGGCAGCTCCCGCGACCGAGGTGAAGTGGTGTCCGAACAGTACGTGTTTGTTGGTCGGTACGAAGTCGACGCCGTCGTGCTGTTGGTGGGCGGGGGTCAGGAACTCGGGATCCAGGGCGTACACGCGGCGTGCCAGATAGGCCGAGTAGTAGCGGTACCCCAGGGCAAAGATCCCCAGGACCACCAGAGCGGGGACGATCGCGGGCATGTCTCACTCCTCTGGCATGGCCGTGATGTCTGACAACGTGGTATAAGCCACCGGCGGAGAGTATCTCCCATTCGGGGGACACACCAGAGTGGAAGGAAGTGACGGGTGCGCTGTTTTCGGTCCACGTGGCGGGAGGCGCTGACCGCCGAGCTGTGTTGGGTGGACGGAACAGGACGCCCCCGAGTGATCGCCGCTACTCCGTTGTCGGATGGGGACACCCCCTGCGTGGCGCTGCCGTACTCCTGGCTGGCCCTGGTCCGCGAGCTCTCCCGCGCGGAGGAGGTCGGGTTCTCCGTGACGGACGGGCGTTCCCTCGGGGAGGGGAGCGACGGGATCGTGGCCCACGGCCCGGTCCGGGTGCGGGAGGACCTCACCGGGGAGAGCTTTCTCCACGGGCTGCTCGAGCAGGAACTGTTCAAGTACCCGCCCTCGAGGTTGCTGGCGGACAGCGTGATCTCACGGCGGGAGAACTGGTGGTGGACGCCGCGGTTGATCGTGGAGATGCCTTCCCCCGAGCGTGTGAGGAAGCTCGTCGCGCGCGTCGATCCGGCCAGACACGTGCTGGCGGTTGGTGGCGACTCCGCGCGACCGGAGGTAACCACCGTCTCGATCGACGGTCTTTCCGCGGATCGGGTGAAGTGCTCGACTCCGGCGGAGAGTGAACCACTTCGCGCGGGGTCGGGGGTGTTGTTCGCGCACGACTACACGGCCTCCGATTTCGAGCGGTGGGAGAGCTGGCGGGCTTTCGGGTGGTTCTCCGGGGACGAACTGCTGATCGAGCACCGCGAGGGCGGCGTCCCGGGGCGGCATCTCGCTCCCCTGGGACTGTTGGAACGGATCCGACGCAGACATCGGTTGGCCAAGGAGTGCCGCCGGGCGATCGTCGCCGCCGAACGGGGTGGGTGAGCGGTCTGGCGAACGCTGCCGTCCGGCGGACGGGCCTCGCCCGAGGGGGCGTGAACCGGGTTGTCGCGGGCAGCGATCCGAGTGGGCAGCGATCCGAGTGGGCAGCGATCCGAGTGGGCAGCGATCCGAGCAGTACGGGGAGCACCGGAATCACCGGTTCATTCTGGCACTCCGTCCGGTGACGTCGCTTCTTTTCGGCGGCGCGCCGTGGGAACCGCTTTTCGTCCGGGGAGCCGGTCCGCGTTTTCCTCGAGCAGATTTCGGAAAAATGACCGGTTGTTCGTCCACCTGTGCGAGCAGGTTTCGTCTACCGCGAGAGCAGTCACGCGGAATTCGCGTTCTGTCGGGCGCCGACGAGCCCGTGGCAGAATTCCGGACAACACTGCGACGAGCTCGTCGGCTGGGGGATTCGATCGGTCACCGACCGGTTCCCGGAAACGCCCGGCGATCCGGGAACCGAAACCTCGGAGGAAGGTGCTCGCGGCGTTTCGCGGTGCGGCCGAGCCGTGCGGAGGAGGTCACCAGCCCCGCTCGCGCCACTCGGGTAGCTTGGGCCGCTCGACACCCAGCGTCGAGTCGTCACCGTGGCCGGGGTAGAACCACGTCTCGTCGGGCAGCACCGCGAACACGCGGTTCTCGACGTCGTCGAGCAGCGCGCAGAAGTCCTCCGCGGAGTTGGTCTTGCCGACTCCGCCGGGGAACAGCGAGTCCCCGGTGAACAGGTGGGGACGGCCGTTCGGATCCCGGTAGAGCAGGGCGATGGAGCCGGGCGTGTGCCCGCGCAGGTGGATGACCTCCAGCGCCGAGTCGCCCACCTGGACGGTCTCGCCGTGCTCGACCTCCCGGTCCGGGGGCACCGGCAGGGGGTGGGCATCCTGCGGGTGGGCGACGGTGTAGGAACCGGTTTGCCCCGCGACGGATCCGAGGGCCTGCCAGTGATCCGGATGCTGGTGCGTGGTCACGATGGTGCGCAGGCGTGGCCGGTCCTCGTCGTGGCCGAGCAGGTCCGCCAGGCGTTCGGGGTCGTTGGCCGCGTCGATCAGCAGCGCATCCCCGGTGTTGCTGCAGGTGAGCAGATACGCGTTGTTGTCCATCGGGCCGACGGAAATCTTGGTGATGGTCAGCGCGTCGAGCCTGCGCCGCACCGCGGCCCCGCCCGGTTGTACGTGTCCGGTGTAGTGTTCCTGGATCTCCACGCGACCGAGCCTAACCGGATCGGTTCCCGGACGCTCACAGCCACGGTGGGAGCTCCGGGGCGGAGTCGCCGAGCGTCCCCGGGGCGGTGCGTCCCAGCAGCCAGCCCAGGACCGTCCCGGCCCTGCCTCGAACCCGGTACCGCTGGGAATGCGGTGCCCCGATCTCCCACACGGTGCTGTTGCCGTCGTCGAAGTCGATGGTCACCGACAGCGGTGGAACGTCCGTCCTGCCCCCGAGCTGGCGGACCGCGTCGTTGAGCAGCCTTTCGAGGTCACCCCGTGGCATGTCCTCGAACCCGAAGCCGTGATCGAGGTCGATCATGTGGACCCTGACCTCGAGCAGCCGGTTGCGCAGCACCTCGTGCGCCGGAACGGGGTTGCCGGGGACGCTGGCGACCAAGGAGTGCCAGGCCTCCTGCGGCAGGGTGCGGGCGGCTTCGAAGAAGCGGTCGGACGAGGCGGCCAGGTCCTCGAACAGCAAGCGGTGATTGCGGTGGCTTCCCTCCGCGATGTCGGCGTCCCGGTCCGCCGCGCTCGGGTACATGGGGTGTTCCACACCGGTACGAGCCCAGGTGAGCAGGTTCACGCACCCGTCCGCGTTGCGCGCCAGGTGCGAGATCACGTGCGCCCGGCTCCACCCGGGCAGCGAACTGGGGGCGTGTACCGAGACCTCGTCCATCGCCCCCACGGTTTCGAGTAGCGTGTTCGTGGCGCCCTGCACGGCGGCGAGGAGGTCGTGGGTTCTGGGGTGTGCGGTCGTGGTGCGTTCGCGTGGACGACCAGCGCTGGACTCGAGCTCGACCATGAGCCTCCTTCCGGAAGTGCCGCGTTTCCCTCGGGCCCCGTGGGGACTGTCACCGAAGGGGTGTTCATCCGGTGCGGTCGAGGGTAAGCGTGGTTCCGGGGCGCGCGGTAGTGCTTCTCGTCCACCGCTGGTCGAGCTTTTCCGGAAGGCGGGAAGCGGTGCTCCTCCACGTCCGGTGGAATTTCGCCGTCGTGAAAAGCGTTCCCCGGCAGGGCCCGGGTCGGTTCCCGCGTCGAAACAGCCGCGCCGAACAGCTCTGTCGGGCCTCTGCAATAGCATGGGAGCACCACACCCCGTGCCCGCGGATCGACGACCGATCGGGCAGCGCAAGCGCGCGGGCGGGTAGTGGTGCGCGGTGGCGTGCGGCGGACCGACGCCACCCGTGCATCCGCATTGACCACGCACTTTGCGAAGGGATCACCGAGTGGCTGACCGCCTAGTCGTTCGCGGCGCGCGTGAGCACAACCTGAGCGGAATCGATCTCGATCTGCCCCGCGACAGCCTCATCGCGTTCACGGGACTGTCCGGTTCGGGGAAGTCGAGCCTGGCCTTCGACACGATCTTCGCCGAGGGGCAGCGTCGCTACGTCGAATCGTTGTCGGCCTATGCCAGACAGTTCCTCGGGCAGATGGACAAGCCGGATGTGGACTTCATCGAGGGCCTCTCCCCGGCGGTGTCGATCGATCAGAAATCGACGAGCAAGAACCCGCGTTCGACCGTCGGAACGATCACCGAGGTACACGACTATCTGCGCTTGCTGTTCTCGCGAGCAGGCAGGCCCCACTGCCCCGAGTGCGGGGAGTCGATCAGCAAGCAGACCCCGCAGCAGATAGTCGACCAGGTCCTGGACATGCCGGAGCGCACCCGCTTCCAGGTGCTGGCCCCGGTGGTGCGTGGGCGCAAGGGCGAGTACGTGGACCTGTTCGAGCAGCTGCAGACCCAGGGCTACGCCAGGGTGCGCGTCGACGGGGAGGTCTATCCGCTGGAGTCGCCCCCCACCCTGAAGAAGCAGGAGAAGCATGACATAGCGGTCGTGGTGGACAGGCTGACCGTCAAACCGAGCGCCAAGCAGCGGCTGACGGACTCCGTGGAGACGGCCCTGCGGTTGGCCGACGGTCTGGTCGTGCTCGAGTTCGTCGACGTCGACGAGAAGGACGGGCAGCGGGAACGCAAGTTCTCGGAGAATTTCGCCTGCCCCAACGGTCACCCCTTCGGAGTGGAAGAGCTCGAACCGAGGGCCTTCTCGTTCAACTCGCCCTACGGTGCGTGCGCGGAATGCGCCGGTATCGGAATCCGCAAGGAAGTGGATCCCGAACTGATCGTCCCCGATGAGGACCTTTCGCTGTCCGAAGGGGCGATAGCCCCGTGGAGCGGGGGGAACACGGCGGAGTACTTCACCCGGATGCTGACGGCGCTTTCCGAAGCGGTCGGATTCCGCATGGACACGCCCTGGAAGCGACTTTCCACCAAGGTCAAGAAGGCGATACTGCACGGCACCAACGACCAGGTGCACATGCGCTACCGGAACCGCTACGGTAGGCAGCGCTCGTACTACGCCGCCTACGAGGGCGTCATTCCCTTCCTGGAGCGCAGGCTGGAACAGACCGAGTCGGACTACACCAGGGAGAAGTACGAGGGCTACATGCGGGACGTCCCGTGCCCCTCGTGCTCGGGCAGCAGGCTCAAGCCGGAGATCCTGGCGGTGACGGTGGAGAACGCCGAGCTGGGGGAGAAGTCCATCGCCGGGGTCAGCGCGTTGAGCGTGCGGGACTGCTCGGAGTTCCTCAACGGACTGGTTCTCGGCGAACGCGAGCAGATGATCGCGGGCAGGGTCCTCAAGGAGGTGCAGGCCCGGCTCGGTTTCCTGCTCGACGTGGGGTTGGAGTACCTCTCGTTGGACCGGCCCGCCGGCACGCTCTCCGGGGGAGAGGCGCAGCGTATTCGACTGGCCACCCAGATCGGGTCCGGACTGGTGGGGGTGCTCTACGTACTGGACGAACCGTCCATCGGGCTGCACCAGCGGGACAACCGCCGGCTGCTGGACACCCTGAGCAGGCTGCGCGACCTCGGGAACACGTTGATCGTGGTCGAGCACGACGAGGACACCGTGCGCAGCGCGGACTGGGTGGTCGACATCGGACCGGGCGCGGGCGAGCACGGCGGGCACGTCGTGCACGCGGGGCCGGTGAACGAGCTGTTGGCCAACGAGAACTCGTTGACCGGGGACTACCTGGCCAGGCGCAAACGCATCGAGCTCCCCGCCGCGCGGAGGCGGCGTGATCCGAAACGTCAGTTGACCGTGGTCGGCGCTCGCGAGAACAATCTCGACGAGATCGACGTGTCCTTCCCGCTCGGCTGTCTGATCGGCGTGACGGGAGTGTCCGGCTCGGGGAAGTCGACCCTGGTCAACGATGTGCTGGCTTCCTCGCTGGCGAACAAGCTGAACGGGGCTCGCGTGGTCCCCGGCAGGCACAAGCGGATCAGGGGGCTGGAGCACGTGGACAAGCTCGTCCAGGTGGATCAGTCACCCATCGGACGGACGCCGCGCTCCAACCCCGCCACTTACACGGGGGTCTTCGACCGCATCCGCAAGCTGTTCGCCGCCACCAACGAGGCCAAGGTGCGCGGTTACCAGCCGGGCAGGTTCTCGTTCAACCTCAAGGGCGGCCGCTGCGAGGCCTGCGCCGGTGACGGAACCCTCAAGATCGAGATGAACTTCCTGCCCGACGTGTACGTGCCCTGCGAGGTCTGCAAGGGGGCCCGTTACAACCGGGAGACCCTCGAAGTGCACTACAAGGGCAAGAGCATCGCAGAGGTGCTGGACATGCCGATTGAGGAGGCCGCCGAGTTCTTCAAGCCGATCACGGCGATCCACCGCCATCTGCGGACGCTCGTCGACGTCGGCCTCGGTTACGTGCGGCTGGGCCAGCCGGCTCCGACCCTCTCCGGGGGAGAGGCGCAGCGGGTCAAGCTCGCCAGTGAGCTGCAGAAGCGTTCGACCGGTCAAACCGTCTACATTCTCGACGAACCGACCACCGGGCTGCACTTCGAGGACATCCGGAAGCTGCTCGGCGTGGTCAACGGTCTGGTGGACAAGGGCAACACGGTGGTCGTCATCGAGCACAACCTCGATGTGATCAAGATGGCGGACTGGCTGCTGGACCTGGGCCCCGAAGGGGGTGATGGCGGGGGACTGCTCGTCGCTCAGGGCAGTCCCGAAGAGGTCGCTCAGGTCGAGGAGAGCTACACCGGCCGGTTCCTGGCACCCGTGCTGGCCGAGCACGAGTAGCTCGTCCCCGGGCAGCGCTGCCGGTGCTCTCCGTGAGCTCCGCCCGAGGCGGGAACGCCGCGGAGAGCACCGTTTCCGGTGCGTGGCACGACGACCGGAAAGAATCCGCACTTGTGTCCCATGTGGATGATCATTCCGGGGTTTCGCGGTATTCTCCGGACATATGCACTGCGGCCACACCCGACAGATCGCGCGTTCCGGACGGTCGGCACCCGTTCTCCGTCCGGAAGCCCGCTGGGCGTCGAGTCCTACGCTTCCGTATCGTCACAGTGTCGAAACGGAAGGTGGTCGCAGAGCGTGAACGGGGACGATTACTACGAGCTGCTCGGGGTGGCCCGGGACGCGTCGTCCGCGGAGATCAAGTCCGCTTACCGCTCCCTGGCGCGCGTGATGCATCCCGATGCCGGAGGAACGGCCGGAACCTTCCGGAATCTGCAGGAAGCCTACGAGACCCTCAGCGATCCGGCTCGCCGAGCCGCTTACGACCGGGGTGACCTCGGCAGCGGAACGGACGGGGGAACCCCGGCAGGGGCCACGGCCGCGCGACGCCGGAGACGTCCCCGCACGCGAAGAACCAGAAGGGACTTCGGGGCCGACCCGAACTTTGTGCCGCCGAAGCCGGAACTCGACGTGGACCAGCTGCCGTGGTGGCACGCCGTCAACCCGAGGCAACCGGTCCGCTACATCCCACGGGCCCCCTACCGCGGTGGTGCCATGGCGGCAGCCGTCGGGGGATGGGCGCTGCTGTTGCCGGTGGTCCTGGTCAGCGAGGCGTGGCCGCTGCTGCTGGTGCTGTGGCTGATGCCCGCGATAGCCGTGGCCGGCGCCTATCGCTACGCGCCGGAGTACTTGCCCGCTGCTTCCGAGGACCGGGCGTTCATCACCGAGTTCGGCCGCTGCACCGTCTTCGGGGAACCGGCCGGGGTCAGGGGCGAACACGGCGAACGGCTGACCGCCGAACTGCTGTCCACCTATCTGACCCGTCTTCCCGGGGTGCGGATATTTCACGGCCTCTCCTGGCCCGACTCGGTGTTCGCCGACGTCGATCACGCGGTGCTCTGCGGCAGGAGACTGGTGCTCATCGAGTCCAAGATGTGGTTGCCGGGGCACTACACCGCCGATGCGGACGGTACGTTGCGTCGGAACGGGAGCGTTTTCCGGGGCGGGAGCACCAACCTGGCCGAGAGCATCGCGGCCTACCGGGAACTGTTGCGCGACGTCGAGGTGGTGGGAGCGCTGGTGCTGTACCCGAGTCGCGCGGGTGAGATCACCGCGAGCGAGTCCCCCGGTAGCGTCCCCGCGCCTCCGATGACTCCGGCCGGGTTCGTGGACGAGATCGGACGATACCTGGCCGCGGACCCGGCCAGGGTGCATCGGGACGCCTTTCGCCAAGTGCTGGCCCGGGTGGTTCCCTGACGGACCCCGTCGCGCTCAGTTCCGGAGGGCCAACATGACCGCTCCCGGGGCCGCGACGCTGCCGGCGACGGGCCCCACCCGCCCCGTGCCCGGGTGGCGTGGCAGTCGGGTGACGGTCCCGGAGTTCTGGTTGGCCACGTACAACCAGCGCTGACTCCGGTCCAGCGTGCAGTGACGTGGCCAGGCGCCGCCGGTGGGGACGGTTTCGCTCAACCGGAGTCGCGCGCCGCGCGCTTCGATGGTGAACACGGCCACGGTGTCGTCCCCGCGGTTGGTCAAATAGCAGAACCGGCCCGCGCGGTCGACCACGATCTCGGCGGGAACGTTCTCACCGCGGGCGCCCGGCGGTCGGGTGTCGAGCGTGGAGAGAACGGCGAACTCTCCGGCGGTGGCGTGCCATTCCAACACCGTCACGGTGCTGGCGAGCTCGTTGACCAGGTAGGCGTACCGCCCCGCGGGGTGGAATTCCAGATGCCTGGGGCCGTTCCCGGCTCGGATCGGCAACCGCTGGTTGAGCCGCAGCTTTCCGGTCACCGTGTCCAGGTGGTAGGTGTGCACGGCATCGGCGCCGAGGTCCACGCTGATGGTCCACCGCCCGGTCGGATCGGGCAGTACCTGGTGCGCTTTGGGCGCGCGGTGACCTGAGGAGTGCTCGGCCAGATCGGTGGGCTCGCCGACGCCCCCGTCGTCGTTCAGGCGGTGGACCACGACCGTTCCGTCGGTGTAGTTGGCGGTCAGCAGGAAACGCCCCGTCGGGTGGACGCTCAGGTGGGTGGGGCTCGCTCCTTCGCTGGACCGCGTGTTCAGTATTCGTGGTTGCCACGGATCATCGAGGTCGAGTGCGGTGATCGCTCCGTTCGGGGCCAGTTCGTTGGTGGTGTACAGGACGCGTCGGCGCGGGGAGAAGGCCAGCCACGACGCGTCCGGGACCCCGTCGATCGTGCTCTCGGGACGGAGCGCTCCGGAAGAGATGTCGCGCGCGAAGACCTGGAAGCCCTCTCCGGGCGGATCGGTCCAGCTGAAGCTGCCGAGGTACACGGGACTGCGGTGCCCGGCGGGCCGGGCGCTGCTCGTGCCCGTCAGGGCAGTGGTGGCTCCCACCGCGCCGAGTGCGGTGAGGAAAGCGCGACGATTCGGGGTGGTGGACAATTCGTCTCCTCGAAGTCGTTCGTGCGGACCGGAAACGGTCGTGGTTCGGGGGCGGTTCGACGGTCCGGCGACTTCGGACAGTGTGTCGCACTTTCGGCTGAGGGAACAGGCCGAGAGCGCGGCGAACGTCCACTCGCGTTGCGCTCCTCGGGAGTGAACAGGAGTGGTTGCGCGCCCGGTTGTTCGTATCCTTTCCCCGAAAGGACCGAACGGTGCGGCGCAGCACCGCGGGGTGCGACTCGAGCAGGGCCGCGGCGAGGCTGGAGGAGGAAGCCCGCGAACCGGGCGCTCGCCGGTTCGCTCGATTCCGCGTCAGAAGAAGGTGCGCACGAGGTCGACCACTTCCTCGCCGTCGACGAGCGGTATCAGTGGCCACTTGTCGAACACCGTGCACGGGTGCGAGAGCCCGCACTCGAACCAGTCGCCGACCTCCGCGGCGGAATCCGCGGGCACCCGGACGAAAGCGTGCTGGTCGGCCAGTTCCGTCATCCGAGCCCCCTGCAGCGGACGGACCCCGTCGCCGGTGCGCACCCGCTGCGGCTGTGGGAGGTCCTGGTCGAAGGAGGCATCGCGCCTCCCGAGGGTCAGCAGCACCAGGTCCGGATCGGGGCGGGAGATCACCTGGGCCAGCACGCGCAGCGCGGGGCGGAAGGGCTGTTCGGGACCCGCCAGTCGGTGGGCACGCCCGAAGGGGGACATGGTGCGGTACGAGCCGTGGTCGTGGGTTATGTAGGAGCCGCTGCGCAGGACCGGGACGACAGGTCTGTCCAGTTCCCACGGCGTGGTGAGCGCCTCGGCCACCTGGTCGAAGTAGGAACTTCCTCCAGCCGTCACGACGATCTCGTCGACCTCGTCGAACAGCCCCGCTCGTGCGGCACCGGTGACCACTTCGCGCATCCCGGCGAGGTAGTCGTCCACCGCGCTCAGGTCGGTGTCGCTGAGATCGTGCGAGATCGCTCCCTCGTAGCCGCAGACCCCGGCCAGGCGCAGGTGCGGGCTCGCGTCCACCGCTCGTGCGACCTCCAGCGCCTCCGCAGTGCTCCTGGCCCCCGTGCGGCCGTCGCGCCGGCCGAGCTCGACCAGTACGTCCACGGGACGGTGACACCCCGTCGCGGACAGCGTCCGCTCCATCAGTTCCACGTTCCTGGTGGAGTCGACCCAGCAGCCGAAGTCGAACCCGGGGTCCCGGTCCAGTTCGGAGGCCAGCCAGGAGAGTCCGCTTGGGTCGACGAGCTGGTTCGCCAGCAGAACGCGGCTCGTGCCGAACGCCCGATAAACCCGCAACTGGCTGACGTTGGCCGCTGTGATCCCCCAGGCGCCGTGATCGAGCTGGCGCTGGAAGAGCTGGGGAGCCATGGTGGTCTTGCCGTGCGGGCAGAGCAGCACGCCGTGGCGTGAACACCAGTCGGCCATCGTCGTCAGGTTGTGCTCCAGCGCGGGACGGTCCAACAGCAGCAGTGGTCCCACGAAACCGCTGTCCCGGAGGTTCGGACGCGTCCGGAGGAACTGGTCGACCGTGCTGCCGAAGGCAGCGGAGGGAAGTCCCTTGAAGCGCCAGTCGATTCGTTCGTCCCGCAGGTCGCGCACTGCCGACCGGTCCATAGTCGCCGCCCGCACCGAACCTCCAGTTGCATTGAGCGCAATGGATATTGCACATGTTGTGTATGCTGCTGTCTAGCATTCCGACAGGTGCCCGTCAACGTGGACACTGCGTGTCCGCTGGACGGAACTCCTGCGCAGCGCGCTGATGAGTATGAGGGAGTGGCTCGTGGACGGATCGAGGGCGAGGGAATGAGTCAGAGCCTGCAGCGTGGACTCGCGTTGCTCAACACCTTGGCGGAAGGGCCGCGCAACCTCGACCAGCTGGCGGAGGCCGCGGGAGTGCACAAGTCCACCGCGCTGCGCCTGTTGCGCACCCTGGAGTCCGCGCGGTTCGTGAACCGCCCCGACGCTCATCGCTACCGGCTGGGAAGTGCGCTGTTCGAGCTGGCCAACTGTGCGCTGGACGGGATCGACGTGCGTGCCGCCGCCGGTGCGAAGTTGCGCGAACTGGGGGAGCGCACCGGACACACGGTGCACTTGGCGGTGCGGGAGGGCGACAGCGCCGTCTACGTGGACAAGGTGGACAGCAGTCGGTCGGTGCGGATGTACTCCAGGACGGGAGCGCGAGCCCCGCTGCACTGCACCGCGGTCGGCAAGGTGCTGCTGTCGGGCATGTCCGAACAGGACAGGCGGGAACTGGTCGCGAGGCTGGAGCGCCCCGCGTGGACCGAGCACACCATCACCGGTGCGGAGTCGCTCCTGGCGGAAGTGGACCGCGTGTCGGCCGAGGGGTGCGCTTTCGACCGCGGGGAGCACGAGGACTTCGTGCACTGCGTCGCGGCCGGAGTGCGTGACCCCAGCGGAGCGGTCGTGGCCGCGGTGTCCGTCTCCGTTCCGGAGATGTTGCTCGGCTTCGACGAGCTGTCCGGGTGGAGCGGGGAACTGAGGCAAGCGTGCGCGCGCATCTCGGCCGAACTCGGCTGGCAACCGCACGGGTGATCGCGAATCGAGCGGAAGGGCGCGCCGGTCAAGAGCGTGAACCAGCTCCCGGCGCTCCGAGCTCTTCGGGGCGGTGTTCCCGCGTCCTCGCCGGCCCGCCCGGGACGCCGGCCGAGAGCGGCGCACCGGCGGTATCCGCGGGGGCAGCGCTCCGCTCGGCGGGCTCGCTGCAGCCGGAGCGGCGCGGCAGCCCGGTGGTGTCGGGTGCCGCGCCGTTTCCGCGCGTCAGTTGACGGGGCCCGTGTACTTCTCGCCGGGGCCCTGTCCCGGCGGGTCCGGCTCCGCCGACGCCTCCCTGAAGGCCCGTTGCAGCGTTTGCAGCCCGTCCCGCATCGCTCCCGCGTGGGGACCGAGGTACTCGACGGAGGAGGTGATCAGCCCGGCCAGCGCGGTTATCAGCCGCCGCGCCTCGTCCAGGTCCCGCACGGGAGCCGTGTCGGGATCCTCCTCGGCCAGCCCCAGTTTCTCCGCCGCCGCCGACATCAGCATCACGGCCGATCGGCTGATTACCTCCACGCTTGGAACACTGTCCAGCTCACGGACGTTGTCCGTGGTACCCGCGGTGTCGAAGTGCTGCTCGTGCTCACTGTCGTTCGTTCGTCCGGTGGACTCGGGGGGATCGGTTGGCTGCGGCTCGGTCACGACTGTTACTGTTGCATGTGCGCAACGCCCCCGTGGCTCGGGGGCGTAAAAGTGGAGCCCCGCTCCCACCCGCGTGGCTGTTTCGCAGGCTGCCGGGTCCCGATCCCGCCACGGACGTTGTCCGACGGTGGATTGAAACGGTATTGCCATACCGGTTCGATCGGCTGGAGTAAGAGGGTCCCGTCAGGTTTGCAAGCCTGTGGGACGGCTGCATTGCTCTAGGGGCGAGCTTCACGCCGCGGTGCAGCAGAGAAACGCCATCGAACCGAGGAGGCCCCATCAGCTCCGAGACGCGCATCAACGACCGTATCCGTGTGCCAGAGGTCCGTTTGGTCGGGCCGAACGGGGAGCAGGTCGGCATCGTCCGTATCGAGGACGCACTTCGGTTGGCCGAGGAAGCGGAGTTGGATCTCGTCGAGGTTGCTCCCCAGGCTCGTCCGCCGGTGTGCAAGCTCATGGACTACGGAAAGTTCAAGTACGAGAGCGCGCAGAAGGCTCGCGAATCACGCCGTAACCAGCAGCAGACCGTCATCAAGGAGCAGAAGCTCCGCCCGAAGATCGATCCGCACGACTACGAGACCAAGAAGGGTCACGTTTCGCGCTTTCTCGGTCAAGGTCACAAGGTCAAGGTGACGATCATGTTCCGCGGCCGTGAGCAGTCGCGCCCCGAGCTGGGGTTCCGGTTGTTGGAGCGGCTGGCCGACGATGTCTCCGAGCAGGGGTTCATCGAGGCCAAACCCAAGCAGGACGGCCGCAACATGACCATGGTGCTGGCGCCGCACAAGACCGGTAAGGGCAACAAGACCAAGGCGAACGCGTCATAACCGTCTAGCGGAATCGGGATCGACAGCGGCCGTCCACCCGGTCGTGACTTCACCCGGAACGCAAGCCGGGCGGGATTCCCCGTAGGGATTCTGCCCGGCGTTCGCACGAAAAGAGGACGAAAATGCCGAAGAACAAGACGCACAGTGGCACTTCCAAGCGGTTCAAGGTCACCGGCTCGGGCAAGCTGCGTCACGAGCGTGCCGGTCGCAGGCACATCCTGGAGAAGAAGTCCAGCAAGCTGAAGCGTCGGCTGAAGGGCACCACCGAGGTCTCCCCCAACGACACGAGGCAGGTCAACAAGATGCTGGGGCGCTGAAAGCGCCACATCTTGATCGGCGGACAGCGGGACGGCCGCACCGTCCGCAACGAGTGACAGCCTTATCCGCAGGGGCGAAAGACCCGCCCCTAATACGAGCGACAGGACGAAATCAATGGCACGCGTCAAGCGAGCGGTTCACTCCCAGAAGAAGCGTCGGAAGGTCCTCGAATCGGCGAAGGGGTACCGCGGGCAGCGTTCCCGGCTCTACCGCAAGGCGAAGGAGCAGATGCTGCACTCGCAGGTCTACTCCTACCGCGACCGCCGTGCGCGCAAGGGCGACTTCCGCAAGCTGTGGATCATGCGTATCAACGCCGCCAGCAGGCAGAACGGTCTCAGCTACAACAAGTTCATGCAGGGCCTGAAGGCCGCCGAGGTCGAGGTCGACCGCAAGATGCTCGCCGAGCTGGCGGTCAACGACCCGCAGGCGTTCACCGCGCTGTGTGACAAGGCTCGCAGCAGCCTGCCGGAAGGCGCGGCCTGATTTCGGTTCGACCGAGCGCCCGGCGCAGCGACGTGGTGAGCGAGGAGGAAATGGCGCACCCCGGAACGGTGGAGACTCCGTTGACGGAGCGCTCCTCGAGGGTGAGCGTCGCCCGCAAGCTCACACGTCGTGCCGGGCGTGAGCGCGCCGGGATGTTCCTCGCCGAGGGCGCGATGGCCGTGACCGAGGCCTTGGACGCCTTGTCGGGGCAACATCCCCCCGGAGGCGCTCCCACCGAAGTGCGGGAGGTCTTCGCCACGCACGAGGGGCTGCGGCGTCACCCGGAGGTCGCCGACCGCTGTTCCGCAGCGGGAGTGGCGTTGCGAATCGTGACCGAACGGGCCGCCGCCACGCTCTCCGAGACGGTGACCCCCCAGGGGCTGGTCGCCGTGTGCGGTCTGCCGCGCCCCTCGCTGGACGGTGTCCTGGCTGCTCGTCCCGAACTGGTCGCCGTGCTGTCCGATGTCGCCGACCCGGGAAACGCGGGCACCGTCGTGCGCGTCGCCGATGCCGCGGGCGCCGGAGCGGTGTTGTTCGCGGGAGACACCGTCGACCCTTACAACGGCAAGGCGGTCCGGGCCTCCACCGGTAGCGTTTTCCATCTCCCCCTGATTCGGGAGCGCGACGTGAGTTCCGTGTTCGCGGCCTGCCGGGACGCGGGCATGAAGCTCATCGGCGCGGATGGCGAAGCAGGGGAGGACCTGCACACCGCCGAGACCCGGGGCCGGCTGGACGGTCCGACCGCGTGGGTCTTCGGTAGCGAGGCCCACGGACTCGGGGAGCGCTCCGCGGAATTGGATCACGCCTTGCGCGTGCCGGTCTACGGCCGTGCGGAGAGTCTCAATCTCGCCACGGCCGCGGCGGTCTGCCTGTACACCTCGGCACGTCGCGTCCACCGGCCCGAGGCGTGACGGCCCCGTGGGAGCGCACCGGTTCACCGTGATCGAACTCGCCCGTGACGGCACGGGGGAGTCCGCGGACGTCGCATAGACTGTCCACGAGCATGGGAAGAGTTTTCACACGTCAAGATCGGTTCGCGTGAGCGGGCCGTCGGATACGGGAGTTACACAGCGACGATGTCTGGAGCCAACGACCCGTACGACCCGAAGGAGGTCGTCGCGCTCGCACCGGAGACGCTGCAAAGCGCGGTCGACGACGCCCGCAAGGCCTTCGAGGACGCCGCGGATCTCGACGAGCTGGCCGCCGTCAAACCCGCTCACCTGGGGGAACGTTCCCCGGTGTTGACCGCGCGTCGGGAGATCGGGGCGCTGCCCCCGCAGGCGAAGGCGGACGCGGGAAAGCGGGTCAACGAGACGCGCCGGTTGATCCAGGAGGCCTTCGACAAGCGGCACGCCGAGCTGCAGGCCGAGCGTGACGAGCGGGTGCTGCGGGAGGAAACCGTCGATGTGACGCTTCCGACCGATCGTGTTCCCACCGGAGCGCGGCACCCGATCACCCAGCTCATCGAACGTATCTCGGACGGATTCGTGGCGATGGGGTGGCAGGTTTCGGAGGGGCCGGAGCTGGAAGCCGAGTGGTTCAATTTCGACGCGTTGAACTTCGGCAAGGACCACCCGGCCCGCACCATGCAGGACACCTTCCACGTGGCCCCGGAGGACTCGGGACTGGTGCTGCGAACCCAGACCTCCCCGGTGCAGGTGCGTGCCCTGCTGAACAGCCAGCCCCCCGTGTACCGGGTCTCCCCGGGCAGGGTGTTCCGCACCGACGCGCTCGACGCCACCCACACACCGGTGTTTCACCAGGTCGAAGGACTGGCCGTCGACGAGGGGCTGACCATGGCCCACCTCAAGGGAACGCTGGACGTTTTCGCTCGTTCCATGTTCGGGCCCGAGGCGATCACTCGGTTCAGGCCGAGCTTTTTCCCGTTCACCGAGCCCTCGGCCGAGGTCGATGTCTGGTTCCCCGAGAAGAAGGGGGGCGCAGGCTGGGTCGAGTGGGGCGGCTGCGGCATGGTCCACCCGAACGTGCTTCGTGCCTCCGGGGTCGATCACGAGACCTACTCCGGATTCGCTTTCGGCATGGGGCTGGAACGGACGCTGCAGTTCCGCAACGGCATCCCCGACATGCGGGACATGGTCGAGGGGGATGTCCGATTCACCGAGGCGTTCGGCATCGAATACTGAGTCCGGCCGGTGGACCGGGCGTTCATCGGTACTTCTGACCCCCACCATGATCGAGAGAAGGGCTGCGATCCAGTGCGGATTCCGGTTTCCTGGCTGGCCGAGCATCTTGAGTTGTCCGAGGAAACGAGCGCGGAGACCTTGGCCGATGCGTTCGTGCGCATCGGAATGGAAGTCGAAGAGGTCACTCACCTCACCCCGATCACCGGCCCCCTCGTCGTGGGACGGGTCGCCGAGGTCGAGGAGCTGACCGGTTTCAAGAAGCCCATTCGTTACTGCCGGGTCGAGGTCGGAGAGTCCGAGACGGGCGAGGAGCGGATCCGGGGCATCGTCTGCGGTGCCACCAATTTCAGCGCGGGCTCGTTGGTCGTGGTGGCGCTGCCCGGAGCGGTGCTGCCGGGAGACTTCGAGATCGCCGAGCGCAAGACATACGGCCGGGTCAGCGAGGGCATGATCTGCTCGGCCCGCGAGCTGGGGATCGGCGAGGACCACGACGGCATTCTGGTGCTGCCCCCGGGATCGGCCGATCCGGGCAGCGACGCGAGTGAGATCGTCGGGTTGGACGACTCGGTCATCGAGCTGTCGATCACTCCGGACAGGGGGTACTGCTTCTCGGTTCGCGGTCTGGCCCGTGAGCTGTCCAACGCTTTGGACGTGCCTTTCGGGGATCCGGCCAACCGTTCGATCCCTGACGACGACCGTCCCTCGCGAGTCGTGCGCATCGAGGACGAGACCGCCTGCTCCCGGTTCGTGTTCCGCCGGTTGACCGGGGTCGATCCGGCGGCCCCCACCCCCTGGTGGATTCAGCGCAGGCTCGCCCTGGCCGGGATCCGTTCGATCTCGCTGCCCGTGGACGTGACCAACTACGTCATGCTTGAGTTCGGCCAGCCACTGCACGCCTGGGACGCGGCCAAGGTCTCCGGGGACGTGGTGGTGCGGCGCGCCGCCGCGGGCGAGACCCTGACCACGCTGGACGACGTGCGGCGCGAGCTGGATCCGGACGACGTCGTCATCTGCGACGACTCCGGACCGGTGTCGCTGGCCGGCGTCATGGGCGGGGCAGGAACCGAGATCGGCAGGGACAGCAACGACGTCCTGCTGGAGGCGGCCAACTGGGATCCCGCGAGCATCTCGCGCATGATCCGCAGGCACCGGCTGCCCAGTGAGGCCGGGAAGCGGTTCGAGCGCGGTGTGGATCCCGCGATCGCCGCGGTGGCCGCCGAACGTGCTGCACGACTGCTCGTCGAGTACGGCGAGGCGACGATCAGCGCGGGCCGCACGGACGTCGGTGAGCCGACCACGCCCGCACCGGTGACGATGCCGCTCGCGCTGCCGGATCGGATCGCGGGCGTGCGGTACGAACGCGGGGTCACCGTGCAGCGCCTGACCCAGATCGGCTGCCGGATCGAGGTGGGAACTTCCGCGGACGGTGTCGGTGTGGTTACGGCCACCCCGCCGACCTGGCGTCCCGACCTGTCCCAGCCCGCCGATCTGGTCGAGGAGGTGCTGCGCCTGGAGGGTTATCACACGATTCCCTCCGTCGTGCCCGCTGCTCCGGCCGGGGACGGCCTCGACGCGGCGCAGCTGCGCCAGCGCGCGGTTTCCCGCGCCCTGGCTCACGACGGTTACGTCGAGGTGCTGCCCTTCCCGTTCACGGGGGAGGAGACCCTCGACGCCTTCGGGCTGGACGACAGCGATCCCAGGCGCAACGCGCTGCGCGCGGCCAATGCGCTCGAAGCGGACCGCTCCCTGATCAGCACCACCCTGTTGCCGGGTCTGCTGGACTCGTTGCAGCGCAACCTGGCCCGTGGTCGGCGCGATCTCGCCCTGTTCCACATCGGCCAGGTGGTGCTTCCGGAGAAGGAGCAGCAGGCCCTTCCGGAGCTGGGCGTGGAAACCAGGCCCTCCGAGGAGAGCCTGGCGGAACTGCGCTCTGCGCTGCCGGCGCAGCCGAAGCACGTCGGGGTGGTGCTCGCCGGTCAGCGGGAGCGTTCCGGCTGGTGGGGCTCCGGACGTGCGGCAGGCTGGGCCGATGCGGTGCAGGCCGCGCGGCTGGTCGCGGAGACGGTCGGTGCTTCCCTGGAGGTTTCGGCCGGGGAGACCCCGCCGTGGCACCCGGGGCGTTGTGCCGAGCTCACGGTGGGCGACACCGTGGTCGGCCACGCAGGGGAGCTGCACCCGAAGGTGATCGAAGCGCTCGAGCTGCCGAAGCGCACCTGCGCGATGGAGCTCGACCTGGACGCGCTGCCGTTGACCGAGCGCAGGCCGGCTCCGATGGTCTCGTCCTACCCGCCGGTCCGTCTCGACGTCGCCCTGGTGGTCGACGAGGGAGTTCCCTCCGGGGAACTCGCCGAGTCCCTGCGGACGGGCGGTGGTGAGCTCGTCGAGGAGATCCGGCTGTTCGACGTCTTCACGGGTGAGCAGATCGGTGCGGGCAAGAAGTCGTTGGCCTTCGCGCTGCAGCTGCGCGCTTCGGATCGCACGTTGACGCAGCAGGAGGCGACCGAGGTCAGGGACGCCGCTGTTGCCGCGGCGCACGAGCGTTTCGGGGCCACGTTGCGCGGGTGACCTCCCGGCGCGCAGCGTCGACATTCGGGTGATCGGTCCGAGGGCGGACCGGTCACCCGATTTTTTCGTCCGGGGCGGAAACGGTCGGGGCCGGTACGACGGATCACCGGCGGCTGCGCGGCGTGGTGGTGCTGTGGGCGATGTGCCCGGCTCGCACTCCGAACGGTTTGGCCCGGGCGGACGAGTGCACCGGGGCGGGTGAGGCCTTCCGCAGGGGGAAGTTCGGGAAGCCTCCGCGGGGGCAACGTGAGTAGCTGTCGAAAACGCTTGATTGTTATTGCATCATCGTGCATAATCATTCGTATGGCTATACGGGTGGCTGTGGGCGGTGCGAGCGGTTATGCGGGTGGTGAACTCCTCCGGCTGCTTCTCGCGCACCCGCAGGTGGAGATCGGTGCGCTCACTGCGGGCAGCAGTGTCGGGAGCTCGTTGGGTGAGCACCACCCGAACCTGGTCGCGCTCGCCGACCGGAAGCTCGAGGAGACCAGCGCGGAAGTCCTCGCAGGCCACGACGTGGTGTTCCTCGCGCTGCCGCACGGGCACTCCACCGAGCTCGCCGCCGAGCTCGGCGACACCGTGGTGATCGACTGCGGGGCCGACCACCGGCTCGAGGCCCCCGAGGACTGGCAGCGGTGGTACGGCGGGCAGCACCCGGGGAGCTGGCCGTACGGAGTGCCGGAACTGCCCGGAGCGCGGACGAAGCTGCGCGGGACTTCCCGCGTCGCCGTTCCCGGTTGCTTTCCCACGGTGGTCTCGTTGGCGCTGGCGCCGGCCTTCGCCGCTTCCGCGGTGGGACCGGAGGCCGTGGTCGTGGCCGCCACCGGAACCTCCGGGGCGGGGCGCGCGCTGAAGCCCCACCTGCTGTCCGCCGAAGTGATGGGTTCGGCCAGCGCGTACGGCGTGGGAGGGGGCCACCGGCACACCCCGGAGATGGTGCAGAACCTCAGCGCCGTGGCCGGTGAACGGGTGAAGGTCTCGTTCACACCGGTGCTGGCGCCCATGTCCAGGGGGATCCTGGCAACCTGCAGCGCTCCGCTGCGGGAGGACGTCGACGCGCAGCGGGTCAGGGAAAGTTACCTGGCGGCGTATGCGGACGAGCCGTTCGTCCACGTGCTCGAGGACGGGCAGTGGCCACAGACCTCGGCCACGATCGGGGCCAACACGGTGCAGCTCCAGGTGACCGTCGACGCCGACGCGGGCAGGGTGGTCGCCGTCGGTGCCGAGGACAACCTCACCAAGGGAACGGCGGGCGGGGCGGTGCAGTGCATGAATCTCGCGCTGGACCTGCCCGAGCAAACCGGTCTGCCGCTGTCGGGGGTGGCCCCGTGACGAACCTGACGCTGCGGGTCCACGGGCAGCGGCTCGCGGTGACCACCACGCGCAGCAGTCCCGAACCGGCCCCCGCTTTCCCCGCCCCGCTGACGGCCGAGCTGAACACGGCCGACAGCACGACGCTGGTGCTGGACTACGAGCAGCTCACCCGCGATCCCGAGGGAGCGAACCACCAGGGCCCCTTTCGGGTGCTGGAGGTGGTCGGTCCGCTGGACTTCGAGCTGACGGGCGTCCTCGCGAGCGTGCTGAACCCGCTGGCCGAGGCGGAGATCAGCGTGTTCACGCTCGCCACCTTCGAAACCGACTGGATCCTCGTCCCCGCGGAATCGCTGGCGGCAGCGGTCCACGCCCTGCGAGCCGCGGGGCACACCGTGGTCGACCACGCCGAAGGAGAACATTGAGCACTCACCACGAGATCGACGCCGGCCCCTCCGGGACGGGGGAGAGCGCGGGACGAGGCGGGGTGACCGGACCCGGTGGGTTCCGAGCCGCCGGGGTGGCCGCGGGGATAAAGCAGGGTTCCGCGGCGGACCTCGCCCTGGTCGTCAACGACGGTCCCCGGAGGGAGGCCGCCGGGCTGTTCACCGCGAACAGGGTGAAGGCCGCCCCGGTCCTGTGGTCCGAGCAGGTGCTGCGCGAGCGGCGGCTGCGCGCAGTGGTGCTCAATTCCGGAGGCGCGAACGCGTGCACGGGGCCGGAAGGGTTCCAGGACACCCATGCCACGGCCGAGAAGGTCGCCGAGGAGCTGGGTATCGGGGCCATCGACGTGGCCGTCTGCTCCACCGGGCTCATCGGACAACGGCTGCCCATGGATGCCGTGTCGAGCGGTGTGTCGACCGCGGTGGCCGAACTCGCAGATTCGGAGCGGTCGGCCACCGAGGCGGCCACTGCCGTGCTGACCACCGACACGCGCCCCAAGCAGGCCTTCCGCGAGCACGGCACGGGCTTCTCCGTCGGCGGAATGGTCAAGGGCGCCGGGATGATCGCCCCGAACCTGGCGACGATGCTGGCCGTGGTGACGACCGACGCCGCTGTTGACGGTGACACGTTGAACGCGGCGCTGCGGCGGGCCGCGGGCAGGACTTTCGAGCGGCTGGACGTCGACGGGGGGACCTCCACCAACGACACGGTGCTGCTGCTGTCCTCCGGGGCCTCCGGGGTTGCCCCCGAGGCCGGCGAACTCACCGAGCTGCTCACCGAGGTCTGCCACGACCTGGTCCGTCAGCTGCAGTACGACGCCGAGGGTGCCACGAAGGCGATCGACATCACGGTGCGCGGAGCCCTGCGGGAATCCGACGCCGTCCACCTCGCGCGGTTGGTCGCCGAGGACAACCTGGTCGGCACCGCGTTGTTCGGCTCTGACCCGAACTGGGGGCGCATCGCCATGGCGGTGGGGCGCTCCGGCGTCGAGATGGACGAGTACCGCATGGATATCGCCGCGAACGGGGTGACGCTGTACTCGAAGGGCGCCCCGGTGGTCGACCGGAGCGAGGTCGACCTGTCCGGCCGCGAGATCGAAATCGTGATCGACCTCGGGCTCGGTGAGCACGAAACGACCGTGCTGACCACCGATCTTTCCCACGGATACGTCGAAGAGAACAGTGCCTACTCCTCATGACCGAGACACGAGCCGACCAACGGTTGACCGACGCGGCGGGGAAAGCCGGGGTGCTCACCGAGGCGTTGCCGTGGTTGGAGCGCTTCCGCGGTGCGACGGTGGTGGTCAAGTACGGCGGCAACGCGATGACCGACGACACGCTCAAGCGGGCTTTCGCCGAGGACATGGTCTTTCTGCGGCTGGCAGGCCTGCGGCCGGTCATCGTCCACGGCGGCGGTCCGCAGATCACGAGCATGCTGGACAGGCTCGGCATGCGGGGGGAGTTCCGCGGCGGACTCCGCGTGACCACACCCGAGGTGATGGAAGTCGTCCGGATGGTGCTGGTCGGACAGGTCGGCCGTGAGCTCGTCGGCCTGATCAACCAGCACGGTCCGCACGCGGTGGGCATGTCCGGTGAGGACGCCCAGCTGCTCACCGCGCGCAGGCGCAACGCTGTGGTGGACGGCGAGCCGGTGGACATCGGCTTGGTCGGTGACGTCGACAGCGTCGACCCCACTGCCGTGCTCGACCTCATCGAGGCGGGGCGGATCCCGGTGATCTCCACCGTGGCCCCGGACACCGACGGAGTGGTGCACAACGTGAACGCCGACACGGCGGCGGGAGCGCTGGCCGCTGAGCTCGGCGCGGAGAAGCTGGTGGTGCTCACCGACGTGGAAGGGCTCTACACCGACTGGCCGGACCGGAACTCACTGGTTTCCAGCCTGGACACTCGACGGCTGCGTTCCCTGCTGCCGACGTTGGCTTCCGGGATGATCCCCAAGATGGAGGCCTGCCTCCAGGCGGTTTCCGGGGGTGTGCCGCGGGCGCACGTGATCGACGGCAGGTTGGCTCACTCGGTGCTGCTCGAGGTGTTCACGAGCGAGGGTATCGGAACCATGGTCGTTCCGCCAGAACCAGAACCAGGAAAGGACGAGAACTGATGTCGTCCGGAGGCAACGACAACGCCGGCGCGGCACAGCGCTGGCGTGAATCGATCATGCAGACTTACGGCACACCGCCGGTGGAACTGGTCAGCGGTTCCGGCTGCGAGGTCACCGACGTCGAGGGGCGCACCTACCTCGACCTGCTCGGCGGTATCGCCGTCAACGTGCTCGGGCACGCCCACCCGACCGTGACGCGGGCGGTGAGCGAGCAGATCGCCACGCTCGGCCACGTCTCGAACTTCTACAGCCACGAGCCGGAGCTGCGGCTGGCCGAGCGACTGCTCACGCTGATCGGAGCACCCGACAACGGGCGCGTGTTCTTCTGCAATTCGGGCTCGGAGGCCAACGAGGCCGCGTTCAAGATCGCCCGGCGCACCGGCCGTCCCGGAGTGGTGGCGGCCTCCGAAGGATTCCACGGACGGACGATGGGCGCGCTGGCGTTGACGGGCCAGCCCATCAAGCGGGAGCCCTTCGAACCGCTGCCCAGCGGTGTGGAGCACGTCCCCTTCGGGGACACCGCCGCTCTCGAGGCGGCGGTGAACGAGGAGACCGCTGCGATAGTGCTCGAACCCGTCCAGGGGGAAGCCGGCATCGTCATCCCGCCCGAGGGGTACCTGCGGTCGGCACGCGAGATCGCGGATCGCGCGGGAGCCCTGCTGATCCTCGACGAGGTGCAGACGGGGATCGGGCGCACCGGACACTGGTTCGCCTTCCAGCGGGAGGGCGTGCTGCCCGATGTGCTCACCCTGGCCAAGGGACTCGGGGGCGGGCTGCCCCTGGGAGCGTGCGTCGGGATCGGCGAGGCGGCCGCCATGCTGAACCCGGGCCAGCACGCCACCACGTTCGGCGGCAACCCGGTTTGCTGCGCTGCGGCGCTCGCGGTGCTGGACACGATCGAGTCCGAGCAGTTGCTCCGCCACGGAGCCGGGCTGGGCGAGGAGCTGGTCACCATGATCGAGCGGCTCGGCCATCCGCTGGTCGCGGAAGTGCGCGGGGCGGGGATGCTCATCGCCGTCGAGCTCAACGAAAAGCTCGCTTCCGTGGTGGTGGAGACGGCACGACAGCGCGGCTACCTGCTCAACCCGGTGCGCCCGGACGCGGTACGACTGGCGCCCCCGCTGGTCCTCGAACGACAGCAGGCACAGCGTTTCGTTCGCGACCTGGGCGAGGTGTTGTCCGAGGCGTTGGCGATGTCCACAGGCGGAGAAGAGGGAACCCGATGACACTGCGGCACTTTCTGCGGGACGACGACCTGAGTCCCGCCGAGCAGCTCGAGATCCTCGAGCTGGCGGACGACTTCAAGAACGGGCGGGGGAGCCCCTCCCCGCTGGCCGGTCCGAAGTCGGTCGCCGTCATCTTCGAGAAGACGTCCACCAGGACGCGGCTCTCCTTCGAGACGGGAATAGCGCAGCTCGGAGGACACCCCGTGGTGGTCGACGCCCGGACCATGCAGCTCGGGCGGGAGGAGACGATCGAGGACACCGCTCGCGTGCTCGCCCGCTACGTCGACGTGGTGGTCTGGCGGACCTTCGCGCAGGCACGGATCGACGCGATGAGCTCGGCTTCGGACGTGCCCGTGGTCAACGCGCTGACCAACGAGTTCCACCCCTGCCAGGTCCTCGCCGATCTGCAGACCGTCCGGGAACGCCACGGTCCGCTGCCAGGGTTGACGTTGACCTACCTGGGCGACGGTGCCAACAACATGGCGCATTCCCTGCTCGTGGGCGGGGCCACCGCGGGCATGAACGTTCGCACGGCAGCCCCGCACGGTTTCGCACCGGAGCAGTGGGTGCTCGACGCGGCTAGGAAGCGCGCGGCCGAGACCGGCGGTTCCGTGGAGGTCTTCGACTCCCCCACCGAGGCCGTGGCCGGAGCGGACGTCGTGGCGACCGACTCGTGGACCTCGATGGGGCAGGAGAACGACGGCAAGGACAGGGTGAGTCCCTTCCGCCCCTTCCAGCTCAACGCCGAGCTGCTCGCGGCCACGGGCAAGGAGGAGACCAGCGTTCTGCACTGCCTGCCCGCCCACCGCGGATGGGAGATCACCGACGAGGTGCTGGACGGGCCGTCCAGCGCGGTGTTCGACGAGGCCGAGAACAGGATGCACGCTCAGAAGGCGTTGTTGACTTGGCTGGTGCAGCGACGTTGACCACGCGGGTGGCGCGTCAGGCGCGCATAGTCGAACTGGTCACCGGCAAGGAGATCCGCAGCCAGACCGAACTGGCCGGACTGCTGGCCGAGGACGGCATAGACGTCACCCAGGCCACCCTCTCCAGGGATCTCGACGAGCTCGGTGCGGTCAAGCTCCGGGCCCCGGACGGTGGTCAGCCGGTCTACGTCATCCCGGAGGACGGCAGTCCGGTCCAGGGAGTTCAGGGCGGCACCGCGCGCCTGAGCCGATTACTGGGAGACCTGCTGGTCAGCGCGGAGGGATCGGGAAACCTCACCGTGCTGCGCACCCCACCGGGAGCCGCGCAGTTCCTGGCCAGCGCCATCGACCGCTCGGCCATGGAGGAGGTGGCGGGCACCATCGCCGGTGACGACACGTTGATGGTGGTGGCGCGCGACCCCCTCACCGGTGGCGAGCTCGCGGAACGACTGCGCGAACTCGCCGCGCAACAATCCAGTTCACCCCAGGATGCCGAGGACACCGCCCGCGGCCGGGCGGTGCGGCACGACAGAACCACGCAGCACGAGGAGCAGAATCATGAGTAGTGACAGGGTCGTACTCGCCTACTCCGGAGGCCTGGACACCTCCGTGGCCATCGGTTGGATCGCCGAGGAGACCAGCGCCGAGGTCGTCGCCGTCGCGGTCGACGTGGGCCAGGGCGGTGAGGACCTGGAGACGATCCGCAAGCGCGCGCTGGCCTGCGGTGCCGCCGAGGCCGTGGTCGCGGACGCGCGCGCCGAGTTCGCGGAGGAGTACTGCCTGCCCGCGCTGCAGGCCAACGCCATGTACATGGACCAGTACCCGCTGGTCTCGGCGCTGTCCAGGCCGTTGATCGCCAAGTACCTCACCGACGCGGCGCGGGAGCACGGTGCGGACACCGTGGCGCACGGCTGCACCGGAAAGGGCAACGACCAGGTCCGCTTCGAGGTGGGCATCGGGGCGCTCGCTCCGGAGATGAAGGTGCTGGCCCCGGTGCGCGACTTCGCCTGGACGCGGGAGAAGGCGATCGACTGGGCCGAGCGCAACGGACTGCCGATCGACGTCAGCAACAAGTCGCCCTACTCGGTCGACCAGAACGTCTGGGGACGCGCGGTGGAAACGGGCTTCCTCGAGGACATCTGGAACGCCCCGATCGAGGACGTCTACTCCTACACCGCCGATCCCACGCAGCAGCGGGAGCCGGACGAGGTCGTGATCGGCTTCGACCGCGGGGTGCCGGTGGCCATCGACGGAGCCGCCGTCACACCGCTGCAGGCGGTCACCGAGCTGAACCGCAGGGCCGGCGCCCAGGGAGTGGGCAGGCTCGACATGGTCGAGGACCGGCTCGTCGGCATCAAGAGCAGGGAGATCTACGAGGCTCCCGGAGCGTTGGCGCTGATCACGGCACACCGCGAGCTCGAAGCGGTGACCCTGGAGCGGGACCAGGCCCGGTTCAAGCGGACCGTGCAGCAGCGCTGGGGCGAACTCGTCTACGACGGGCTGTGGTTCTCCCCGCTGAAGAGCTCGTTGGACTCCTTCATCGCGGACACGCAGCGTCACGTCTCCGGACAGATCAGGATGACGCTGCACAACGGCAACGCCGTGGTGACCGGTCGCAGCAGCGAGCAGTCGTTGTACGACTTCAACCTCGCCACCTACGACGAGGGCGACAGCTTCGACCAGGAGCTGGCCAAGGGCTTCGTGCAGCTGTGGGGGCTTCCCAGCAAGATCGCCTCCAAGCGCGAGCAGTACAGCTGAACACCGGGCGGGGGCCTCCGGTGCCTAACCGCGGGTCCCCGCCCCGCCGTCGACCGTGCCCGTACTTAACTCTCGAGGAACTTTCGCGTGTCCCAACAGGAGAACTCCGCGGACGACGACCAGTCGCGCCCTACGATGCTCTGGGGAGGACGATTCGCGTCCGGCCCCTCGGAGATCATGGCCGCGCTCAGTCTGTCCACCCACTTCGACTGGTGCCTGGCCCCGTACGACATCGCGGGATCGGCCGCCCACGCCCGGGTGCTCCACAACGCCGGCCTGCTGACGGCCGAGGAGCTGGACCGGATGCTGGCGGGCCTGGACGAACTGTCCGAGGACGTCCGGACGGGCATCTTCCGCCCCGCACCGGAGGACGAGGACGTGCACACCGCGCTGGAACGCGGTCTGCTCGAGCGCGTCGGCGCGGAACTGGGCGGCAAGCTGCGCGCGGGCCGCTCGCGCAACGACCAGGTGGCCACCCAGTTCAGGATGTGGTTGCGGGACGCCGTGCGGCGGGTGGTCTCGGCGACCCTCGACGTCGTCGACGCGCTGCGGGAGCAGGCGGCGAAGCACCCCGACGCCGTCCTGGCGGGGCGGACCCACCTGCAGCACGCGCAGCCGGTGCTGCTGGCGCATCACCTGCTCGCGCACTCCCAGGCGCTGCTGCGGGACGTCGAGCGGCTGCGGGACTGGGACGCGCGGACCGCGGTCTCGCCGTACGGATCCGGAGCGCTGGCCGGCTCCTCGCTCGGCCTGGACCCCGATGCCATAGCCACCGAACTGGGGTTCGAGCACGGGGTGGACAACTCCATGGACGGTACTTCGGCCCGGGACTTCGCCGCCGAGGCCGCGTTCGGTCTCGGGATGCTCGGGGTGAACCTCTCCCGGATAGCCGAGGAGGTGGTGCTGTGGAACACCGCCGAGTTCGGCTACATAACGCTGGACGATTCCTGGGCCACGGGCAGCTCGATCATGCCCCAGAAGAAGAACCCCGACGTGGCCGAGCTCGCCCGGGCGAAGTCCGGAAGACTGCTCGGGAACCTCACCGGCTTGTTGACCAGCCTCAAGGCGCAGCCGCTCGCCTACAACCGGGACCTGCAGGAGGACAAGGAGCCGCTGTTCGACTCGGTGCACCAGCTCGAGATGGTGCTGCCCGCGATGGCGGGAATGCTGGGGAGCCTGACTTTCCACACCGAGCGCATGGCCGAGATGGCTCCCTCCGGGTTCACCTTGGCGACCGACCTGGCCGAGTGGCTGGTGCGGCGCGGGGTGCCGTTCCGCCTCGCCCACGAGGCCTCCGGGGAGTGCGTGCGGATGGCCGAGGAACGCGGTGTCGGACTCGACGAGCTCACCGACGCGGAGCTGGCGAAGGCGCATCCCGAGCTCACCGGCGAGGTGCGCGAGGTGCTGACCGTGGAGGGGGCCGTGCGCGCCCGGAACTCGCGTGGTGGCACCGCTCCGGCGCGGGTGGCCGAGCAGGCGGAGCGCGTGGCCGAGCGCGTGGCCGAGCACCGGGCCTGGCTGCCGGGGTGAGCACCGTTCCACCCACCGCGCGGTCCGTGCCGGAGCTGTTCGCCCGCCCGGTAGTGTCACTGCCGTGACTGATGTGACACGCTCCGAACTCACCCGCGATCCCCTCCTCGTGGCGCGTCACCTGCTCGGAGGCGAGTTGTGGTCGACCTCCCCAGAGGGAGAGGTCGGCGTGCGCCTGGTCGAGGTGGAGGCGTATCGCGGAGGGGACGACCCGGCATCGCACTGCTACCGGGGACGCACCGCGCGCAATTCGGTCATGTTCGGGCCCGCGGGACACCTGTACGTCTACTTCGTCTACGGGATGCACTTCTGCATCAACGTGGTCTGCTCGCAGGACGGTGTTCCGGGGGCCGTGCTCCTGCGTGCGGGCGAGGTGCTGGAGGGTGCCGCGCTGGCGCGCGCTCGGCGCCCCGCCGTTCGCAAGGACACGGCGCTGGCCAGCGGCCCGGCCCGGTTGGCCGGGGCGCTGGGGATCACCCGCGAGCACAACGGCACGGACCTGCTCGCCGCTGACTCCTCCCTGCGGTTGGTTCGCGGAGCGGGTGTCGGCGACGAGGAGGTCCGCAGCGGACCCAGGGTGGGGGTCTCCACCGCCACCGAGCTTCCCTGGCGTTCCTGGGTGCACGGTTCACCGGCGGTCAGCTCGTATCGCCGCGGCGGGCGGCGTCGAGTGCGGGACGGCGTCTGACCGGCCCCGCGCCGTCCGCTGGTCCGTCCGGTTCGCTCGGCGCGGGTGGGGCGTGTCGCCGCTGGTGCCCTCGCGACCGCGTGGCGTGACTCTCCATCCCGGCCGGGCCCCGGATGGGGACGCGGCTCTGCGGTGAGCGAGACTGGAAGCGTGAGTGAGCACATCCTTGACGAGCTTTCCTGGCGCGGGCTGGTCGCGCAGACCACCGATCTCGAATCGCTGCGGCGTGATCTCGATTCGCAGTCACTCACGTTGTACGCGGGTTTCGACCCGACCGGACCGAGTCTGCACGCCGGCCACCTGATTCCGCTGCTGACGCTGCGTCGTTTCCAGCGCGCCGGGCACCGTCCGCTGGTTCTCGCAGGCGGGGCCACCGGGCTGATCGGCGACCCGCGCGACGTGGGGGAGCGCAGTCTGCACGACGAGAGCGTGGTCTCCGAGTGGACCGAGGGGATCCGTCGGCAGCTGGGGGTCTTCGTCGACTTCGACGACACGACCACCGGTGCGGTCGTGGAGAACAACGCCCACTGGACCGCGGAGCTCTCGGTGACCGCCTTCTTGCGCGACGTGGGCAAGCACTTCCCGCTCAACGCGATGCTGTCCAGGGAAACCGTCAAGAGGCGGTTGGAGACGGACAGCATGTCCTACACCGAGTTCAGCTACATGCTGCTGCAGGCCAACGACTACGTGCAGCTCTACCGGCGGTACGGCACGCGCCTCCAGCTCGGCGGCTCCGACCAGTGGGGCAACATCGTCGCGGGAGTGGACCTGCTGCGCAGGCAGGAGGGGGTAACCGCCCACGCGCTCACCACCCCGTTGGTGACGGACTCGGAGGGACGCAAGTTCGGCAAGTCGACCGGAGGCGGCAACCTCTGGTTGGACCCGGAGATGACTTCGCCCTACGCCTGGTACCAGTACTTCTTCAACACCGCCGACGCGGACGTGGGCAAGTACCTGCGACTGTTCACTTTCCTGGAACGTGCGGAGATCGAGGAGCTGGAGCAGGCGACCATCGACCGCCCGAGCGAACGACTGGCACAGCGCAAGCTCGCGGAGGAGCTCACCACGCTGGTGCACGGGGCGAGCGCCACCGAACAGGTGATCGCAGCGAGTCGGGCCCTGTTCGGACGGGGTGACCTCGGAGAGCTGGACGCGGGGACGCTCGATGCGGCGCTGACCGAAGTGCCGAACGTGCAACTCCGGCTCGCCGACCAGCCGAGCATCGTGGATCTGCTCGTGGAGAGCGGGCTGGTTACCGGGCGCAAGGCCGCACGCCGCACGATCGACGAGGGCGGTGCCTACGTGAACAACGTGAAGGTGCGGGACGACACCTGGTGCCCGGTTCAGGAGGACCTGCTGCCCGGGAGCTGGCTGGTGCTGCGCCGTGGCAAGCGTCACACGGCCGGGGTTCGGCTGGTCTAGTAGGGTGGCAGGGGCAACGGCGGAGCGTCGGACCTGCTCTTTCGCTTCGACCGGCGGCACTTGAGGCCCGTTTGACACCGGGATGAGTGCCGTGTAAATTAGTTCTCGTCGACGCGATGTCGGCCTCCGGTGGCCGTGCCTGACGGGCGCGGAACCTCGGGATTGGTGAACACGGTCGGATGTTGATCCGGCCGGGGCTCACCGTTGAAGCTTGAACAAAGAGTCGGTGCGATCCGATCGACATCGGGGACCCCCTTCGAAAGGGTGTGAGTTCCGGTGTTAGATTGGAAAGTGCCTTAACCACAGAGGCGCTTTCGATGGGTGTCGGAGGGGTTCTGTGGTGGTGTGCCCACTGGTGTGGGTGTGTTCTTTGAGAATTCAACAGTGCCTTGACGCGTGTGTGGCTTCTTGTCTTTTTGTTTTTTTGTGTTTTTTGCTGGGGTTTTTTCTCTGGTTCATTGTTGGAGAGTTTGATCCTGGCTCAGGACGAACGCTGACGGCGCGCTTCACACATGCAAGTCGAACGCTCACACCCCGTGTGCTCTTCCTTTCGGGGAGGGTTGGGGTGTGGGAGTGGCGGACGGGTGAGTAACACGTGAGTAACCTGCCCTGGGCGTGGGGATAACCCTGGGAAACTGGGGCTAATACCGGATGTGCTGCATGCCTCGCATGGGGTGTGTGGGAAAGGTTCACCTTTGTGAGGGGGTGTTCCGGCCTGGGTGGGGCTCGCGGCCCATCAGCTTGTTGGTGCGGTGAGGGCGTACCAAGGCGATGACGGGTAGCCGGCCTGAGAGGGTGATCGGCCACACTGGGACTGAGACACGGCCCAGACTCCTACGGGAGGCAGCAGTGGGGAATTTTGCGCAATGGGCGGAAGCCTGACGCAGCGACGCCGTGTGGGGGAGGACGGCCTTCGGGTTGTAAACCCCTTTCGGCCCTGACGAATGTGACGGTAGGGGCTAAAGAAGCGCCGGCTAACTACGTGCCAGCAGCCGCGGTAATACGTAGGGCGCGAGCGTTGTCCGGATTTACTGGGCGTAAAGGGCTCGTAGGCGGTTTGTCGCGTCGGTCGTGGAAATGCGCAGCTTAACTGGGCACGTGCGGCCGATACGGGCAGACTCGAGGGCGGTAGGGGCAAGCGGAATTCCTGGTGTAGCGGTGAAATGCGCAGATATCAGGAGGAACACCGATGGCGAAGGCAGCTTGCTGGGCCGTTCCTGACGCTGAGGAGCGAAAGCGTGGGTAGCGAACAGGATTAGATACCCTGGTAGTCCATGCTGTAAACGTTGGGCGCTAGGTGTGGGGACCGTTGTGGTGTCCGTGCCGTAGCTAACGCATTAAGCGCCCCGCCTGGGGAGTACGGCCGCAAGGCTAAAACTCAAAGGAATTGACGGGGGCCCGCACAAGCGGCGGAGCATGTGGATTAATTCGATGCAACGCGAAGAACCTTACCTGGGTTTGACATACACTGGATGGCCTCAGAGATGGGGTGTCCCTTTGTGGCTGGTGTACAGGTGGTGCATGGCTGTCGTCAGCTCGTGTCGTGAGATGTTGGGTTAAGTCCCGTAACGAGCGCAACCCTTGTCCTGTGTTGCCAGCGGT